>JAQGOG010000199.1 GCA_028293765.1 Gammaproteobacteria bacterium
TCGAGATCACGGGCAACAAGGACATCAAGACCGAGGATCTGCAGAAATCATTGCGCAACGTCGGTCTCGCTACCGGCAAGACGTTCGACCGCTCGGTGCTCGAAGATGTCACCCAATACCTGACGGATCAGTACTACAGCCGCGGAAAATACGCCGTGCGCGTGAATACGCACGTCGAGGAGGAGACCGGCAACCGGGTGAAGATCAAGATCGAGATCAAGGAAGGCAAGCGCGCCAAGATCCGTCAGATCAACCTGGTCGGCGACACGAAATTCAAGCAGAAGGACGTCGTCGAGGGCTTCGAGCTGAAGACCCCCAACTGGCTCTCCTGGTACAAGCAGGACGACCGCTATTCCCGCGAATCCCTGCAGGGCGACCTCGAGAAGCTGCGCAACTTCTACATGGATCGCGGCTACGCGAACTTCCAGATCGACTCGACCCAGGTGGCCATCGCGCCTGAGAAGGAAGACATCTTCATCACGGTGAACGTGCAGGAAGGCGAGGTCTTCAAGCTATCCTCGGTGAAGCTCGCCGGCACGTTCGTGGTCCCGCAGAAGGAGCTCGAGCAGCTGCTGGTCGTGCAGCCGGGCCAGATCTTCAACCGCAAGCTCATCACGGCTACCCAGGAGCTCATCCAGAACCGGCTGGGTCGCGACGGCTATGCCTTCGCCAAGGTCGAGCCGGTGCCCACCCCGGACAACGCGACGCACGAGGTGGCGCTCACCTTCTTCGTCGATCCGGGCAATCGCGTCTATGTCCGCAACATCACGTTCTCGGGCTCGAACCGCATCAACGACGAGGTCCTGCGGCGCGAGATGCGCCAGCTCGAAGGCGGCTGGCTCTCCAACACTTCGCTCGAGCGCTCCAAACAGCGCGTCCAGCGTCTGCCCTACGTGAAGAACGTGGAGTTCGAGACCACCCCGGTGGCCGGCGCGCCCGACCTCGTGGATGTGAATTACAAGATCGAGGAGGGTCCCAGCGCGCAGCTGGGCGGCGGCATCGGCTACTCCGAGACCTACAAGTTCATGCTCAACGGCAGCTATTCGGATGCCAACTTCCTCGGCACCGGGCAGCGCCTGGCGGTCGAGTTGAATGGCGGCGCCTTCAGCAAGGTCTACAGCATTCAGCACACGAACCCGTATACGACCGTCGACAACCTGCAGCGGACGATTTCGCTCACCTATCGCGACGTCACGCAGTTCGTCTCGTCCTCATCGAATTTCTCCTCCAAGACACTGAGCTTCGGGCCGACCTGGGCGTATCCGATCACCGAGTACCAGTACGTCCGTTTCGGCGCATCGCTGGAGAGCTCCGAGCTCCTTACGAGCTCGCAGGGCAGCGCCTACCAGGCGCAACAGTGGGTGCAGCAGAACGGCCATCCGTATCACCGCATCGCGCACGATGACTCCTCGAACAACGAGTTCGTGTTCTACGGCACGAACTTCAAGACTGCGGAGCTCATAGCGGGTTGGGACTACGACACGCGTAACCGGACTCTGTTCGCGGACCGCGGCATGCGAACGTCCCTCTCGATCTCCGCAACGGTCCCCGGGGCGGACGTCCAATATTACATAGCGAACTTCAACTTCCTGAAGTACGTGCCGCTGTGGCACCAGTTCGCATTCGTGCTCAACGCCGGCCTCGATTACGGCGAGCCCCTGGGCAAGACCACGGCGATCCCGCCGTACCGGCAGTTCTTCGGCGGCGGCCCGGACAGCGTGCGCGGCTACCGCGAGAGCCGGCTTGGTCCCAAGGACCAGTTTGGCAACCCCTATGGCGGCAACATGCGCCTCACCAGTCAGAACGAGCTCATCTTCCCGATGCCCGCGAAGTGGCGCAGCAGCGCGCGGGTCAGCGCCTTCTTCGACATGGGCGGTGTCTATGAGACCGGCAGCAAGCTGCAGTTCTTCGCTCCGGACCAGATCACCCCCCAGAGCTACCGGCTGACCTCCTGGGGTGATGTGAAGCGCTCGGTCGGTATCGCGGTACAGTGGCTGGCGCCGCTGGGCCTTTTCCGGTTCAGCTTCGGTGTCCCTCTGAATGCAGTGCATGGCGACCCCTACACCCGCTGGGGTGATGAGACCGAAGGCTTCCAATTCTCGATCGGGCAGGCCTTCTGAGGCCCGGTAGCGCATAATTGGGGTTCAATTCTCGCTACACTGCGCCGCCGCGTTTCGTGGGCCCGTGGGTCCGCAGACGCGAGTGGGGCATAATCTTCGGTCATTTGAGGTAGGTATTGCCGTGAAGCGCTTGATCAGCACCAGTTCGATGGCTTGGATGATTGCCGTAGCCGGCACCCTCGCCGCATTACCCGCATGGGCCGAGCTAAAGATAGGCGTCGTCGACTACGGCAAGCTCATGGAGGCCTCTCCGCAGGCGAAGGTCGTCGTCGAGGCCATCCGTACGGAGTTCACGCCGCGCCAGAAAGAGCTGCAGAACCAGCAGACGACTCTCAAGACCAAGGAAGACAAGCTCCAGAAGGACGGGGCGACGATGACGGAAGACCAGCGGACGCGCGCCGAGAAGGAGTTGCGCGACAGTTATCGCGAGCTCTCCCGCAAGCAGCAGGAAGTGCAGGACGATTTCAACGCGCGGCGCAACGAGGAGATGTCCCGTCTGCAACGCACGCTGATCGAGGAGGTGCGTGTGTACGCCAAAGCGCAGAACTTCGATCTCGTGATCGCCGATGGCGTCATCTATTCGACGCCGACGCTCGACATTACGCCGGCGATCCTGACTGCATTGCAGTCTCACGCTCCATCGCCTGCTGCCGCCCGGCCGGCCGCGCCGTCACCGGCGCCCGCCAAGCCGCAGGGGAAATGAGCGTAAGGACCCGCTGAGAGGGCCTTTCCCGCTCACGTTGTCGCTTATTTTATGGCCGTTTCGCTGGGGGAACTCGCCGTTCGGTTTGGCTGCGAGCTGCGCGGCGATCCCGAGACTTGCGTCGAGCATGTCGCGACGCTGCTGGGCGCGGATGCACGCTCACTCGCCTTTCTGGCCAATCCTCGCTACAAGCCGCAGCTGGCTACGACCCTGGCGGCCGCTGTTGTCCTCGATGCGGCCTCGGCGAAGCACTGCCGGGTGTCTGCTCTTATCTGCCAGAACCCATATGTGACCTACGCGCGGATCGCCGGCGTGCTGCATCCCAAGCCGCAAGCGCAGCCCGGCATGCATCCTTCGGCGATCGTTGCCGCAAGCGCCCGGATCGATCCAACCGCGCATGTGGGCGCGTTATGCGTGGTCGGCGAACGCGTGGTCGTTGGTCCCCGAACAGTCGTGGGTGTCCAAAGTCTGCTGGATGATGACGTTATGCTTGCGGAAGACGTGTACCTCGTGGCGCGCGTGACATTGTGCAGATCGGTCGAAATCGGTGCCCGCACGGTGGTGCAACCCGGCGTCGTCATCGGCGGTGATGGGTTCGGCTTCGCGCCCGAGCGCGGCCGGTGGGTGAAGGTGCCGCAGGTCGGCACCGTGCGCATCGGTCCCGACGTGGAGATCGGCGCCAACACGACGATCGATCGCGGGGCTGTTGACGACACCATCATCGAAGAAGGCGTGAAACTCGACAACCTCATACAGGTCGCCCACAACGTGCACATCGGCGCGCATAGCGTAATCGCCGCATGCACCGGCATCTCCGGCAGCACGACGATTGGGAAGCGCTGCATGATCGGCGGTGGTGTCGGCTTCGGCGGACACCTGACTATCGTCGACGATGTGGTCATTACGGGCACGACGATGGTGAGCCATTCGATCATGGAGCGCGGCGTATACTCCAGCGGCATTCCGTTAGAAAAGGCAAGCACGTGGCGCCGGATGGTTGGGCGCTTCAAGCGCCTCGAACGGCTCGATGCGCGGCTGAAGAAACTCGAAGGCGCCGCAGGCGCTCCGCACGATCAGGAAGAGGATGATGACTGACCCCATTCGACTCGACATCAACGAGATCCTGCGGTTTCTGCCGCATCGTTATCCTTTCCTGCTCGTCGATCGCGTCCTCGAGTGCATCCCAGGGGAGACGATCCGCGCGCTCAAGAACGTGACCTTCAACGAGCCCTATTTTCCGGGCCATTTTCCGGGCCGGCCGGTCATGCCCGGCGTGATCATCATCGAAGCGTTGGCGCAGACCGCGGGTATTCTCGCGTTCGCAAGCGTGAACGCGGTTCCGACCGAGCAGACCCGCTTCTATTTCGTCGGCATCGACAAGGCACGCTTTCGCAAGCCGGTGGTGCCGGGCGATCAGCTCATCCTGACCGCGACCGTCCAGCGCTCACTCAGGGGCATCTGGAAGTTCTCGACCGCAGCGTTCGTCGGCGAAACGGAGGTCGCCCACGCAGAAATGATGGTAGCGCCGGAGACTGGCAAGTGATCGACGCGCGTGCGATCGTGTCGCCGAAAGCTCAGCTCGCGGCGGACGTGACCGTGGGCCCCTTCTCCATCATCGGACCGGACGTGCAGATCGGCGCCGGCACGATAGTGGGCCCTCACGTCGTGATCAATGGGCCGACGGTGATTGGTGCGGATAACCATTTCTTCCAGTTCGCTTCTATCGGCGACGCGCCGCAGGATAAGAAGTACAAGGGCGAGCCGACCCGCCTGGAGATTGGCGACCGCAACGTATTTCGCGAGAGCTGCACGGTGAACCGCGGCACGACGCACGACCATGGCATCACACGCGTCGGCAGCGATAATCTGTTCATGGCGTACTCCCATGTTGCCCACGACTGTCAGGTGGGGAACAAGACCGTATTCGCCAACTGCGCCGCGTTGGGCGGGCATGTCGAGATCGGCGATTGGGTGATTCTGGGCGGCCTCACCGCAGTCCATCAGTTCGCGAAGGTCGGCGCGCACGCCTTTCTCGCGGGCGGCGCGATCGTCACGCGCGACGTTCCTCCTTACGTCATGGTCGCGGGCAATCCGGGCGTACCGCATGCGGTCAACTCCGAGGGCCTCAAGCGACGCGGCTTCACGGAGGAGCAGATACGCAACATTCGCGAGGCGTACCGCATTCTCTATCGCTCCGATCTGCGCTTGAGCGAAGCGCTCGAGAGGCTGCAGCCGGTTGCCGCGAACTGTCCCGAGATCCGCGCGTTCGTCGACTTCATCGGGACTTCGACTCGCAGCATCGTGCGATGAGCGGCCACCAGGCCACCGTCGCGGCGGCCATCCGAGCGGCAAGCACCCACAGCTCGACCACCGTCGCGGCGACCATCCGCGCGGCAGGCACGCATGACTCAGCCAGCTGGCGGCCCGCCACTCAAGGCGGCCGTATCAGATGACTCCGACTGCGGAGCCGTTGCGTGTCGGAATCGTTGCGGGAGAGTTGTCCGGCGATCAGCTTGGCGCTGCGCTTATCGCGGCGTTGCGGGCGCAGGTGCCGGGCGTCCAATGCTTCGGTGTCGCCGGCCCGAAGATGATCGCTGCCGGCTGCGAGCCCTGGGCGTCGGCCGACGAGCTCGCGGTGATGGGCCTGACGGAAGTACTCCATCATCTGCCGCGGCTCCTCCGATTACGATCCTCCCTCGTTGCTCGATTTCGCGCGGCACGCCCACACGTGTTCGTAGGCATCGACGCGCCTGAGTTCAATCTAGGCTTGGCGAAAAGGCTAAAGGCCGAGGGCGTCAAGACGGTGCAGTACGTGAGCCCGCAGGTATGGGCGTGGCGACAGGGCCGCGTCCGCGGGATTGGCAAGGCCTGCGACCTCGTGTTGTGCCTCCTTCCGTTCGAGACGGAGTTCTACACTAGGTACGGCGTGCCGGCGGTTTTTGTCGGACACCCGCTTGCGGACCAGATCCCGCTCGAGGTCGACCGGGAGGGCGCACGGCGTGCCCTCGATATCGATCCGGCGGCTGTTGTGATCGCATTGTTGCCCGGAAGCCGGATGGGTGAAGTCGAGCGTCTGGGCGCGGATTTCGTGGCGGCCGCGGCATGGATCGCGGTGCACCGGCCAGAGATTCAATTCGTGGCGCCCATGGCATCGCGCCGCGTATATCAGGCCTTCGAGAGAACAGTCGCGGCAGTGCCCCGCGCGCCAGCGATCCGCGTCATCGATGGGCAGGCGCAGCGGGTGCTTGCCGCGGCGGACGCGGTCATCGTCGCATCGGGAACGGCTACTCTTGAAACGCTCCTGTCGCGCCGGCCGATGGTGGTGGCGTATCGTGTCGGCGCCGTCACCGCATTTCTGCTGCGCAGACTGGGGCTCATCAAGGTGCCATATTTTTCGCAACCCAATCTTCTCGTCGGGCGACAGCTCGTGCCCGAATTCCTCCAGGAGCAGGTGAGCGGCGAAGCGCTCGGCAGCGCGTTGTTGCACGAGCTCGATGATCGTGAGTACCTGAGTGAGATGCAGCAGGAGTTCCGTAAAGTTCATGAGACTCTGCGCTGCGGCGGCGCGGAGCGAGCGGCGTCCGCCATTCTCGAGTGTGTGCGTGGCAGCGCGCTCGGAGGCGCGGCGTGATGCTACTTCGCGGGTGCATTCATGGAGGTGCAAGGTAATGTTGGTTCGTGCGCGCGCTCGCGTAGGACCGTCGCGAGTAGCCGGCGTGGATGAAGCGGGCAGGGGCCCCCTCGCGGGCCCGGTAGTTGCCGCGGCTGTTATCTTGCATCCCCGGCGCCGCATTGACGGTTTGGCGGACTCGAAGGTGCTATCGGCGGAAGAACGTCAGCGACTAGCGCCGCTCATCCGCACGCGCTCGCTGGCGTGGGCAGTCGCATGGGCGGATCGCGACGAGATCGATTGTCTCAATATTCTCGGCGCGACATTTCTCGCGATGCGACGCGCATTGATGCGTTTGCCGGTGTGCCCGACGCACGTGCAGGTAGATGGCAACCAATTGCCCCACATCGAGGACCTCAGCCTCGGTTGCACGGTAGAAGCAATCATCGAAGGCGACGCGAGCGTCGCTGCGATCAGCGCGGCGTCGATTCTTGCGAAAACGTCTCGTGACGCCATGATGGAGGCGCTGGACCGGTGCTATCCGGGCTTTCAGTTCGGCGCCCACAAGGGCTACGGCACGCCGGCGCACCTCGAAGCCCTGCGTGGACGGGAGCCCTCGCCGCTGCATCGCAAGTCGTTCAGTCCCGTACGGGTCGCCCTGGAGGCCGTAATGAGCGCCGAGGCTGGCTCCCGCGCCGAAGCCGAGATGCGACGCTTGACGGGCACGGGCGGCCAGCCTTGAATGGCGGGCGCTTGAATTTCCTCTAGGGTCCTTCCGATGTCCGCCGAGTTCGTTCACCTTCGTTTGCATACCGAGTACTCGCTGATCGACAGCGTGGTGCGTGTGGATGAGCTCGTAGGTGCCGTGAGCGCTGCCGGCATGCCCGCGGTTGCCGTGACGGACCAGAGCAATTTGTTTGCGATGGTGAAGTTCTACCGCGCGGCGCTCGGGCGCGGCGTGAAGCCCATTATCGGCGTTGACCTCCTGGTACGTGAAAGCGGTGAACGGCAGCAACCCTCGAAGATCGCGCTGCTGTGCCAGTCTCAGACCGGCTATGGGAACGTTACGCGGCTCGTCAGTCGCGCGTATCTCGAAGGGCAGCAGAAGGGCATTCCAACAATCGATCGCGCCTGGCTGTCGGTGGAGAACGTCGAAGGCCTCATAGCGCTGTCCTGTGCAACCGACGGCGACATCGGGCGGGCGCTCGTCAACGGTCGCGAGGCCGATGCCGAGCGTGCACTGGATCAGTGGAGCACCCTTTTTCCTGGCCGCTTCTACATCGAGTTGCAGCGCCTCGGGCGCCCCGATGAAGAAACCTACATTGCGGCCGCCGTGGCTCTTGCGGCCCGTCGCGATGTCCCGGTCGTGGCAACGAATGCCGTCTGCTTTCTGAAGCAGGACGACTTCGAATCGCACGAGGCCCGAGTGTGCATTCACGATGGCGCGCTGCTCGCCGACGCCGGGCGAGTGCGCCGGTATTCGCAGCAACAGTATCTGCGCACGCCGCAGGAAATGGCCGTGTTGTTCGCCGATGTACCGGAGGCGCTTGCCAATTCGGTCGAGATCGCGCGGCGCTGCAGTCTGGTTCTGAAGCTTGGGGAAGCGCGTCTACCTCCCTATCCGGTGCCGGGCGGCGTTACCACGGAGGATTTCATACGCACAGAGGCAGCGAGCGGCCTGGAGAAGCGCTTCGCAGTTCTGCGACTGGCGCAAGAGCAGGTGCCGGGGTATCGCGAACGCCTGGCGATCGAGCTCGACGTCATCTGTCAGATGGGATTCGCGGGCTACTTCCTGATCGTTGCGGATTTCATCCGGTGGGCGCGCGAGAACGGCGTCCCGGTAGGGCCTGGCCGCGGCTCCGGCGCCGGCTCGCTCGTGGCCTACAGCCTCGGCATCACCGATCTGGATCCGCTGAAGTATGACCTCCTGTTCGAGCGCTTCCTGAATCCCGAGCGCGTCTCCATGCCCGACTTCGACGTCGATTTCTGCATGGATGGCCGCGATCGCGTGATCGAGTACGTCGCGCAGAAGTACGGGCGGGAGCGGGTATCGCAGATCATCACTTACGGCACGATGGCGGCGAAGGCCGTCGTGCGCGACGTAGGCCGCGTGCTTGGATTGAGCTACGGTTTCGTGGACCGGATCGCGAAGCTCATTCCCTTCGAGCTCGGGATCACTCTCGACGATGCGCTGGAGAAGGAACCGGAGCTCAAGAAGCTCTACCAGTCTGAAGAGGAGATCAAGAACCTCATCGATCTCGCGCGCTCGCTCGAGGGTATTACCCGTAACGCCGGCATGCACGCCGGCGGCGTCGTGATCGCGCCATCGGTGTTGACCGACTACGCGCCGTTGTATTGCGATGAGTCCGGCGCCAACGTCGTGACGCAATTCGACAAGGACGACGTCGAGGCCGCGGGGCTCGTCAAGTTCGACTTCCTCGGCTTGCGCACGCTCACGATCATCGACAAGGCGGTAGTCATCATCAACCGCCTCCGCGCGGAGCGTGGCGAACCGGCGTTGGATATCGCCACGCTGCCGATGGGCGACGTCAAGAGTTACGCGCTGTTGAAATCCTGCCGTACCACCGCGGTGTTCCAGCTCGAATCCCGCGGCATGAAGGATCTCGTCCGGCGGCTGCAGCCTGACTGCTTCGAGGATATCGTGGCGCTGGTGGCGCTGTTTCGACCGGGACCGCTGCAGTCGGGCATGGTCGATGACTTCATCGACCGCAAGCACGGCAAGATCGACGGCCCGATCGACTACCTGCACCCGAGCCTGGAAAAGGTCATGAAGCCGACCTACGGCGTGATCCTGTACCAGGAGCAGGTCATGCAGATCGCGCAGGTGCTCGCGGGCTACACGTTGGGCGGCGCGGATCTCCTGCGCCGCGCCATGGGAAAGAAGAAGCCCGAGGAGATGGCCCAGCAGCGCTCCATCTTCGTGGACGGCTCGGTGGAGCGGGGCGTCCAGCAGGAGCTCGCGGCGCACATCTTCGACCTCATGGAGAAGTTCGCCGGCTACGGCTTCAACAAATCCCACTCCGCGGCCTATGCGCTGCTCTCGTATCAGACCGCGTACCTCAAGGCGCATTACCCGGCCGCGTTCATGGCTGCGGTGCTGTCCGCAGACATGGACCATACGGACAAGGTCGTGACGCTCATCCAGGAATGTTCTGAGATCGGGCTGACCGTGAAGCCGCCGGACGTCAACACGTCACGTTACGAGTTCGCGGTCGGTGGCGAACGCACCATCCGTTACGGGTTGGGCGCGGTGCGCGGCGTGGGGCAGGGCGCTGTCGAGGCGTTGATCGCCGAACGTGAAGCTCGCGGCCCGTTCAAGAGTCTGGAAGATCTGTGCCGCCGGCTCGATCTGCAGAAGGCCAACCGGCGGGTGTTGGAAGCGCTGCTGCGTTCCGGCAGCCTCGACGCGCTCGGTCCCAACCGTGCGACGCTCATGCAGTGCCTGCCGGCCGCGATGCAGCTGGGCGACCAGAACTCGAAGGCGCACGAAGCCGGCCAGAACGACATGTTCGGGCTCGTGAGCGACGATCGCACTCCCACGCCACCGGTCACGGTGCGGGTCGTGGAGCTTCCCGAGTGGAGCGAGACTGTGCGCCTCACCGGTGAGCGTGAGACGCTAGGACTGTATCT
Source organism: Gammaproteobacteria bacterium (assembly GCA_028293765.1). Lineage (GTDB taxonomy): Bacteria > Pseudomonadota > Gammaproteobacteria > Steroidobacterales > Steroidobacteraceae > 13-2-20CM-66-19. The sequence goes on from JAQGOG010000199.1 coordinate 10,085, forward strand.
GACGGGTCACCCGATCGGCCGATTCGAGGCAGGGCTCGCCCGGCTCGTTTCCCACCGGATCGGGGATCTCGTCAGCGATCGCCCCATCACCGGCATGGAGGCGCCGCGCTTCGGCGGAGGCAAGCCCGTCACGATCGCGGGTCTCATCGATGAGGTGAAGAAGCGTGGCCCGCGTTTCATCCTGACACTCGACGATCGCACCGGGCGGATCGAGGTCAACCTGTTTGATGAGATCTTCCAGAAGCACCGCGACCTGATCGCGAAGGACGCGCTGGTGCTCGTCGAGGGCATGTTGCGCTTCGATGAGTTCAGCGACTCCTGGCGTCTGTCCGCGCGCAAGCTGACGGAGCTCGACAAGGTGCGGGAGAGCCAGGCGCGCAGGCTGGTACTCAAGTGGCCGCCGCAGGCAAATTCCAAGGCGCTCATCGGTCGTCTCGCCGAGGTTCTGACACCGTGGCGCCCCGGTCCTTGCCCCATTACGGTCGAATACACCGGGACGGGTGCCAGCGGCGCTCTGACGCTGGGCAACGAATGGACCGTTCGCGCGAGCCGCGAGTTGCTGGAGCAGCTCGAGACCCTGGTCGGTCGCGGCGGCGTTCAGGTCTACTACGGCGCTCCACCGGCGACCTCCGGCGCAATGTCGAGACATTAATTGGCTGAAAGACCCCTGCGGCGCGCTCGCTGCAAGCGCCCCCGGCGACTTTCGGCCAATAAGCCCAGACCCTTGCGCCCCGGCGGGGGGCCCCGTACCCTCCCGCAGCACTGAAACTTGCGGTAAAAGCGTTCATGGCCGTTGCCTTTCTGGATTTCGAACAACCCATCGCCGAACTCGAAGCGAAGATCGAGGAGCTCAAGCACGTCACCTCGGAATCCGAGGTCAACATCCAGGAGGAGATCAGCCGCCTGCAGGCGAAGAGCCGCCAGCTCACGACGAGCATTTTCGCAGCCCTCACTCCCTGGCAGATCACGCAGCTCGCACGCCACCCGCACCGTCCTTACACACTTGACTACGTCGGCGCGATCTGCAGCGAGTTCAACGAGTTGCACGGCGATCGGATGTTTGGCGACGATCTGGCGATCATCGGCGGCCTGGGGCGGATCGACGGACGCGCCGTCATGATTATCGGCCATCAGAAGGGGCGCGATACGAAAGAGCGCGTGCGCCGCAACTACGGCATGCCGAAACCGGAGGGCTACCGCAAGGCGCTGCGCCTCATGCGGCTCGCGGAGCGCTTCCGCCTGCCGCTCATCACCTTGATCGATACGCAGGGCGCCTATCCCGGCGTCGGCGCCGAAGAGCGCGGACAGAGCGAGGCGATCGCGCGCAACGTGTTCGAGATGTGCGTGCTTAGCGTCCCGATCGTCACGGTCGTGACCGGTGAGGGCGGTTCCGGCGGCGCGCTGGCCATCGGCGTCGGCGACCGTCTTCTCATGCTCCAGTACAGTACTTATTCGGTCATCTCGCCCGAGGGCTGCGCTTCCATCCTGTGGAAGAGCCAGGACAAGAAGGAAGCGGCCGCGGATGCGCTGAACCTCACTGCTGAGCGCCTCAGCAAGCTCGGCCTCGTCGACGAGGTGATCGAGGAGCCGCTGGGCGGCGCGCATCGCGACGCCGTGACGATCGCCAGCCGGCTCAAGGCCGCTGTGATCCGCTACCTCGATGAGCTCGAAGCGATTCCGGTCGAGGAGCTCAAGGCGCAGCGTACGAAGAGAATCGAAGCGTTTGGCGTGTTCACGGAAACCGCGCCGTAACCAACGCTCCATGAGCGCCGCACCCAGCAGCCTGTCTGAGCCATGTTCGCCTACCGCGATCTCGTGACGGCGGCCCTTGGTCGGGGGAGCTTAGGGGCCAGCTCGCTTCGCATCGCGCGACAGCGTCATCTGAACGGCCGCTCTGCGAAGGCGGGCGGTCACCGCAGCGGGTTCGTTGGATTCCGTGCGCCCGCCTCCTCCTAGCAAGTTCGGTCCCGACTGGCTAGCCGCGCAACTCGCGGCCCTCGTGCCGGGGTTTCCCGATGTTACGTTGTGTGTTGCCCTGAGTGGTGGAGTTGACTCTACGGCGCTGCTCGCGGCTCTTGCCGCAAGCCGGCGCAAGCTCGCCGGCCTTCGTGCGGTACATGTGGATCACGGCCTGCACCCCGCCTCGAGTCGATGGAGCGCACACTGCCGCGCTCTCGCTCGCAGCCTCAACGTGCCCTTGAAAGTCCTCGCCACGAAGGTTGAGCGCACACGCGGCGTGTCTCTCGAAGCGGCCGCGCGCGAAGCGCGCTACCAGCTACTCGCGTCGAGTCTCGCGGAAGGCGAGGTGCTGCTGACGGGACATCATTCCGACGACCAGCTCGAGACGGTGCTCCTGCAATTGTTTCGTGGCAGCGGTCTTCCCGGAATTGCAGCGATGCCCGCGCTTGCGTCCTTCGCAAACGGTTGGCTCGCGCGGCCATTGTTAGCGCGCTCGCGTGCGGAACTCGAGGCCTGGGTTCGAGAGCGCGGTCTCACCTGGGTTGAGGATGAGACGAATACCGATGAGCGTCTCGATCGAAACTACCTTCGCCGCCGCGTCCTGCCCCTGATCCGCGAACGCTGGCCCGGCGCGGCAACGGCAGTTTCCCGCTCCGCGCGACACGCGGCGGAGGCGCAAGCGCTTCTCGATATGGTCGCGTTGACGGACGTAGAGCGTGCGAGCTACGGGGAGTCGCTTTCCGTGAAGACCCTGCGAGCGCTGGCTCCGGGTCGGCGGCGTAATGCGCTGAGATTCTGGATCGCACGGTCCGGGCGGCTCCTGCCGGACACGCGTCGCCTCGAAGAGATCGCCGGACCTCTGATGCAAGCACGCGCGGACGCGAATCCCTTTGTGGAATGGGAGGCGGCTGGCGGTGGCGTTCGCGGCAGCTGTGACGACCGCACCCCCCGCTTCGTACGCATCCAGCGTCACGCCGACGTGCTTAGTATCCGAGAGGCAGAGTTCTCGTTTTCTGCCAGGGCCTCGCGGTCCCACGCTCACCAGTCATCCACCGGCCCGGACGCACGGGCGACCCGAGCCGTGCCGCCGGCCGAAATTCTCTGGTCTTGGCGCGCGTCCGGGACCTGCGAGCTGCCCGACGCTCTCGGGAAGCTTGAGCTCGTGCCCGATAGGCGCGGCCCCATCGATCTCGACGCTCTGCCGGAGGTGCTGACGGTCCGCTGGCGGCTCGGCGGCGAGCGGCTTTCTCCACGTCGTGGCGGCCCCCGTCGTGCGCTCAAGAGCTTACTGCAGGAAGCTCATGTACCGATGACGGAGCGCGCGCGTGTGCCGATGCTTTTCTCTGGCGCAAAGCTGGTCGCCGTCGCGGACCTGTTGCTCGACGAAACGGTGCAGGCGACGCCCGCCACGCGTCATCGCGGGCGCGTGTTCTGGAAGAAGTCGCCCCATTGAAGCGCCCGATGTGGTAGCCTGCCGGCCCGTCGTGCTTGTCTTCACGGCAGCGCCTTCTTGCGACGGGAAAACCTTTTTGGCTAACACTTTATGACGCGTTTCGTATTCGTCACCGGCGGTGTCGTGTCCTCGTTGGGCAAAGGCATCGCCGCTGCATCTCTTGGCGCGATCCTCGAGGCCCGTGGCCTCAAGGTCTCAATGGTCAAGCTCGACCCCTACATCAACGTGGATCCGGGCACGATGAGCCCGTTTCAGCACGGCGAGGTGTTCGTCACACAGGACGGCACCGAAGCGGATCTCGACCTCGGTCACTACGAGCGCTTCCTGCGCACGATCACCGGGCGTCACAGCAATTTCACGACCGGGCGCATCTACGAGCGCGTCATCGCCAAGGAACGTCGCGGCGACTACCTCGGCGCCACGGTGCAGGTCATTCCCCACATCACGGATGAGATCAAGCGCAGCATCCAGCTCGGCGCGGACGGCGCGGATGTCTGCATGATCGAGATCGGCGGCACGGTCGGCGACATCGAGTCGCTCCCGTTCCTCGAGGCCATCCGCCAGCTCAAGATCGAGTCCGGCGCGAAGGGCGCGATCAGCGTGCACGTCACGCTGGTCCCCTTCATCGCCAGCGCGGGCGAGCTCAAGACGAAGCCGACGCAGCACGCGGTGAAGGAGATGCGCGAGATCG
>JAQGOG010000005.1 GCA_028293765.1 Gammaproteobacteria bacterium
TTGGCATTCTGGGTTTTCATGCTGACTCCTTCAATTTGCAGGTCGGTTGTGGCATCGCATCCGTTTCTTGGTGGACGCGGGGGTAGATGCGGCACGACCCGAAAGGGTTTGCTCGCTCCGTCATGACGGCCGGTCGGTCTGCCTCCATGGCCCTTGGCAGTCGCGTAGAATGGTCGGGTGAAACGTAGAAAAGCCGTCGAGCTCGAACCGTTGCGGCGCCGGATCGCCAGCCTGGATTCGAGCAGCATCGATCAACTCTACGGTCTGGAGCCGGTCTACGAGCCCGGCACGGGCCCCGCGGGCCGCCTGTTGCCGGAAGAATTCGTGCCGGTGCAATGTCCCTATTGCGGCGAGCGCCTGGAAACACGCGTCGATCTCACTGCGACCGAGCCTGCGTATATCGAGGATTGTGAAGTCTGCTGCCGCCCGATCGAGTTTGGCGTCGAGCGCGCGCCGGATGGCGCCCTGCTCGCGGTCAGTGTGCGGCGTCTGGATTGAGCGCGAGCGCGTCCGCACTCAACTTCCATGCAAGAACGGGCACTGCGCAAGGTCCTGCTGGTTCAGGCGATCGAGGAAACGGATCGCAGCGGCGAAGTGCTGCCGTTATCTGAGCGAATTGAAGCCACGCGGGCAGTCATCGGCAACAGCCCGCCGGCCGTGGAGACGCAAGCTGAGGCGCCGCTGTCTTCGGCGACCGAGTGGTTTCTGATTCGGCGTGCGGAGATCCTGCTTCGCTCTCTGCTGTCGCGGTCTCCCGGCATAGACCATGTGCTGGCTGTCGCCGGGGGTGTGACCCCCTTCGACCGCGGAACGCTGGTGCTCGCCTTCGCTGCGGGTATGGCGCTGTCGATGCTCGACGGCGGTCGCAGCATCAATATCTTCGCGCCCCCTCTCGTAGGGCTCATCGCGTGGAATGTGCTCATTTACATTCTCCTGCTTGCCCGCACGCGCCGTGAACGGACTGGCGGTAAGCCCGCCACCTCATGGTTTGCGAGCTTTTACGCAAGTCGCGTGCGAAATCGTATCGATGCGTTGTTGGGGCACTCGACCCGCTTCAACGCGCCGCTCGCTCCGGGCCTGCGCCGTTTTGCGGGCGACTGGTGGGAAATTGCGCAGCCGCTGTTCAGGGTGAGAGCGCGACGGCTGTTGCACATCGCCGCCGCGCTGACGGCACTCGGACTCGTTGCGGGCTATTACATTCGAGGGTTTGTTTTGCGCTCCGGCGCCGGGTGGGCGGGGAACAGTTTCATCGGCCCGGAAAGTGCGCACGCGCTGCTCGTCGTGTTGTACGGCCCCGCATCGCTGGTGTCCGGAATTCCGATCCCTTCCGCGGAGGGTATTGGAGCCTCGCGCTGGACCGCTCCCTCGGTCGGCGGTAGCGACGCGGCCGTTTGGCTCCATCTCATAGCCTGGACCGCCGGCCTCTATATCGTGCTACCGCGGCTGCTGGCGGCGCTGCTCTCGACGCTCGCTCTCTGGAAAGTGTCGCGACGACTACAACTTCCGCCCGGACTTTCCGGATACGTCCGCACGCTGTTTGCAAGTGCGCGTGACGGGACCGTGTGATGACCGTGTCAAATGATTCCAACCAGGAAATGGAGAAGTGAATGACGTTCAAGTTTGCTGGGGTACGCTCGCTGTTGGTCGTACTCATCGCCACGGCGGCGGCGTGTAGCCGTCAGCCCGCTCCCGTCGCTGCGCCGGCGCCCGATCCGCACGCTGCCGCGCAGTCCGCCTGGACGGACTATGCCGCGCGTTTCATCGAAGATTATTTCAAGAGCCACCCCTTCTTTGCCGTGCAATCCGGGCGCCACGAATTCGATGGCCAGATGACGGATTTGAGTGCGGCGGGTATCGCCAAAGATGTCGAGCAGTTGAAGAAGGCGCGCGCCGAGGCCGCCGCATTCGACGCCACCGCGCTGACACCGGACCAGGAGTTTGAACGTGAATACGTGTTGAGTGTGATCGATCGCGACCTTTTCTGGCTCGACCGCGCACGCTCACCCTTCACGAATCCCGCCTGGTACATCGATCAGATCGATCCGGAGGTCTACCTGAGCCGCGACTACGCGCCGCTCGAGAAACGTCTCAAGGGATACATCGGATACGCGCAGTCGATCCCGCAGATCGCGGCCGACGTGCGCGCGAACCTGCACACGCCGCTCCCGAAGAGCCTGTTGGAGCGAGGTATCGCCGGGTTCGGCGGTTACGCTGAGTTCTATCGCCACGATGCACCCAAGGCCTTCGCTTCCGTGCAGGACCCGGCCGCGCAGAAGGAACTGGCCGACGCTGACAGGGCCGCCGCGATGGCCATGGATGACTTGAAGTCGTGGCTGATATCCGAGCGCAAGAATGCGACGGACGCTTTCGCCCTGGGCGAGCCGCTGTTCGCTGAAATGCTGAAGGCCACCGAGCAGGTCGACGTGCCCATCGCAGAGCTGGCCGCCACGGGACGCGCCGATCTGGACCGCAACACGCAGGCGCTCAAGGAGGCATGCGCGCAATTCCTGCCGAAAGGTACGCTTCGCGCCTGCGTTGACAAGATGGGTGCCCACAAGTCCAAGGGCGGCGCCGTGGAAGGCGCGCGTGCGCAGCTTGCGGACCTGCGCGCGTTTATCATCGCGAAGAAAATCGTCACGATTCCCAGCACCGAACAGGCGCTCGTCGCGGAAGCTCCTCCCTACATGCGCGGCAACTTCGCCTATATCAACATTCCCGGCCCATACGACAAAGGTGTGTCATATACGTATAACATCTCGCCTCCCGATGCGTCGTGGTCGGCGAAAGAGCGGGCCGCCTATGTACCCGGAGAAGCGAGCCTGTTGTATACGACAGTGCACGAGGTGTGGCCGGGTCACTTTCAGCAGTTCCTGCATGCGAACCGGAATCCTTCGAAGATCGCCGGACTGTGGGTCGGTTATGCCTATGCGGAGGGCTGGGCCCACTATGGCGAGGAAATGATGTGGGAGGAAGGGCTGGGCAACGGTGATGCGGAACAGCACGTTGGCCAGCTCACCAATGCGCTGCTGCGTGACGTGCGCTTCCTGTCGGCAATCGGCCTGCACACGCAGGGGATGACACTCGAGCAGTCCGAGCAACTGTTTCGCGAGAGTGCCTTCTCGGACCCGGGCAATGCCCGTCAGCAGGCGGCGCGCGGCACCTACGATCCGGCGTACCTCAACTACACACTGGGCAAGCTCATGATCCGCAAGTTGCGCGCCGACTGGGTGGCGAAGCAGGCGGGTGCCGATGCGGCCGGCGATCCGAAGCAATACTGGCAGGGGTTTCACGACAAATTTCTGTCGTACGGCGGCCCGCCGATCCCGCTCGTGAGGAAGGCGATGCTGGGCGAGGGCGGCTCGTTGCTTTAATTCGATGAAAGCGCCTGCTGCGCTTTCAGCCAGCGCGCCGACTGGCTGTGTTTCTGCACGCGGGCTGCGCGCCCCGGGCTGGGCGCCTTCAGCAAAAGGCGCGGCTTTTGCTCGCGAAAAGCGGGGCCGGGTGTCGTGCGGGCCGTGTCTGAAAGCGAGGGCGCGCAAGGTCCGCGGGTCGAGCCTGTCGTTGCCCTCGACGGCAGGCTCGCTATCGATTCAACGCCGCTGGGTTCCCATTCCGTCCTCGGTTTTGAAGTACTTGCGAGCGTGCGCCAGCAGTACGCCGTCGCTCGGGTGATCGAGCGTTTCGATGCCTTTGATACGCGCCTTTAGTTGCGGGTCGTGACGCTCGATATGCTTCTCGAGTTCGTTCTTGGCGTTCGCGGGCCCCGTAAGGAGGATCGCGGCGGCGCCCCCGAGCGCCTGCACCACGTCGTGGAAAAAAGCTTGATCTTCCGGCGCATGCCCACTGCCGATTTCGTTCGCCTTGTGGTGAATGTGCTGCACGGGATTCTTGGGATGCACGATGACCTTGTCGGCGTCGTCCACGCCGAAATGAAACACACGGGCTTCATGGTGATCGATCCAGACAATCGCATGGTAGTAGTCAGTCATGGGAGCCTCCAGCCGTTCGGGGTTGCCGCACACTAGCACAGCCTTCCCGTGTCCCCGCCATCGGTGGGAGGTACGTAGTTTGCTACTCACTTACGTCCCTGCCAAAGCTCCCATGCATCGGCACAAGGGGGTGTGCAGGGTAATCGCAAAACGTCGTGCGTGATGCTCGGGATTTTTCGTGGCGGGAGGGGCTATGAAAACACGGGTTGCGGGCGCGGGTGCGGCCCTGTTGTTTCTCGTCGGTGTCTGGTTGATTTGTGGGTCCACAGCGTGGGCGGCCACCACCCAAATCATAGCCGCGGGCACGTCGCAGACGAATCTACCGACCGAAACGGTATGGCCTGGTGCGCAGAACCCGCCCTACATCTGCTGCTGGATCAAACAAGGTCAATTCGTCACCTTTACATTCACCGTCGGCGGCGGGTCGACGGACCTGGCGCTGCGCTACAGCGCCGGTAACGGAGCGATCACCCGGAAAGTCGAACTCGACGGAACGGTATTGGTGGCGAATCAAACGTTCCCACGCACGGCCAACTGGAGCACGTGGGCTGCACTCACTTTGAACGAGACGCTCGGCAGCGGAACGCATACCCTCACGATCGTGTTCGACTCGACTTCGGGTTCTGCCGGGTATCTGAATCTCGACAACCTTACCATCACTCAGGCGGCCAACACGGCACCCCAGGTCATCGCGGCGGGCAAGTCGCAGACGAACCTGCCCACTGAGAGCGTGTGGCCCGGAGCGCAGAATCCGCCGTACATCTGCTGTTGGAATAATCAGGGTCAATTCGTCACCTTCTCCTTCACGTCGCCGGGCGGTCCGACCAATCTGGTGCTGCGGTACAGCGCCGGGAACGCCGCCATCACGCGCACGATCGAGCTCGACGGAGTTGTATTTGTTGCCGACCAGACTTTCCCGCGGACCCCTAATTGGAGTACCTGGACGACGCTGGCACTGAATCACACTTTGAGCGCCGGCACGCACACCCTCACAGTCACGTTCGACTCGGCATCCGGCTCTGCCGGGTATCTGAACCTCGACAACCTTTCCGTCAGCCAAGCTGGCGGTAGCGGTGGCCCGCCTGCCGGACTCGTCGTTGCACTGGGCTACGCCGACAGTGCAGCTGGATTGACTCCGTGGTCTGGCTCGGCCAATACCGTGTTCATCGGCGAGCCTGCGCAGTGCTGTGCGACCCACGGACCGGACAATGGGAGTCCGGGGTACGACGGGGGCGCGATAGAAATAACCAACTCGGCTTCCTCATCGTTCACGGTGAATGCGGTCTCGGTGGACTTCGGCGGCGGTTCGAGTCCCGCCAATTTCGCCCTCTGGGGCGGCAGCTCGTCCGGGACCTTGCCGCAAACGCTGCCCCCCAATTGGCATCTCGTCCTGACCATGCGCTCGAGCTTTAACTTTGATACGTCGGATCTTTTCGGCGAGGCCTGTCATGTCAATAGTGGGGTGGTGCCTGTGGTGCACGTCACCGTCAATGGAGGCGTCACGGACTACCTGGACGATCACCAGATCCTCAATAGCGATGGCGCAGATCTGGCCTCCTGTCCCGGAGATGTGTCGGAGCAGACGCCCTTCAAAACCGTGTCCGCCGGAGCGCAGCCGCCCGCTGCCCCAGCAAACGATCTCGCACCGTCGATCACCGGCACGCCAGTCCAGGGCCGAGTCCTGAGTGGCTTCGCGGGTGGTTGGAACGCCAGCCCGCCGCCTGCCATCGCATTGCAGTGGATGCGTTGTGATAGCGCCGGCGGTAACTGTTCGACGCTCTCGGCTGCCACGGGCGCGACCTACCGGCCGGCAGCGGCTGATGTGGGCAGCACCCTGCGCCTGCGAGTTACGGCGTCCAACGCCAGCGGGAAGCTTGCGGTTTCTTCGCTTCCCACGGCCGCGATCCTGTCCGGACCCGCGGTTGCGCAGATGGGCGACATCTCGACCGGATTCACCTCTGAATACATTGCGAGCACGACGGAGCTGGCTTCTATATTCACGGCGCCGTCATCCGGCACGACGAGCGACTTCGAGTTCTTTGCCCGTGGCGCGGGCGGTGCTCAGGTCTTCACACCAAAAATCTACAGCGTGGTCGGCGGCAAGAAAGGCAGCCTGCTTGCAACCGGCGCCTCGGTCACCGTGCCCCGAGGAACCGACGGTGCCTGGTACGTGTCCGCCATGAAGGGTCTGGCTCTTGTCGGCGGCACGCAGTACGTGCTGGCGCTCGACCCATCCGGCAGCAAGAGCACTTATGTCGGGGCCGAGACGAATGGCACGATGTCCTTCTTTGTGGATTACTCGCCGTAGGTGCGAGGTGCGCTAACTCAATGGCAGCCACAGCGAGAAAATCAATCCTTGCGGCTCCCGCACGTCCAGATCGAGTCGACCCTCGTGCGCCAGTGCGATGTGCCGCACGAGGCTCAGGCCGATACCCGAGCCGCGCGGTTTCGTAGTGAAGAACGGCACGAATATCTGTTCGCGCACGGCGGCTTCCAGGCGGTGGCCATTGTCGGATACCGTAAAGCGGACCTGGGTTTCGACGCGCTCGCAGGCGAGCTCTATACGCGGGTGCTCTATTCTCCGCACGGCGTCGATTGCATTGCTCAAGAGATTGATGATCGCCTGTTCCAATAGTGCGGGATCGGCGCAGAAGGACAGATCGGCGGGCATGACGTTGCTGTGGTAATCAATGCCAGCGTCCGTGAAAGTCGCACTGAGTAACCGATCGGTGTTCTCGACGAGGCGAGCGGCTTGGACGCGCTGGATCGATGGCGAGGGTAATTCCGTCACCTGGCGGTAGCGATCGACGAAGCTCATGAGCCCAACGCTGCGGCGTTTGATCGCTTCGAGCGCACCGGCAACCTCTGCGAACCCGTTGCTCGCCGCCGGTACTGAGCCGTCCGAGCGGGCCGCCGCATCCGTGTCTCGCCTGAGGATCGTCTCCAGGCTCTCGGTCAGCGAAGCAATGGGCGTCAGCGAGTTCATCATCTCGTGCGCCAACACGCGCGCCATGTCTTGCCAGGCCTTGAGCTCCACCGCGTCGAGCTCGCCGGCGATGCGTTGCAGGCTGATGAGACGTTGCGGCCCACTGCCGGGCACCGAAAGTTGCGAAACGAAAGTTAGAACGGACTGCCCGTCAGCGACGCGGACGATCTGGCGTGCGCCGGGCGACAATGCGAGTATCGAACGCGCGGCGACGGGACCGATAGCCGTGATCTGCTCGAGGTGCCCGACCGGCGCTCCCGCGAATCGGTGGGCAGCCCGGTTCGCGAGCGTTACGCGCCCATCGCTGCCAATCACGATCAGGACTGCCGACACAGTGTCGAGGAGCGTTTGCGCGTACTGCAAGTCGTGCTGAGTCCCGATCCGCGCGCGGCTGTCATCGGAATACGCGACGGGTTGGCTGGCACGGCGGATGAGGAGTGACAAGTCTGTTATGGCAACCGCGGCAGCGGCCAAAGCGATCAATGCCGTGGCGTAGAGATGAGTGGCTGAAACGAGCGCAATGCCGGCGAACAGGAGCGCGGTGATCAGTACCGCTCGCAGGGCCAGGCCCCATGTGAGAGTCGCGGGAGCCGCACTCCTATAGTCCATGCTTGGCCATGCGCCGATAGAGCGCAGCGCGGCTCAATCCCAACGCGGCTGCAGCCAGCGTGATGTTCCGCTCATGGCGCGCCAGTGCGCGCTCGATTGCCTGCCGCTCCAATGCATCGAGCTCCAGCGGCTGCGCATTCCGTCGCCCACGTGTGAGTCCCGCGGCGGCCCCTACTGCAGCGACCAACTTGTCGTTCCGCCAGGGCTTGAGCACGAAATCCGCCGCGCCGCGCTTGAGCGCCTCGACGGCCAGGGTAACGCCGCCATAAGCGGTCATCAACACTACAGACAGCGTCGGATCAATTTGCAGAATGCTGCCCAGGGCGTCGAGGCCCTGCTGACCGTCGCGACACCCTGCGACGAAGTTCATATCGACTAAAGCCACCTCGTAGGACGCTGCCGCGAGGCGGCGATCCAAACCATCGACTGAAGACTCCGTGTCGACGCGCTCTACGCCGCCCGTCAGTGCAAGACGCGCCGCGAGCAATACATCGGGATCATCGTCGATTACCAGGACTGCGCTTGCCTGCTTCATGAGCGGGCAGCCTATGCTGCCGTGAGTACAAATCTCAAGTGATCGTGGTGAATGCGTTTGGACACCCCCGCTTGTTTCAATGCCCACGCGCCGCCGGCTGCGGCCCCCGGGCTGCGCACCCCGGACTGCGCGCCCCGGACTGCGCGTCCCGGACTGCGCGTCCCGGACTGCGCGTCCCGGACAAAACGCGTAATTTTGCCCGCGAAGAGCGGGCCGGTTGCGGTCGCGGGAGCACTGTTCATTTTCGAACACTGCGCGCTTCACGGATTTGGGCGGATGGGGCTATGCGACTGATTTGTATGCGATTTTAGTTTGGGCCGGCCCGTTCTACACTGCTTGTAGATGAATGTTGTCAGCCATGCGATGGATCGGCCTGTTTTGCGGCGAAAGAGCCGCGGGGTGCATGTGGCCGTCGGGGTAGCATCTGTAACCGTGCTGGCTGTGGCGACCCTCGCGGTGTTGGGAGGCGCTCAGCGCAGTGTGCGCATGGCCATCGGCAACGTCACCATCGCTTCGGTCGAGCGCGGCGTGTTTCATGACTTCATACCCCTGCATGCGCACGTTGTTGCACTCAATACCGTATATCTCGACGCACTGGAAGGTGGCCGCGTCGAGCGGATCCTCGCGCAGGCAGGGGACGTCGTCGCCGAAGGCCAGCCTCTCGTCGAGCTGAGTAATACGGAGCTCGAGCTCGATGTGCTGGAGCGTGAAGGGCGCCTGGTCGAATCGATTACGCAGCTGCAGGCCTATGAAACCGAGCTGCAGCAGAACCGCATCGCCAATCAGAAAGCCCTGGCACAGATCGACTACGACATCATCCGCCTGCGGCGCTCGCTGGAGCGGCGCAAGGTGCTGGTGGCCCGCTCGCTGGAGGCCGTGGATGTCAGAGACTCGATCCAGGACGAGCTGGACCACGCTCTGAAGATCCAGCCGTTGCAGGCGGAGGCCAACGGCAAGCAGGAGCAGTTGCGCGTCGAGCAGCAGCCGCAGATCAGGGCGCAGTTGGATAAGTTGCAGCAGGACCTGAAGATCACTCATGCCAAGCTCGATAACCTCGTAGTCCGGGCTCCGGTGAGCGGCCGTCTGACCGCCATGGACCTCAAGGTCGGAGAAAATCGCAACCGTGGCGAGCGCTTTGCCGAGATCACGCCCGATAGCGGCTACAAGCTCTCAGCCGCAATCGATGAGTACTATCTTGGCAGGGTGCGGGCGGGCCAGGCAGCGCGCGTCGACCTCGACGAGCGGAGCTGGGCACTGACAGTGGCGCGCGTCTACCCGCAAGTGAAGGATGGAACCTTTGCCGTCGATCTGAGCTTCGGCGCCGCCCGTCCGCCGGGGCTGATTCCGGGGGAAGCCGTGCAGGGCAGGTTGTCCCTGGGCGCCGACCGGCCTGCGACGATTCTGGCCGCGGGGGCTTTTCTCGAGCGCACCGGTGGCGAATGGGTGTTTGTCCTGGACGCCGCCGGCCGGACGGCGCAGCGCCGGCAAATTCGCAGCGGCCGGCGTAACGCCGAGCAGCTCGAGGTGTTGCGCGGACTTAAGATCGGTGAGCGCGCGATCACGTCCGACTACAGCGGCTACGAGCGCGTCGAGCGCATCGATCTACAGCGATAGGAGTGGACTTCGAATGTTGAAGCTCGAGCAAATCTCCAAGACGTACCGCACGCCGGACGTGGAAACCCGGGCGTTGGATGCGGTTTCGCTCGACGTGGCAGCCGGCGAATTCGTCGCGATCATGGGGCCTTCGGGCTGCGGTAAGTCGACTCTGCTGAACATACTCGGCCTGCTCGACAGCCCCTCGAGCGGGCGGTATGAGTTTTTCGGCGAACAGGTAGCGGGCGCCTCCGAGCGGCGGTTGACGGCGCTCAGGCGGGGAGCGGTGGGATTCATCTTCCAGAGCTTCAATCTCATTGACGATCTGTCCGTGGCGGAGAATGTTGAAGTTGCGCTGATTTATCGCGGCGCCTCGTCCGCCGAGCGCAAACGCCGCGTGGCGGAGGCGCTCGAGCGCGTCAATGTTGCACATCGGGCGCGGCACTTGCCGCAGCAACTCTCCGGCGGGCAGCAGCAGCGCGTCGCCATCGCGCGGGCGTTAGTGGCGAATCCGAAGCTGATCCTCGCCGATGAGCCTACCGGGAACCTCGATACCGCCAATGGGGATGATGTGATGTCGCTGCTGACAGGCGTATCGCGGGCGGGTACCACGGTGATCATGGTTACGCACTCGCTGGCCTACGCTGCATGTGCTCAGCGCACAGTCAAGCTCCTTGACGGCAGTGTCGTCGCCGAAACACGGTTAGCGGCCTAGACATCGCGATTGAACGGGCACGGAGTCTCATACGATGTGGCGCAATTATTTCATGGCGACAGTGCGCAACATGGCGCGCAACCGGTTGTATTCGGGGATTGGCATCTTTGGGCTCGCTGTTGGACTGTGTGCCGCACTGCTGACCGGCCTGGTCATACGTAGTGAACTGACCCGCGACCGCTTCATTCCGGGTTACGAGCGCACGTACGTCGCCGCCGCGGCACTCCTGCCCCATGGCCATCCGCCCGTCTATATGATGGAGAGCCCGTCTTTCTTCGCGGGTCTGCTGCGGCTCAAGTTCAGTGACATCGGCGCCGTCACCCGGATCGCCGCCGAGCCAGTCCGTTTACGTCACGGGGAGATCGAGGCGCGGGAGGTCCTGTACTGGGCGGATCCCAACGCATTCGAGCTGTTGCCGCTGCCGACGCTGGCGGGTGATCTCCAGACAGCCCTGCGGCGCCCGGATGCCATCGTTTTGAATCGCAGCATGGCGAGAAAATACTTCGGCCGTGACGCGCCGCTCGGCGAGACTCTGTTGCTCGACGGGCTACATCCGGCGACGGTGACCGCCGTGATCGAGGACCTGCCGATCAATGGCACTCAGTTTGAAACCGGGATCTTCGCCAGCGGGCTGGCGGCGTATTCCAACCTGGTCCGCTGCGACCGGCAAGTGGAGCAGAAGGGCACAAAGAAGGGCATATCCTTATGTGGCAGAACGTATCTGCGTGTCGCCCCCCACGCGCGCCTGAGTGACCTGCAGCGCCGGGTGACCGCTCTTGTCGCGAGTGTCTATCCGCCTGACATTCCGGGAACGCTGCAGCTCATTCGGCTCGACGAGGTGCATCGCTTTGCCGGCCTGTATCCGGGGAATCAGAGCCGGCTGGCAGTGACTGGCGCGATCGGGGCGCTCATCCTGTTGGCCGCCTGCATAGTGTTCATCAACCTGTCGACCGCCCGAGCCGCGCGGCGCGCCCTGGAAGTGGGGGTTCGCAAGGCTTGTGGGGCCAACCGGGCGACGCTGGCAGTGCAGTTTCTCGGCGAGTCCCTCCTGTATGTGGCGCTGGCGACGGTGATCGCCGTATCGCTGGCCGAGTTGTCGCTGCCCTACGTGAATGCCTTCCTCAACACCGGTGCTGTGTTCGACTACTGGCGGCAACCGACGATACTCCTCTGGATCGTTGTGGGCGCGGTGGCGGTCGGCATTCTAGCCGGTGCCTATCCTGCGTTCGTGCTTTCGGCCTTTCGCCCCAGGGATGTCCTGAAGGGATCGACACTCCGATCGGGTGGGACGGCGGCGCGGTCCGCGCTGGTGGTCCTCCAGTGCTCGATCCTGATCGGGCTCATCATCGCTGCGGGAGTCGTCTATCAACAGCGCATTTTCGCGACACGCGACGCTTTGCGGGTCGATGCCGATCGGATGCTCATCATCCGCTCTTCCTGTGATGCGCCCTTCAAGAATGCGCTGCGAGCCGTGCCGGGCGTGCGTGGTGTCTACTGCTCATCGGAGGCGTGGCTGAATGGAATGACGTTCTGTAACTGCCGGCTCAAGGACGGCACCCCTCTCGCGGTCGACATGACCGGCGTGGAATTCGGGTTGTTCGATCTCTATGGGATAAAGCCGGTCGCGGGCCAGATCGTTGCGGCGGGCACTAGCGGGGATTTCCTACCCGAGCACCGGTCGCGCTTCGTCATCAACGAGACCGCTGTGCGACGGTTCGGGTTCGCATCCCCGGCGCACGCCATCGGACAAGTGATCCCCTTGGCAGACGGCCCCACGCAGTTGGCCGAGTTCTCCGCTGCGCCTGCAGGCTCCACGATAACGGGGGAGATCGCCGCCGTCGTTCCCGACTTCTCCATCAACGCGGTCGAGGAGAAAATCAGGCCGACGATTTACGGGGGCTCGTCCCGCCGTGACGAGCTCATCAGCGTGAAATTGAGCGGGCGGGACATCCCCGAAATCCTGGCGGCCATCGACCGGCTCTGGCCTGCGACCGGCTCGAAAGAGCCGATCAACCGCTTCTTTCTCGACGACTATCTGCAAAACCTGTATCTCTCGGTGCTGCGCGAGGCGCAGGCCCTGGGCGTCTTCGCGGTGCTCGGCATGCTGCTCGCCAGCCTGGGCCTGTTGGGTCTGTCGGCCGCCACTGCCGAACGGCGCACGAAGGAGATCGGCATCCGCAAGGCGATGGGCGCGGAAACCAGCGACATCCTGCGGATGCTGCTGTGGCAGTTCACCAGGCCCGTTCTCCTGGCGAGCTTGCTTGCGTGGCCGCTGAGCGGTTTTATTCTCTCGCGGTGGCTGAACGGGTTTGCCTACCACGTCACACTGCAACCCTGGCTCTTTCTCGCGGCGACCCTGCAGGCGCTGTTGATCACTTTGGTAACAGTGAGCGGACACGCTTGGCACGTCGCTCGCGCCAAGCCCGTGCTGGCATTGCGCTATGAGTAGCCTGCCGTCACGGCCGGTGCCGTCGTGCCCACCGATGACGGTATTATCGATTTCATCGTGAATGCCATGAGAGGCTCGAGAGGGGAGTGAACGGAATTGAACCGGTGAGTGGGAGTCCTGGTGAAGGCTAAAACGAAGAATGGTTCGAGCGCGCGAGCGAAACCGACGCGCGCGGTGCGCGAAACTGACAGGGATGGCTTTGGCGCCGTCGTGGAGTCCTTCGCGACCGACCCGCAGGTCACGCCGCCTGGATCCGGAAATGGCTTCGGCTCCCGGGCTCTGAAGGTGAAGAAGAAAATTTTCGCGATGATGTCGTCCAAAGCTCAATTCGTCGTGAAGCTTCCGGACGCCCGCGCAGCGGAGTTGGTCGCCTCAGGTCGGGCAACGTACTTCGACCCCGGTCACGGGAGGCCCATGAAGCAATGGGTTGTTGTGACCGGCGGAGTACGTCTGTGGTCTGCGCTTGCGAAAGAAGCACGCGATTTCGTCGGAGGATGAGCGCAACCGCTCGGCCTCGCGAAAATCGACGCCATGCCGCCGGGCATGAAGCGAAGCGGAGCGCCTGCTGCTGACTCGGATCTCCCGCTGCTGATTTGCGACGGGTCGTCGTCAGCGTGAGCTTTGGATCTGCACCGGGCCGGCCGGGCAGCTGTTGCGCACGCCGCGTCCGCAGGACCTGAACGACAGATCGCGTGTGAGGCAAACACGCACCTCCGAAAGTCGACCACGCCCACAAGCGACGGTGATCCCATCCTCGGGTAAGTCGGGATTCGCCTTGCGAAACTCCGCCAGGATTTGACTACTGTCCAGCGCCTGGGTGGTGCGTGGTGCCTCAAACATCGCAGGGATGCGTACTTTGCCGAGTGCCTTGTCGGCCGTCCGGAAGTAAGTTGTCGCATCCAGGCCGCTGCAGGTTCCGTGGCGCTCCCATTCATGCTCCATGAGCTTGGGACTGGGGTACAAAGTCCGGCCGATCAGAGCGGCCTGCGCCGGCAGGCCCGTCCCGGGCGCGCAATTCTGCGGATAGCCGCCGGAGTCGAACTGCGGCCATAGCCCATGGAGCAAAAATCCGAAACCCTTGCGGCCGCATTGGGCGCGGTCTTCCTGGTGAGTGAGGCAGTAAGTCGGCGACCACGACAGCGTCAGCACGTAGTAATCAAACTGACCGGATACCGTGCTATCCGAGTCCGGGCGGTGGCGGTGGCGCGCGTCCGTAACCGGACACACGAGGCACAACATCAGGGCGAGGGAGGACCAGGCATAGCGGCCAGCGTGAAGATTTCTCATAAACGGTTCTCGCTGGTCGAATGCGGGCAGACGGCGCAGACACGGCTGCGGTTTCGGGCTGCGGGACCTAACTCTCTGCCCGAGCGGCGAGGCGCTGTTTGAAGGCACCGAGCGAGGCGCGCCACCAGTCGGCGGCCCGCTGCAGCGTTGCCTGTTCGGGGAAGCCGTGTCGCGCGGCATGACGCCGCGGAATCGTATCCCAGGCGCGGTGCTCGATCGATACCCGGGTTTCCGCACCGACGGGCTCGAAGCATACTTCGACCTCTGTCGCCTGCTCCAGCGTAAAGCTCGCCTGGCGCCAGGCGAAGACGAGGCGCTTGCCGGGTTCCCAGATCGAGATGCGGCCGATTTCGAATTCCTCACCGCTGTCGAGCGTAGTAAACAGACGCCCGCCAACGCCGGGCTCGAATGCAAGCCTGCCGTCGCCGCCCGTCGTGATCTGAAACAGCCGGCTCGGCTGCCACCACGATGAGATTTCTTGCGTGAACGCTTCGAAGGTCCGCAGCGGATCGGCGGGCACGCGCAAGGCGATGTAGACCTTCGACGTCATTTTTTCATCTTTTGCAGGTGTGCCTTGAAGCCCGCGAGCTGGCGGCTCCACAGCGTTTCGGTCTCCTCGAGCCACACTTTCAGATCGGTCATGGGCTCCGGCCTCAAGCGATAAATACGCACGCGGGAGTCGAACTCGTTGCGGTCCTCTTCGACAAGCCCACTCTCACGCAGGGTCTTCAGGTGGCGGCTCATGTTCGGAAACGATAGGCGCGTCGCCTCAGCGAGCTCCCCCACCCTGCGCGGGCGCTCGCGCAGGAGATCTACGACGCGCCGGCGGTACGGATCCGCCAGCGCGGCCAGCGTGCGGTCCAGATCGTGGGCACTCACTTCAGCGGCTTGAACCTGAAGCCGGTCGCCTGTTCCATTTCTTCTTTGGAGACCTGTTTTACGGCTTGCGAGAAGGTCCAATGATGACCCTCGGGATCTACGGCGACGTAGGTGCGCTCGCCATAAAATTGGTCTGCAGGCTCCATCGTGATCGTTGCGCCGGCCTGCCGGGCCTGGGCACAGTGCTCGTCAATGCGCTCTGCCAGGCGCACGTGCACACGCTGCGTGTTCTTGCGACCGACCGATTCCGGGCTCTTCGCCCAGTCGGCGAATTCGTTGCCGATCATGACGATGCCGTCATCGTGGCTCATTTCCGCGTGCACGATGTTATCCCTGGCGTCGGTCAGGACTTCGCTCACCTCGAAGCCAAAGGCCTTTTGCAGCCACTGCAGCGCGGCGCGATTGTCTTTGTAGATGATCGAGGGGATGAATGCGGGGCGTCGGGGTGCAGCCATCTCGAGACTCCTTGGTATTTTACAAATCGCATAATATTTAACACAAATTGCAAGTATCTTGTCAAGCACGGCCTGCCGGTACAATGCGAGCGTCGACCTCCGCGCGCCAAGGCGTACCGCGACGCGACCTCGCCCCAGCTCAAGTCAACGGAAAATCTGTGCATGAAGAAGCTCAAACACGAAGCGGAACTCTTCAAGGCAGCCATGCTGGCAGGTGTGAAATACGCGGAGGGGCGCGGCGCAGTGGAGTTCGAGCCGACTGACTCCGCGAGTCAGAAGCTGCTGTACATCTACCGCCTGTTGGTCCACGACAAGGTCATTCAGCCATTGCCCGAAGACCAGGTCGCCGAAACCACCATGCGGCACAAGCTGGCGATCTGGTATTCGAAACAGCTGCCGAAGGATGATCCGCTGTTGAAATAGAGGGGTACCGCCGGGAGAGCTACTGCCCCACGGGAATTCGCTTGATGACTCCGGACAGCGTCTCTTCGCCGAACGATAGATAGAGGTGTTGCTCGGACACGGTCAGTGTAAACGTCGTCCTCCGCGATAGCCGCTGCGCGAGGTTCGAGAGCCACTCGAAATCCATCGCGTACAATTCCAGCGCCTCGATGCGGTGAATCCGCTCCGCGCCGAGCCTGGTTGCCAGTTGGACGGCGTCCTTGTGCGTATATATGGCAACGCGCGGTGCTGCCTTGCTTGCCTTATGAAGCCGGGCCGCTTCCGGGGCACCCACGTCAATCCACACGCGCAACACGCCCGTCAGGTCGCGTACTGCAATTGTCGGCGCGTCAGGGTCCGATAGCCCGTTCGAGAGCGCGATACCTTCGGTGTATTCGAGACAATAGGCGAGGACTCGCGTCAGCATGTGCTCCGCGGTCTCGGACGGATGCCGCGCGACGCGCAGCTTCAATGACTCGTAGACCTCGCGATCGGAATCCGCAAGCTCAATGTCGAATACGTAAAGCGTGTCGCCGAGCGCCATGAAGTAAGAGAGATGTTACGACCCACCAGAGAGTTGCGCAACGAGGCAACTCGCTCAGCCGCGAGTACTCACGGCTGCATCTAGAAATGTCAGGCGGCTCGTGTCCGCGTCCAACCGCACTCTGACGCCGAGCGGCACGGGCTCGTTGACGCTCCCGTGTCCGATGGGGAAACCGGCGGCGCAGGGGAGGCCAGTTGCCACGGCGAGATCGCGAAGGACGTCGGCACCCGCGCAACTGGCGTCGCGCTGGTCGCAACCGGTGAACGAACCCAGAACGATGCCCCTGATCTGCCGGAACACGCCTGCCAGGTCCAGGTGCGTCCACATGCGATCGAGGCGGTAGGGCTGTTCGGCGACGTCTTCGAGCAGAAGGATCGCGCCTTCGAGAGGCGGCATGAAGGGCGTCCCCAGCAGTCGCGTGAAGACGGAAAGATTGCCACCAAGGAGGGGGCCCTCGGCCGTGCCTCCGACGAAGGTGTCCGTGCCCGAGAGGGGTTCCGCTGGCGATGCGGATTCCAGGAGCGAAAACAGGCGCTCCGGAGCAGACTCCGCGGCCAGGCGTCCGAGCTGGGTGAGGACCGGGCCGTGAAAGCTCACCAGTCCCTGGGTCTGCAGCCACTGGTGGAGCGCGGTGATGTCCGAAAAGCCGATGAGCGGCTTGGGCGGAATGGCGGCCATTGAGGCCCGTGCCGCCAGTTTTGCGAGCAAGCGCATGCTGCCGTAGCCGCCGCGCGCGCAGAACACCGCCTTAGTTTCCGGGTCTTCGAGAGCGGCACACAGCTCTGCGAGGCGGCGGTCATCTTCACCCGCCAGATACCCATGGCGCGCGTAAATCCGTTCGTCATAACGCACCCGATACCGTGTGCCGATGACGGCCATGCCCGCCTCCAAAGCCGGAGGGTCGAAGGGACCAGCCGGCGCAACGACGGAAACGGGATCGCCCGGACGGAGTGCGTGCGGCTTACGGAAGCTCTGAAGCGACGTCATGGATGGAGTTTGGCCCCGAAATGGTGGGCACATTGTCCGTGAACGACACGGTAGCCGCCAGCGAGCGGCGATGGGCGGCGGCAGGCAAAGAGGGGCGGCGGCAGGCAAAGAGGGGCGGCGAATGGCAGCGCGGAAATGACGCCCCGGGCGAGCTGCGCCAAATGTCCCGAGGGTTAGTCCGGCAGTGCCCTGGATATCGCGCATGAGCGTCAGTCCGGCAGTGCCTTCATACCGCGCGTGAGTGTCAGTCCGACAGTGCTTTGATATCCCGCATGAGCGCCGCGCGCCCCCGGTCGAGTTGATCGAGCCGTAGCGCAGCATCGCGGAGCGCGATGATGTTCTTGACCGGCTGCTCGTGGAGGCGGCGATAGGCGTTGCGCGCCGCTAGCCACTGGCGGGTCGTGGAGGCATAGCGCGCCGACAGGTCGCGGCGCATGGTGACGATGGCCAAGGGGCTCGATTGCATCATTGCGGCCTTAAGTTGGTTTCAGACGGCTCCTGGTGCCGGCAGCGCGAAGGATGCCGATGAGTCATTACAGGATTGCGACAAACGGCCTGCTTGACGAATACTTTCATGAAGAAACGCTGGTTGAATCACAGTGCGCCCGTCACATTTCAGTCTTTCGAGCCCGCGGTCCGCTTCGCCGCTCCCGCCCGAGTGCCGCTCCCGCGGGCGTGCCCGCGGCGGTCGCACCGCTGGCCGACACACTGCCGGGCGACCCGCCCACCCCAACGCAGTCCGGCTTCGCCGCCGTCGCAATGTTGAGTCGAAATGGCCCGCCGTCCGCGCCAGGCGCGCCGGTGGCATGTGCGCCCGCGACGCTGGGCCGCCAAGCCAGCGCCTCTCCGGCTTCGAGGCGCAGCGTTTCCAGCGGTGGCGGCGTAACTCCATTTACTTCACAGAACTCCTCGATCAACGCCTGCGGCTGCTCGCCGATGGCGACGAGAAGGCTCGTCTTTCGCAGTACTTCAGGCGCAACCAGGCTCGGCCGCGTGGTGATGTGCAGAACACTCTGCCCGTTCCCGAGCGGTAAGAGCTCGCCGGCAGCAAGGCTCGCGGGCAGCAGGTGGTGCGTTTCGTCGACCACCACCCAATGTGGATGTCCCGACGCCCGACGAAGTTCCGCCAGCTGCGGTGTAAAGGCCGCAAGGAACTCGAGGCGGTCCGACGCGGGAAGGCCGACGAGGTCGATCACGCCGCTTTTGTCGGCGCCACGCAGCAGCTTCAGGATCTCCTCCGCGGTTGGTGGTCGGGTCGGACTGCCGAGCGACACCGCCTTCCCTATCGTGCCGTAATCGCCTTCGACGTCGATTACGCAGAACGTGTAGCCCTGTTCGGCAACCCGCTCCATCAGACCCGTAGCCAGTGTCGACCTGCCGCTTCCGGGTGCCCCGACGAGCAGGAGGCTCTCGCCGTATGGCGAGATGCGCACTTCCCGTCCTTCGTCATCCGTGCCGAGCAGCACGTTATGCCGCTCGAGTCGCGACGCACGTGAAGCGAGATCGTCACGAAGCATTTCGTCGATCAATTCCACGACACCGGCACCGTGATCCGCCGTCGTGACGATGTCTGCGGCGCTCTTGAGCGTCGGAAGCGCGTTCGCCACAGCCGCCGAGCATTCGCATGATGCCAGCAGAGCGTGATCGTTTTCGGCATCGCCGACGCCGACGGCATTGTGAGCGGACAGCCCCATCTTCTCGAGTGCGTGCGCCAGCCCGGTCGCCTTATTGACGCCGGCCGGCAGAATCATGACAGCGCCCTTATTGAAGATGACCTGAAGTTCGAGGCCCAGATCCCGGATCGTCTCCAGGACGGCCATCTCGTGCGGCGTCCACGTCGCGACAATGACTCGGCCGATGGATATGCGTTCCACGCCTCGCTCTCGCAGGGCGGCGACGAAGGAGTCGCGCGGCCGCGTAGCCAAGGGAGTCTCGGTTCGGGTCGCAGGGTGATAGAGGAGTGCGCCGTTTTCGGCGACGACATATTCGAACAGATCGAGTCGCGGACACACCGTCTGCAGATCCACGAGCTCGCGACCCGTGACGAGCACGAGCCGCCGCCCCGAAGCGATCAGCCTTTCGAGCGCGAGCAGCGTCTCCGGCAGAATGCGGCCGTCGGTCGCGATGGTGCCGTCGTAATCGGTGCAGAGAACCAGATAGCGCATGCCCGGCAATAGCCTCCCACGTGCGGATGACAACGAGGTCCGGGGTTAAGCAAGTTGTATTCCGCAGCCAGTACGCCGCTACAAGAGCGGCGCGCCAGTTCAGGCAGGCGTGGCGCGCCAGGCGCGGCCGGACAGGCTCGCAGCTGAACAGGCGGGGCCGAACGCGCTCGACTGAACGGACTCGGTCGAACGCGCTCGGCTAAACAGGCTCAGCCGCTGAATGCGGCTCGCCAAGCGCGGCCGGCCACGCGCGGCCCGCCGCTCAGGGCTTGCGGTTGATCTTGGCCTTCTTCGCTTTGAGCTGGTCGCGCCAGCCGGTGAGCGTCCAGCCGCCAGCCATACCGGCAAGCAGCGCAATCAGGGCGAGACTGCTGTCATCGAGAGCGAACGAACTGATGTAGTGCGGCAATGATGACGCCAAGGAAGCGAAATGCATTTATGTAGAACCCCCGTCTGGTCTGCCGTTTTCACGGATGTATGGAACATAACAGCAGCCGGGGCGTTCGGGGGAGTCGCCCAGTCGCGACTTGTGGCCTTTTATCCGGATTTTTGACGCCGGTCGCAGCCAGTTTGCAGCCAAGCCTGCGGTGGCGTCTCACCTGTTTCAGGGCAACGTGCACCGTGTCGCCTGAAATCACACCCGTCCGGCGGACCCCGATCACCCCGATTCTCCGGCGCGACCTCGCCTGAGCACTTCGACGCTCTTGCCCAGATCGCGCGCGATGACCGGTGGCTTCCGCGGCGGGCGCCTTTTCCTAACGCGATGCTCACCGGCGGTGCAGTACCTTGCACGGGCACCTTGGAAGGGCTCCCACACAGCCCCGTACCGGTGTCTCGAGGAGAAACGATAGTGGACGCCATTTTCATCATTGCCGTCGTAGCGCTCTATGCGGTCACGCATTGGATCGTGCGTGCGCTGGCCCGGCTTGGAGGTGTGGAGTGAGTGCCATCTACATCGTCAGCGGGCTGTTGGCAGTAGGCCTGTGCATCTACCTGCTCTACGCAATGTTCAAACCGGAGAAATTCTGATGACGCCCGCATCACTGGCGTTGATCGCCATATATCTGATCGTGATGCTCGCGCTCGTGAAGCCGATGGGCCTGTACATCGCCAACGTGATGGAAGGCCGGCCGATCTGGCCGTTGCGCGTGGGCGCGGGGGTCGAACGCCTGATATATCGCTTGAGCGGAGTCGACGCTGGCGCCGAGATGGGGTGGCGGCGCTACACGATCGCACTGCTGCTCTTCAATGCAGTGGGCGCGCTGGCGGTGTATGCCTTGCAGCGCCTTCAGCTTTGGCTTCCCCTGAACCCGCAGCAGTTCGCGAACGTCTCGCCCGACTCATCTTTCAACACCGCGGTGAGTTTCATCACCAATACCAACTGGCAGGGCTACTCGGGCGAGTCCACCATGAGCTATCTCACGCAGATGGCCGGCCTCGCGGTACAGAACTTCCTCTCCGCCGCCACGGGCATCGTGGTCGTCGTGGCGCTCATTCGCGGCTTTGCCCGTCATACCGCGCAGTCGATTGGCAATTTCTGGACCGACATCACACGCTCGACCCTCTATATCCTGCTGCCGCTGTCGACGCTGCTCGCGCTGCTGCTCGTCGGGCAGGGCGTCGTGCAGAACCTCAGTGCCTACAAGGACGTGCCGACCGTCGAGACCCTGGCCTATCAGCAGCCTAAAGTCGACTCTGCCGGCAATCCGGTGAAGGATGCGGCCGGCAACCCTGTCCTCGAGAATATGACCACGCAGAAGCAGACGCTGCCGATGGGGCCGATGGCTTCGCAGGAAGCGATCAAGGAACTCGGCACCAATGGCGGCGGGTTCCTGAACGCGAACTCCGCGCATCCGTACGAGAATCCTACTCCGTTGTCGAATTTCCTCGAACTGCTGGCGATAATTCTCATCCCTTCCTCCCTCACCTATACCTTCGGGCGCATGGTGGGGGACACGCGCCAGGGTTGGGCAGTGCTCGCCGCGATGTGCATCCTATTCGTCGCACTCGTCGCACTCGCAGTTCACAGTGAGCAACTCGGCAATCCGCGCGTCGCCGCACTCGGTGTCGATCAGACGGCGAGCATCCTGCAACCGGGTGGCAACATGGAAGGTAAGGAAGCACGTTTCGGCATCGGTGCCTCCGCCCTGTTTGCCACGATCGCCACGGGTACTTCGACCGGTGCGGTGAACTCGATGCACGACTCGTACACGCCGCTCGGAGGCTTCGTGCCGCTGTTCGACATGCAGCTGGGCGAAGTCGTGTTCGGCGGTGTCGGCACCGGTCTCTACTCCATGCTGATCTTCGCGATCATCGGTGTATTCATCGCCGGGCTGATGATCGGACGGACGCCAGAATATCTGGGCAAGAAGATCGAAGCATTCGAGATAAAGATGAGCTCGATCGCCATTCTCGTGATGCCCTTTATCGTGCTCCTCGGCACGGCCATAGCGGTGAGCGTGGCGGACGGCAAAGCCGGTGTGGCCAACCCCGCCGCGCATGGGTTCTCCGAGATCCTCTATGCATTCACCTCGGCGGGCAACAATAACGGCAGCGCGTTCGGCGGCCTTTCCGCGAATACGCCCTTTTACAACACGGCGCTCGGCCTGGTGATGTGGCTCGGGCGTTACTGGCCGATCGCGGCGGTATTGGCCATTGCCGGGTCACTGGCGGCGAAGAAGCGCGTCCCCGTCACGGCCGGCACCATGCTCACGTACGGACCTACCTTCATCATCCTGCTGATCGGAACTGTGCTGCTCGTGGGGGCGCTTACCTTCGTGCCCGCACTCGCACTGGGGCCGGTCGTCGAACACCTCGTCATGTGGGGCGGTTAGAGAAATGGCTGAAATGATTCGCAATTCCGCTTTGGGCGCGCACGGGCCGGCGGCCCATATACCGAGGCCCACGGCCCCGCGCAGGCTGTCGATGTTCGATCGCGCCCTCCTGGGCCCTGCGCTCATCGACGCCTTGCGCAAACTGGACCCGCGTGTGCAGTGGCGCAACCCGGTCATGTTCGTCGTCTACATTGGCAGTATCGTGACGACGCTGTTGTGGTTCCAGGCAGCTACCGGGCGCGGCGAGGCGCCGGCCTGGTTCATATTCAATGTCGCGATCTGGCTGTGGTTCACGGTGCTGTTCGCGAACTTCGCCGAGGCGCTCGCGGAGGGTCGCAGCAAGGCCCAGGCAGCCGCGCTGCGTGGGCTGAAGCAGACTGTCTCGGCTAAGAAGCTCGCCGATGCAAGCGACCGCTCACGTCAGTCACGCGTACGCGCTGACCAGTTACGCAAGGGCGATGTCGTTCTCGTGGAGGCGGACGACTACATCCCGGGAGATGGTGAAGTCATCGAAGGCGCGGCCTCCGTCGATGAAAGTGCGATTACGGGCGAGTCCGCGCCGGTCATCCGCGAATCCGGCGGCGATTTCTCGGCCGTTACCGGCGGTACGCGCGTGCTCTCCGACTGGATCATCGTGCGCGTTACGGCCAACCCGGGCGAAACGTTCATCGATCGCATGATCGCCATGGTGGAAAGCGCCAAACGGCAGAAGACCCCTAACGAGATCGCGCTCACGATCCTGCTCGTGGCGCTCACGCTGGTGTTTCTCCTGGCTACCGTGACGTTGCTGCCGTATTCCCTGTACAGCGTCGAAGTCGCCAAGCTCGGCACGCCGATCACGATTACGGCACTGGTCGCGCTGCTGGTGTGCCTCATTCCGACTACTATCGGTGGGTTGCTGTCCGCGATTGGTGTGGCGGGCATGAGCCGCATGATGCAGGCGAATGTAATCGCCACATCGGGTCGGGCGGTCGAGGCCGCGGGCGACGTGGACGTGCTGTTGTTGGATAAGACCGGCACGATCACGCTCGGCAACCGTCAGGCGTCTACTTTCATCCCGGCGACGGGCGTGTCGGAGGAGGAGCTGGCGGATACCGCGCAGCTCGCCTCGCTCGCCGATGAGACTCCCGAGGGTCGCAGCGTCGTAGTGCTCGCGAAGCAGCGCTTCAACTTACGTGAACGTGACTTGCGCTCGCTCGCCGCTACGTTCGTGCCATTCTCAGCGCACACACGCATGAGTGGCGTCGACATAGGCGCGCGGCAGGTGCGCAAAGGTGCTCCGGCCGCCATTCAGAAGCACGTGGAGGCACTGGGGCAGGCGTTTCCCAAGGGCATACTGCTCATGGTGGAGGACGTGGCCCGCCGTGGCAGCACGCCGCTGCTGGTCAGCGATGGCCCGCGCGTGCTCGGTATCATCGAGCTGAAGGACATCGTCAAAGGCGGCATCAAAGAGCGGTTCAGCGAACTGCGCCGCATGGGCATCAAGACGATCATGATCACCGGCGACAACCCGCTCACTGCCGCGGCGATCGCGGCCGAAGCGGGCGTCGATGACTTTCTCGCCGAGGCGACCCCGGAGGCGAAGCTCAGCCTCATCCGGCAACACCAGGCGGAAGGTCGCCTGGTGGCGATGACCGGAGACGGCACGAACGATGCGCCGGCCCTCGCGCAGGCCGATGTCGCCGTCGCCATGAACACCGGCACCCAGGCGGCGAAAGAGGCCGGTAACATGGTCGACCTCGACTCCAACCCGACGAAGCTCATCGAGGTGGTGGAGACCGGCAAGCAGATGTTGATGACGCGCGGCTCGCTGACGACATTCAGCATCGCAAATGACATTGCGAAGTACTTCGCAATCATCCCGGCCGCATTCGCCACGACCTACCCGCAGCTCAACGCACTCAACCTAATGGGGCTCGCGAGCCCGTTCTCGGCCATTCTCTCCGCGGTCATTTTCAACGCGCTCATCATCGTGGTGCTCATCCCGCTCGCCCTCAAAGGCGTGAAATACCGGCCCCTGGGTGCGGCGCTGCTGCTGCGTCGGAATCTGCTCATCTACGGCCTGGGCGGCATCCTGATCCCGTTCGCGGGCATCAAGCTCATCGACCTGACTCTCGTGGCGACCCATCTGGTCTGATCGCCGCTTGAACTGAGGCCAATTGAAGTAAGGAAGTAGTCATGACTGCCCTGTTGCGTCCCGCCATCGTCCTGTTCCTGATCCTCACCGGAATCACGGGCTTCGTGTATCCGTTCGTGGTCACCGGAATCGCCCAGGCGATCTTTCCAACCCAGGCCGGCGGCAGTCTCATCGTCAGGGATGGCAAGCCGGTGGGCTCGAGCCTGATCGGCCAGAGCTTCAGCGATCCGAAGCATTTCTGGGGCCGTCCATCGGCCACCTCGCCCCAGCCGTACAATGGGCTCGCCTCGGGCGGCTCGAACCTGGGACCGCTCAATCCCGCGCTGACGGACGGCATCAAGTCCCGTATCGAGGCGTTGCAGGCCGCGGATCCCGCCAACAAGGCGCCCATTCCTGTCGATCTCGTGACTGCCTCCGCCAGCGGACTGGATCCCGATATCAGCCTTGCGGCGGCCTACTACCAGGCGCCCCGCGTGGCCCGCGCGCGGGGTCTGGCGCCGGATGCCGTAAGATCGATGATCGCCGCTCACGCACGGGGAAAGCTGCTCGGTATACTGGGCGAGCCCCGCGTCAACGTGTTGGATTTGAATCTGGCGCTCGATGCACTCAAGTGACCTGACGAAAACGTGATGGCCGAAACGCGGCCGGATCCGGACCAACTCCTCGCTCACGTCCAGGCTGAAGAAGCCCGCGCCAAGCGCGGGCGACTGCGCATTTTTTTTGGTGCCTCTGCAGGGGTCGGCAAGACCTACGCCATGCTGGAGGCCGCCCGCAACGTGCGTTCCGGCGGAACGGACGTCGTCGTCGGTTATGTCGAGCCGCACGGACGGGCGGAGACGGAGAGGCTGCTCGAAGGGCTCGAGCGGTTACCCACTCTGCCGGTGCGCTACCGAGGCATCGTGCGGGAGGAATTCGATCTCGATGCCGCTCTTCTGCGACATCCGGCCATCCTGCTGGTCGACGAGCTCGCGCACTCGAACGTCATCGGGGGCGAGCCACCGTCGCGCCACCCTAAACGTTGGCAGGACATCCACGAACTGCTCGATGCTGGCATCAATGTCTGGACGACCGTCAATGTTCAGCATCTGGAAAGCCTGAACGATCTGGTCTATCAGATCACCGGTGTCCGGCAACGCGAGACGTTGCCGGACAAGGTGTTCGAGGAGGCCGACGACATCGAGCTCATAGACCTCCCGCCCGATGATCTGCTCGCGCGGCTGCGTGCCGGCAAGATCTACGTCGCGGATGAGGTGGCAACGGCCGTGGAGCGCTTCTTCCGCACACCCAACCTTATGGCGCTGCGCGAGCTGGCGCTCCGCAGGGTGGCGGATCGTGTCGAGGCCGCCGCTCAGGCGCTCCCCGCGGATCGCGCCCGGACCCGGCTGGCTGGCGATCGTGTGTTGGTGGCGGTCGGGCCAGATGAGCAGGCTGAGCAACTGGTCCGGACCGGCAAGCGCATCGCGGCCGCTCTCGACGCCGCATGGACCGTCGTATATGTCGAGACACCGCAGCTCCTGCGGCTTTCCGATGCAGAACGAGACCGTCGTATCGATGTATTGAGGCTCGCGGAGTCGCTCGGTGCCGAGACGGTTACGTTGGATGGGCCTTCCGCGGCCGCTGTGCTGATCGAATATGCGCAGACCCGTAATGCCACGCGCGTAATCGTCGGCGCGCCCAAGGTACGTGGCTGGCGCACTTGGCTACGCTCCTCGACGCCACTCCAGTTGATTCAACAGGCGCGCACTTTCGATGTGATTACGGTGGCCGCAACAGATCGCTTGCCTCCGGAGCACCGGCCCGGATCGCGCGTGCTTCCGGAACCGAACGCCCCGCCGATCCGGTGGGAGCGCTACGGCTGGGCGCTTGCCACGACCGCGCTGTGTACCGCGGTGGCATTCGGCATGTACCCGAGGTTCGAGCTCTCGAATCTCGTCATGGTCTACCTTCTTGGTGTGACTGTAGCGGGCTTGCGATTCGGGCGCGCACCCGCGCTATTGACCGCCGTGATGAATGTCGCCGCGTTCGACTTCTTTTTCGTACCGCCTCGTTTCACGCTCGCGATTTCCGACGTCCAATATCTGGTTACGTTTGGCGTCATGCTGACTATCGCGCTCGTCATCGCGAACCTGATGGCGAGCGTGCGGCAGCAGACGCGCGTGGCTGGCGCACGAGAACGGCGCACGGCGCTTCTGTATGCGATGAGTCGAGAGCTGGTTGCAACGCGCGGCATCGAAAACCTGGCACGAGTGGCGGTGAGCCATGTGGCGGAAGTATTCCAGTGCCAGGCGGTCGTCCTGCTGCCGAACAGCGCCGGCAAACTGGCTTATCCGCGGGAGCCGCCTCTCGACAAATCGCTCCGAGGGGCGGACCTCGCGGTCGCGCAATGGGTCGCGGGTCACGGGCGCCAGGCCGGTCTCGGCACCGACACGCTGCCCGCCGCTCCCGCTCTGTATGTGCCGCTCGGCGATGGCGCGAAGCCGCTGGGCGTGCTGGCTGTGCTGCCAGCAAACCCGCGCCGCGTCCTGCTGCCGGAGCAGCGGCATCTGCTCGAAACCTTCGCGGGACAGATCGGCCTTGCTCTCGAGCGTGCGCAACTTGCTGAAACGGCGGAAGCCGCCAGCCTCGACGCGGAGCGGGAGAGCCTCCGCAATACACTGCTGGCTTCCATTTCCCACGACCTGCGCACGCCGCTTTCGGTTATCGCTGGAGCGGGCAGCGCGCTCGCCCAGCATGGCACGACGCTTGATGAAACGACACGCGTGGCCCTGGCGCGCTCCATAGAGACGAAGGCGCGGGAGATGTCAGATCTGGTGTCAAACGTCCTGGATCTCATGCGCTTCGAGTCGGGGCACATCGTGCTGCGACGGGATTGGCAGACCCTCGACGATCTCGTGGGCGCCGCTCTCGACAACCTGGAGACCAAACTGGCGGGGCACCCCGTAGAGGTGCGGATCCCGGCGGACCTTCCGCCGGTCCACGTAGATGCGACCCTCTTCGTACAGGTCTTTTCCAACCTCTTCGACAACATCGCCAAATACACACCTCCCGGTGCCCGTGTTTCCATATCCGCCATGATAGATGGCGGCTTCATACGTGTGCTCGTGGAAGATGAGGGTCCGGGTCTGCCGGTTGGGAATCCGGACCGGTTGTTCGACAAGTTTCAGCGAGGTAACGGCGAGGGAGCCGTCGTGGGAGTTGGCCTTGGTCTGGCCATCTGTCAGGCTATCGTCCGAGCCCATGGCGGCACTATCGAGGCGCATCGTCGCCAAGGCGGGGGCGCGCGGTTCGAACTGACGCTGCCGGCTGAGGAGCCCGCACCGTGACCCAGGCGATGCACCAGATTCTCGTCATCGAGGATGAGCCCGCGATCCGTAACGTGCTGCGCGTGTTGTTGGAAGCGGAAGGCTACCGCTTCATCGAGGCGGACACCGCGATGCGCGCCGAGATCGAGGCGCGCAGTCACAAGCCCGACCTGCTTCTCGTCGATCTGGGACTTCCGGATGGCGACGGGCTGAAGGTCATCCGCAGAGTCCGCTCATGGTCGCCGGTTCCGGTCATCGTGTTGTCGGCACGGACGATGGAAGAGCAGAAGATAGCGGCTCTCGATGCAGGAGCGGACGATTACATCACGAAGCCATTCAGCGCACCGGAGCTCCTGGCCAGGGTGCGCGCGGCGCTACGGCGAAACGTGCGCGGCGCGGAGCAGACGTCCGTGCTTCAATTCAGTCAGATAAGCGTGAATCTGGCGCGGCGCGAGACCCAAGGACCGGCCGGTGAGATTCACCTCACGCCCCTCGAATATCGCGTACTCGAATGTCTCGCCCGCCACCTGGGCTCAATCGTGATCCAGAATCAGCTGGTCCGCGAAGTATGGGGTCCGGAAAGGTTAGGTGACACCCGCAGCCTCCGGGTATCCGTAAAAAACCTACGCTACAAACTCGAACCCGACCCCCGCAAACCCCGCTACCTGGTCACGGAAGCGGGTTTGGGGTATCGCCTGCGTGCCGATGAAGGCACCCAGGAGGATCAAAGTACGGTCGCTGATACGACTGGCGCAGCCCGGAACCGGCCCGCTACCTAGCGAGCAAAAACCACGCTTTTTGCTCGCGGGCCTAAATCGTTCCTAGGCGCGCTCGCTGAAAGCGCCACCGGCGCTTTCAGCGAATTAGGTCAACGACACTATTAGCTTAGCCGAATGGCTGCGCCAGTTAATCGGGATCACAAAAGACCTTGCACCGGGCTTTTGCGGGATCTCGGGCCGCTCGCCGGCGAGCACGCTCGGTACGGAAATGACAAAATCCCGCCCGAAGTCGCGGCGCGCATTGCCAGAGATGGTATTGGCGACTTCGCCGACGAGATCGCGCATGGTCTCGTGGCTGAAGTCGTTTTCCTGCATCTTCATGAGCAGCACGGTGAGCATCGCCTTGGGCGCCGTGAAGTAGACGAAACCCTCGCGCTTGCCCGAGATGTTGATGACGCCCGTGTAGTCGTGCACGGACGGGGAGCCTTCGGTGAGGTACGGCGATCCGATCGAAGCGGGCTGTTGCGCGGCCACCTCGAAGTAGTTCGTCGTTCCCTCGACGAAGGTTTTGAGTTCCTGTTCCTGCAACATTGTTCTGATCTCTCTTATGGATCTCTTACCGCATGAGATCCGCGATGGCTTCGTTCAGCTGCCGATCAGTGAACGGCTTGTTGAGAAAGCCGTTCGCCCCTTTTTCCATGGCTTCGACGGCCGTCGCCTTGTCCGCGAGCGCCGAGATCACCAGAATCCGCACCGCCGGCTTCATGACAACGAGTTTCGAAATGCACTCGATGCCGTCCATTTGCGGCATGGTGAGATCCATGGTAACCACATCCGGGTCCATCTTCTTGAACATCTCGATCGCCTCGAGGCCGTTGCTGGCCGTACCGACCAGCTCCAGCTCGTCGAGTTGGTTCGAGCGCTCGATGCGGCGCCGCATGATGTTCGAATCGTCCACGATCATCAGCTTGAACGACTTCTTTCCGCTGTCCTTCATTACTTTTCCACTCGCTGCGTTCATGCAAGAGACTCCCGCTCAGGCGACCGCCGTGCTGCTGGCCGCTTCCGCGGCCGGCAGGACGATCTTGAACCGGGTGAATTTACCCGGATTCGTGCTCACCCCGATCTTGCCCCCGAGCGCGTACACACTTCGTGCGACTACGTCCATTCCGACGCCGCGGCCGGCATCCATGGAGACCTCCTCCTGAGTGGAGAACCCCGGGCGGAAGATCAAAGCCATGGCCGCGCGCGTATCCATACCCGCGGCTTCTTCTTGGGTAATGATCTGCTTACGGACAGCCGCAGCCTTGAGCGCATCCGGCGAAATGCCGGCGCCATCGTCCTCGAAGACCAGTTCGTAGCCATCACCGGACTTACGGAAGTCCACGCGGACCACGCCGACGTCGTCCTTGGTGTGCGCTTTGCGAGTTTCGCGCGCCTCGATGCCGTGAACGGCCGAGTTCCGCAGCATCTGGATCACGCAGTCCTTCACCGTGGCGACATACGAGCTGGGAACGTCGGCGAACCCATTTATGGTCAGCCTGAACCGCTTGTGGTGATCGTGCGCCAGGCGCTCCGCCATGGAATGCAGGGTCGGCGAGAGGTCATCGCCGGACTTGCCCAGCTGTGCCCGTTGTTCGTTCGCCGCGGCCTGCTTCGCGGCGCGTGCCGGGGCAACGGTTGCGGCGGCGGTAACGGCGGCGGCGGCGGGGGCCGTGTCCTTGAGCGCTGTAAGGCGCGAGGCCATTTCCCGGACGCCACGCAAGTGCGCCATCAGGTCATCGAGCTTCAGCACCATCGGCAGGAAGTCGTTGCCGGAAAGCTCGGCCTTCTTCTTCAGGTCGCTGACCATGTCCTCGAGGGAGTGCACGCGGTGAGCGATGCTCATCAGGTTCAGCGCCGAGGCCTCGCCCTTGATCGAATGCAGCTCACGGAACAGCCCGTTGAGCTTCTTGCGGAATTCCGAGTCGGCGCGCGCCGGCTCTTTCAGGATCGCGTTGATGAGCTGCAGGCCGGTCTCGGTGGTGTCGAGGAACGAATTCAGCTGCAGCGGATCGACGTGCATCATGCCCAGCATCATGTCGAGCTGCGCGTTCGCGCTTTCCTGCGACTCCTGGAGCTCCTTGGCGAGCAGCACGCTGGAGGTGATGTCACCCACGGCGCACAACACGTGCTTGATGCCTTTCGGGCCCATGACGCGGTGGAAGTCGAACTGCAGGTAGCGGGTCTCCTTGCCGCCGTGCCCGTTGTCCATCGTGATCTCGAGCTGGCCCAGGGGGTTGATGCTCTTCATCAGGTTCTCGTGGGCGCGTTCACCCCACAGGAGCTTGATGTATTTCATCGCTGTGCTGAGAGTGTTGGGCGGTACGAGGTCCTTGAGGAGATCCTCGAAGCCGAGTCCCGCGAAGTCCTGGCGGCTGAACATGCGCGTCAGCGCCTCAGACCATACGGTGCCGATGTTGTAGTCGGCGTCGAGAAGGAAGAAGCCCTCGCGCACGGTCTTCAGAATGTCGCGAGTCTGTTCCTGTGCTTCCTTCGCAGCGCGTTCGTGGCGTGCGCGAGTGACTTGGAAGTACGCCGCGGCGCCGGCGAGGACCAGCGCCGCGAGCACACCGGAGAGTAGGAGAGTACGTAGGCGCGCGGCACCGTCGGAAGATGACTGCTGCAACGTTGTCGCGACTGTCGCGAGCTGCTGCTGCAAGCGACGGGCGTTCTCCGTCGCAAAAAGCTGTGCGCGTTTCACGTCCGCATAGTGCACGCGCCCTTCCTTCGAAAAGGCGCTTCCGGCGTCATCCGAATCGACATAAGCCTGTCCCGTGAAGTTCACAACGGGCTGAACGACAGGACTGTACTGATGCCACAGCAGCAGTGCCTGATCGAGCTCGGCCGATTGCAGGTACCCGCCGGACCCGAGCTGCTCGAGCTCCTCGTCGAACCGTTTGACCGTGACCTTGAGATCGGCGAGCGCCTGACCTGCGTAGGCTCGGGCCTCGAGGCGATCCCGCAGCGAGTTGAGCTGCTGCGAGATCGCATCCGGATAAGTCTGCAACATGCTCGCCGTCTGCAACCCTGTGACGCTCGCCCGCATCTGCGTAGCGAGACGAAAACCAAGTATGAGCACGGCGCCCATCACGAGTGTCAGCATCGCGCCGATGCCTACCGTGACGAGCTGGCGATTGCGATCTGCGCCTGCGACATTCATCGAAGAGTTCTCCTGTCCTACTTGGGCAGCTCGAATCGGATGGACGTGCGTACGGGAACCTCTACAGGCGCACCGTTCGCGACGACCGGTTCGTAGTGCCAGCGCTTCACCGCCGAGATGGCCGCTTTGTCGAAGACACCGGGCGGCGTGGCCTCGATCACGCGAACGTCACGAGGATCGCCGTTCGTATCCACTATGTACTCGACGGTGACACTCCCGTTGATGCGCTGTGACAGCGCCTTGGCGGGGAATTCAGGTGGAACATAGCGTTGGCGCTTCAGGTTCGCTGCGAGCGCCGCAGGGCTCATACCGGCTGCGGCCGCGGCGGCGCGGCTTGGCCCTTGCGCGGCTGGCTTCACTGCTACCTGCATCTGCTGGAGCGCGGCGATGTCCTTCGCATCCGCGCCCCACCGCTTGGCTTGCGTGAGATCGGGCTCGACCAGAGCCGCTTTACCCGCCAGAGCGGACGCCTTGGCGCGGTCGAGGAGCTTGGAGGCCAGCTCACGGCTCGCCTGCGCGAGTGCCGCGTTGGTGGGGTCGCTCGTCTGAAGTTGGGTCAGATAATAGGCAGCACTGTCCTGCGCCGGATCTGTTAGCCGCCCATCATGAATGTGTTCGCGTGCGACCTGCACTAGGCGATCGGCTTCAGCCTGTGCGGCTTTCTGGCGGACCGACGCCAAGTCGTGCTGGAAGGCTGCGATCTCGTTCGCGCTGGTGCCGCCGGCGCGAGCTTCGGCAATCCAACGGTCCGCATCGGCACTATTTTTGGCGTTAGCGGCTTCGCGAGCCTTACGCAGATAAGCGGCGTTCAACTCGCGCACAGCCCGTTGCGTCGTGACGTTGGACGGTGCGACCTCGTGCAACTGCTGAACGTAGATCTTGGCGTCGTCGTCCGATGGGTCGGTCAACTTACCGTCACGAATGCGATCGGAGACGAGGTTTGCGAGTCGCTGTACCTTAGCGTCCTCCTGGCGGCGCGAGATCTCGGTACGCCACTTTGCTAACTGGTCTGCCGGAATTGCGGAGGCCTGCTGCGCTTGGCGTACGAGCGCGGTGGCGCGGTCGATGTTCCCCTCTGCGAAAGCCTTCGAAACCTGCGCGGTCGTCAGCTTCAGCTCGAGCGCGCCAATCCGGGCGTCGGTTGGGCTCGCTACCTTGAGGTTGGCGAGAGCCAGCGAGGCTTCGTCGTACTTGGCGCCATTCATTGCTTCGTCGAAGCGTGACGCGACCACGCCTGCCACGCGCTGTAGTCCGTCCCTGGCTTCCCCGCTGGTCGCATCGGCTGCGGCGGCGGATCGGTAATATAAGAGTGCGTTGTCGCCGACCGGCTCGGTGTAGCGCCGTTCGCGCATGGCGAGTCGGGCCTTCTCCAGGAGCTCATCCACCTTACCGTTCACGATTGCCGTGTCGACGGCGGGTTTTGGCTCGAGCGATGCATCCGGCGTCGCCGAGGTGTCCGCAGCCGCAGGGGCCGGTACAGCCACCTTCGGAGCCGCGGCGACGGGAGCCGCGGGCGCGCTCTTGTCCTTACTCAGGAACCAGAAACCGCCTGCCGCGAGTGCGACGACGGCAAGGCCGGCACCCGCCCAGACGACCGTTTTCCCCTTCGCGCCCTCGGATGGCTGCGTGGAGTCGCCGTCGGTCCGGGCCTGAAAGGCCTCTACCGTCATGCCGGCGCCGCCGGGGTTGGGGCGCGCCGTCGCTTTCTTGGCGAGCGCTTCCGCCATCGCGCCCTCGAACACCGCCCCGGTCTTGCGCTTGTCGACCGGAATCGGCAGCACGGCGAATACGTTCGAGCCTTTGACCGCGGCGCCGATCTGTTTCTCCGCTTCCGCGCTGGCAAACACCAGCACCACGGCGTGCGGCGCCTGGGAATGAGCGAGCTCGACATCCCCGCGGACGTCCGCGACGTCCCGGGTGTCGATGACCAACACCTGGCCCCGTTTGGTGCTCGTCAGGTACTCGAGAGCACCCGCGATCGAATCGACGGGGCGCACCGAGGCCTGCCCGCCGAGGGCTTCGCCCATTTCGAGCAGGAAGTCGTCCCGAATGGTGATGGCGGTGAGGTCCACCGCCGGCCTGTTGGTGGACGCGGGCGAGTTGCCGGTGGAACCCATTGCCGCGGCGCCTGTCTCATGAGCCCGAGAGGCATTTGATGCTGGACTTGCCACTTAACCTGTCTCCATCCTTAAAGGGCGGCCCGGAATCGAGCGGACGTGCGCGGGTGGCGACAATCGGGGCCGATCCCGCCTGAAACGCACGAAAATGACTGAGACTGCAGCATATGCGGCCGCTGTTGTACCGCAGTGCCACAGTTCACAATAATGAGAGGCTGGCGTCGGCTCACGGCGACGCGGGGACGAAAGTCCGCCGCAGCGCTCGCTTTCATTTCGGCGCGGCGGGCGGGCTGCGCCCACCAGTCGGACAGGTGACCCTCCCCGCGGGCGGCGCTGCCGGAGGCGAGACTGTACACAATCCCACCTCGGCGGACCGTGCGCGCCGCCAATGAGTTATCTTAGATTCGAGGGGATTGTTTTGTCATGCGCGGATTGAAAATTGTCGGCATCGCCGTGCTTGCGCTGGTCGCCCTGGGCACAGTGAGCTTGCTGGCCGTGTTGATTCTCGTGAATCCCAACGCCTATCGCGGCGACATCGAACGCCTGGCCGCGCAGAAGACGGGCCGCACGCTGCAGATCGGCGGCCGGATCGACCTCAAATTCTTCCCCTGGCTCGCGCTGGCCGTAACCGATGTCAAGTTGGGCAACCCCCGTGGTTTTGGGCCGGAGCCGTTCCTCACCGTGCAACGCGCGAGTGTTGGAGTGAAGTTGTTGCCCATTCTCCGCAAGCGACTCGAAGTGAGCCGCGTTGCCGTGGAGGGCCTCACCATCACCCTGGTGAGCCGCGGCCCGACCAACAACAACTGGAAGGATCTCGTTGACGCGAAGGCACAGGAGCGGCCCGCCGACGACCGGCCTGCCGGTAGCGCCGTCCAGGCAACCATCGCCGGCGTGGACGTCCGGAACGCCACTCTCATTTATCGAGACGATTTCCAAAAGAGCGTCACGGCTCTTGCCAAATTGCAGGCGCAAATCGGCAGCCTCGGCGGAACTGGGCCCGTGCCGGTGGCGGTCGAGTTCGACTACAGCAGCAGCGACGCGGGCAAGGCGGCCGCGTCACATGTCGCAGTGGTGGCTGATGTCGAGA
Source organism: Gammaproteobacteria bacterium (assembly GCA_028293765.1). GTDB lineage: Bacteria > Pseudomonadota > Gammaproteobacteria > Steroidobacterales > Steroidobacteraceae > 13-2-20CM-66-19. Next base: position 35,033 of record JAQGOG010000005.1, read on the forward strand.
TGCCCGCCGGCTCGCGTCAGGTGCGCTTGTCCAAGCTCGACGTCGCCGTGGTGGATATCCATGTGCGCGGCTCTGCGGCTGTCGATGACCTCGACAAAATGGCTGTGTCATTCGATCTGGCGTCGGATGCCATCGATCTGGATCGCTTGATGGCGTCGACTGATAGTGGGGCGGCTGCAACGGCGCGCCCGTCCCAAGCCCCTGCGACGGCGCCGCTGGCGAAAAAACCACCCATACAGCTGCCGGTCGAGGCGCTTCGAAAACTCGATGCGCATGGAACGTTGCGCATGCGCAGCGTTACCGTCGAACGTATGCTTTTTACAGGCGTAACGCTGCCGCTGGCGGCCGAGGGCGGCCGCGTCCACCTCGGACCCGTACAGGCGGGATTATTCGGGGGTCGCTATGACGGCGACATCCTGCTGGACGTCCGCGCCGCGGAGGCGCAAGTGTCGCTGAAAGATCACATCAAGGACGTCGATAATGGGGCGCTGCTGAACGCTTTGGCCGGGTCGAGGCGAATCGTAGGGCGCGCGGATGCGAATCTGGCGGTGACCGGTGTGGGCAACACAGATGCGGCCCTCTTCCACTCGCTCAACGGCAAGCTGGACGTCACCGTCAGGAACGGGGCGCTCGACGGAATAGATCTTTGGTACGAACTCAGCCGCGCGCAGGCACTGTTGAAGCGCGAAACGGTTCCGGTACGCACCGGTTCGGAGCGTACCCCTTTCAATGCCCTCCGGGCCACCGGCACGATCGACAACGGCGTCATGCACAATGACGACCTGCGCCTCGAAACAGACTATCTCAAAGTGCGCGGCAGGGGTACGCTGGACCTTGACACTCAGGCGATCGACTATCACGTCATCGTCGAAGTCGACAAGCTGCCTCCCACCGGGGCGGGAGCCGGGCTTGCAGACCTCAAGGCGGCCGAAATCCCCGTTTCCCTGACCGGCAGCCTCAAAAGTCCGCAGGTGCGCCCGGATCTGCAGGCGCTCGCTGAGAGTAAAGTCCGCCAGGAGGTGAACAAGCGATTGCAGGGGAAACAGGAGGAGCTCAAAAAGAAGCTGGGAGACAAGCTTCTGGACCTGTTCGGGCACTGATGTCGCACGGAATCAGCGACTTGGTGAGACAAGGACGCCCACCGTCACGACAGGCATGCATTTTGCTTTTATTCGCTGGAAGTGAACAATTCTGTCTTGTGAGCGTCTTAACGTAACATCGGGCCGGGAGTAGAGGGCCATCACGCACCGTGCAAAGCGTTCGGTCTAAGCTGAGAGCCGCGCTGGCATCGCTGGCACCCCGGCCGAGACATCTGCACTCAACGGGAGGGAAGGACGATGCGACCACTCTCTGCTGATCCGGATTCTGCGACGCGACAGTCCGCTTTTATCGATTCTTTGAGCTCCTTCAGCCGCTTGCATCGTGCGCAGCGTTGGGAGGGCACCTTCGGCGAATTTCTCGCCAACATCCTGCCGCCCAATCCGGTGTCGATGGCGCGCACGAGCCACGAGTACATCTGGGACATGCTGCGCTGGCACGGGCGTGTCGGGCAATCCGGGCAATCCGATGCTCCCGAGAGCTCGCGAGCCCGCGAGCTCTTCAAGCGCGAGCTGTTCGGAATCGACGAGCCGCTGTCACGCGTCGTCGATTATTTCAAGGCGGCCGCGGCCGGCTCCGATGTTGGCCGTCGGCTGCTCCTGCTGCTGGGGCCGCCCTCCGGCGGTAAATCGACGCTGGCCATCCTCATGAAGCGCGGTCTCGAGGAATACAGCCGTACGGACGAGGGCGCTTTGTATGCCATTAAGGGTTCGCCGCTCCGCGAGAACCCACTGAATCTCATCCCCGCCAGCCTGCGTGCGGAATTCCGCGACCGTTATGGCGTGGACATTCCTGGCGAACTATCCCCGTGGGCGCGCGATTACGTGGAGCGCGATTTCGAGGGCGATTTTGTACGGGTGCCCGTCGAGCGTGTATTCATCTCAGAGGCATCCAGAACTGGCATCGGCACGTATGCTCCTCACGATCCCACCACGGCCGACATCGCGGACTTAGTTGGGTCGGTCGATCTCGCGAAAGTCGCCCAGATTGGTGACGAAGGAGACCCGCGCGCGTGGTCGTGGTCGGGCGCCGTGTATGCCGCAAGTCGCGGCGTACTCGAAATGATCGAAATTCTGAAAGTGAAGCGGGAGTTCCTCTACCTGTTGCTGACCATGACGCAGGAGAAGAACGTCAAGGTATCGCGCTTCCCGCTGATTCATCTCGACGAGACCATCCTCGCGCATACCAACCTGGCGGAATTCCATAAGTTTCTGCAGGAGAAGGAAAACGAGGCGCTGCTCGACCGCATGGTCATCATCAGGGTCCCCTACGCGCTGTCCTATCGCGACGAGGCACGGATCTATCAGAAGCTCGTGTCGGGTGCGCCGGCTTTCCGTAACGTGCATCTCGATCCGCACGTGCTGAATCTCGCCGCTGTGTTTGCCATCCTGACCCGCCTCACGAAGCCCGAGCGCGAAGGGCTCGATATGCCGAAGAAGCTGCGCCTGTACGCCGGCGAGGCGGTCGAAGGCGTTCCCGAGACCGAGGCCACGCGGCTGCACTCTGAGTCGGGCGAAGAAGGCATGACCGGAGTCAGCCCGCGTTTCGTGATCAACGCGATTTCGAACGCCATCACGCGCGGCAACACGCATAGTTTGACGAGCATGGAGCTGCTGCTCGCGATCAAGGACTCCATCGAGAGCGACGCGCGCATGGACGTCAAGCACAAGAAGGCCTGGGTCGACCATCTCGTCACCGCGCGCAAGGAATTCTACAACAGGTGGGTCAAGGAGGACGTGCATCGCGCGATGTTTGCCTCATTCGAAGAAGAAGCGCAGCAACTGCTCGAGAAGTACCTTGACGAGGTCGAGGCTTCGCTCGATCACCGTCAGGTCACGGATCCGATCACAGGGGAGACTCGCCCCGCCGATGAGAGGTTCCTGCGCTCGGTCGAGGAGAAGATCAAGGTATCGGATTCCGGCAAGATGTCCTTCCGCCAGGAGGTGGTGCGCAAGGCCATGGTGGCCTTCAAGACGGGCGAGAAGTTCAAGCTCGGGAGTCATGCACGCATGCGGGAGGCCATCGAGCAGTATCTGTTCGAAGAGCGCCGCGACGTATTGCGCCTCGTAACATCGACCGCCCGTCCCGATGAGGATGCACGCCAGAAGATCTCGGTCGTGCAGCAGCGACTCGTCACCGAGTACGGCTATGACGAGCACAGCGCCAAGGAGGCATTGAGTTACGTCACCACTCTGCTCGCGCAGGAGTAGCGCGCGAGCTTAAAAAGGAGTACCAGTAATACTCATGGCCCAGAGCACCGACCAAAATGTCGGCAGTAAGAGCGAAAAGGCGGGTACCGATCCCGCGAAGTGGTACGAGCTGTTCTCGCGCGGGGCACGTGATTGGCTGCGCCACGACGAGAAAGTCCGCGAGTCTGTGCGCAAACACCTGCCGCAGATCGTCTCCGGCGGCGATGTCATAAACGACACCGCGCGCACCGTGCGTGTCCCGGTGCGAATGCTCGAGCACTACCATTTCCGACTGCGCCGACCGGAAGAACAGCAGGGCGCCGGGCAAGGCAAGGCCAAGCCGGGCGACGTGTTCTCCGATCCGTCGAAGCAGCGCGGACCCGGGGAGAAGGGACCCGGCGGCCAGGACGAAGGCGAGGTGCAGCTGCTGCTCGAATTCAAGATCGACGACATCGTCGACTGGCTGTGGGATGAAATGCAGCTTCCCAACCTCAAGCCGCGCGCCGGTCCCTCGGATGAATCCGAGTGGATACGCGAAGGCTACGATCGCCGTGGCGCCCGCTCGCGCCTCGATCGACGGCGCTCCTTCAAGGAGATGGTGAAGCGCCGCGGTAATCCGGGCGCCACCCCAACTTTCATCGACGACGATTTGCGCTTCCGGCAACTTGCGCGGCGGCGGCAACCTGCGGTGCATGCCGTGGTGTTCTTCATGCTCGACGTCTCCGGCAGCATGTCCGACCGCGATCGCAAGCTCGCCAAGACATTCTTCTTCTGGGTCGTGCAGGGATTGCGGCGCGAATACCGCTCGCTCGAGACCGTGTTCGTGGGCCACACGACCGAAGCCTGGGAGTTCACGGAAAACGAGTTCTTCCAGGTGAGCGGTACCGGGGGCACCGTGGCGTCGACCGGTTTCGGCAAAGTGCGCGAGATCATCGACGAGCGCTATAACCCCGGCCGATGCAACATCTATCTGTTCTACGCTTCCGACGGTGACAATTCCGTGAGCGATGCCGCCGATGCACGCGAATCGCTTTCGTCGATTGCCGGGGACGCCTGCTTCACCGGCTACGTGGAGGTTTCTTCCGGCTTGTCACGGCAACTCTCCACGGAGACCGGACGGCTGTACGCGGAGTTGGCTGGGGCGGGATGCGCGGCGGGAAGCTACGCGCTGAACGATTTCGACGACGTGTGGGGCGCGGTTCGACATTTTTTCCAGGCGGAGAGTCGCGCTTTGGATGGTCCAGCGCCATGAGCGAGGACTGGCAGAGTTACGTTCAGCGCATCGAAGACCTCGCGGGGCGCTCCGGGCTGAAGTTTCACCCGGTGGACTTCGAGGCGGTGCCGGACACGTTCATGATGGAAATCGCCGTCTACGGACTGCCGGTGCGAATGCCGCATTGGTCGTTCGGCGTGCGCTACATCTATCAACTCATTCAGCGCCACATGGGAAACTCGCGGCTGTTCGAAGTCGTGTTTCCCGGAAACCCCGGCCATGCTTACCTCGCGGCGAGCAACGGCCTGGCGGAAAACATTCTGGTCACCGCCCATGTGCTGGGCCACGCTGATTTTTCGAGGAACAACCTTCTGTTCCGGCGCTGCCAGGAACAGGTGAGCGAGCGCATCGTCGAGCACGCCGCGAATCATGCGCGGCAGATACAACAGGCGATCGAAACCTATGGCATGCAACGGGTGGAGGTCGTGCTCGACGCGGCTCTCGCCCTCGAGCAGCACATTGACGTCGACCAGTCTCTCAGGCGGGAGCGCTATCCGGAATACGCTGCGCAAGCCAAGCCGCTGGTGGACGATGCGTTCCGTAAACGCTTCGCATCGCTGGATCCTACCGCCGCCAGCACGGGGATGGAGACGAAGAAGCGCGCTCCGGTGCCGCCGCACTCCGAGCGCGACCTGCTCTGGTTTATCGCGAACTATGCCCCGGAGATGGAGAGTTGGGAGCGCGACATTTTCCTCGCCGTGCGCGAGGAGTCGTTTTACTTCTATCCCGTGTTCGCCACCCAGATCATGAACGAGGGCTGGGCATCCTACTGGCACGCCCGCCTGTTGCGAGAGGCCAGCTTCATCCCGCAGCAGGCGTACGTGGATGCCATCAAATGCCACTCGGACGTGGTGCGCCCGGTCGCCGCCGACCAGCAGGTCGCCCTGAACATCAATCCCTATCATCTCGGTTTTGCGATGTGGGAGAAGATCGTCGAGAAAGAGGGGATGGACGCTGCCCGCGACATCATGCAACAGGACGACGACTTCGGATTCATCCGCAACCACCTCACGCGGGAGCTGGCGGAAGAGCTCGGTCTGTTTCGCTTCAGTGCGCGCAGCGATGGCCAGGTCAAGGTGCTCGAGACCGATCTAACGGCGCTGCACGAAGCTGTGCTCAGTCCGAAATATAATTTCGGCGCGCCAATGGTGGCTGCCACGCACATCCGCAATGACGGCACGCTCGAGCTCACGCACGACAACAGTGTCGATGGGCGCGGACTGGACCTCGAACGCAGCCGAAGAGTGCTGGACTACGTCCAGCGGGTCTGGCGCCGGCCGATCGTGCTGACGACCGTCAATCAGGCAGGCTCGACCCTGGAGCTTACCGCGCCGTAGGCTTGGCAGGCTCAGGGACGGTGGGCTCGGTGCCCCAATCCTCTTCCTCGTTGGAAGTCACGATGGACACGGGATCGCTGGCCGGGAAGCTGGCGTCGAGCGCCTCATCGAGCTGATCCTGAATCTTCTTGCGCTTGCGCGCCTCATCCTGCTGCGAGTCGCTCATTCTTGCCTCACCCCGGGGCCGGATTTGCCCTACCGCGCGACCTCGTCTTCGTTGAATATTACGCTTCCATCCGGAGGGGAATGCGGCGATTGCGGGTCGAGATCGTCCTCATCAACATCGCTGCCGCCGCCCCCGATCTCGCGCCCCGGGGTGGGGTCCTGCTCGGGATACACCGGCACATCATGTGTGGGCTCTTCCTGCGGCGGTGGCGGGTCATTAGGGTCGATCTGTACCGAGGGTTTCGCTTGGGGCGGGCTCATGGCTTTCTCCAGGTTGCCTTGGAGCGGACGAGCCAGCAATGCATGTGCCGCCGGCAGGGCATGCCGCCGGCAGGCATGCCCGCACAACACCTGTATCCCGGAGGCACCGGGCGGGAGTAGTCTAGCTACCACGCTGGCGCCGAAGCGTGGCCCCTTTGTGGCCCGTGCGGGCGAGACCGGCGGAGTGTGTGCGTGCCTGGAGCGTCAGCCGTGGGGTATACGACACAGGGCATCCGGAATGTCGCGCTGGCCGGGGCGGCCGGAGCCGGCAAGACACTCTTGTTGGAAGCGCTGCTGCTGAACGCGGGCGCGATCCGCAGTAAAGGTAGCCTGCAGCGCGGCACCACAGTCTCGGATTTCGACCCGCAGGAAAAACGTCTCCAGCATTCGCTCGATCCCGCTCTCTGCGGCTTCGATTATGACGCCACCCACATCAATCTGATCGACACGCCCGGGTATCCCGATTTCCTCGGACGTACGCTGTCGGTGCTCGAAGCCGTGGAGGCCGTCGCCATCGTCGTGAGCGCCGTCAACGGCATCGATACCCTCACGCAACGGCTCATGGACTTTGCGCGCGACCGCGAGTTGTGTCGGCTCATCGTCGTCAACAAAATCGACAGTCCGGACGCCGAAACGGCCGCTGTCCTGGAGGAGTTGCGCGCCACGTTCGGCCCGGAGTGTCTGCCGCTGAATCTGCCGGCGGACGGCGGTCAGTCTGTGGTCGATTGCTTCTTTCAACCCGATGGAAAGAGTGCGGACTTCTCCTCCGTAGCTGCCGCGCACACTCAGATCGTCGACCAGGTCGTCGAGCTCGACGAGCAGCTCATGGCCGTGTATCTCGAACAGGGTGAAGCGCTTTCGCCGGAGCAACTCCACAACCCTTTTGAGCAGGCGCTGCGCGAAGGGCACCTCGTCCCCGTCTGTTTCGTCTCGGCGGAGACCGGCGCAGGCGTGCCCGAGTTGCTGCGGATCTTCGCGCGCCTCATGCCCAATCCGACCGAAGGCAACCCACCGCCCTTTCTGAAGGGCGCGGGCGAAGCCGCGCAACGGGTACAAGTGACACCGGACCCTGGTAGGCATGTGGTGGCCCACGTCTTCAAGACCAGTATTGATCCGTACGTGGGCAAGCTCGGCGTGCTGCGCGTTCACCAGGGAACGGTGCGTCAGGGAAGCCAACTGTACGTAGGAGATGCGCGTAAGCCGATCAAAATCGCACACCTTTTGCGGTTGACCGGCAAGGACACGACCGAAATGCCGCAGGCGATTCCGGGTGACATCTGCGCCATTGCGAAGGTGGAAGAGCTGCACCTGGATGCAGTGCTCCATGATTCGCATGACGAGGATCAATACCATCTCAAGCCCGTGTCATTTCCGCCGCCGATGCTGGGGATCGCAATCGAGCCCGAGAGGCGTGGCGACGAGCAGCGCCTCGCAGACACCCTCCACAAGCTGATGGCGGAGGATCCTTGCGTTCGGATCGAGCATCACGCCGCTGTGAACGAGACGGTGATCTACGGCATGGGCGAGCTCCATCTCAGGGTATTGCTCGAACGCATGGCGGAGCGTTACGGAGTACACGTCAAGACGCATACGCCGAGTGTTCCGTACCGCGAAACCATCACCAGGCCCGCCGACGGACATTGCCGACACAAGAAGCAGACAGGCGGCGCCGGGCAGTTCGGCGAGGTGTTTCTGCGAGTCGAAGCTCTCGGACGCGGGGAGGGGTTTGAGTTCGTCGATGAAGTGGTGGGGGGAGCCATCCCAGGGCAGTTTATTCCGGCAGTGGAGAAGGGCGTTCGCCAGGTGTTGTCCGAGGGCGCGGTGGCCGGTTTTCCGCTGCAGGACATCCGCGTCACCGTTTACGATGGCAAACATCATCCTGTTGATTCCAAGGAGGTCGCGTTCGCCTCGGCCGGACGCAAGGCCTTTCTGGATGCCGTTCGCAAGGCGGGCCCGATCGTGCTGGAGCCGGTAATGCGCATGGAAATCACGGCTCCCGCCACCTCCATCGGCGACCTCACCGGGGATCTTGCGACGCGCCGCGCGCGCATCAGCGGCAACAGTACGTTGCCGGGCCGGCGAGCGACGCTGCAGGCGCTCGTGCCGCTGGCAGAAATCTCGGAGTACCAATCGCGTTTGAAAGCGCTCACTGGCGGCGAGGGCGCCTACGCAATGGAGCTCAGCCACTACGATCCGGTACCGGCGCGCCGGCAGCACCAGCTCGTGCAGGCTTGGAGGCCGGGGCCTGAGGAGGAATGACAGGAACGCACGGTCGGGCGACTACTCTTGCGAGCAGCCGCAGCACCGCTGGCGTCGGTCGTTTTGCGACGGGCTGCCTGCCATCGCCACGAAGAAATGCCCGCAACTGGACCAGGGGCGTGCACTAATAAAAACGGCGGGCCCGCAGCCCGCCGCTAGTATCACACGAGGGTGGCCTGGATCAGAACTCCGCGGTCAACATGACGAACAGGTAGCGCCCCGCGACGTCATAGATCACCGGCCAGGTGTTGCCGTTGCTGGGGCCGGTCGGGCAGGTGGCCGCACCATTGAGCGGCGGATCCTTGTCCGTCATGTTGTTCACACCCACCCGCACGTTGTATTTGTCGTACTGATAGCTGGTTTACGTCTGCGCAGACAGCCAGGAGCCAGACAGGCTCCTAGTGACTGACGCTCGCTGCGCCGCCAGCTCCCTGGTTCATCAACGTCGCCCCGGCGGTTCCTGCGCTTGCCATATAGACGTCGTGATTCTTGAAATCGATCCCCAGGGAGGTCGTCGTTCCCAGTACGTCCATGCCAATGATCATCGCCGGCTGATTCTCCATGCCCCACACCTTGAAGATGTGGAAGCCGCCGAACACCAGCTCGACGTTCTCGATGCGCAGGGCTTCAATGGAGATAACGGGGACCCTCAACAGCTCACCCCTTTCGATGTCCTTGGTTGCACCGTAGACTGAGGTCACTTTAGTCACCACCCCCGCCGCGCGTGGTGGGAGCACGGCGTCTCGCAGGGCAAGATTGCCGAGACTGCGCTGGGCTCCGGTATCGATCACCGCACGGCACCGCACACCTTTGACGAGCGTGTTGATGGTCATCAGCCCGTCGGCGAGTCGAACCGCGTGGACTCTCATACCTTGGGAGCGTATGGAGGCGCCCACCCGACCGGCGATAACCACTTTGTTGTGCTGGAAGTCGACGAGCAAACTCTGCGAGGTCAGCCCAGCGGCGCCGAGTATCCCATCGGCACCCGCCAGCACGGGTACCCACACGACCGGCATAGGCGTACGCTCGAGAAGCAGCGCACCCGTTTCCAACCTGTCAATGGTGACTGCTGACACTGTCGTGGAGCCGGTGATTCCATCGAGAACGATCGAGGGCGTCGTGGCGGGGGTAAGACCTAAAGCATTCGCGGTCGTGGGTGATATGGTTGAGTGAGTCGCGCCCGTATCCACGATGAACCGGAACGGACCCTGCCCGTTGATCATGACCGGCACGACCACGCGGCCGATGTGATCGCGTGTCGTCGGAGAGGCAAATAGAGGGTCTTCGGCCACCGACGGAGCGACGGGAGCGAGGTCGGGCGAGGTGGGAGTCGACTCGCTCGGCGCGGCGAATGCAACTCCGACATAAAGTGCGCCCGCCAGGCCCCACCACCTAGTCAGTGTCGACCACGGCCACGTGCAGCGCATGATTTTGAGAATACCACCCGGGCCCTTCCCCTGCGCAAGCGACATTTCACAAGCGCCGCCACCGTATTGGCCGCGCGCGTGGTCAGCGCAAGGCACCCGGCCCGTGCAGCGAATAGCGTTCAGCACGGGTACGGCTAGCACCGGTACAGCTAGAATAGAAACATGAATGCAACGGATCCTGTCGAGTCGCAGCTTCGTTCGCTCCTGGGTGCCGCCGAACAGGCGGAAATGCAGGGTCGCCGGGACGAAACGGGGCGGCTCCTCGCTGCCGCCCGCTCGTTGGCGCCGGAGCATCCTGCTGTGCTCGGCGCCTGCGGAGTTCATGCGCTGCGCAAGGGCGATGCGGCAGAGGCTCGGCATCTGCTTGAGCGCTCAATCGCCGCTGATGCCTCGAATCCGGTTACGTTTCTCAACCTGGCCTCGAGTTTGCGTGCGCTCAAGGATGCTGAAGGCGAGGTCAAGGCTCTGGATCAGGCACTCGCGCTCGAGCCCCGCTTCTTCCCCGCGCTGATCCAGAAGGCGTCCCTGCTGGAGACGCAGGGAGACAGCAAACGCGCCGCGCGCCTCTATCAGCGCGCGCTCAACGCTTTGCCCCCTGGTGCTTCACTTCCGCAGGGCTGGAAACCCCTGGTTGAATATGCCCAACGCGCCGTCTTCAAGAGTCTCCATGAGCTGGACCAGTGGCTCAACACTCGCATGCAGGAAGTCCGCCAGCAACACGCGGCGGTCCCACAGAATCGGGTGGACGATTGCCTGGGCGCAATCCTCGGCAAGAACCGCATATACGTCCAGCAGCCGACTTACTCCCACTTCCCGCGTCTACCGGCTATTCAGTTCTATCAACGCGAGGACTTTCCCTGGCTTGCTACAGTGGAACAGGCGACGGACGACATCCGCCAGGAGCTCTGGGGGTTGCTCGCGGATGCACGCGAGGAGTTTTCACCTTACCTGCAACACGCCTCTTCCGACCCCCTGAATCAGTGGAAGGAGCTCAATCAGTCGAAGCGCTGGAGCGCGCTGTTCCTGTTCAAGGACGGCAAGCGGAACGACACGATTGCGGCACGCTGCCCGAAGACGGTCGCAGCGCTCGAGGCAGCGCCCGTGGTCAGGATTCCAAATCGGGGGCCCACTTCCTTTTTCTCGCTGCTCGAGCCCCGCACGCGAATTCCGCCGCATACCGGGACAACCAACATCCGTCTGACGGTGCACATTCCCCTGATCGTGCCGCCCCAATGCGGCTTTCGAGTCGGCACTCAAACTCGCCAATGGCAGCCCGGAACCGCACTCATTTTCGACGACACGATCGAGCACGAGGCGTGGAACGACAGCGACGAGGAGCGCCTGATTCTGATCTTCGATATCTGGAATCCGCTGTTGACCCGGGCAGAGCAGGAGCTGATGACGGTCGCCACGGCAGCCATTGCGGAGTTTTACGGCGACTGAGCCCAACGCTCCGGACGCATGTCGAATGCAATAGTCAGACGCGTTTCAGGGCCGTAGATCGGATTGGTCCCGTGCCACATGTACGACGGGAACAAAACCAACCGCCCGGGTTTGGGCTGCACGAAGCGCTCGGGAACGAGGCCGGGCACGGGGTAACGCGGCTCGCCGAATTTGATCCAGCCGGACCTCAACACCGGGTCCTGGGTTTCCTCCGGGACCTCGACGTAGTAGGCCGAGCTGAGCATGCCGTCCGGGTGAAAGTGGTCCACATGATAACCGTTGCGCTGCAGGCGGACTGACCAGGCGCCGGTGAACTGCGCGGCGCCGGTATTCCACCGCGATAGAGGATGATCGGGAGCGGCACCGAGGCTTCGGCGGTACTCTTCGATCGGCTCATCAAAAGCTTTCAGAATTGCCCGAACGGCCGGATCGGGATCGGACAGCAGGCTGCGGGAAGTCTGCGTGCCATTGCGCAGCGTCTGATCCAGCGGATGCTTGCTGAAACGATGCCGGTCGTTGAGAGTCGCCGCGAGAGCCCGGTTGAGCTCGTCCATCGAAGACCAGCCCGGCCGCCTCTCCAGGTCGAACACCCGAACGAAGCGGTCATAGTCGTAGAGCTCGCGATACCGGTCCGTCCCGAGCAGCCGCGACGCCGTCGCTTCGTAGGCGAGCCAGGCTTGCGAGGCCGGAGAGCGAAGCAGCTGCACGGTGATGAGCGGCATCGCATCCTCTGCGGCGCCCCGCGCAATGAGGATGGTGACGAGATTGAGGAGGACGGCCTGGTCCTTCGGCCGGGCGGCGGCAGCTTCGAGCGCCAAGGTCTCGGCCTCTTTCAGACGTCCCTGCTCCAACAGCACCGCAGACAGTGTTGCCTGCACGCCGGCATTGGGCCCTTTGCGGGTGAGCAGGTCACGCAGGAAGGCTTCCGCTTCGGGCAGTTGCCCTGCGCGCCAGAGCAGTCGCCCCAGCAGGTGTTGGAGGCGCACGTTTTCGCGATTCGCCTTGACCGCGGTCACCAGCGCACGGGCAAAGCCCGGGTCCCCGCGCATGTAACGCACCCGAGCGAGCGTCATCTGCGCCTCGACGTTCGTGGGTTGCAGCTCGACCGCCCGCGCGAAGCCGCTTTCCGCGCCATCGAGATCGCCTTCGTTGAGCGCGGCGCGCCCCAAGTTATACGCGGTTTCGTAGCCGGTCGCCCCCAGCGCACTTGCGGTCTCGAGCGCCTGAAGCGCCTCGGGCCTTTCGAGTTTGACCAGCAATGCGCCGAGATTGTGATGCGCAACCGGGTTGTCCGGGTGGAGCGAGATGGCGCGGCGGTAGGCGCTCTCAGCCTCGACCTCGAGACCGCGATGCGCCAGTGCCATGCCGAGGATCGTCCAGGCCTCGGCATCGGATGGGTCACGTGCCAGGAGCGTGCGGCATTCGGCTTCCGCCTCGGCAGGTCTGCCGAGATCGTCGAGCGTCAGCGCAAGGCCCCGGTGTGCGGAAGGGTACTCTGGCAGTAGTTGCAGGGCCGTCCGGTAAGCCTCCTCTGCGGCAGAGTATTTCTGCTGCGTTCGCAGCAGATTGGCCAGATTCGCATGGAATTCGGCGCGCTTGGATTCAAGCTGAATGCTGAATCGGAGCCATTGCTCCCCCTGCGCCAAGTCTCCCGTGCCTTTCAGGGCGAGGCCCATCAGATGGGCAGCGGCTGCGTTGCGCGGCTCGCGAGCCAGAATCGCCCCGCACGCTGCCGCGCTGTCCAGGTGTTTCCCCTCGCTCAAGAGCGCGGCAGCGTGCTCGATGGCCTGCTGGGAGCTCATCGGTCGATCACGAGGGTCCGACAATGACCCTCGCAGTACGCAGCACCCACCGAGTCGCAGCGCTCCCACAACATCGACGGTCTGCCCGTCAGCGGGTAGCGAAAAAAAGACGAGTGGGCACCGAGTGGGATGGCAGGCAAAACTGTGGTTTTTTTGCGCATACAGTTTGCATAAATAGGCGGATCACAGGGGGACCTTCACCGCACGACCTTTTGTACTGACGAGATTTGAGCAGTAACGTTCCTACTCCTCCGTTCCTGCAAACATTCGTCTGACAGTGGTGACCTGCCTGGTGAGAACAAATGTGGTTCTGCACTGGACTGAAATGACGAACGATTCTGCGCTACCGGATGCACCCGCAGCCGGTGGCCATTACGATCAAAGACTTAGGCCGCCAGGGATTTTCTCGCCGCCGTCGTCCGTCTGGACGCTCAGAACATGGGGTTCCGAGAGCAATGGAACAGAAAACCCCGGCGTGCAGGTCGCAGCGGCCTGGATGGCCGCCGCAGGACCAACGCTACACCTGGCGACTGTCAGCCGTTCACGTTGCCTTTGCACGCGCTACGTCCGCAGCTATCTGCGGCTGCGCGGACGCGATGGCGGCAGCGACGCATGCGTCGTCGTCGAAGCTCGGCGTATCGAGCGACGAGCAGAGCTTCTGCGCGGTTTCCCGCACTTTGTCGTTGAGAAGCGCCGCACCGGAATCGGTGGTAAACATCACCGGATCTACCTTGAGCCGGACTGTAAGCGGCACCGTTGGGATCGAAGCGTTGATCGCCTCGTCGCGACCGTTCGGACCGTTCACGTCGCCGAACGTATCCGGCTGTCTCTCACTAGGGGCTGAGACAATGACCTCAGCAACCTCAGCAGCCTGGGCTCGGGAATTCAAAAGGGCGAGTGCTCCGAAAGCGAACGCCCCGACAGCGAGGAGCATCGGTAATCTGCTCGGTAAATTAATTGTGCGACTGAAAGCCATCATGATGGGTTCTCCTGCAAGTTGACAACGGCGCTGGCGCCGCCCACCCCGAGATTGCGGGGTTTGTGAAACGCCTTCATTTCGAGTGGGCACTGGGGTATTACAAGTGAAACCTGGTGTTTCGCGCGCAGAACTGGGCGAAGGCCGACTGGCAGCGCGATAGGCTAAGACTGCTCCGGTGAGCAATGCATCTTTGACTGTGCGACCAGGCGGCACCCTACCGCACCGTCGGATGCGCGGGATAAAATCCCCGAGAACATGGCTCGGAAGCGGGAAGGAGCTGCCATGATGCGTCTGGTCTTATCCGTCGCGCGAGGAGCGCGTGCTGGTTGCAGCCATGTTGGAAGCTGTTTCCCGCTTCGGGCCGCGCCACGAGTGGACCGAGTAGTTGTGACAACCCGCTTTGCAGGCCTTGGACCGTGACCACCAGCAGCAGCCAGCTCGAGCTCGCAGAGGGCTATACCTTGCAGCAGCAGGGGCGCTTGCCCGAGGCGGCGGCGACTTTTCGTAGACTGCTCAAGAGCGAGCCACGCAACAGCAACGCTTTGCACCTGTTGGGTGTCACTCTGGCACGCATGGGCCAGGTGGAGGATGCGGCTCGCCACATGGCAGCGGCGGTCGAGTTGCAGCCCGCGAACCCGGCGATGCGCATCAATCTTGGGAATGCCCTGAGCGAGCTCGGGAGATATCAGGAAGCCGTCGAGCACTATCAGCGTGCGACGGCGCTGCAGCCTAACATCGCCCCGGCGCATCGCGGTTGCGGGATGGCGCTCGCGCGTTTGGGACGGCTCGATGCGGCGCTCGTCAGTTTCAACAACGCCGCTCGGCTGCTCCCTGGCGACGCACGGATCCACTATGACCTCGGCGTCGTCCATGAACGCGCCGGTCGTCGCCAGGAGGCGCTGGCCTGCTTCGAGCGCGCCCTGACGCTCGATCCTCGTTTCGCCGAAGCGCACCACAGCCGCGGGCTCCTCGAGCACTCTCTGGGCCGGTATGCAGATGCCGTCGCGAGTATCGAGCGCGCCATCGCACTGAAGCCGGAGCTGCCGCAACTTCACTTTGACCTTGGCGATGTGCTGCTTGCGTGGGCTCGGCCGGCGGAGGCTCTCGCGAGCTACGATCGGGCACTGGCGATGGGTCCTTGTCCCGTTGCGACCCATCACAACAGGGGAGCCGCGCTCATGGAGCTTGGGCGCGATGCGGAGGCGCTGGGCAGTTTCGATCGTGCTCTTCAGCTTGGACCCGCGACTGCACAGACCCAACTGGCCCGAGGCAGAATTCTCCTGCGCAACAAACGCCCAGCGGAGGCGCTCGCGAGCCTCGATCTGGCACTCGCATTTTCCCACGACGATGTGGAAGTTTTTTACCAACGCGGCCTCGCGCTCCAGGCGTTAGGGCGGTATGAAGAGGCGCTCGCGTGTTTGGATCGCGCGTCGGCGATCAAAGGGGATTCGGCGGAAGTTGTCAACGCGCGGGGCGCCGTTCTCGAGCGCTTGGACCGATCCGAGGAGGCTCTCGATTGTTTCGGCAGGGCTGTGACGCTCAAGCCGGATCACGTCGGCGCCTATACAAACGCCGGGAATACGCGCACGGCACTGGGTCGCTACGATGAGGCGCTCAGGGATTTCGATGCTGCTTTGGCAATAGCCCCGGACGACACGAACGCCACCTGGAGCAAGTCCCTGCTCATGCTGAGCCTTGGAGACTTTTCCCTCGGTTGGCCGCTCTACGAGTCGCGCCTGCGACTCGAGCGGGAGCCACGAACCTTCGATGTACCGCGCTGGACGGGCCAGGAGTCACTGGCGGGCAAGACAATCCTGGTTCACGCCGAGCAGGGCCTCGGCGACACGGTGCACTTCTGCCGCTACGTGCGCCTCCTCGAAGATCGGGGCGCGCACGTGGTTCTCGAAGTACCACCCGTTCTCGTTGGATTGCTGTGCTCGTTGCGGATGCGCGGTCGGTTGATAGCACAAGGTGATCCGATACCCCCTGTCGATTTTCACTGCCCGCTCTTGAGCCTGCCGCTGGGATTTCACACAGAGCTCGCCACCATTCCCGCGGACGTGCCTTACCTCCGGGCCGATCCTCACGCGGTAAGCGCGTGGTGCGCGCGTCTCGACCCTATTCCGGAGTTGAAGGTCGGGATCAATTGGCAAGGAAGGGTCGAAACCGAAAGGCAAGACTGGGCGCGCACTCGCTCCTTCCCACTCGAGTGTATGTCGCCGCTTGCGCGCGTCGACGGCGTGAGATTCGTGAGCCTTCAAAAAGGGGCGGCTGCGGATCAACGCCGGGACGTCTCGTTCAGTGAGCAGATTGTCGAGCTCACCGACCCCAAGGAACTGGGCGAGGCGGCCATCCTCGAGACGGCGGCGCTGGTCAGCGCTTTAGATCTCGTCGTCACCTCCGACACACTCCTGGCCCATGTGTGCGGGGCTCTGGGCGTACCCGTCTGGACTGTTGTCCCGGCTGTGCCGGATTGGCGCTGGCTCCGCGATCGCGGCGACAATCCCTGGTATCCGACCATGCGAGTATTTCGGCGGCGTGTGGGCGGCGGGTGGGTGGAGGTCTTCGAAGAGGCAGCCCAGATGCTGTCGGTGGTGGCGAGGTCGAAGTAGTCCCCACAGCGAGGTTTCTCATGCGGCCAACAGCGACGGCGTTCACGGTTCTGCTGCTTTCAGCAGCTTGTATGCGGGTGGGGGCGCAAGCCGTGCCCGGCTCCCTGCACGATTGCATGTCGATCACGTCGGACAAGCAGCGGCTCGCCTGCTTCGACCGTGAGATGGCGAAGTTCGACAGTACGAAAACCAAGGATAGAGCGGCGGCCTCCGGTGACGGCAAGACCAACGCGCAGGCCTCCACAGGAAATCCCACCTCCGGTGACGGCAAGACCAACGTGCAGGCCTCCACGGGAAATCCCACCCCCGGTGTCAAAGCAACGGCTCCTCCGGCAGCATCACTGACGCCTGAACGAACATTCGGCCTGTCTGGCGATCAGATCCTCCAGCTCGAGGCTCGCCAGGGAGGCACGCCACCGGCGAAGTTGAAGAGTCTGACCGCGCAGATTGCCAGTGTTTCCCACAACGCCGAGGGGCGCTGGGTGTTGACACTGGATAACGGCCAGGTCTGGCGGCAGACCGAGACGCGGTCATTTGAGGCCTCTCCCGGAGCCGCGGTCAGGATCAGCAGCGGTGCAATGGGATCGTTCTGGATCGAGACCAGCAAGCACAACTGGACTCGCGTCGAGCGGGTTCTCTAGCAGGCGGTGCAAGCACGAGGCTTTACACCAGGGGACCGAGAGCTGACTTGAGCGGCGCGAGCCAGGGCTCGAAATTGCGCCACTGCTCGATGCCTTCGCGGTAAATCGGGCGGCGCACCTGCTCGGAGCTCACCGTACGCACGCTGCGTTCCGTCTTGTAAAACTCCAGACACGCAGGCTCAAACTCCAGCCCGCAAAACTCCAGTATGCGGCGCACGCTACCCTCGAGGTCGTTGACCACGTCCTCGTGCTGCACTCGCAGGACTTTGCCAGGGAGCGCACGGTTCCAGTGCTCCATGAGCTCGACGTACGTGCGGTAGTAACGGCCCATCTCCGTGAGGTTGTAGGTAAACTCCTGGCCATTCACGAAAAGCTGTTTGAAATTGCCGAAACAGCACGCCATGGCGGCACGGCGCGCATCGATGATCCGGGCATTGGGCAGAATGAGATGGATGAAGCCGATGTCGCGGAAATTTCCCGGCATCTTATCGATGAAGAAGGGCGCACCGCGGCGGTAAGGACGAGTCTCCTCCAGGTACGTCTCACCGAGGGCCCTGAAGTCCTCGGGGTGCAGCTCCGCCAGCACCGCTGGGTACGTCGGGTCTCCGTTCGCGCGCCGGTTGCGGAACTGTTTGACCAGGCGCGGAATCTCCGGAAGCTCGAGTGTGCCGTCGACCTGCGAGTGCGATGAAAGAATTTGCTCGATCAGAGTGGAGCCGGAGCGCGGCAAACCCACGATGAAGATCGGGTCAGGACGTGGACAGCCCATGCCGCGCCGCGCTGTGAGAAATTCGGCCGTGCAAATACCCTTTTGCACAAGCAGGTTGCGCTCCGCGACATCAGGCTTGTAGTCCAACTCGGAGCGCCGCAGCGCATTTCCGCGCTCGTAGTACTCGAATGACGCCGCGTACTCGTTGCGGTCCTCCAGCGCCTTACCGAGCGCGAAACACAGGTGATATCGGTCCGAGAGCGAGATGCCGGGTGCGGATTCCGCAGCGCGCATTCCGACGACCTCGTCATCCGTGAAATGGTAGGTCTTCATGTTTGCCAGCGCGAGGAACGCGCCGCCAGCACCGCCCGGGAGGGCGGCCGCTGCTCGAAACGCCTCGACCGCTTCTCTCGAATCGCCCCGCGTTCGCAGCAGGTGTGCGATAGCCAGCTGCAGGCTCGCGTTTCGCGGCATGGCTGCTAACAGCTGTTGATAGATACGCACAGCCTCTTGGTACTCGCCCAGACCGTCACACGCTTTGGCGTACAGCAGCTGCCATTCAGGGTTGCCGGGTGCTCGTCGCAGCAACAGTTGTGCTTCCTTGAGGGCGTGGAAGTAGCGACGACGTTGCGTGAGCACCGCTGCGTACTCGTAACGGGCATCGTCATATTCCGGGGCTAGCGCGAGCAGGTTTTCCAGCAGGAGCTCCGCGTCATCGAGGATGCCGAGCCGAACGCCAATCTGCGCCAACAGCCGCAGTCCCTCGGCATGCGTGCCTTCACAGCGCAGATAGCCGCGGACCACTTCCTCGGCAGCCTCGACCTCGCCCTCGTTCAAAAGGCTGGAACCGTGGGCGAGTTGCCGCGGCAGAGTGGAGATCTTGATCAAGCACCGTGTCGCGTATTCGGCGTCCTGCCTGCGCCCGCTAGAGCTGTAAAGCTCCTTCAGCGCCGCCCAGCTGGCCTCGAGCGCGTCATTGAGCTGCACGGCCCGTTGGTAAGCCGTGATGGCTGAGGGTCGATCACCGAGCGCGAGGTAGCAGGCGCCGCGCTCCTGCCACAGAAGCCCGGAATGAGGGTGCTGCTGCTCCAGCTCGTGCAGCAGGGCGAGAGCTGTGGTGTGATCGTCCCTCTGCGCCAGTTCGCGCACTCGCGCGAGCCCGGTTTCCACGGGAAATTCGCGAGTTTGTACTGCATCGGCCTGCATTTTGCGCAAAGAGTATGCCACAGAAAAAACAGCGGGCCCGTTGGCCCGCTGCCTCAAGGGATGCTGCTACTTTTTTATACTAGAAATCGACCGTCACATTCGCGTACAGATACCGTCCCAGCGTGTCGTAGACCTGCGGGTACGTGTTGCCATTGAAGAACGGCGGCAGCAACGAGTACGCTGGGTTCGTAGCGGCCAGCACCGGTGGGTCCTTGTCCAACAGATTGTTGACGCCCACGCGTACCGTAACTCCCTTCGTAGCCAGGTAACTCGCCGCCAAATCGATGTAGCTGAAGCTCGGGATCTCCGAAAACGAGGATAAAATCTTCGGATTCACTGCAGTGTGCAGCAGAGGACTCGCGTTCGTGGTCTCGAGCTTGGTGGGAGAGAGATACCGCCATCGCGCCGTGAAAGCCAGCCCCGGGATCGGCGTGGCATAGGTATCTTGGAACACATGCTTCCACTTCGGCAACGGGTTTCCGCAGATCGGTCCGTAGTAGCCGGCGCAGTCATAGGTGCCCGAGCCAGGGAACGGCTCCACCAAGAAACTCGAGGTGTAGGTGCCGGCCAGCGAGAAGTCCATGTGGCCCCAGTTCGTGCCCCACGCCGCCGGAAGGTCCAGATGGTAATGGGCTCCCACGTCCACGCCCCGGCTCTTCAGGTATCCGAGGTTCAATAACGGGTCCGCTACGTAGCCGTTCGGCGAGAACCAGATGGATCCAGCGGCATCGCGATGCACGCCAACGGCCGCTGCCTCCTGGATCGAGTTGCAGAAGCTCGCGACGTTCTGGTTCACGCACTGGTCGATGATCAGATTGGCGGTGTAGCTGGTGATGATGTTCCTGATCTTGATATCGAAGTAATCGATCGTCGCACTGAAGTTGGGCAGCATGGTCGGAGTGACCACGAATCCGAAGGTGTACGTGTCGGCGATCTCGGGCTTCAGGTTCGGATTGCCACCCACCAGGCCGTTGTACTGGCCCGCCGGATTACCTGGCGTTCCAAGCGTGCCGTACGCCGCCGGCGTCAAGCCACTGCGCTGACACTGTGCCAGCGTGGCGAGTGCAGGCGATCCCGACGAGGTTGCGCACGGATCTGTCGAGCCGTCCAATCCGACGTATTTTGTCGCAAAGAGCTCGGTCAGGTTGGGTACGCGGACTCCACGGTTGTAGCCACCGCGAACGCGGACGTCGGAAGTCGGCGACCAATCCATCTGGAACTTGTAGGTGTTGGTGTTGAAGCCGACGCTATAGGCGGAGTACCGATAACCCGTCTCGAACGAGAGTTCTTTCGCAAACGGCAAGTCCTGGGCGATCGGCAGGCGCGCCTCGATGAATCCTTCCCAGACATGCAATGTCTTGTTCAACGGCAGGGTGGCACTACCCTGTCCGGCGAGATCGGAAAGGTTGCCATCACCGATGAACGAGGTGTCGGGTTGCAGCTCCAGGGCTTCCGAGCGGTATTCGGTACCCGCGTTCACGATCAGGCCCAGGTTCGCCAGGGGCGATTTCACATTGTACTTGCCGAGGTCCGCGGTGACGTTGCCGCTGATGACGCGCTCCTCGGTCTGGCCTTTGTTAGCGGCGGGAGTCGTGAAGTAGGCGACGGAAGCGGGGTTTACCGGCCCCGTGCCCCAGATGTTATAAGGCACGCAACCCGGGGCAGCACTGGCGCCACCGGAGTTTGCCGCGCAGACCACCGTCCCGTTCGGCCCTGACACGGCCTGCAACGCAGACGAGAGCTTCGCTCTGGAGACGTCGTTCAAGTACGCCTCGGAGAAGAGCGTGAGACCCTCCAGGGCATACACGTCGTACGACAATGCGTCGTTGATTTCGCCCTTGCTGCCGAGCACGAGGCGGAAGGAGGTGTGGACGAGATCGTCCTGGCGGTTACCCCCTTCGACGTTACGACGGCCGAAGAGCACCTGCGCGACGCCAGTCGGAGCCAGTCCGGCGCAGAGGGTGCTCTGCTCCTGCGGTGACAGGTACGGGTTGTTGCAATTCACCCCCCAGCTGCCGTCGGGGTTGCCGGTGGTTGGATTGACGCCGGTACCGGAGCCGATGAAGGCCCCGCTGGGGGCGATCTGGGCTATCGTCCGGTCGCTCATGAACATGAATTCCGAATAGACCTGGTGCTTGTCGTCCCAGTTGTAATGGCTGAAGGCACCGCCGCTCCAGCGCTCATCCGGGCGCTGATAGTAGTTCAGCGCGCCGAAATTGAACGCGTCGGCATTCGTCCAGGGACGGAAC
Organism: Gammaproteobacteria bacterium; assembly: GCA_028293765.1. Lineage (GTDB taxonomy): Bacteria > Pseudomonadota > Gammaproteobacteria > Steroidobacterales > Steroidobacteraceae > 13-2-20CM-66-19. The sequence goes on from JAQGOG010000005.1 coordinate 56,683, forward strand.
TGCCCGGTCGCGGTATTCACCGTGAGGAACGGCGATGCGAAGAAGTTCGGCACCGAGTTGTTGGGGGCCGGCAGAAAATTGCTCGCAAAGAACCGACCGGTGGCGGAGGTGCTCGACCCACTGCAGCTGACCACGCCCTTAGAGTCGGTCCCGAGGGTGCACAGGCTGAAATCCCGGGCCGACTGCAGTACCGAACCGAGCCTGTTGTACGAGATATAAGCGGTCGCATTGCCCTTTCCTTCTGCGAAGTTGTTGCCGAGGATGACGGTGACCTGTTTGTTCGACCCGTCAAAAACCGAGCTGGGCGCCGAGCCATCCCCCGCTTGCGTGGCCAGGTTGCCGACGGAGTTGTGTTGGGAGTGTTGCCACCCGCCCGCATTGGCGTCGATGCGGGCGCCCTGGAAGTGGTCGTTCATGACGAAGTTGACCACGCCCGCCACGGCATCAGCGCCGTACACCGCTGAAGCGCCGCCTGTCAGGACGTCAACACGATCGACGAGTGCGGCTGGAATGTTATTGAGGTCCGCGGCGAGGAATGCCGGGGTTTTCGTGCTCGGATCGCCGGGCATCAGCCGTCGCCCGTTGACGAGCACCAGCGTGCGCTGCGGGCCCAGTCCGCGCAGGTTGACTGTCGCGGTTCCGGATGCGCCGTTGGCGGACGCGCTGCCCTGGTCCGCAACGACCTGGGGCAGGGTATTCAGTAGATCCTCGACCCTCGTCACGCCTTGCTCTTTGAACTGCTCGGCACTCACCGAAGTGACGGGACTGATCGCATCGAGGCCGGGCTGCGTGATGCGCGAACCCGTCACGACGACTTCCGTGAGAACGGGCGGCTCGGCTTCCGCGGCCGCCGCTGGCTGAGGCGGTCCCTGGTCGGTGTCCGCCGCCGCGACGATCGCAGGAATGGCTAGAGACGCTGCACTTACATTTGTTAATAGCGCGAGGCGTACCGCCTTCCGCAGGTGCGTATTGCTCGACATGGTTTTTCTCCCAAAATTGTTTCACACCTTAAACTTTTGCGTAATTGGTTGGTCTTGGGCGTGAATCGGCAAGCTCGCGCCAGCGGTGGCCACGGCGCTGAGGATGAGGGTGCGGCGTACCGCGCGCGCGATTTCGCTGTTGCGAGTCATTTCCGCGTCTCCTCGTTATAAGTGACGGTCGGAAGTTGAAGCATTTCTGATAGCAACAAACATTCCTTGTTTTTTTATAGCAACAGCGGCGCGACGGCTTCGATCGGCCGGAAAAGGCTGAGAGTTGTTGTCTGCCGCGCGTTGCCCGGCGGCAGCGCGAGACCGCTTTGCGAGGATCTGGCGGTGAGCTTGGTGGTGGACGCGGCGGCGAGGCCGTTCTAACAAGCGCGGCATGCTGCGCGTTCCTCTTAAGGGAATGGCGCGTCAGGCAAGCCTGTTCGTAGGCGATGCGCGTGAGCCGACCGGGATCGCGCATCTTTCCGAGAGTGATATGCAAAGGACGCGAGCGAAATTCCACAGGCGATTCCGGGTGCCGTCTGCGTTCCGCGTGACATCTGCGCTTATTGCGAAGGCGGAAGAGCTGCACCTGGACGCCGTAGTTCATGACGATCCGGTACCCGCGCGCAGGCGGCAGCTCCTGCAAACATGGAGGCCAAGGTCCGAAGAGCAGGTATGATTGGTAGGTTCTTCCGCTTCGGTGTGAACCATCGGTTTTGAGCGCAGGTGAGCGGGTCTTCGCGGACACTATTCGTCGGGATTTGGGCGCTGCTGGCTGCCCAGCTGTCGGGGTGCGCCTTGCGTGGTCCCTTTAACGCGCACGTTCCGAGCGAGCCCAGCATCGCTCAGCTGCAAAGCGATCTCGCGAACGGCCGCATCACCGCGCATGCCATCGAGGAACACTATGTCGCACGCATTCGAGCGATAGACTGGGACGACCCGCTGCTGAACTCCGTCCTCGAGGTCAACCCCGACGCGAGTTCCATTGCCGGCGCGCTCGATTCGGCTCACTCGGAACGAGGCCCCCTGTTCGGTATCCCTGTTCTTCTCAAGGGCAACATCGATACCGCCGATCGGATGTCGACCACGGCCGGTTCCGGTGCCCTGCTCAGTTCCAAGCCGGCCCGCGATGCCTTCATTGTCCGGCAGCTGCGTGCCGGCGGCGCCGTCATTCTGGGGAAGACCAACCTGAGCGAGTGGGCGAATTTCCGCTCGAAGCGCTCCTCCTCAGGGTGGAGCGCCGTCGGCGGGCAAACGGTTAATCCCTATGCCCTGGATCGCAACCCGTGCGGGTCGAGCTCCGGCTCCGGCGCGGCGGTCGCCGCCGACCTGGCAGTGGTCGCAGTAGGAACGGAGACCGACGGCTCGATCGTCTGTCCCTCCAGCGTCAACGGTCTCGTGGGCATCAAGCCTACCGTCGGGCTCATCTCGCGCAGCGGCATCATTCCGATCTCGGCGAGCCAGGATACGGCGGGTCCGATGACCCGAACGGTCACGGATGCTGCCGCCCTGCTCACGGTACTGGCGGGCTACGATCCCGAGGACCCGGCTACCGCTGCGCTGCGTGATCAGCCGCCCCCGGACTACCGCCGGTTCCTGAATGTCGACGGATTGAAGGGCGTGCGTGTCGGCGTGCTACGCAATTACGCCGGCTTCCACGAGCGGGTCGACACACTTTTCGAGCAGGCATTGGCAGCACTGCGCGCGTGCGGCGCGGTGTTGGTTGATCCGGTCGAAATTCCTACGGCGAGCAAACTGGATGAGGACGAGCAGAGCGTCCTGCTGTACGAGTTCAAGGACGGAATCAACCGCTACCTCATGACGCGGCAAGGGAAGGGGCCGCGCACGCTCGCCGATTTGATCGCCTACAATGAGGAACATGCTGCCCGGGAGATGCCGTACTTCAAGCAGGAGCTGTTCGTCGAGGCGCAGGCGAAGGGCCCTCTGAGCGATGCCCGGTACCTGGAAACCCGTGAGCGAGTCAAACGGCTCGCTGGTGCTGAGGGTATCGATGTCACGTTGGCGAAGGATCATCTGGACGTATTGGTCGCGCCGACGATGGGGCCGGCGTGGAGCACCGATCTCGTCAACGGTGATCACTTCCTGGGCGGGGGTGTATCGACCCCGCCGGCCGTGGCCGGCTACCCACACGTTACCGTGCCTATGGGCGCCGTCGCGGGCCTGCCGGTCGGCCTTTCTTTGGTAGGCACGGCATGGAGCGAGGGCCGGCTCATCAGCTACGCTTACGCGTTCGAACAAGCAACGCACGCACGGCGGCCGCCGAGTTTCCTGGCCACCATTCCCTAGGAGCC
>JAQGOG010000035.1 GCA_028293765.1 Gammaproteobacteria bacterium
CCTGACATCAGGATCTGCCTGAGACCAGAACACCACCGCAGCCTCAACGGCAGTGGGATGGCGAACGGTGTCCCTCAGGCGCCGCGCGATTTCAACGAGCAGCTCGTCTCCGGCGTCGTGGCCGAGCGTGTCCTTGACATGTTTGAACCGGTCGAGGGCGATCAGCAACACCGCGATCGACGTCCCTGCCCGGGTCGCAGCCTGCAGTATTTCTTCGCGCTTCGAGCGCAGCCCCAGACGATTCGCAAGGGCCGTCAGGGCGTCGTGGCAGGCGGGGAACGCAGCACACGCATCCATTCGGTGATGGCGGCCTCCGTGGCAAATGCCGCTCGGACACGCGTCGCCGCGGAGACGATCGTGATGAGCCGTTTCAACGGGGCCCCCTCGATGCCTGCGATGCGGTCTGTCTATGGAGTCTGCCCACTATATGCGGTCATACTGTCGCTGACCTGTTACGGTTTTATCGGAGTACGTGCTTGGCTCGCATCCTGCTCGTCGAGGACGATCCCGCGTTGCTGCGAGGCCTGGTGGCGATGCTGCGCGCCGGCGGCTATGCGGTGGACACTGCCTCGGATGGCGCCTCTGCGGTCAGCATGGCTACGCAGGACCCCTACGCCGTCGTCATGCTCGACGTTGGTCTCCCGGACTTCTCGGGCTTCGAAGTGCTGAAGCGCCTGCGTGAGCGAGGCTGCCGCATGCCGATCCTGATGCTGACGGCGCGCGACACGGTGCAGGATCGTGTGACCGGTCTCGACCTCGGCGCGGACGATTACATACTCAAGCCTTTCGAGCCCACCGAACTCGAAGCACGGATCCGCGCTCTCATGCGCCGCTCGCACGGCGACCCCTCGCCGATCCTCACCATCGGCAATCTCGTCATCGACCGATCGCTCGGAACCGCTCACGTCAGCGGCCGGCCGCTCGACCTGCGTCGGCGCGAGTGGGCCGTGCTGGACAGGCTCGTCGCCCGCGCCGGCAAGCTCGTCTCCAAGGAGCAGCTGACGGATGAGGTCTTCGGCTTCGACGAGCCCGTCGCGCCGAATGCCATCGAGGTCTACGTGGGACGGCTCCGTAAGAAGCTCGAGCCCGATGGGCCCACGATTCGCACGCTCCGCGGGCTCGGATACATGCTGGATGCCTCTTGCGCCTTACGATAGGCTGCGCAGCCGGGACGATACCAACATCACCGTCGGGTTCGACAGGACCGCGGAGTAACGCATGTCGCTATTTGATCTGTCCGGCCGCGTGGCCGTGATTACGGGCTCCTCGCGCGGCATCGGCCGTGCCGTCGCCGAGCGGTTCGCAGAACAGGGCGCGAAGGTCGTCGTCTCCTCGCGCTCTGTGGAAGCATGCCAGCCGGTGGCGGATGCGATCAACGCAGCGCACGGCCCCGGTACGGCGATATCCGTTGCCGCCAACATCTCCTCGAAGGACGAGCTCGTGCACCTCACCGAGCGAGCCAGGGAGAGCTTCGGGAAGATCGACATTCTCGTCTGCAACGCCGCCACCAACGTGCACATGGGCCCCATGGCCACGATCACCGACCCGCAGTTCCGCAAGATACTCGACAACAATATCCTGTCGAACCATTGGCTGATCCAGCTAGTCGCCCCGGAAATGATCGCTCGCGGCGCTGGGGCGATCGTTATCGTATCCTCCATCGGCGGGCTGCGGGGCTCGGCGCTTCTTGGGGCCTACAGCCTTTCCAAGGCCGCGGATTTTCAGCTCGCGCGTAATCTCGCCGTGGAGCTCGGCCCGCATAACATCAGAATCAACTGCGTCGCGCCCGGAATCATCAAGACAGACTTCGCCCGCGCGCTGTGGCAAAACCCGAAAATCGCCAAGGCCACCGAGGCGGCGACACCCCTGCGGCGCCTCGGCGAGCCCGACGACGTTGCGGGCGCGGTTGTCTTCCTGTGCTCACCGGCGGCCCGGTACATCACCGGGCAGAACATCGTGATCGACGGCGGATCGACGATCGGCGGCGGTTCGGCAGGAATCGACTGACCGGAAGCTCAGTGTCCTGAATTTGCGGGAGGCGCCGCTGCACGGGGCGCGGCCGCCACGCCTGGCAGAGTTAAGCCCCGGTATTCGACCAGCGGCGCGATGTCGGGTGCCCGTCCGTAGAAATTCCGGAACAACACCTGCGGGTCTTCGCTGCGGCCCCGTGAAAGGACCTTGGCACGCAGATAGTCACCGTTGGCGCGTGTCAGACCCCCATGCTCATGCATCCACTGCCCGGTGTCGCGCGCCAGCACTTCGCTCCACAGGTATGCGTAATAGCCCGCCGAGTAGCCGCCGGCAAAAATGTGTGAAAAGTACTCGGAGTGATAGCGCGGCGGAACCGCCGGATAATCGATGCCGTTCTTCCGAAGCGCGGCGGCTTCGAAGGCCTGCACACCGGCGGCGGCCGGGGCGTCCGCAGCATTGAGCGTGTGCCACGCCTGATCGAGCATCGCCGCGGCTATGTATTCAGTGGTGGCATATCCCTGATTGAATTTTTGCGCGGCCAGCACCTTGTTCAGCAACTCCGCCGGCATGGGCTCGCCCGTCTGGTAGTGCTTCGCAAAGTGCGTGAGGACCGCGGGCTCGCGTGCCCACATCTCATTGTACTGGGACGGGTACTCGACGAAATCCCGCGGCACAGCCGTCCCCGACAGCAGCGGATAATGCACGCTCGAAAGCATTCCATGAATCGCATGCCCGAACTCATGGAACATCGTCGTGACTTCGTCGAAAGTCAGCAGCGACGGCTGGCCCGGCTGCGGCTTGGGGATGTTGAGATTGTTCGCGACGACGGGCTTGAGCCCGAACAGCTGCGACTGGCGGACGAAGCTGTTCATCCACGCGCCACCCTGCTTGTTGTCGCGCGCGAAGTAGTCTCCAAGAAACAGCGCCAGCGGTGTGCCGTCGGCATCGAAAACCTCGAACACGCGCACGTCCGACTGATAGACCGGCAGGTCCTTGCGCTCCTTGAAAGTGAGCCCGTAGAGCTCGTGCGCGGCGTAGAACACCCCATCATGGAGTACATGATCGAGCTCGAAATACGGCGTCACCTGCGCCTCGTCGAAGTCATAACGCGCCTTGCGGAGCTGCTCCGCGTAAAACGGCCAGTCCCACGGTTGCAGAGTGAACGGCTGGCCGTGACTCTGCGCAACCTCCGCGTCGATGAGCTTTTGCATCTCCGCAGCGTCGTGCTTTGCGCTCAGCAGCGCCGCAGGCGCCAGGTGCGACAGAATGTCATGTACGGCGACGGCTGTACCGGCCGATTCGTCCTCGAGCTGATACGCCGCGTGGTTGGCATACCCTAGAAGGGTTGCGCGTTCGGCGCGCAGCTTGACCAGTTTCTCGATCACCGGGTTGTTGTCGGCGGCGCCCGCACTGGCGCGCTCGATGGACGCCTTGTAGATACGCTCGCGCAAGGCGCGCTTCTTCAGCTTCGTCAGGGAAGGCTGGTTCGTCGTGTTCTGCAGGGGTATGAGCCACTTGCCGGACAGGTTCCTGGCAGCCGCGGCCCGTGCCGCCGTGCCGATCTGCTCGGCCGAGAATCCCTCCAGCTCCGCCGCGCTGTCGACGACCACGGCGCCGTCTTTGCTGGCCTTCAACACGTTCTGTTTGAACTGCGTCATCAGGGAGGAAATCTGGCCGTTGAGCGCACGCAGCCGCGTCTTGTCCGCTTCCGAAAGCTTGGCCCCGGCGCGCACGAACAGGGTGTGATACCGCTCGAGCAGCTGCAGCGACTCGGGGTCGAGCTTCAGGCTCGCACGGCGCTGGAACAGGGCATCGACGCGCGCATACAGCGCGGGATCGAGCCAGATCGCATCCTCATGCGCCGTAAGCTTCGGCGACATCTCGGTATCGATCTTCTCCATCTGCGGATCGGAATTGGAGCTGTTGAGATTGGAGAAGACGTTGGAGACCCGCTCCAGGAGCTGGCCGGAGCGCTCCAGCGCGAGGATGGTGTTGGCGAAATCCGGCGGTCGCGCGTCGTGCGCGATGGCCTCGACTTCCCGCCTCTGCTCGCGCATGCCCGCTTCGAACGCGGGCAGATAGCTCGAGTCCTGGATCTTGTCGAATGGCGGCAGCTGGTAGGGCAGCGTGCTGGGCGCCCGAAACGGATTGTCCACCATGGCGATCGTCCCGATATTCTGTGATGCGGAGCCGCCGTGAACCGCGGCGGCGGAGGTGGCCATCGCCGGCCCGGTGACCAGGATCGCCAGTAAAACTGAGCTCATAGCACTCCTTCCCTGCTCGACACCGCGGTCCGCACGAGGCGGCAGGCGCTCGGCATCGGCGCGAGGGATTCATCGGCCCACGGATTTGAGCGCCATTCTCCCAGACCGGCGGGCGCCGGTACAGAATTTGCGGCTTGCGGGCGCTCCTTCGCTACACTATGTCACCGGCGGCGGAGCGCGTGCGGCGGCCGCCTTCACACAGGCTCAACGGGATATTAAGAGAATGACCATCACGCAAGACTCCGTCGTACTGCTCCACTACACGTTGAAGGACGATGCGGGTGAAGTGATCGACAGCTCGAGCTCGGGAGAGCCGCTCGCCTATCTGCATGGACACGGCAACCTCGTGCCCGGCCTCGAGCGGGAGCTGGCGGACAAGAGCGCCGGCGACAAGCTCAGCGTCAAGATCTCGCCCGCCGATGGCTACGGCGAGTTCGACAAGGGGCTCATCCAACGCGTACCGCGCCGTTCCCTCAAGGGCATCAAGAACATCAACGTCGGAATGCGCTTACATGCGCAAACCGAGCAGGGCCCGCAGGCCGTCACCGTGACGCAGATCGTGGGCGACATGGTAACGCTCGATGCGAATCATCCGCTGGCCGGCAAGAACCTGAACTTCGATATCGAAATCGTCGAAGTTCGAGGGGCGACGCCAGAAGAGCTCGAGCACGGTCACGTGCACGCCCCCGGCGAGCACCACCACCACTGACCATCCCCGCTCCGAAGCGCTTTCGGCAGCACGTTTCCGGCTACTCGATCACCAGCAGCGTGGAGGTGGCGGACGCGTGCAGCCGGCCGGTCGCATCGCTCAGGCGCGCCTCTGCAAAGGCCACCCGCCGCCCTAACGTGACGACGTGCCCCTCGGCGCGCATGGGTCCCGTCCGATCGGTGATCGCCTTGTGATAGGCAATCTTCAGCTCGAGGGTCGAGTAGCTCTGGCCCGCCTTGAGCCGGGTATGCACGGCGCAGCCGCACGCCGAATCGAGCAGTGTCGCCGCGTAACCGCCATGAACGATGCCGAGCGGATTGTAGGCATGTTGTCCGGGTGTGCCCGTGAAGACGGCGCAGCCGTCGCCCACCTCGACCAGGTTGAAGTCGAGTGCGATGCCAATCCCGGGCCGGCGGCCGGAAGACATGAGCGCGCGCAACTGCTCAATCCCGGACTGGCCGGCGGCGACTTCGTCAGCGAGACTCATGCGAACCTTCCGAAGCGTGGCTATGCGGGCCGCTCATTCTATGTGATCCGCAAGCTCGCAACCGCGCGTTTCCGAGCCCGCTGAGAGCCGCGCTATTCCTGCCCGGCGAGGTGAACGAATACCACCTTCATCGCGTCGACTCGCGCGAGATACACGCGGGGGTCGTGATCGCCGCATCGCTGGCTTTCCGCGAAACGAAAGCCGTGGCGCGCGTAGAGGTCACCCGCCCCCGCGCCGCACAAGTGGATGGCGGCCGCCAGGTGCTGCTTCTGCAGAACCGACGCGGCGCCGATTCGATTGCGAGCCAGCGTATTCGCCACATGCACGTCGAGGTAAGCGGAAGTGAGCTCGACCGCGTGACTGGGCACGACGCGAAAATAGAGGTCATTGAGCCAGCACGAATGCCAATCGTCCCAGGGGCCGTCCTGCGCAACGACATGATCATGGATGCAGAAGTGCTTGGCTTCCGCGAACGTTCCGTCGGTCATCTGGTACATCCCGACCGCGCTCGAGGCCGGGCGATACATCTCGAACGGCTTTATTTTCCAGGACCAACGCCAGTACGTGCGCGCGATCGGATTCCCCGCACCTTCCACCTGCGCGAGTGCCGCCAGAAACTCGGGCGTGATCGCGCTGGTCGAGTGCCTCCGAAAGATGGTTCCGTAGCTGCGCCACGTTTCCGGCGGTGTCTTGAAGAGCGTGCCGCTGACAGGAAAAAACAACTCGGATGGCTTACGGATGACCTGATAAATCCAGTTGATCGTGAGGGACAGGACCAGCACGACGACCATGGTGCTGACGATCTGAATGACACCGGGCGCGCGGCGAAACGTGCGCATCCAACGTCGACGGGTGGTAGCGCTCGGCCACAGCTTTGCTGATCTGGAGCGCTTTTTTCGCTTCCTTCTCGATTTAACCGACGCGCTGCGGGGGGCGGGGCGCGGCGCCATCAGGCTACCGCTGAAACTAACGATGCCACGGAGCATCGAATTGCGCGCCGCCGCTGCGCGCGCCGCTGCGCACGCCGCTGTCGATATACTTGAGGGGACAAGAAGTCGCTTGAGTTCCGTTGCCGAAGGACCGGACTATCGCAAGAGAACGCCGTCGATGCCAGCCAAGAATCAGTTTCGATGCCCTGCTTCCTTGACGGGGCGGGTTGCGAACTCATAGTCTCCCCGCCGATGTCACTCGATCTGATCGAAGTAGAGACCGGTCCCGCCCCGGTGGGAACGATAATCTGGATGCACGGCCTCGGTGCCGACGGGCATGATTTCGAGCCGATTGTGCCCGAGCTCGTGCGGCCCAATGAGCGCGCCTTGCGCTTCGTGTTTCCTCACGCGCCGGTGCGACCGGTCACGCTAAATGCCGGCTACGCCATGCGCGCGTGGTACGACATCATTGGCATCGACCGCCGCTCGAAGCAGGACGAGGCAGGCATTCGCGCCTCGCACTCCAGCGTCGAGGCGCTGATCCGTCGTGAAAATGAACGGGGCATCGCTACCAACCGAATCGCCGTTGCCGGGTTCTCGCAAGGCGGCGCCATGGCCATATACAGCGGCACTCGCTATCCGGAAAAGCTAGCCGGGATCATGGGCCTGTCGTGTTACATGCTGCTCGATACTCGTTTTGCAACCGAGCGCGTGCCCGCCAATCAGGCAACGCCGATATTCCTCGCTCACGGGACGCAGGACCCGGTAGTGAATCCCCTCCTCGGCGAAGAGACGCGCCAACTGCTCGAGTCGGAGGGCTACTCCGTGGAGTGGCACACGTATCCCATGCCTCATTCCGTGTGTCCGCAGGAAGTCGCGGACATCGCCGCTTGGTTGCGGCGGATAATCTGAGCGCCTATCTCACCGCCATAGTCGCCTGGCGCTCTCGCAGTCGACTAGCGCGACCGTACTAGGCACGGCCCGCCGGAGCGACTCTCGTCCCAACGACGAGGCCGCCTGTTGCGCGCTCATTGCGCGCTTACAGTCGGACCGGGGCGGCCCTACTGGCCACCCGTGCGACGCATGCGTCGCACCCCCACATGCAGGCGGCCTCGATCTCAATTCTCGTCAGACCGAGTTAGGAACGGTGGCCGTCAGGGCGCCCACCACCCGGATGCGGGCCTTCATGCGGAGCACCGCCACCAGGACCTCCCGAATGCGGAGCGCCACCACCCGGACCAGCCGGACGCGGGCCTTCGTGCGGAGCACTGCCACCAGGGCCTCCCGAATGCGGAGCGCCACCACCGGGTCCACCCGAACGCGAGCCTTCATGCGACACACTGCCGCCCGGGCCTCCGGAATGCAGAGCACCACCGCCTGGGCCACCCGAACGCGGGCTTTCGTGCGGAGCACTTCTGCCAGGGCCTCCGGGATGCGGACCGCCACCACCAGCGCCACCCGGACGCGGGCCTTCATGCATTGCGCTTCCCGCGTGCGGGGCTTCGTGCGGAGCACCGCCAGCAGGACCACCTGGGCGACCACCCTGGCGCGCAAACTGCGACGGCCTGTCCGCGCGCAGTTCATTGCCCGCAGTTGGCCCAACAGAATGTGTCGCCGAATGCTGCGCCCCTGGCGGACGATCCGCGCGGACCGCGTCGTTGTGTCCACCGGGCCCGCCGTTATGAGTTAGCTCATGCTGAGCCTGCGGCGGCCGATCGGTATGCACCGGCCCCGCATGCAAGGCAGCGCCATGCTCGGGACTACCATGCGTGGCGCCTCCATGGTCAGCCCCCCCGTGTACCGGCCCACCCGCCGCGCGCGCGCCAACCACTCCTCTGCCCGAAAACGCTCCGGGTCTCGGGGTCGCGGCGATAGCCGGCCTGCCGTGATTGATTGAGGCACGCAACTCCCTGTTGCCGGCCGCCGCCCGCTCATGGTCCCTCTGCATCGACGTAACTTCGACGTGACGCTCATGCTCTGCAGCCATCTCATGAGCGGTCGCTCGGGCCTGGCTACCATCGTGGCCACCATTGAAGCTCACGCGGTTCACAGTGACGTTGTTGATCACCGTTCTGTTGTAGACATTCGTGACATGAACGGAGCTGATGTTGGCGACCGATCGGTTATAGAAATAATCGTGACCGCGCCAGTAGCCACCCTGGAAGCCGACACCGCCATATCCGAAGCCGTAGTTCACGCCGCCGTAAAATCCAACATGAGGTCCCCAATAGCCACCGTGCCAGATGTAGATGCCGTCGGACCAACCCCAGTAGCCAGGTGTCCACAGCACGCCGGGGGTCGGCGGCTCGACCCATGTGCCGGGCACCCAATAGTAGTCGCCGTCATCCCAAGCCCAGTAGCCCGGCGTCCAGATGTAGCCCGGCGCGGGCAGCGGCGGCTGCACGTAGACAGGTAGCTCCGGTGGAGCGACGTTAATGGAGACTCCGATGGAAACTCCGGCGAACGACACCGCGGGGAGCACGGGAAGCGCGGCGAGCGACAGTGCCGGGATGAGGCTCTTGAGTAAGTGATTGCGCATGCTGATCCCCTCTCCTGATCGTTTGCTGAACAGTTGCTGAACGCCAGCGATGGCGGCGTCCGGCACGAAACTCGTTTCGAGCTCCGTCAGCTTAACGCAACGCGAGTCCGATGTGCTCGTTGACCGGAAGCGAGAGTGAGTCGGCCCCCGCCGCGGCGCGAGTCACTCTCGTTCATGTGAGGTTCAGATATTCGACTGCGGGAACGGCAGCCAACACGCTGCCTGACATCCAGGCCGAACCAACTGCCTGGAGCGCCGGCGGTTTTCCGACGGCGGCGCCTTGACTGTTTGTTTCCGCGGGGCGCACAGCTACTCGACGACCACTTCCACCAACGTCGGCTCGGAAGCCGCAAAGGCTGTCCGCAACACCTCGTCCAGCGACGCGGAACTATCGACACGCATCGCCTTGCATCCCTGGCTGACCGCGAGTCCGCAGAAATCGATGCCATTCAGGGTCGTCCCAACGGTCTGCGGCAAGCCGAAATGCGTGCCGAATTGCAGCAGCGCCTCGTAACGCCGGTTGTTGACGATGATGAACGTGATGGGAAGTTTCAGTTGTGCAGCAGTCCACAGCCCCTGGATCGAGTACATGCTCGAGCCGTCTCCGAGCAGCGAGATGACTTTGTCACCACGGCGTCCCAGTGCGACACCGACAGCCGCGGGCAGTCCATGGCCGAGGCCTCCGCTGGCACACGTGTAGAAGGTATCCCGCGCGACTATCGGCAGGTAATCGTGCATTGGCGTCCGCGTGCTCGGAGCTTCCTCGACGATGATGCTACCGGGAGGCCGCAGCGCGGCAATCTGCTGCACGAGATACCTGTCGGTCAGCGATGCGCCCGACAGTCGCGGGGGCCGCACCAGCCTGTCGGGAGCCGCTCGTGGACGCGGTGCCGGCCCTGCGAGCAGATCCTGTATGCCAAGCTTCAAACTCGTCACCACCGAAATGCCAACCGGCGTCCATGAGGCGATCGAGGGATCGTCGACGAGTTGGAACAGTCTGGCGCCCGGCGGCACATGTGGGCCGACACCTTCCACGTGGTAAGTGAAGGCAGGTGCACCGAGCACCAGAATGAGGTCGTGCCCACCGAGACTGGCAACGATCTTCGCGCGGTCGGCGGCGAGGAAACCCGCAAACAAACGGTGGTTCTCGGGGAACCCGTTGCGCGCGGACATCGGGCTGACCCATACCTTCGCCTGGTGCCGCTCGGCGAGAGCAATCACCTCGTCCCAGGCGTCGTCGCGTCCCACCGAGGCGCCAACGACAAAGGCAGGCCGCTCCGCGCTGCTGAGCTCCCTGGCGACGGCATCGAGCAACGCAGGATCGCCGCGAACGGCTGTGCTCACCTGGCGCGGTTCCACCGGTGCGCACAGACGATCCCAGTCATCGACAGGTATGGAAACGAAGGTCGGCCCGCGCGGCGGCTGCATGGCAATGTAGTACGCACGCGCGAGAGCCGCGGGCACATCCTCGGCGCGCGCCGGTTCGCAACTCCATTTCACGTAGGGCTTGGGCAATTCCGTGGCCTGCGCGGCGAACAGGAACGGCTCGAACGGCAGGATGGAGCGGGCCTGTTGGCCGGCCGTGATCACGAGCGGCGTCTGGTTTTTGTAGGCGGTAAAGATGTTGCCGAGCGCATGACCTACACCCACCGCGGAATGCAGGTTCACGAGGCCGGCATTGCGGGTCGCCTGCGCATAGCCGTCCGCCATGCCGACGACGATGGACTCCTGCAGGCCGAGGACATAACGGAAATCCGCCGGAAAGTCCCGAAACAGCGGCAGCTCGGTCGATCCCGGGTTGCCGAAAATCGTCGTCATGCGAAACGCGCGGAACAGGCTCAGGACGGCGTCGCGCACCGTTGCCTGCGGCTTGGAATCCGCGTCGCGGCGCTCATTTTCTGCTCTGGCGGGCTCAAGCATCGACCTCTCCTCTACCGCGAAACGCTCATCGTCACGGTGGGGGAGTCTCGGGTACCAGTGCTATTTCGTCCAGTGTCCGCCCCGCGGCTGCGGCTGCCACGCAGCATGCCTGAGCAGCTACAGCGTGAACCCCACCATCGCGGTGGCGAAGTCCTGGCCACGATTCGGGAGCCTGATGCCGGCGTTCGACCAGTGGCGGATCTCCAGCTCGAAGAAGGCTTTCCGCGGTTTCAGCGCGATCCGGACTCCCAGTTGCGAGGCGAAATTCCAATGGGTGGCGGACAGCTCGTTTTCCTCCGTCTTATAAGAGGCGCCGAAGCCGAAGAACAGCTTCCAGTTCCGGCTTCCCGCCAGCTGCCAGCGGCGCGACAACGACACGCCCCAATAGGGATTGGCGGTCTGACGCGCGGCGTGACTATAAGTGTCGTAGTAACGCTGCGCGTCGGCCATCCGGAACACGCCCAACTCGAACCGGTTGTCGTCCATGAGGAGCGTGATCGGGATGACGACCGAGTGAGTCCCACTCCAGAAATGATAGGTTCCGCCGATGCCGACCTGGAGCTGGGATTTCTCCCAGAAAGACGGCACGTCCTCGGCGTGCGCAGCCGACGCTGGCGCGAGCGCGAGCCCCAGCGATGCGGCGAGCGTGAGCGCCGGCACGATCATAATGCGCGGAACGTGCATCGGGATGAGCCTCTATCGAATCTCCAACCTGCCGTCGATTTGCCTTCATGTTTACGAGACAGGTCCCGTCAAACTACCGCAACAGCACAGAGGGGTAATGCGGCACAAGAGCCAACCTCCAAGCGCACCTTCGACTCAGGCCGACACCCCTCTTTAGAGAGAGGCCGACTCCCGGCAGCGAGTTGGGCCAAGGAGTCGTACCGCGGCCCGAGCTCGAGCGTGGCCGCCGTGTGCGTACCCATTTGGGTGGTGCCGCCGCGGGCCGGCAGCGACCAGAGTGTGCGTAGAGCGACCACACCGGGAGCGAGGCAAATGACAGCTTTTCCATTGTTGCAACAATTGAACGAGGAACGTGCGAGCCTGTTGGCGGGCGCCCTGCCGAGGATCGGCGGGCTGGCATCGGGACGGCGGCGGCTGTTTTCCGGTATCCGCTGGCGAAGTGATCTGCTCGTGACCGCGGCGGAATCGATCGCAGGCGCCGAGAGCGTTGCAGTGCAGTTGGAAAGCGGCGAAGCGACCGCTGAAGTCCTGGCCGCGGATTTAGCAACAGACGTTGCTGTATTACGCGTTCCCGCCACCGGCCCGCTGCCTGCGGAATCCCCACCTGCGACCGTGCGAGTGGGAGACGCCATCGCTGTGTTGGGACGTGGTCCACGAGGACCCGCTGCAATCTGGGGACACGTGCGACTCGTCGGCGCGGCATGGCGCTCACGACGCGGCGGCGAGATCGCGCAGCGCCTCGAATTGGACGTTCGCTTCGATCCAGTGTTGGAAGGAGCGGCAGTGATAGACATGCAGGGTACGTTCATCGCGATGGCCGTCCCCGGTCCGTTCCGGCGCGTCATCGGCATCCCGGCTGCAACGATCGAGCGGATCGTCGCGACAGTCGAACGTCATGGCCATTTGCCGCAGCCCTACGTGGGCGTGCGGCTGCAGCCCCTCTGGCTCGATGAGCCGACCCGCACGCAACTCAAACACTCGAGCCACGCCATTGCTGTCATCGCCGGCATCGATGCGGACTCGCCTGCAGCCGTCGCGAACCTTGCGCTCGGCGATCTGTTGTTGCGGGTGAACGGTCAATCCGTCGAGAGCGCAGCAGCACTCGCCCAACAAATTGCCAACGCGAGACCTGGGCAGACGGTCGCGCTCGAAGTCCTGCGGGGAGGTCAGCCGATCGCGGTCGATATCAAGGTAGGCGAGCGGCCCCGCGGGTAAGGCGCTCGAGAGTCCTGTGCCCTCGAAGCTGCCGCTCTTGTGGCTTTCGCTCAACGCCCCAACATTGCGCGGGTGAATACCATTCTCGCGGCCGCGGGGGACCTGTTCCAAGAGCGCTTATGCCGGCGACTGCTCGATGCGGGTTACGCAGCGCCCACCGGGATCGCGTCGCCGGCTGCGCTGAGTGAGTTTCTGTGCGAATGCGAGGAGGACACTCTAGTCCTCACTGGCGGCGACTGGCCCGCTCCGCGACCGTTTCTTCGTGTAGCCGTGCGCGCAGCCGCACCCACCATCGTGCTGCTGAACGCCGCGACACGCAGAGTCGAACAGATGGCGCTTGCCGAAGGCGCGCGCGCCGCTCTCGACGCGGACGTCCCTCTCATCTCGCTATCGGTCGCTCTCGCAGCAGTGCAAGCCGGCCTCATCGTTCTGGACCAGCCTCTGCGTGCGATCTCCCGTCCGCTCCATCCAAATTCCCTTGATGCGGACGCTGAACCATTTGGAACGGCGCGCCACTCCGCGCGACCGCTCACGGCTCGCGAGCGAGAGATCCTTTCGCTCGTAGCCGGCGGTACATCTAATAAAGGTGTGGCGCGGGTCCTGGCCGTTTCCACGAATACGGTTAAATTTCATCTTGCCGCGGTGTTCGAGAAGCTGGCTGTAACGACGCGCGCGGAAGCTGTCGCCGAAGCCATCCGTCGCGGCGACCTTTCGCTGTAAGCAGTCGCGTCACTCGCTGACCCACGAGATGAAAGCCGCGCTCGTCGCCACGACGACGCCCTGTTCACCCCGCGGTCGGAACGCAGTTCGCGGCTTGCAGTGAACCCGCAACACACTGCAATGTCTCTGTGTATATTCCCTGCGCGCCAGGTTGCGAACATCCAACGAGACCAAAGTCTCTTGTTGGACCAAGGTCCCGTGTCGGACCTCAGATGCGTTCGCCCGCGCAGCAGCCAGACCCGATGCGATTAGCAACAAAAGGGAGTTTTGATGCCCCGGCGAACGAAGCAGACCAAGGATGAGCGGGCCTCGCTCGATCGACGCGGATTCCTCAAGGCGGCAGCGACGCTCGCCGGCACCGGTGCGGTGGCTCATGCCGTTGCTGCTGAGGCACCCGCGACGGCGGTTTCACCCGAACGTCACACCGTTCAGATAGCGTCACGAGAGGCGGAACAGGGAACGCCGCGCCCCGACGGCACGACGCAGAGCAGCTGTGGCAGCGACTTCATGGTCGATGTCATGCGCGGCCTCGGGATCGAATATGTCGCCGCGATTCCCGGCAATACGTTCAAAGGGCTGCACGAATCGGTCATCAACTACGGCATGACGACGACGCCGTCGCTTGAGCTGATCTCGTGCATGCATGAAGAGATATCCGTCGCCATCTCGCACGGCTACGCAAAAATTGCGGGCAAACCGATGGCTTGCATGATGCATTCCACGGTGGGCCTGCAGCATGGAGCCATGGCGATCTACAACGCCTGGGCCGACAGGGTGCCGGTGTTCGCCATCGTCGGAGCGCAGCTCGATGCGTCGAAGCGCGGGGGCTACGTGGACTGGGCCCATTCGGTATTCGACGGTCCGGCGCTGGTGCGCGACTTCACAAAGTGGGACGACACTCCGATCTCGCTGCGACATTTCGCCGAGTCCGCCACGCGCGCTCACAAGTTCTCCATGACACCGCCGTATGGCCCCACGGTGCTCGCGGTCGATCAGGAATTGCAGGAAGACGCGCTCAAGGCCGGTGAGGTCCCCGTCATTCCGAAAGAGCCGAAGCTCGCCCCACCGCGCGGCGACGACGGGGCTGTAAATGAAACCGCCCGACTGCTGGTCGCCGCGGAAAATCCGTTGATCGTCGCCGACCGCGCGGCACGCACGGCTGAGGGCATGCGCCTGTTGGTCGAGCTCGCGGAAGCGCTGCAGGCGCCGGTGATCGACATCTACGGAAGAATGAATTTCCCCTGGCGGCATCCGCTGAATCAAACACGGCGCCAGGCCCTGCTGGTCGCCGAAGCCGATGTCATTCTGGGACTCGAGCTGACGGATTTCTGGGGAGTGACGGGCAACCGGCTCGCCGCGGGCGCAAAACGCATCAGCATCAGCTCCGGCGATCTCTACATGAAATCCAACTACCAGGATTTCGATCGCTTCACACCGGTCGATATCGCGATCGCTGCGGATGCGCAGACGACCCTGCCCTATCTCATAGAAGCGGTTCGCAAGCTGACGACCGCCAGGCAGCGCGCGGCATTCAAGACCCGGGGCGCGCAGCTGGCACAGGACCACCAGGAGACGCTCGAGCAATCCCGAGCCGCCGCCGCAGTCGGTTGGGATCTGCAGCCGATCACGACCGCGCGCCTGTGTGCCGAGGTCTACGAGCAGATCCGCAACGAAGACTGGGCACTTTGCAACGGCACCATCTTTCAGAACAACTGGCCGCAACAGCTCTGGACGGCCACTCATCACCACCAGTACATCGGCGACGCGGGAGCGTACGGGCTAGGGTACCTGCCCGGCGCGAGCGTCGGTGCGGCCCTCGCGCACCGCAAACACGGGCGCCTTGCGGTAGCGATCGGCGGCGACGGCGATCTGATGTTCTCGCCCGGCGCGCTCTGGACCGCCGCGCATCACAAGATCCCGCTGCTATACGTCGTACATAACAACCGCGCCTATCATCAGGAAGTCATGTACGTCCAGATGATGGCGGCCAAACGGCAACGCGGTATCGACCGCGCGCACATCGGAAACACGATCACGGATCCGAATGTCGACTTCGCGAAGCTGGCCGCGGGCATGGGCGTCTACAGCGAAGGGCCCATCACGGACCCGAAGGATCTCGGCCCGGCGCTGCAAAGAGCGGTCGCCGTCGTCAAACGAGGCGAGCCGGCCCTGGTCGACGTCGTGTCACAAGGGCGCTGAAGGGAGACCGACCGCATGAAATCGATTGATCTCGCCGCGCTGCTCATTGGCCTGGTATCGCTGTCCCTGGCTGCCGGCGCCGCCAGCGAGACTCCTGCCACGGGTGGCAACGCGGCCAATGGCAAGCGCGTCTTTGTGACTGACGGCTGTTACTACTGTCACGGCACCACGGGCGCCGGCGGCGGCATCGCGGGTCCGCGCCTCGCGCCGAATCCTCTGCCCCTTGAAGGAGTGAAGGCGAAAGTGCGCACGGCCTCCGGCCGGATGCCGGTGTACTCGGCAACCGTGCTGAAGGATTCCGAGATCGCCGACATCGTCGCCTATTTGCAGAGCATTCCCAACAGCACAGACGCGAAGGACATTCCGTTGTTGAATCGCTAGAAACGCTGGCAGCGCTGGACCGAGCGCTTCGGACAGCGCGGTTGCGGGCGACCTTCGGTCGCACCGTGGCGCGCTTTGCAGAAAAGGACGGCCTAAGGAGGGCTTCGAAAGTGAGCGTTGCAGGATCCCTTACGTGGATCCCGACTGTTTCGACGCTGGACGTGCCACGGATGACCCGTTGGCGGCCAGGCGGACGGCAGGTATCCGTACAAACCGGCTGCCTCAGGAATCATGCCTATGGCGATCCGGCGGTCGACGGCCAGCTGGAGATCGCGGAGGTCGCCTGGCTGCAGGTGGCCCGCATCACCGCCGAGCGACATCGGGTCGTTCATGAGCCGTCCCCTAACACCTCGCCCTCGATTGCAATGGCCCTGCAAGTCACGGGCACGAGCGTCATCGAGCAACACGGCCGCACCGCACGTCTGGTTCCCGGGCAGTGGAGCGTATGCAACTCTGCGGAGTCCTATTCGCTCGTGAGTCCGGTGGCGTCACAGCGCCTGGTGCTACTTGTCCCGAGCAACCGTATCGAGCGTGGGATCGACCTACTGGAAGTCGCGGCGCGCCCCTTCTCTGGGACATCCGGCGTAAGCCGACTCGCATTCGGCACCGCAAGTTGGCTCATCGAGGAGCTTTCAGCGATCGGCATGGTACGTGCGGAAGACCTGGCGGAGAGCATCTGCCGGCTCATGAACCTCGCCATTTACGAACGCACGCGACAGCAGCCTCTGGAACCGGCGCAGCGCACGCTGGGAGACCGGATCCGCGAATACGTCGCGCAGCATCTGCATGACCCGGACCTCTCGCTCGACAGCATAGCCCGGGACCTCAACGCATCGAAGCGCAGCCTGCACCGGGCAATCAGCGATGTCGACGGCTCGATCCACAACCTCATCTGGCACGCGCGTCTCGAGCGCTGCCGGGAGGACCTGCTCGATCCCACGAAGTCGAAACACTCAATCGCCAACATCGCGCAATCGTGGGGATTCAAGAACTCCACTCACTTCAGCCGCGCCTTTCGTACCCGCTTCGGCGCCTCCGCGCGCGAGGCGCGCCGCGCGGCGCGCACGCCCCACCACGGGGCCTAAGGTCTCGATTACCGCGGCTAGTTGACGCCAAACAACAGAAATGTCTTGCGGGGCAGACAACTGCCCGCGAGGCCCACTGTCGACGACTTCTCGGTTCGCCTCCATTGGCACTCTCACCAAAGTCGCTGGCGCTCTCACCAAACACCTCTAGCGGCCGAACACGTAGTCTACGCTGCGCTTTACAGCGTCAACGCAACGGCAGCAGGACTCGTTTCATGAAGAATATCGTTCGGTCTAATCGACCCACCGCAGTAGATCAATTCATCCGGCAGTCGCTGCGCTCCGCGCGGCTTCGCGCGAGCCTCGGCAAAGGCGCGCTGACGTTTGGATTGGCGTTGAGCCTCGGTGCAGGCACCGCCATGGCCGAAGAAGCGGCAGCAAGTTCCAGCGACGTGCAGCTCCTGGAAGAAATCGTCGTCACCGCGCAGTTCCGCCAGCAGAACTTGCAGACGACGCCAGTGGCCATCACAGCGATCAACGCGCAGCAGCTCGACGAACGCAGCATGTCGAGCCTCGCGGATCTGAACGGAATCGCCCCGAACCTCACCATCACGAAGGGCACGAACACCAACGGCCCTGCCGCGCAGACCTTCATCCGCGGCATCGGCCAGAGCGACGGCCACCCGGGCCTCGAGCCGGGCGTGGGTATCTATGTGGACGACGTGTATCACGGCCTCCTGCTCGGTACGGACCTCGACCTGACCGATCTCGATCGCGTCGAAGTCCTGCGCGGACCCCAGGGCACGCTCGCGGGCAAGAACTCGATCGGCGGCTCGATCAAGCTCTTCTCGAAGAAGCCGAACGAGGAGACCGACGGCTACGTCGATGCCACCTACGGCGATTTCAATCGCATCGACATCAAGGCCGGCGGCAACTTCACGCTCGTTCCTGACACGCTTTACGCCCGCGTCTCGGGCGTCTCGAAGCAGCAGGACGGCTACATGAAGCGCCTCGATTACTTCTGCGCGACCGGTGGGGCACCGAGTACCACGCAGATCTCCGTGCATCCGGGCTGCCAGATCGGCACCGAAGGCGGCACGGACATCCACGCGGTCCGCGTGGCTTTGCGCTGGCTCGTGAACGACAAGGTCGAGAACAACTTCATCGCGACCTCGACCCAGGATCGCTCCGAAGTTCCGGCCCTCAAGCTGATCTACGCGGCCAACACTCAGGGGCTGATCCCGGGCGGCAACGGTTCGCAATTCATCACGGGGCCGACGTCCTACACGACCTACGCGACCTACAATCAGCTGGGATTCACCGATCCCGCCAGGTATACCGGGCAGCCCGGCGCCGGCACCCACCAGGGGATCTCGCTGCCGACCACCGACCCTATCGACAGCTACGGCCTCACTGACACCGTTGATTGGAAAGTTGCGGATCACTACACGCTCACCGCGATCACCGGCTATCTGCGCTATAAGGGCGCGTACTCGATCGAAGTGGGCGACTCCCCGTATCCCACGCAGGTTCTGAACGACACCTGGGCTGATCGACAGTTCACGGAGGAAATCCGCCTCAACGGCACGTCCTTCGACCGGTTCGACTGGACGGTCGGCGGGTACTACTTCCACGAGCTGGCACACTTCGGCGGCCTGAAGATGCTGTCCCCTGGAATCACGACCGAGACGCTCTTCACCGGCAACGATCCGGTCGAGTCGACCAACAAGTCGGGCTTTGCGCATGGCGTCTGGCGTGCAACGGATGCGCTCAGCGTAATCGCGGGCATTCGTTATACGAAGGAAGACAAATCGTACACCTTCCAGCGTTTGAACCCGTACGCGCAGACCCTGCCCAGTTACACCCCGGTCGGCCCTCTGAACGACACGACGGGCTCGTATGCGGGCAATCACACCGACTACCGTGCGGGCATCGAGTATCAGTGGACCGAGAGCATCATGACCTATGCTCAGTACTCCACCGGATTCCGCGGCGGCGGCGTCAATCCGCGCCCCTTCATCGTGCAGCAGGAAGTGTCGTTCGGACCTGAGACCATCAAGGGCAGCGAGATCGGCATGAAGAGCGATCTTCTCGACCACCATCTGCGCCTGAACGTGGCAGCGTTCTTCAATCAGTACAAGGACATCCTGTTCACGAACGCAGCGCCGACGATCGTCAACGGCGTCACCCTCAGCGCCAACAATGCCACACCGGTGAACGTCGGCGCGGCAAACATCAAGGGCCTCGAGGCGGAGTTCGAGATCCGCCCCTTTGGCGGCCTGCAGTTCGACGGTTCCGCCAGCTATCTGAACTTCAACTTCACGTCGATCAATCAGAGCGCAGCGGCGCAGATCCCCAACGTGTCGCTCAGGACGGATGAGCCGTATGCGCCCACCCGCATGGCAGCTTTGGGCGCGCAGTACACGTTCAACATCGGCACCGGCGGCTCGTTCACTCCGCGCTTCGATGCGAATTATCAGTCGAGGTTCTACACGGACATCGCGAACACGGCGCTCGGCCAGGTTTCGGGACGTACGCTGATGAATGCCCGCCTGACGTGGAAGTCGCCGAAGGACGAGTGGCAGACCTCTTTCGCCGTGACGAACGTGGCTGACAAGTTCTACTACGTCAACAAAGTGAACGCGGTGGCCCCCACCAACATCACGCAGGGACAGCCCGGCGAGCCGCGTGAGTGGAGTGTGAGCATCCGGCGCAACTTCTAAGACGACGCCCGGATCCGGCGGACCCTTCACCGCCGCACCCTGGCCTGGCCCCGCCTGTCATCACAGGCGGGGCTTTTTTTTGGCCGCTAGAACCAGTTGTAGTTGAAGCTGATACTGACGCGCTCCGCCGCGACCGGATTCGGCGGCACCTCGTGACGCAGCCAGCTCTCGAACAGCACCACGTTGCCTGCTTCCGCGGGAAGGACGATCCACGGCCGATTCTGCGCACGAGCCGTGGCGACGCGCGGCGGCGCCGCCATGAAGCGCTCGAGCCGCGGATCTTCGAACTTCAGTCCCGGACTGCCCTTCGGCGTCCTCACGTAGTACGTGCCACTGATCGTCGACAACGGGTGCAGGTGCAGGCCGTGCACCACCTGCCGCGGCATGATATTCACCCAGCAATCCGTCATCGCGAGCGCGCGCCCGGCGAGATCGAATTCCAGCGCGCGAGCGAACGCCGCAACGTGCCGATTCAGCTTGCGTTCGAGGTTTGCGAACGTCGGGGACAATTGATGCATGCGGCTGGCGGAGTTATAAGACGTGAAGCCCCCGGGGTAGTTTTTCGCGGACCACCGCCGGCCGGCCTCGTCATCGAGGCGCAGCTGCTGACACTCGCGCAGCAGTCGATCGTTGAGCTGCCGCCAGCCTGAGTGGCGCAGGCGCGCCGAATGGACGAGCGTAGGAAAGAGTGTATGGGTAGTCATGAGCGGGATTATATGAAACAGGCCCCTTACGGCACATGGCGTTCTCTTATCGGGGCGGCGGATCTGGCCCGCTCCGCCATCTCGCTCAATTACCTGCAAGTGGCGGGCGGGACTGCGCACTGGGTGGAGAGCCGTCCCACGGAGGGCGGCCGTTACGTGATCGTGACCCCCACCGCGAACGGCGAGGTGAAAGAACTAACGCCCCCCGGCTTCAATGTCCGGACACGGGTCCATGAGTATGGCGGCACGCCTTATACGCTTAGCCGCGGCGCGCTTTATTTCAGCAACTTCTCCGATCAGCGCCTCTACGTGCAGCGGCCGGGTGAAGCCCCCGTCGCACTCACACCGGAAGGGTATCGCTACGCCGACTGCGAACCCGATGCAGCGGGCACCCGGTTGTTCTGTGTGCGCGAAGACCACACCGGAAAGGGAGAACCAAAGAACGCGATCGTCGCTCTGGATGCAGCCGGAAGCGGCGCAGGCACCGTACTCTTCGACGGGAGCGATTTCGTCGCCTATCCTCGCGCGAGCGCGGACGGCCGGCGCATGGCTTGGATTGCCTGGAACCATCCCGATATGCCTTGGGACACCACGACCCTTCACGTGGCGGACCTGACGAGTACGGGGCTGTCCGGCAGCACCTCTATCGCCGGTGGCTCGCGGGAATCGGTGCTGGAGCCGCGGTGGGGTGCCGACGGGACGCTCTATTTCATTTCCGACCGCTCGAACTGGTGGAACCTGTATCGCTACAGGGACAAGCGGATCGAACCCGTTTTCTCCCTGGAAGCGGAGCTCGCGAGCCCGCTGTGGACATTGGGCCAAGCGAACTATGCCCTTACCGGCGATGGCCGCGCCATCGTCCGCTACGGCGTCGGCGCGCGAGATCGGCTCGGTGTCGTCGACCTTCAGTCGGGCGAGATCACCCCTGTGGATCTTCCGTTCGTCGGCTTGTCGAACCTCCAGTTCGTGTCCCCGAACGCCGCCGCGGCGATTGCCGCATCGCCAACCGAAGAAGCGGCGGTCGTGACGATAGACCTAAGCACGGGAGGTCATCGGGTACTGCGTGCGCCGGGCTCGCTGAAGCTCGACCCTGCGTTCGTCTCGGTCGCCGAGCCGATCGAGTTTCCGACGGCCGGTGGTCTGACAGCGCACGCGTTCTACTACCCGCCCACAAATCCAGAATTTACGGCCGTGCCGCGTGAGACCCCCCCGCTGGTCGTGAAAGTCCACGGCGGTCCTACGAGTCATTCGAAGCCCGAGCTCGCCATGGCAACGCAGTACTGGACGTCCCGCGGCTTTGCGCTGTTGGACGTCAACCATGGTGGCAGCAGCGGCTTCGGCCGCGAGTACCGCGAGCGCCTCAATGCAAACTGGGGAATCGTTGAAGTAGCCGATGTCGTCGCCGCGGTGAAGTATCTCGTCGATGCGGGCCGTGTAGACGGTAACCGCGTCGCCATTCGAGGCGGCAGCGCCGGCGGCTTCACCGTGCTCGCAGCCTTGGCTTTTCACGATGTGTTCAAGGCGGGAGCCAACTACTACGGTGTGAGCGATCTCGAAGCGCTGGCTCGCGATACACACAAATTCGAGAGCCGCTACCTTGATCGCCTCGTCGCGCCCTTACCGCAGGGCCGGGCCATCTACGAGGCGCGCGCCCCGATCCGCCATCTCGAGAAATTCAATGCCCCCCTCATCACCTTTCAGGGCAAGGAAGACAAGGTCGTCCCCCCGGATCAATCGCGCGCGATCGTGACGGCCCTCAAATCGAAAGGAGTGCCGGTCGCCTACATCGAGTTCGAGGGCGAGCAACACGGCTTTCGCAAAGCCGAAACCATCGTGCGCTCGCTCGAGTCGGAACTGGCCTTCTACGGACAGGTATTCGGCTTCACGCCAGCCGGCCCGCTGCCGCCCATCGAGCTGTTGGTATAAAGCCCGCGCTCACACGGACCTGCTCAGGCCCGCGGCCGTCCGGCCTTGACCTCATTGCGCTGATCCCGAAGAAAGGGCCGGTCGATCTGCTCAGCGTAGAGATCGATGTCGCCGGGCGTCACGCCGCAGGCTTTGAAGTGCTCTTTCCAGCCGTCGACGACCCGGGTGACGGCGCGTAATTCCCGGACGGCGTCGTCCTTACGCAGGGCGAACATCTGGGACATCGACAGAGCATTGGCGAGTGTCGAGTCGGCCTCCTGCTCTCCCACGCGCATCTGCTGGAACCCCAGCGCCTGCCCGGAGGGGAGGACGTCGTAGGCGGGCGATAGCTCGTACTGTTGCGTATCGGTCATCAGCAACGCATGGTTCTTCTCGTGATCGTCCGTGTTGTCGATCAGAATGTTGAAGACCATGCGCCGAAACAACTCACGCATGTGACCGACGTATGCGTCGCCTTCAGTCACACCCTTGCGGCGAAGCAGCTGCGCCAGTTCCGGATACCCGAACCTCTCGGCTGCGGCGCGCAGGGCAACGCCTGCCGAAAGGCAGTGCACTCGAAGACCGCGATTACGATCGAAGCGTTTCACCGCTACCGCATGGCCATGTGTCAGAGTCACTGCCATCGTTGCGGCGACCCGGATCTCGGCTTTCTGTGCGAGTGTCATCGCCGCATGTTCGATCAGGGGCGTGTCCGTGGGCTCGCCGTCGGCAAACTTGATGACCCATTGATCGCCCGCGATGTTCAGCAAGGCCTTGGGACGCGCGCCACCCATGGTGACACCGGGCGATATCAACCGCTTCTGCTCGGGAGGAACAGGCTCGTTCTCCTGCACCTTCCGGATCAGTCCGTGAATCTCATCGGCTTCGTCGAGCGTGGGCAGCGGACCCAGGCGGCGCGGCAGATATTCCTCTCCGGAGGTGGACACGCCGAGGGCGCCGAACCGATCGTCCCCCGCGAAATAGAGATATTCGAGTAACGACAGGCGCGCGGGCTTGTCAATGAAGCGGATCACCCGCTCTCCCCAACGATCCGGGCGGGCATCGTCCACCGAGCCGACCGCGACACCCTTCTCAGTTGGCAGGAACTCCTCGTCAATGAGCGGAAGGTCTTCACTCAGCGGAAAGCCGCGGCGTAGCCAGGGATCGGCGTAACGCAGCGATACCCCCTGGATGGAACGAACCAGGTTGAGCTCGGCGATCAGGAGCGGCTGTTCCGGCCGAGTGAGCAGCCACAGGTACAACCGGTCGACCGGCCGGTAAGGATTCGGATTAGTCGCCGACATTCTTACTACGAGCCAGACGCGCTTCCGCCGACGCCGCCGATCTCACGGCACGCCGCTTCAGGGCATCGCGGACATCGCTCTCCAAGGCCCCCCGGTCGCTGCCTGGCGCAGCCAGCTCCGGGAGCGCCGCCGCCCGGCCGATCAACCACAGCGCTGTAGCGTAGATCCCTACGCCAACGCCAGGATCGCCTCGCTCCATCCGAATCAAGGTCGGTACGGAGCAACCCAAGCGCTTGGCCCACGCACGTTGCGACTCGCGACGCCGCACCCGTGCGATTGCCAGGTTCTCGCCCAAGGCACGCAGAGCCTGCGCAGCAGCGGGCGGCATCGCGGTAAGGGCGACAGGACTCTTCGGCATACGCTATGCGGCCTTGCTAATTAACAAAGAGTTTATCAATTCAATGCCTTTGGTCAAGTCTATATCTCTCCGCGGGGCCGCACCTAAGTAACAAAGAGTTTATCAAAACATGGAATTCGATGACATTTATGCAACGTCTACAGCCCGAGCGCACTCAACCCGGGGTGGTCATCCGGGCGGCGTCCGAGCGGCCAGTGGTACTTGCGGTCCGCTGCCGCGAGCAGCAAGTCGTTGATGCTGGCAATGCGCACACCCATCAGACCCTGATCGTCGAACTCCCAGTTCTCGTTGCCGTAGGAGCGGAAGTAGTTCCCGCTGTCGTCACGCCACTCGTAAGCGAACCGCACGGCAATCCGGTTACCCGTAAAGGCCCAGAGTTCCTTGATCAGTCGGTAATCGAGCTCCCGCGCCCATTTGCGGGTCAGAAATGCCACGATCTCGGCCCGGCCCTGCACGAACTCAGCGCGATTTCTCCAACGGCTGTCCTGCGTGTACGCCTGCGAAACGGCGACGGGATTGCGGGTGTTCCAGCCGTCCTCGGCCAGACGAACCTTCTGCGCAGCGCTCTCAGCGGTAAAAGGCGGGACAGGGGGTCGGGACATGGGAGTCTCCTGTTGGATACCATGGCTGAGGCACCTATTATCGTCCAGACGTCCCGCAAGAACCCGCCGCTGAGCAAATCGTAATGAGTGTTACCAAGCTTCCCCCGCGCACCGCCACCTCGGCCGACGCGGCAGCCACGGACGTCGTTCACCACTGGATCGGCGGGCGGCTAACCCGCGGCCACGGCAAAGCACTCGACGTATTCAACCCCGCTACGGGCGAGGTAGCCCGTCAGGTCATCCTGGCGACTCCGGAAGACGTCGGCGCCGCCGTCGCGAGCGCCGCTGCCGCGTTCCCCGCCTGGTCCGACATGCCGCCGGTCCGACGCGCGCGAATCCTGGTCAGGTATCTCAACCTGTTGAATGAGCACCGCGACACCCTTGCGGCCCTCATCACCAGCGAGCACGGCAAGGTGTTCTCCGACGCGCAAGGCGAGGTGACGCGCGGCATCGAGATCGTCGAATTCGCCTGCGGCATCCCGCAATTGCTGAAGGGCGATTTCACGGACCAGGTATCGACCGGCCTCGATAACTGGACTCTGCGCCAGGCGCTCGGCGTGGTCGCGGGCATCACTCCTTTCAATTTTCCCTGCATGGTGCCGTCGTGGATGTTCCCCGTCGCCATTGCCTGCGGCAACAGCTTCGTTTTGAAGCCCAGCGAGCGCGATCCCTCCGCGGCCCTGTTCATGGCGCGGCTGCTCCAACAAGCCGGCCTGCCGGACGGCGTCTTCAACGTCGTGCAGGGCGATAAGGTGGCGGTCGATGCGCTGCTCCAACATCCCGAGGTCAAGGCCCTGAGCTTCGTGGGCTCGACTCCGATCGCGCAATACATCTACGAGCGCGGCGCGCAGTTGGGTAAACGAGTGCAGGCCCTCGGCGGCGCCAAAAACCACATGGTCGTGATGCCTGACGCCGCCCTCGACCAGGCGGTCGATGCCCTGATCGGTGCGGCGTATGGCTCGGCCGGTGAGCGTTGCATGGCGATCTCGGTTGCGGTGCTCGTGGGCGATGTGGCCGACAAAGTCATGCCGCAACTCGCCGAGCGCACGCGGCTGTTGAAGATCAAGAACGGCATGGAATCCGATGCCGAAATGGGGCCCATCGTGACGCGACCGGCGCTCGAGAAGATTCGCGGTTATATCGATGACGGCGTGGCGAGCGGTGCGACGCTCGTGGTGGATGGCCGCGTGGATGCGAAAACCGGCCGGCCCTTCAGCGTTGCCGGGCATGAGAACGGTTTCTGGATCGCCGGCAGCCTGTTCGATCACGTCACGCCGCAGATGCGTATCTACAAGGAGGAGATCTTCGGCCCGGTGCTCGTCTGCGTGCGCGTCAAGGATTTCGCCGCGGCCGTGGATCTGGTGAACGCACACGAATTCGGCAATGGCGTCGCTTGTTACACCCGCGATGGCAACGTGGCGCGCGAGTTCGGGCGACGCATCCAGGTCGGCATGGTGGGCATCAACGTCCCTATCCCTGTCCCCATGGCCTGGCACGGTTTCGGGGGCTGGAAGAAGAGTCTGTTCGGAGACATGCACGCCTACGGCGAGGAAGGCGTGCGCTTCTACACCCGGCAGAAATCGATCATGCAACGCTGGCCGGAGAGCACCGCGAAGGGCGCGGAGTTCATCATGCCCACGTCGAAGTAGGCACAGGACACCAGGCGGCGACGCTGTTGACCATCGCCAGGGGTCGCAATCTGAGCCTGCGGCGCCTCGCCCCGGGCTCGGTCGTCAACCGCCAGACATCGCGATCACGGCGCGCGTCAACTCGCAATCCCCTGCCGCAGGTCGAAACACTTGAGGCTTAAAGTAATAACCCCTATAGTACTTCGATGAACCCACTCGATCTGTACGACGTCGCCAGCGCCCTGACCGAAGAGGAGCGGATGGTGCAGGACTCGGTCGCCCGGCTGGTCGACGAGAAGGTGCTGCCGATCATCCAGAAGTGCTTCGAGGAGCACCGCTTCCCTCGGGAGCTGGTCCCGGAGCT
>JAQGOG010000084.1 GCA_028293765.1 Gammaproteobacteria bacterium
ATCCGCCATATGCTCAACCTCGAAAGCGTCATCACCTACGAGGGCACCCAAACCATCCACCAGCTTACGATCGGACGCGCGCTGACGGGCCTCAACGCTTTCTAGCCACGCAAGGGCTTCCCCGAGAGGTCCGCCGGAAGCCGGCACGCATGATGAGGATGTTGATCTGAACTGCGCGCTCGCTGTTGAGCACGGACGAGCACATTGACAGGAGCATCTTGCACCGGCCCCCCCAACAGCGGCAGCCTTTGTCGCAGCGCGACCGAAAGCATCCACTCCTCGTGCGAAGCGGCCGCGCTGAACGATCCGTCGGAACTGCACACTGGGAACGCGACTTGCTAACAGGCAGCAGGTGAGCTGTGCCGCTTTGATCAGCGCGGAAGCCAGATCGGGATTCCCGCTTTTAAGCCGATGAAGCGACCACTCCCACCTGTATTCGGCCCTTCATCGAAGGGAGAGCGAAGATGAGACGCGCGCTTGCATCGAGTCTTCTCAGTGTGCTGTCGGTCGCCGCCTCCGCCGAAACAATCACGTTGAATCCTCAACCGGACTATCCGTACCTTGGTGTGTCTTGCGGCGGCATCCACAAGTCCACGTTCGTCACCGGGTTTGACGCTAACGGCAACATTCGCGGCGAGGTCTACGCGTGGACGCAGTGCGGCGGATCAGGACGGGGCGGCGGGTATCAGGTTACCAACTACGACTCGTGGCACAGCATCCTATGGGATCTCCAGGGAGCGGTGATCGAAACGCTACCCTACGACGGCGTCGCGCCTGATGAAACCTTTAGTGAAACCGATGCCAATGGAAACACGATTCACGATGTACTGGCTCCAGGCACGCCTCAGTATGTCGGGGTACTCGAGACATCGGCCGTAGCCCCGGCGCCCTCGGCGACGATTGGAGCGGCGCAGACGCAGACGCCGGCCATGACAGCTACCGGCAGCTCCGGCGGCGGTGGTGGTGCGCTTACTTGGTCCACACTGTGCACTCTATTGGCAGCCGGCGTGATTCGGCTTGCGCGCTCTAGCGGCTACCGCTTACTCATTTCCCGCCGACGCGTCGCTTTGCCTTTAGCAGCACATCCACAGCCTCCGGTCGGTCATCCCAATAATCCAACCGCACTCTTCCGTCCGGCAGTTGACTCACGGTAGCCGGAGCGGCATTGAACGTGCAGTACCAACCCGACGGCAACACCACCGCATTTCGCGGTCGCCCCAGGCTCCGATCGAATACCAACTCCTCTCCTTCCAGTCTGTAGCTGGACGGCGCCGTGTAGGTCTCCGCAATGCGCAGCCGTAACGTCTGTCCCGTCTGCAGCGCCGCGAACGGAATCACGACCACCCGAGCCGTCGGCTCCACCGTTTCACCAACATTGAGCTTTGACGCGGCCATCTCGGCGCCGCTCATCTCACGCGCCTTTAACTGCTCTCCCGTATCCAGGACACTCGCAGACGGATGACTCGCCACGCTACCCCCGCGAACCACATTCGCATAGCCGTTCACGCCCGCTCGCGTTTCCGTGTAGTCATGGTAGAGGCTGAACGCGTGAGTCTCAGGCTGCTGTAGGAAGTACACGATATCCCGGTCCTGATGGGCTCGCTCTGAAAGGCGCTCCTGCTCCGTCTCTCCCTCAAACGGCGACTCCCAACTCCGTTGGGCGGTCAAAGCTTTTGGGAGTGCCGCGGCCCCCACCTGCGCGTCCTTGATTGCTCTGAGTACGAGTGGAGCCTCGCCCGCCCCCGGATGTAGGAAACTGATCGCAATGCGCCCGTCTTTTTCCGTCAGGATCTGCGACGGCACCGTCAATCCCACTACCTCATAGCCGGATGGCAGCACCACTTTATTGCGCTTGATGCCCAGCGGCCGATTGAAGACGATCGTCTTCCCATCCAGGTAGTAGCTCTTCGCGTCCTTATAAGTTTTGACGATCACCATGCGACCCTGGCCGTGCTCCGGGACAGGCCGCGCCAGCGTTACCTTGATGTAGTCGGTCGCCAGATCCGCATCAGGCATCAAGGCGTCCTTGCGCGCCTCCGCACCACTCACCACCTCAAAGTGGAGCGGCTTCCCGAGCATCGCGTCGTAGACGCTCTCATCACTCGCGGCACTGCCCTTGCGGATCGGGTTATAGAAATATTTCGCCCCCGCAGTCGTGGCGGCCACCTCATAGTAGATCTTGAAGCTGGCCGTCTCAGGTGCCAGCAACTCGTAGCGCGTATATTCGTCGGCCTCCGTCTGGTCCGCCGCCGCCGGAAAATACAGCCCGTCCTTCGTTCTTTGAGGAGCCTGGGCATTCACGGCCGAACAAACCGGGAGCGCGAGAAGAATCGCGATCCCCAGACAAACGCGCTCTTGCATCAACATACCCTCACTCTCCCGTAGCCGCGGCTTCAAGGCGCGACCCAGCCCATGATGGGCACCGAGCTGATTGCGTTCTTCGGACTGCCTGCAATGATCCGGTCACTATACGAGACGTAGACGAGTACGTTCCTACCGCGATCATAGAAGCGCACGACGTGCAATTGTTTGAACAACAGACTGCGGCGCTCATCGAATACCGTCTCCCCGTCCCGCAAATCGCCCGCGATTTGAATCACTCCGACCTGGCGGCAGGCGATGCTGGCATCGCTGGTATCCTCGGCAAGGCCCAGCCCGCCCTTGATGCCGCCAGTGACCGCTCGGCTGATGTGGCAGGCAACGCCCCGGACCTTCGGATCGTCAAACCCATCCACCACGATCCGATCATTGGGGCCCAGCCACCGAAATCTGGTGCTCACCTGGCCCGTCGTACCGCGCTCCGGCCGGCTCCAGATCCACACCGCAAAGGCGAACACCAGTAAGAGCGCGCAAGCTCCCGCGATAGCAGCGACTCTCCGCATAGATCACCTCATAGCCTTCTGCCAGACGTGCCCGGCCGAATCCCGCCGACCGTATTTCCGTCAGCCGCTAAGGTACAGCGGCAGGGGGCAGCGCTTCCAGCCAATGCAACACCGTAGCCTGCAGGGCAATCCTGCGGCTGCTGAACGCATGGTCGGTGTCCAACAGCCCTCGCCGGGTTTACCGGATCGGTCGGCGGGTCGGTAAAGACGGCAGTTGGGAGATCGGTCGCTCCTGAATTCGTGGCCCCTGTCCCTTCTCTCCGGTAAATCACCGCGCCGTCGAAGATAGTCATATGCACGCGTACGTTCTCAATCCGCGTGGGTTCGATCTGAAAAATGTCATCCGATAGAACCACCAGGTCCGCTAGTTTTCCCGGTTCGAGCGAGCCCTTGATGGCTTCCTGGTGCTCGGCGAAAGCCGACCCGACCGTGTACGCATGGACCGCTTCCGCCACCGTGATGCGCTGTTCGGGTACCCAGCCCTGCGGGTTCTTGCCGTCAAGGGTTCGGCGGGTGGCGGCGGCATAGATCCCCATCAGCGGATCCAGCGGCGCGACCGGCCAGTCCGAACCGAAGGCCAGCACCGCGCCATGGTCCAGCAGCAGGCGCCAGGCATAACTCGACTTGATGCGCTGGGGCCCCAATGGCCTTTCGGCCCAGCGACCATCATCGATTGCGTGATAGGGCTGCATCGAGGCGATGACGCCGAGCGGGGCGAAGCGCGCCGCGTCGTCGGGCCGCAAATGCTGGACATGTTCGATACGAAAGCGGCGATCGGCCGCGCCATTCTGCCGTTCCGCCCGCTCGAACAAGTCGAGCACCGCGTGAATCGCGCGATCGCCGATGGCATGAAGGGATATCTGCAGGCCGGCCTGATCGGCTCCTTGTATGTTGGCATACATCCTGGTGGCATCCATGAGATCGGTGCTGGCCAACCCGCTCTTGCCGGGCTGGTCGGAGAACGGGGCGTCCATCCAGGCGGTCCCAGAACCCAAAGCACCATCGGCAAAGCTCTTCAAATTGCCAGTCCGCAGCAACGCACTGCCAAACGCTGCCTGCACACCGACGCCGGCAGGATTTTTCCAGTCGCGCAGGGGTCCGGCATCATAGAGCCGCACCGTCAGCGAGCCGGCCCGGGCGAATTTTTGAAATTCGCGAAATTTCCGCGCCGTGTTCTGATCGGTCGGCGTGTCCGCCATGTTCTGCACGCTGGTGACGCCATGGCTGGCGGCTTCGTGCATCGCCGCCGTCATCGCCGCGTCCAACTCTTGCGGTGATAGAGACGGCATGACCCGCTCCACCAACGCGGTGGCTTCGTCTTTCAGAATGCCGGTCGGATTGCCGTCGCGATCGCGCAGTATCTCTCCACCGGGGACGTCTTTAGTGGTGCGATCGATCCCGGCGAGCTTCATGGCGTAGGCGTTCACCAGCACCATGTGGCCATCGACCCGCCACACCATCACCGGATTGTGAGGCGTGACGTCGTCGATCAGTTGATGGGTCGGTAATGCCGCCGGATTCCAGCGCTGATGGTCCCAATTGCCGTCCCGGATCCACGTGCCTTCTCTCAACGACTTGGCGTAATCGCCCAGACGGCGGCGGAATTCAGCCGCGCTCTTGGCGTCGCCCAGTTGAACACCGAGCAGGGAGCTGCCGCCAGCCAGGAAATGCACATGGGAATCATTGAAACCCGGCAGCGCGCGGCGGCCCTGCAGATCGATGATCCTGGCGTTCGGACCGGCCAGCTTCCTCATGGACGCGGAGGAGCCGACCGCCAGAATCCGCGGCCCCTCGATGGCGATCGCTTCGGCTTCAGGCAACCCCGGATTCTCGGTCCAGATCTTGCCGTTCAGCAAAACCAGCGTAGCCGTCTGAGCCCGCGCCAGATCGGCGCCGCCCGCGAGCAGGAAAGCAACCGTGCAGAAGATGAGTCGTCGCATACTGATATACGTCAAGTTGGTCAGGTAGCCGCGGATTGCGGATCGGCATCGATAACGGCCAGAAATCGTTTCCCTTACCGTTCGCAGCGCGGGTCCAGGCAAACAGATAGTGGCTTTCGTTCGCAGCGGCCTGCGCCGCCATCAGCGGCACCACGCTCAGCGCCGCAGCCAACAATATCAGTGTAAATATCCACAAGCTAGAATGTCGGAAGTACGCAAGGCAGCGCTGTACGCGCTGAGTGCGAGCGCAGTCCCGTTTGCAGTGCAACTCGCCATATCTCCGCCGTCAGGGAAATAGGAATCAACAGATGACCCGCTATCGAGCTCTCCGCAGTATCACCTGTCGATTTGGGACCAGCGCAGTACTGCGTGGCGCGACGTTCCCGCAGCGCTGGATGCCTGTCCGCCTGAGTTGCTCAGCGGCTTCCTGGGCGAGAAGTGGAAGGGACTCGATCCGGTGGGTGCTTGTTCAAAGGGTGCAATGTTGTTCCATGCCCGCAATGGCGACAGCATTCCGAGTTTGAAGACGTCCGGCTATGCCCTCGTTGTAGGTCTGCCATTTGGCGGTGGCGGCATTTTCGATCTTCACAAAGTGAAGTGACGCACGCAGCGTCGCGGCCGACGGCCGGCATCGACTCGCTGTCTGTGCGCGTCAGAGTCGAACTCGCCACGTTGCCGAGAGCTTGTCCAGATCATTCATAAGAAGACGGGCAGCGTGTGGGTGGGTATACGCGAGCAAATTGATTGGACCGATTTCGACTCCTTCCGATTCGGATCGACGGCGAAGGCTCATTCGGAGGTCTACGGCGTTGATTCAAAATGAATTACGCCCGTCTGTGTAGACGACACCACGCGAATCGAACGGGCACGAGGGATCCGGTGGTGCCGCTCTGCCGCAATGGCGGTCCCGGTCAAGTGCGCTTTCAGCGCAAGCCAAAGCACGGCTAACTAGTCGTCTGGCGGGAAGTACAGGGCCGCACGCATCTGACGGTGTTGATCCAGGTCATTTGCCGTTGCTCCGAAAGACGCATAGATTCGTAAAGTCTGAGCCCCAGGGAGAGAGCCATGAAAACCTTGATGGGCGTTGCTTTGTTCGGTTTCCTTCTCGTCGGATGTTCGACGCGTCCGCCCGCAATCCCCGCAGCATCGACGGCGCATTCCCCACGTGCCCCACAGTTGTCCGAGGCGCCGACCGGCTTCGTGAACAATGGCACGGCAGTCGTGGACGATCAGGCGCACCAGGCGGACCTGGCCAAGTTTGAAGAATTCGAGGCTATCTCGGATGGGCTCGGCCCGCTCTTCAATGCTCAGTCCTGCCGCGAATGCCATCAGAGTCCGGTGACCGGCGGTGTCAGTCAGGTCACAGAGCTGCGCGTGGGCCACAAGGGGCCCGACGGCAACTTTCACAATGCTGAAATTCCTATCAACCACGGCTCCGAGATCATCAAGGGGCGCTCTCTGGTGAATCAGCGGGCAATTTGTCCCAACGCTGCCTTTCCTGCCGTCGACATTCTGGAGCGGGCGCCGGCTTCGGAAACGATTCGTACGTTGCGCAGCTCCTTGAGTACTCTCGGCGATGGATTTGTCGAGGCAGTGGACGATGCAACGCTGATGGACATTTCCAAGCAGCAGTGCAAGCAGGATGGCGGGAAGATCTGCGGTCTGGTTCTCCGCGTACCCGTCCTCGAGTCTCCGGGCGAAACCCGTGTCGGCCGCTTCGGTTGGAAGAATCAGCACGCCAGCCTGCTCTCCTTCTCCGGCGATGCTTACCTCAATGAAATCGGAATTACGAACCGACTCTTTCCGGATGAGGTGACGAACCTCTGCAACACCGTTGCCGAACCGAACGATAAAGCAGGTGCGGATGGCCTCGCGGACATCGAACACTTCGCACGGTTCATACGCGCTACCAAAGCTCCCGGACGCGACCCCCGGCAAGGCGCAACCCCCGCGGCTAAGGCAGGCGAAGCGTTGTTCGACAAGATTGGCTGCGGCATCTGCCATGTCCACACGTTGGCCACCGCAGCCGCGGGCACGGTCATCAACGGCGGGAAATTCATGATTCCAGAGGCGCTCGGGAGCAAGACATTCCATCCTTACGGTGACTTCCTGTTGCACGACATCGGCACCGGCGACGGCATCGTCACAGCCATGGAAGAGCACTATGGCAAGCGTATGTACCAGATTCAGTGGAACGGCCTTTCGCTCGAAGCCTATCGCGCCAGCGCCAACAGGATTCGCACGGCTCCACTGTGGGGCGTGCGTATGCGGCCCATGCTGATGCATGATGGCGCGTCACTGACGTTCCGCGATGCCATCCTTCGCCATCGCGGCGAAGCGAAGAGCGTCACCGCTCGCTTTGAAAAACTGAACCAGGCAGATCAGGACGCGATTATCGAATTCCTGAAATCTCTTTGACGGCAGGGTGGCGCCCCGGCAAGTTACTCAGGCGGCAGCGGGTCAGCCCGAGAAGACCGCGCCGTGCGGCGCACCGGTTCGTTCCCATCCGTGAGGAAGCCTCCAGAACGGCCGCCAAAGGTGACTCCGTCCGGGAGGCTCCGCTAGACTGCATGGCATGGAGTCCAGACTCGCAAAAGAAGCCGAGCAGGCGCTTATAGAGGCCACTCAGAGGTTACGCCCAGAGGAGCGCCTGAACGCGTTCCTCGAGCATTGCCGCCTGGTTACGCAGCTGTACGAGGCTGGCAAAGAACTACGGTCGCGCACAGCGCACCAGAAGTCATGAGAACGACCAGGCCAGGCGAGTCCGCGCTTCTGCTGCTGGACGTCGTCGAGCTGTTGGTCGCCAAGGGGGTTGAGTACGCGGTTATAGGAGCGTTGGCTGCCTCTATTCACGGCGTAGTGCGAGCGAGCATGGACGCGGATGTCTTGCTGTCCGTCGGAAAGCACGAAGCAGACACTCTCGAAAGCGTTTTCAAGGCAGTGGGATTCCACACGGAAATGACCCGCGGAGATTTTGACGATCCCATCCCCGGCTTACTGAAAGTGAATGATTCCTACGGCAATCGGGTGGACTTGTTGCTTGGCCTCAGGGGCGTCGAACCGAAAGCGTTCTCGCGGTTGGTCGAGGTTCCCTTTCAGGGAAACACATTGAAATTCGTCGGGCGGGAGGACTTCATAGCGATGAAGCTCTTCGCCGGTGGCCCGATGCACATTGTCGATGCGACGCGTGCAATTTCCGCCGGTCGCGACTCGCTGGATCTCGATCTACTGCGTCGGCTTGCGAACAGATATGGCCGTGACACGTCAGAATCCCTGCAGCGTCTTCTGGCCGGCTGATCCTATTGTTGGTCTACCGAAGGCTCTCTCGCAACGTCTCCCAGAAATCCTGGGTGTTTGTTTCTGAGCAAGCGCCTGTCGCCCCTGTTCACTCGCGCTCGGCCGTTGGGCTTAAAGACGCCGAAAGGGCCGGGCGCCGGGCGTAGCACCCGGCACCGCGGCTCGTTCTCAGTTACTTCTTATCGTCCCGCGCGTCCTGCGGCACTGCGCTGGACGGCAAACTCACGTCCTGAACCGTGACCGACAGGTTCAATCCGGGGACCTCATACTGAGTCTCACCGGCTGAGCCGCTCGAGCCGGTCGAGCTGGTCGAGCTGACTGGGCCGCCGGAGCTGACGGTCCCGCCCGAACTGCCTGAACCACCCGACCCGCCCGAACTGCCTGAACCACCCGACCCGCCCGAGTTGCCTGAGTCGGCCGAGCCGCCTGAGTCGGCCGCAACGGTCGGGCTCGTGATGCCAGGAGGTGAACCCGCCGGTGAACGGGCGGCGGGCGTGACCTGGGCACTTGCAAGTGCAGAGCTCACTGCACTTTGGAGCTTGACCATAGGACCAATATTGGCCCTCAGTCCGGTAGGCTGCGTCAGGGTGTAGTTGCCCACCGCCGCTCCACCCACCGTGTCTGCCGCCGCGACTGCGATCGCATTACCGACGTTCGCACTGGCGAATGTGCCGGCCTGACTGAGCGCCACCGTCTCGCCATTTACAAGACCACTAACCGTGCCTCCAGTCAGCGTCGCAGTCGTCATACCGTCATAGACCTTATCGGAGGCTGTTTGCCCCGCAACCGTCAGAGATTTTGGCGTGATGTGGGCAACAGCCGTCTCGCCGCTTGCGAGACGGTAGTTGCTTGCGCGCCCGCCGTTTGTCCCATCGCTCAGTGTTGTGCTGTTCACGGTAACCAGATTGGCGTTAGCGACGTCCTTGCTATTGAAGGTGCCCGTTCCACTCACTCCGACAGTCTCGCTACCGATCAGCCCGGTGAGCCCGCCCAAGGTAACACTCGCAGTGGTGTTGCCGTCGTAGATCTTGTCTTGCGCAGCGGTCATGGCCGTCAACCCTTTGGGCGCGATGTGAGCGACCGCCGTCTCTCCGCTCGCGAGAGCGTAGTTGCTGGCCAGCCCACCGTTGGTGCCGTCGCTCAGCGTAATGCTATTGACCGTGACGAGATTGGCATCAGCGACGTCCTTGCTATTGAACGTGGCCGTCCCGCTCACCCCGAGAGTTTCGCTACCGGCGATCCCTGTGAGCCCGCCCACAGTGGCGCTCGCCGTAGTGTTGCCGTCGTAGACCTTGTCCTGCGCAGTGGCCGTGGCCGTCAACGCTTTGGGCGTGATGTGGGCGGCTGCCGTCTCCCCGCTCGCGAGAGCGTAGTTGCTGGCCAGCCCACCATTGGTTCCAGCGGTCAGCGTGACGCCATTGACCGTAACCAGATTGGCATTGGTGACGTTCTTGCTATTGAACGTGGCCGTCTCGCTTACCCCGACAGTCTCGCCACCGATCAGCCCCGAGAGTCCGCCCAACGTGGCACTAGCCGCGGTGTTGCCGTCGTAGACCTTGTCCTGCGCAGTGACCGTGGCCGTCAACGCTCTGGGCGTGATGTGGGCGACTGCCGTCTCCCCGCCCGCGAGAGCGTAGTTGCTTGCGAGCCCTACGATGGTGCCGTTGCTCAGCGTGATGCTGTTGACCGTAACGAGATTGGCATTAGCAACGTCCTTGCTATTGAACGTGGCCGTCCCGATCACGCCGAGAGTTTCGCTACCGGCAAGCCCTGTGAACCCGCCCAAGGTGGCACTCGCCGTAGTGTTGCCGTCGTAGACTTTGTCCTGTGCATTGGCCGTTGCGGTCAACGCTCTGGG
>JAQGOG010000100.1 GCA_028293765.1 Gammaproteobacteria bacterium
GCGCGACGGTGAATGACCTGGATCTAAGTGGCGGTGGCTTCGCCACTTCGTCGACCACACTGCCCCGATAGTGTCAGATTCCGCGGAGCTCACGTCTCCGTCGGTGTTCCTCACGCCCTGCGATTTCTTCGGTGACGACGCTGGCTGGATCGAAGGTCAAGCCGTCCGAAGCGTCCACTATCTGGGCGCAGTCCACGACGAGGGCAACCAGGGTTTCCGGTCAGCCTTTCCCTGGCGCAGAAGATCGATATCTATCGTCGGCCGAGCTCGGGGAAGTCCGACTGTCTTGAGTAGCAAAGCCCCTTTGAGCACCACTCCGTCTACGTGCCGCGACTTTGACAGGCGGTATAGGAATCGCTCGATTACATAGAGCTGCAGAACTTGGTTGAATGGAGCTCCCTGTGCTGCTGCCTCGTTACGCAGCCGCGCCAGGACGGAAGCCACCACATTCTTGGTGCCCTGCTTCACTCGAGAGCCTGCAGGTATGGGGTGAGCGTCCTCTCCACGCGGAGCAGGCGAGCAATTTCAGAGAGCTCGCGCAGCGAGACCTTCTTGCGCTCTCTAGCCAGACGCAGAGCCTCAAGCGCGACGTCCAGGCCAATCTTGTTGCGAAATTTGAAGCAGTCCGCAACGGTCCGTGTCGAGTTATAGATCTTCACGGAGACGCCCCCGACGTCTTGGACCTCAAGACCCACGTCATAGGTGTTCGGGTCGTAGCGATAGACTCGCACCGGGAGCGGATCGAGTTTCAGCCGATAGTAGGCGCCGCGCGGAACGGCCAGGTGCACGGCAGCCGGAATCTGCGTCGTGATGCCATGAAACGCGAGCGCCGAAATGAGGCAGACCGCAGCATCAGGCGCCCGGACGCCTACGATGGCGAGGTCGGGATTCGCAAATTCCTTCGCCTCCGCAAGCCTATAGAAGCCCCGTGTAAGCTCGGTCAGCTGTCCGCTGTCTCGCAGCGCGTAGAGCGCAGCGGGATGTATGCCAAGGGCCAGGGCCTGCTTCGTCCGCATGGCTCCGCCGTGGCGTCGAAATACACGGAGCGCGGCAGTGATGTCTCGGGTATTGCTCATATTGGATAATAGTAGCGCCATTTGATAATAAGTGGCACTGTTTTTATCCAAACGCGGATTATGGCTCACATCCGCCATTCCAGGCCCATCAGGTCATTTGTGTGGCATATATACAGAGACGTATTCAAGCAAAAAAAAACGCCATGCGGCCAGTACATTCTCACAGCGCGCGCTAGATTTTTGGCGTCAGACCGAATCGAGCGTGAATGCACTCGCCACGGTACTGCGCGTACCAACACTACGCCTCAACGACGTCGTGCTTGAACGCGTCAGAGTCGGGGGCGGGAATTCCTCGCGGCTCCTCCATCATTTCTGTGACAACGGGATACCGCGGGCCGTCTCGGCAGGCGACATATACGTACACGTCGCCGAGAATCGCGAAGCGAAACCGGGCTCGTCAGTCGCCATACCCCGGAACAAACAACGCCATGGACACCAGATAGGTGATCGCGGACGCGAACAAGATGTCCCACGGTCAGTAGATACCATCACCGCTTGCGCCACGCCGAGCGCAGTGAGGAAAGCTGCAGGACGACATCCACGACATAGGCCGCGCAGTAGGCGATATTGGCCAGCACCGCGTTGATGCAGATGACCAACACGGTCTGAACAGTGAGCGCCCTCAAGACCGACGGCCCCTCGAGAGCAAAGCAAATCGAAACCACTTCCACGAGTGCCACGTTGTAAAACTAACGCCGCAGCTCCCAGTACCGGATGGCATCCGTCGGGATGCTCACGGAGTCCGAGCGATTCCGAGGGCCGCTCTTCTCCACTCTCATCGATGGGCGACTCCTCTGCATTGCGCATCCGTCATCCGGGGTGAGTCGGCGGCGTTCACGGGCCTGAGAGCCAACAGAAGCGCCGCCCCAGCTCACTCGCGCGGATTGCGAGCCCCCACGGTTGCCAGGCTGCTGAGACTTGCCGAGGCGCTCGAGATGGAACCCGCGCAGCTCGTGATCATCACGGTGGAAAGGATGCGCCGCGAAGTCGAATGAGAGTTCACGGATTTGCGCCGGGGAATGAATCAGACCAGGAGAGCAAGTGCGCCGCCGTTGGGCGGCGCTCATTGCCCTGGGGTGCATAGTGCAATCTTTGTGGCATATGTCCTACAGTTTTTGATATAATTGGTGTTTGAATCGATGCCGGTCTCGCTGAAGCGCGCGCGGAGAGCGACAGTGCGCATCAATGCCAGCGGCCGATTAAGTGGCGAAAAGCTCGGGAGAAAACTCGGTGGCGAAGATGAGCGACGAGGAACTACTGGCGCGCGACGCAAAGCGAAACATCGCCGCCGAAATCCGTCGTGGTATGAAGGAGGTGCGGGCCGCACATGGAACCCCATTCGAGGGCGGAGGTAACGCTTGGGCCACCCGCAGAGCTCGCTGACCCTCTACACCCACCGGCTGCTGAAAGGCGTCATGGAGGGCCGGACCCGCGCGGAAACCCGCTCCGAAGCAGAATAAGCCCATTCCGGTGAAGCGCGACTTGCACAAAACTTAAGTAGAATTTAAGTTTCGTGCATGAACATTACCACCCCGCCGGAACCTGCCTGGCAGGCTCTTTACGACGTCGCCGCCACCCAGGAGGGTCTCTTCACCACCCGGCAGGCCGCCGCCGCCGGCTATTCGCCACCGCTGCTCGCCCATCACCAAAAGGCGGGACGCATTGCGCGGATACGGCGCGGCATTTACCGCCTGGTTCATTTTCCGCCCGGCGAGCAGGAAGAGCTGGTGACAGCATGGCTGTGGACAGAGGCTAAGGGCGTGCTTTCGCATCAAACGGCCCTCTGGCTACACAGCCTTTCAGATGTGCTGCCCGGACAAATCCACCTGACGCTACCGCTCACTTGGAGACACCGGCGCTTTCGCGTGCCGGAAGGACTCGTGCTGCATCACGCTGATGTGCCGCTCGAAGAACGTACGTGGGTTGGCGCGGTGCCAGTGACCTCTACACGACGAACGCTTAACGACTGCGCCCTCGCCGGTCTCTCCCCCGATCTGCTCCGTCAAGCCGCAAAGCAGGCACTGGGCCGCGGACTGGTCACAAAGACAGAGATGGGAAAGGTCGAGACCGCGCTTAAATCTTTTGGCGGGATTCGAGGATGACAGTACAGACGTACGCCTCGCCGCAAGCCTTCAAACAGGCGCTAGAGCAACGGCTAAAGTCCTCGTCGAACAGCGGCGCCGACTTTGCGCGCAGGCGACAGCTGCTGGTGTTCGACCGATTCCTAGCGCGTCTCGTGGCCGTCTTGGGAGACGCGGTCCTGCTGAAAGGTGGGCTGGTGCTCGAACTCCGGCTGGAACGAGCTCGGACAACTAAA
Source organism: Gammaproteobacteria bacterium (assembly GCA_028293765.1). GTDB lineage: Bacteria > Pseudomonadota > Gammaproteobacteria > Steroidobacterales > Steroidobacteraceae > 13-2-20CM-66-19. Next base: position 3,394 of record JAQGOG010000100.1, read on the forward strand.
GATGTCGATCTGCGACTGACCGGCTCACCTGACACCGTCCTTGTACGGCTCCAGGAAGCCGGACGGCGGGACCTCGGCGACTTCATGGCTTTCGAAGTGAGTCGCGACGCGGAGCATCCGACCATCCAAAACGACGGGATGCAATACGAAGGCTTGCGCTTTCGTGCCGAGTGTCGCCTGGCCGGCAAGCAGTATGGTCATCCCTTCGGCGTCGACGTCGCATTCGGCGATCCCATTTCGGGGAGCCCGAAACTGTCACTGCCACTGATGTCCTGGCGTTCGCCGGCATCGCGCCACCGGTGTTGCGGCTATATCCAATTGAAACCCACATCGCCGAGAAACTGCACGCCTACACGATGCCGCGTGCGCGCGCCCCAACTCTCGCGTGAAAGATCTTCCTGACATCGCGTTGCTCGCTACCATACAGCCACTGGAGGCACGGCGATTGCGCATGGCGCTGGAGCGGACTTTCGAATTTCGCGCGACTCATCCGCTGCCATCCATTTTGCCGGACCCACCTGCAAACTGGCTCACCCCTTATACTGAGATGGTGCGCGAGAACGATCTCGCATGGACGACACTCGCACAACTTAGCGCAGCCGTCAGGGCTTTTCTCAATCCGGTGCTGGCTGGTAACGGCGGCACTTGGCGCCCTGTTGGATGGACGTGGGAGTGACGACACGTGGTCGCGCCCCTCCATCACGCGGTACCGAAGTCGCCGCAACGTGTCATCGCAGTTCTCAAATTGCTGAAGGTCGAGGACATCACGATTCAGGTGGAGAAGACGATCGAATCTGATGTGACCGCCGCGGACAAGCAGTCTGCTCAGAATCTAAAAGATTCGCGGAGACCGCGAATGAACTTCCACGAGCTGAACATTCCGAACGGCTCGACACTTCTATCCAAGGACGGCCAAGTGCAAGTCACGGTCGTGGGGGAAAAGAAGGTCGACTTCAATGGCACGGTCAGCTCACTGACCGCGTCAACGGGAAAGGTCCTTGGTTTGCGTGACGACTATCCGCTTCAGCCATCCCCGCATTGGACCTTCAACGGCAAAACGGTAAAGGAAATCTACGAAGAATTTCATGACTCGACAGATGAGAGCTAACCCTTCGCATACAGCGACGTCCCGGAGACGGGCCGCCGCTGAGCTAATACGTTAGCCATCTGAAAGACATCGAAACGTCGCAGGCGGACCGCTTTAGACGGGGAATCTGCGCCCGCGAATGTCTCAGATTGGCTGGAGACTTACACCGACGCGTGCATACCTTCAGCAAGCGACCCGCTCGTACGCATCCTTCTCGTCGCCGGTCGCCGGGGTGTCCGCGAGCTCCTCTATCGACCCGAGCATCTTCTCGTCGTCCACCATCACGAGCATCCCGAAGGCGAACTGCACGGACGGCATCCGAGTACGATATACCCGTGCGGAGCGCGTCCGATTGCCGACATGAGCCTACGGTTAGTCGCTGATCGTTGCTCTTTGCGCTCGGTCACGTTTCCCGACAACCCGCCGCACTGTGGGCCGTTGGCGGCCGCGCGCGCCTCGAACAAAATCCGAGAACACAACAGTCTCACGGGGCTCGGGCTAGCGACAATCGCCGCCGAGCAACCCGCGCTTCAGTTCCGGATTCGGAGGCGAGTTACCCAACCAGATCGAGACCACGGCGCGCGAAAAATCCTCGCCCTCAATGACTCCCTTGTCCGCGCCTTTGACCGAAACGTGCACTCCTCTTTCCGGTGACCTGACAAAGATCAGGCGCTGGCCCGCTTTCATGTCGGCCATCCAACCGCTCAGCTTTTCAACTCGCGGTTTCATAGTTTCAAACTGCTGGCGCCCCCCGTGCTCAAATCCCTTGACGAGAGCCTCGCGGATGTCCTCGACACGCACATTTCGCACAAAATGAAGAATGAGCTCCTGGGGTTCGTCGGAATCGATGAGGTCGGCTGGATTGTGCGAGGGTCGATCCACATACAGCGCGGCGACGTAAACGTGGATTCTCAGGAATGTCGCCTTGCGCAATCCCAATCCATTGAGTGTCAGATCGCGGCCGTTTACCTGTGTATGCACTGGAAAGGCGACTCCAGTGCAGGTTCGATCTTGGGCAACACCTGTTGAGGTAACCATCAACAGCGGGACTATCAGCCAAAGACCCTTGATTTCGTGCCCCTTCATGCCGTCCCCCCCAGGCGTGCGCCAACAGTGACTTAGAGTTGGTAGCAGGTTTCAGTTTCGATCACGCGAGTTCAGACCCTTTCGCTCCAGCTCACTGCTCAACTGTACACCAACTGTACACCCCGACCCGTTTCCGACCCTCGACATTGTCTGTTAGGCAAGGGGTCACGCGGCGGTGTACAGCCGGTGTACAGTCGGGACCGCAGCAAGGGGTCCAGGAGGGACGGCTCGCAAGGGAGTAACGCGCATGCTCGAACGAACGACGGGTAGCGGACCGAAGCCCTTTACCGACCGGTACCTGGCTTCCCTAAAGCCCGAAGCCAAGCGGTATGACGTGCTGGATCCCTCCCGCAAGGGCCTGATGCTGCGCGTCACCGCCCGTGGCACGAAGACCTTCTTCTTCCGCTACCAGAAGGACGGCCGGGTCGATCGGCTGATGATCGGCCACTATCCGGCGACACCGCTTCGGCAGGCCTATGAGGTACACGCCGAGGTCACCAAGCGACTTCGCCGCGGCGAGGACCCGAGAGCCGTGATGAAGGAATCGCCGGCCGGGGTCGTGGCCGTAAACGGGCCGGACGATGTGCCGGCCGCCGGCCCCACGGTCGGTGAGCTCGGCGCCGAATTCCTGCGTCGGTATGTCCATCGGGAGCGGAAGCGGCCTGAGGAAGCCGAAAAGACCATCGAGCGGAATATCTTGAAGCATTGGCGCCACCGGCCGGCCAAGGGCGTCACGCGAAGGGATGGCGTGCTGCTTCTGGATAAGATCGTCGACCGAGGCTCGCCGGTCATGGCGAATCGGGTATCCGCCCTCCTCGCCCAGATGTTCAGCTTCGGCATCGAGCGAGGGATGCTCGACGCCAGCCCGTTTATTTCCCGCCCGCGACCGGGCGGCACCGAAAAATCCCGCAATCGAAAACTCGATGATCGGGAAGTCCGGGTGTTCTGGAAGAAACTCACCTCCTCGCGCCTGAGTGCGGAGGTACGGATCGCCCTGAAGCTCATCCTGGTGACCGCCCAGCGACCCGGGGAAGTCGCCCTCGCTGCCCGAGAGGAATTCGATCTCGAGCGACGAATCTGGACCATCCCAAAGGAGCGGTCCAAGAACGGGCAGCCGCACGAGGTACCGCTCTCCGACCTGGCCCTCACTCTGCTACGCCATCTGCGGCGGCGTCTTGGAGAAACTCAATACCTGTTTCCGTCACGGTGCTGGCGGGCCCGGCATGGGGCTCCGATTACGGTCCGCGCCTTGTCCCAGGGACTTAGGGATCAAAAAAAGCATTTTGGGATGAAGCATTTCACGCCGCACGATCTGCGGCGCACCGCCGCAAGCCTGATGACGGCAGCCGGTGTCCCCAGACTTCACGTCGAGAAGGTGCTCAATCACACTATCGATGACGTCGCAGAGATCTACGACCGCTACGACTACGCCGAGGAAAAGCGGGCGGCGCTCAAGCGGCTCGAAGACAGTCTGCGCCGAATCGCTCGGCGGGAGCACAAGGTTGTGGCCTTCA
>JAQGOG010000177.1 GCA_028293765.1 Gammaproteobacteria bacterium
ACCGATCCACTGCGCCACGCGTTTGAAGATGGGCGCGATGCTGTCGGGATGTAGCGCGTCGCTAATTTCATCTCGACCAATCAACCGCCGAAATATCGTCCCTTCACTAATCTTTGCGTGGTCGAGCCAGAGTTTCAGCCACGTGACCGTCTCGCGAGAAAGATAGGCACCCTGCCCGGCTCCTCCGCATCGATTGCACCGTGCGGCCGCCACGAGCGACTGCCAGCCGGCTACGCTCCAAGTAATATTGCATCTGGGGGCCGCCGCCGCGATTACGTGGCGGTTCGCAATTGTTTCACTTGTAACGCAGATGCGCTGTTCTCGACTGGCCGCCAAGTCCCGGCCGCAGCATGTCGCGCGCGGCAGGCTAGCAATTTTTAGCGAAACGATCGTCGCTCCAATCACCCTCGACGAGGACGCACATCGATCCCTCCGCGGCAAGGACTAACTCGCGTCGGATGGCCTCTTGGTCTATTTATTCGACTAGAACCTCGATCGGTTCCGAGGCGATCCCATTGGTGACGACCTCCCAGAGGTACACGCCCCTGACGCTGTAGGTCTTCCCCAGAGAGACCACGTGAGGCACCTCGAGCACTGACGGCGCGTACCAGGGTCGATCATCATCGCGTTGATCATCACGCCGCACGGTGGGGTTGTAGAGCAGTAGCTGGGGACGGCGGGGCAGTCCGAAAGCGCGATCGTCAAAGGACGACACTTCGGATGGTCAGCCATGAGCGGCTTGATCATCCGGCCAAGCCCGCTCCTTACTCCAGGAGCACCACCGCCGCCACGATAAACCGGAGGGGACCTTACGCCGGCGTTCACAGATCGCGTTCGCCCTGGGACTGCGTGGCGGTGATTTCAACACCTTGAGTCCGAGCCGTCCTATCGATTCGTCGAGGTGCTTGGCAAAGATACTATCGCGATCGTGAATCAGGTACTCGTATCGCTCTTCGAGCCCGACCGCCTCGCGTAACTGTTGCAGCGTCCAAGCGGCAGTTGGATGGGCGGTGACGTTGCAATGGATCAGGCGCCGGCTGCGGTGCTCGATCACCACGAACACGTACAACAACCGGAACGTGGCGGTGGCTGTCAACCCCTGATCTATTTTTGCGGACAACAATCATCGTGGCTGGGACGTTTTCACGCTGCCCGGCGCGCGCGTGATCCGCTCCTCAAGAGCGACCGACTCTCTGCTGCACTTCGGACAGGAACTGAAGGTGAGCTTCGGCGGTCGAGAATCCCTTTCCCATCGTGTCGATCGCGACGTGAGTGCACCCCCACTCACGGCACCACTCGATTCGAGCGGCGACTGCCTGAGGCGTCTCGTCGAAGCGTCCGACCACCAACTCCTTGCCGAACTGCGCCGGTTCGCGGCCCGCCTCGCGCAGGTATTTCTCTACCTGCTTCCACCCTTCCGTGCCTCGGTCCGCGGGGCCGGTGAAGATGAAGCCATCGCCGAATCGCGCAGCTCGCCTAAAGGCAGGCTCGGAAAAGCCCCCAAACCAGATCGGGATGCGGCGAGTGGGGCGGGGATTGATGCAGGCACGGTCGATGTGATCGAACTGGCCCTGGAACGTCACCAGGGGCTCGCTCCAGAGCTTGCGCAGGAGCTGCACCTGCTCCTCCTGGCGCCTGCCGCGAGTGTTGAAGCTCTGCCCGAGCGCCTGGTACTCGACATGGTTCCAGCCGATGCCGACACCAAGGCGGACGCGTCCGCCGGAGAGTAGGTCCACATCGGCCACCTGCCTCGCAACGAGGGCGGTCTGGCGCTGCGGCAGGATCAGGATGCCCGTCACGAGCTCGATGCGCCGGGTGAGAGCGGCGAGGTGAGCGAACATCACGAGCGGGTCGTGGAAGGGGTCCTTCTCCGTGTACGGTCCCGTGAGCTTGGGCTCGCGGCCCTCGTGCGTCGCACCGAGGACGTGGTCGTAGGCAAGGAGATAGTCGAAGCCCAGCGACTCCACGCCAGTCCCGATGCGGCGAACCGCCTCCGGGTCGCCGCGAAGTTCGATCTGTGGATAGACAGCGCCGATTTTCATGAGTGTTCCCTGCCTGCCGCGGGTATGCCCGGAGAATCCGGATATTCGACGCCGAACACCTCGGGTATCTTGGCAATTGATGCCCGTTTCCCGAAGTTTAGCTCAACGCGGAGGGACAGAGAATGGTGTGGGCGTAGATGCGCCCGAGTGCTTGTGCTTTTCGGCTTTTCGGCCAGTCGACGGAGTTCGGCGTCGGTGAACCGCAGCCATCGACCCAATCGCTCCTTCAGCACGCGATTCTCCTCCTGAAGACATTCGATCACGTCAAGCTGATGACGGTTGACCCAACTGACTGCCGACATCTCACCGCTTACACCACAGCGGCTCCTCAGCGAGACACGCTGTCCGCATTGCTGGCCGCACCGAAGCCTCCGCCCAGTGCTTCGATGAGCCGAATGGAAATGTCCGCCTCCTCGCTTTCCAGCACCGCCGTGCGTTGATCGGCAAGCAGCAATTGCTGACGGGAGATCAACGGAGTCAGTGGCCCGCTCACACCGCCTTTGTATTCGCTCATCGCATCTTCCCAGCTCTTGAGTGCATCCTCTTGAGCACGTTTCTCGAGCGTGATTTGCTTTCGCACCGACGTCAGCGCGGACAGTGTGTCGGACACGTCATTCAAAGCTGCGATGAGCAGACCATTGTAGCGTGCGACCATCTGGTCATAGGCGGCATCGCTGGAGGCCAGTTTGGCACGCAGGCGACCGCCGTCAAAAATCGGCAGAGTCAGTGCGGGACCCGCGCTGTAGGTGCGGGCCGGAAGTTGGAAAAGATTCTCGCTGCCAACGGCGACGAAGCCGGCCATCGCGGCAAGGCTGACGTTGGGCAGGAATTCGGTCTTGGTCGCTTTGATGTCTCTAGAGGCGGCCTCGACTTGCCAACGAGCCGCGACCAGATCGGCGCGGCGACCAATCAAGTCCACGGAGAGTTTGTCCGGCAACGCGATCCCGACGGGATCGAGCAAGTGCGGACGAGTGATGGCCAGACCGCGGTCGGGGCCCTGCCCAACCAGCACCGAGAGACTGCTGCGAGCCGCATCGATGGCGCGGTCAGCCTGCGATTTCTGCTGTTCGGCACTCGCCACTTGCGAATCCGCCAGACTCTCCTGTTGCCGAGTGCCCAGACCGCCCGCGACCATACGACGAACCAACGCGAGCGTTTTGCCGGAGCGTTCCAGTTCCGCTTCGGCTACGTCTTGCTGCGCGAAGCCATAGCCCAAACGCACATAGGCACGTGCCACGTTGACCGATAACAGGATGCGTGTCCCATAGGCGTCGATCTGCTCCGCGCGGCTGCGACCCAGCGCAGCTTCCCACGCCTTGCGTTTGCCTCCCCACAGATCCAGGTCCCACGAAAAATTCAGGCTTGCCGACTTGGCCCAGCCGAACTTGCCCAATACGTATTGGGGATAGAGCGCATCCTTCTTGGAAAGCACTGCCCCGGCGATCTCGTTGTCGAGATCGACCCGCGGCTTGCGGGCAGCATCGGCACCATCGGCCACCGCCTGCGCCTGTCTGGCCCTGGCCTCAACTTCGTCCAGGCTGGGATTATTCTGCAGCGCTTCGTTGATCAGAGCGGTCAGTTGCGGATCGCCAAAGCCGATCCACCAATCCTGTGCGGGCCATGCCGTCGGACTCAGCGGCACGGCCGCCAGGCTTTGTTCAGCCTTGAGGCTGCGCGGATCGGTCAGCGTGCCGGTGGGGTGCAAACCGCGACTGCTGACACAACCGGCCAGCGCGCAACACAGCGCGAGCGCGGTAGTGTGAACGAAAAAGCGCATGGCGTAACCGCGACTCATCGTGCTGCTCCGGCTGGCACACGGGCTTCCCGGGGATTCACAATCAACGTTGCGGTCATGCCTGCCGATAACACCGTCCCGACAGGAATATGTTGGCTATCAATGTGTACGCGTACCGGCAGGCGCTGTGCGAGTCGCACCCAGTTGAAGGTCGGATTCACGTTGGCAAGGAGGTCCGCCCCGGTGGGATTGTCAGCATCGGTGATGCCGCGCGCGATGCTCTCGACATAGCCTTTCAGGTGTGCGCCGCCGCTCATCAGGCGGATGTCGACCGGGTCCCCGATGCGCACCTGCGGCAGCTTAGTCTCCTCGAAGTAGCCATAGATCCAGTACGAATGGCTGTCGATCAGTGCCAGGCGCGCGACACCGGGGCTGGCGTAGTCACCGACACGAGCGGTGAGGTTGGTAACATAACCGTCAACCGACGCACGTACCTCGGTGCGGTCAAGATTGATTTGTGCGGCGGCTAGTGCCACTTGCGCCTGGGCGACCGCGGCCTGCGCCTGCTGCTCGCTCGCGCTTGCCTGCTCACGAGCCGACTGCGCCCGAACCCAGGCGGCGCGCGCGGTTGCTGCCATCGACTGGGCGTTGGTGCGGTCCTCGGCGGAGATCACTTCGTTCAGGTCCTCGCGGCGCTTTGATTGGGCGACATACATGTCGTAGCTTGACCTACTCTGGGCCACAGCAGCATCAGCCGCGCTGAGGTTGGCAGCGGCGGCGCGCGCGGCCGCGCGGGCGGCGTTGAGGTTGGTCGCAGCTTGATCAAACGCGTTCTGGTACCGGACTCGGTCGATGGCGAACAGCACGTCGCCCTTCTTCACCGTCGCGTTGTCGATAACATTTACCTGGACCACGAGCCCGGAAACGTCGGGTGCGATGCGAACGATGTCGGCGCGCACCCGACCATCCCGCGTCCACGGCGAATACATGTAGTGGCCCCATAGCGCACGCGCGACGAGTACCGCGACGAGCAGGACGGCGGCAGTCAGAGCGAAGCGGATCAGGATGCGGATTTTCATGGCGGTCACCATCAGAACGGTCGGTAGTGGTATTAAAAGAGGAGCAACGCGATGCTCCCGAAGACACCAACGTAGAATGCGAGCCGGAATAACGGCGGGTTCCAGACATGGCTGTAGAGACCCAAGCGCCCACTCACCCGGTCGATCAGCCACAGCGGTATCAGTGAGAGTACGAGGATCAGCAGGAGGCCGGGGACCAAGGCGTC
>JAQGOG010000207.1 GCA_028293765.1 Gammaproteobacteria bacterium
CGCCCATCGGAGTCACACGCCACATAGGTGGCAGATGGAAGCTCGACCCAGGCGCTGTGTATGTCGGCTTCTGTGCTCCGCGGTGAGAAGGCGTAGGTGTCGCCCGCCTCGAGTGTGCTGCGCAGAATGGCCAGATGACTGGCCAATCTGATTCTTCATAACGACGAATGAATACCATTGTGCGCGGGCATTAGTCAGAAATCCTCGGATCTCGGCATCTCATGAATGTCCGCTCTGTCAAATTTCCATGACCGGTTTCGCGGTACACGACCGTCTTCTCGGGGTCGCAAGGTGGCGGTCATGTTGCGAAGCGGCACCCTCTGCCATTCTGACGGTCGTCGTCTCTGGTCGGCCAGGAGCAGTCATTCCCGTTGGCGTCGTGAATTCCTCGAAAGCGGCTCAGCGCACCCAGCCGGCCGCCAATTCGCTCCTCCCTTGCATAATCGCAAATCAGACTTATGGTCCCACCGCTGACTAGATCGTTGGCGCGCAGAGCACAAACTGGTCATGCACGTGGCACTCAAGACCCATCTGCAAACCATGCGGGTTCCTGTCATCTGCTCCACGAGGCCGACTCATGGTGAGCGTTGCACTTCCCGGTCACTTCATTTCCATCTTCATGCCTGCTGCGGTTGAAGCAGGAGCATGGGTTGACTTCGCTGTGTCTTCTCTGCAATTACCTTCTTCGGGGTGCTTGCAGCGTGGAATCACCCGAATGATGTTCATCATGCCCAAGTCCTCGTGGCTGAGAATGTGGCAATGAAAGACGAAATCACCAATGTCACTCCCGCGGAAATCCAGGCGGAGCGTGACGCTGGGGAATGGATGGTCAGGGTTCTGGTCCCAGAATGGAACCTGGATCGTGTCCAGGTACTGGCCGGTGACGGCGGGTTCCGGCTCGGAGCCGTTGATTTCGAAGTTGTTCTGCGATTCCACCAGGAAGTGAATCTGATGGATGTGAAATTCGTGATCCTCGGCCGTACGGTTCTCGACGGTCCACTCTTCCACCGTTCTCTGAGTGGCCACGATGTCGGGCGGACCATTGGGATCGAACAGGTGCTCCGGCTTGCCTTCCACGTCCATGAAGAATTGAGGCGGAACCACACCGACGTTCTGGTTGAAGAACAGCGTACGCTTTACCGCTACGGGTGCGGATCGAAGCCCGGCGAAGCGCTTCTGAGCCGTGCTCATCCCGCCGATGTCCACATCATCATCAGTGCTACCGATTGACTGGACAGTCGCAAGAGGCCGCTGCGGGATGTTATATATACTATGGCTGTTGATCCGCAGCGTAATCAGCTGCGCAAGCTGCACCGATGATGGCGGAGCCGACACGATGAACTCCACGCGGGAACCCTCTGGAAGCGTGAAGTGAGTTACATCAATCAGACTGCCTGGTCCGGCACCATCTTGCGAGTTGAGCGGCACGCCGTCAACGGCAGCCAGTTGCATGGTCTGCGGCACTCCGTCGAACACATACTGAAGGTCTAGAATCGTGTCGGCGGTGGTGTTTGAAACCCGCCAGAACTCCCTTGTTCCAGCTTGCATTCGCAGAACTGGCGGAACAAAGTTGTTGGAGCTTGGGTCAGTCGGCGAACTAATAGGAATGTAGTTTAGTGTCAGGTCAAAGGATGGAATGTTGCCAATTGGAGTTGGGTTACCCGGAACAGGTTGATCGCGAACCACGAACACACGTTTCCTCAGGCCGCGTACCGCCGGTTGCTGACCCTCCATTCCCACTACGATGATGGCTCCGGTAGCGCCAGCTTGCGTTTGGTGTTCAGCGAGCATGTGGATGTGAGGGTGGTACCAGTAGAGTCCGGCAGGTTCGTCCGACGGAATGGTAACGTCGTAATGAAACGTTTCGCCGGAGTTTATGGCCGTTTTGAGTACATTGTCCTGGTGACACCTCGGCGAAGTGTTGGTTCCGTGATAGTGAATGTTGACCGAGGATGCCGTTGGTTGTGGGTTCCCACAGTGCGGTGGGTTCAGCGGCGGCATCATCAATGCCGCCGCGGACGGAGTATTGTTCGTGACTGTGATGATGAGGTGATCGCCTGGTTTCACGTGCAGGGTCGGATCCTCAAAACCATCCGGAGTCATGAAGCACAGGAGTTCCCTGCCGTCGCTGTCAACTCTCTGCTGGAATGAGAACCTCACCTTCAGGACCCCGTCGGAGCTGAAAAGCCCTGGAGGGTTGTGGACGACGCTGCCTGCATTGAAGCGCGGGCAGGCATTAGCGACGGGTCGTACGGGACTTCGGTCGTCGTCGGCTTTGACGTCCTGGGTGAATGTAACGACAGCCGCTACGCAGAAGAGCGTCAGTCCGAGTAATGCCACGGTTCTTGAGCGGAATTTCATACTCCGTCCCTCCATTCATTTATGTCATCGGATGGATGCTTGCTCCCCATCTGGTTTCTTATTGGGTGTCAGCTAAACGGGCGGAGGCATGCCCCTTGTGGCGCAACCAGGCTCCCGGCCAGCCGGTTCGAGATTAGCCCTGCGCAGATTAGCGCGCCAAGCCTTCTACTTCCTCGCTTGCTGCGACGATGTGGCTCACGACCGGCAGACCCGCGGAGATCCGGTGATCCGGAGAGTTTTTCAAACTGCTGGGAGTCGATTTCGTCGGTGCCGCTTCGTCCGTGGACAGGGCGGATCCGCTTGAATTCGAATCGGAAATAGCCGCTCGGGCGCTTGAACAAGTCACTTTCACTGCGGCGCGCGGTTCAGTGCAACGCTCCATTCGTGCTCGCCGCCCAGAACTCAGACGCACTAGCGAGCACTGTTTCAATCTGGTCCTAGTACTAGGCGGCTCATGGCAAGTCGCGCAGGGCTGCGCGCGCGGGCGCTGCGGCCCTGGCGACGTCATTTCTACGATTCCCGCCACCTGCTCAGCTGCGAGCTCCTGCTTGCCTGGAGCGACATCAATCTGCAACTGTCTGAGCAGTTCGTGCGCAAATGGCTGCCGAACCCTGCCTGGCTGATCGGTCGTCGCATTTCGCGCGACTCCGAGTGGGGGCGCGTGCTGTCGAGCTACGTTGCGCAGTTGTCGCCGGAGTTCCTAGTTCAAGCCCAGCTACCGCATTCGATTCTCATCGATCAAATCGGAGCGCTATTGGCCCTGACCGCGACCGAAATGCGCGGCGGACGCGCCACATCGACGCCAGTTGAGCGCTCCTTGCGTGACCAAGTTTGTGATCACGTCAAGCAGCGCTGCACCGAAACGTCCCTGCAAGCGGCCGACATTGCGAGTTCACTCAACATCTCCAAGCGAACCCTGCATCGGGCGCTGGCGGCTTGTGGGGAAACCTTCGGGGCGATGCTGATCCAGGTTCGCGTAGATGTTGCCTCACGCATGCTTCAATCACCGCTCTTCGATCGAGTGACCACGGGGGAGATTGGGCGACGCGCGGGATTCTCGGACGCCTCCCACTTTACTAAGGTTGTGCGCATGCGCACCGGGCAGACGCCGCTGCAGCTACGGCGAGCTAGGCACAGCTAATTTGGTCGCGAACAGTCGGCAATGTCCGCTTGGGGTCGTGAGGACTCATTGGCGGTCGCCGCCGTGGCCATAGGCTCCAGCCGGCCAACTATGGCCACTCGAGGCGGTCAGTGGCGCTTCCCGATAGCGGTCGTTGGCGTGCACCCTCCTATTGGCTGCAGCTGCTACAGAGCCACCCGCCGCCGATCGCCGATGGATTCGACCACCGGCTCCCAGCAGGTGCCTTTGCACCTGCGGCCCCTTGTGCGAAGCTCTCGGGCGGTCAGCGAGGGTCATCGGGGGCCCATATGATCGATTTAAAGCCAGGGCAGTTTTACGGCGCACCGCAATTCGGCGCGAGCGGAAGCAACTTCGACATTCGCGCTTTGGCTGCTAGCGGCTCTGAGCACGACGTTCACCTCCACACGCACGACGATGCACATTTCATTCTCGTGCTATCCGGGCTGTATATTTCCACGGCGCGCGGCGCTGCAGACTTCGTCCGGGCACCCGCGTTGATTTTCAATCCACCGGGCACCACGCATCGCGACCGATTCGTGAAGGGTGTCGGCACCTTCGTAGGGGTCTCTCTCCGTTCGGCGACGTTCCGAGACTTGCGAGATGTCCTGTCGCTGCCAACACACGCAGTGGAGCTTCGCTGCAGGGACGGGCTAACCACCGCGTTCCGTATTGCGCGGGAGCTCCGTGACAGCCGCGACACGGTGGTGATGGAATCGATGACATGGGAGCTGCTGGCCACCGCGGCAGCCCCACGTTGCCGCACCGGCGACCCTCCAAGCTGGGTGCTATGCGCCTACGAGGCGATCATGGACCGGGCAACCGAAGCACGCTTGAACGTCGGTGATGTCGCAGCGGAGATCGGTGTTCATCCGGTGCACCTGGCCCGCGTTTTCCGCGCGGCATGGGGCTGCTCGCCTGGTGAATTGCTTCGTTGGCGCCGCGTCGATCGGGCTGCCGACATGCTCTGTCGCTCCGATATTTCCGGCGCCCAGATCGCCGCTCAAGTCGGCTTCGCCGATCAGAGCCACATGACGCGAGCGTTTCGCGCAACGTACGGTATTGCGCCGGGGGGCTATCGTCAAAGACATGTTTCACGGATACAAGCCTCAGACACCGACGTCTGAGTAGGCTTAGTTTCCCGTGGAGACTTGAGATGCTTCGAACGTTATCGATCGCTTTGGCGGCATGGGCGGCCAGTTTCATTGCTCCGCTTAGCGCTGCGACCAGTCCAACGCTGGACGACATCACTCCCGCCGTAGGCGCTGGAACTTACAAACAGATCACCAGTGTAATCGTCGCGCGCGGCGATCGCGTGGTTTACGAGCGGTACTTTGACACTGCGGGCGCAGATGCATTACGCAATACGCGCTCCGCAACCAAGACGGTCACCGGAATGCTCGTTGGTGCCGCCGTCGATCGCGGACTCCTCCGCGCCGAGTCACCGGTCCTTCCTTTCTTCAAGGACCGCCTGCCCGTGGCCAACCCCGATCCCCGCAAGGAGCGGATTACGGTCGAGGACTTTCTGACCATGAGTTCCCTCCTCGAGTGCGATGACGAAAACGAGTTCTCGCGAGGCAATGAAGAGCGGATGTACCTGGTGGAGGACTGGGTCAAATTCACGCTCGACTTGCCCATCAAAGGTTTTCCCGACTGGCAGCCAAAACCGGAGCAATCACCTTACGGCCGCGCGTGGAGTTACTGCACGGCCGCTGCTTCCACGCTTGGGCCGCTGCTTGAACGCGCAACCAAACAGAGCGTGCCCGCCTTTGCGCAAGCCGTTCTTTTCAAGCCGCTTGGGATCGAATCCGTCAAATGGCAGTATCAACCTCTCGGAAGCGCCATGACCGGCGGCGGTCTTCAGCTCCGAAGCCGGGATCTACTGAAACTGGGTCAGCTGTATCTCAACAATGGCCGTTGGCAAGGCCACCAGGTGATATCAGAGGCGTGGGTGCGCCGCTCGGTGTCCCCGCACGCACACGCTCGGGATGACACGGACTATGGTTACCTATGGTGGCTGCAGACCTTCCAAGTCAATGGACAGAACATCACGACGTACGGAATGTACGGGACAGGTGGAAACAAGGTGTATGTCTTGCCGGTACAGGGTGTCGTCGTGGTCGTCACAACCACCAACTTCAGGGTTGCCGGTGCGGGAGCCCTCACCGACGAACTGTTCACGTCGCTCATAGTGCCCGCCTTGCTTGTACCCTGATCGGGCTTTGCAGGCGTTGCGCGCCTGAGCGACGGGCTGATTCCGCCTCGCCGAAGAGCGGACGCTGGCGGCCGGCAGCAACGGGTCGCAACCCGCCCGTACCGACTGGCAACCTCAAGGAGCACGGCGACCAGCACGTCAACCGAGTGGGGAATTGGCACGGATCAGGCGGGAGTGTCCACCTGGAAGCGAGCGAGACAGCCCGGATTGCTGGGGGCGCAACAACCACCCTATTATCACGCTCGTGCGAGCGCGCTTGGCTCGCCAGCTGAAGGGGGTGCGGGATGGCCATGGTGACAGGCGGCGAGCTCCTGATCCGGACGCTCGCGACGGTGGGCGTCAAACATGTCTTCGGAATACATGGAGCGCACCTCGAGACGCTCTTTCAGGGATGTCGCAATCACGACATTACGATAGTCGATACGCGACACGAAGTAGCGGCGGGCCATGCGGCCGAAGGATATGCGCGATCCTTGCGCCAGCTGGGTGTAGCGATGGGCACTGCTGGCCCTGGCTTCACGAACCTGCTCACCTCGATCACCAACGCCTACCTCGATCACTCGCCAGTCCTCTACTTGAGTGGCAGCGCCGCACTCTGGCAGGCTGAAACCAACACGCTGCAGGCTGGCTTCGACCAGGTGGCCATGGCCAAGCCGGTCACCAAGTGGGCACACCGGGTGACGGTCACGAAGGATATTCCGCGCCTGGTGGCGCAGGCGGTCCGTGTCGCCACGTCGCCGCCGATGGGTCCGGTGCTGCTCGATCTGCCGATGGACGTCCTGTCATCGCCAGTGAATGACGAGAGCGCGCCGCTGCCGCGAACGATCCGGATCGACTCAGCGCCGCCGCCGGGGAGTCAGGCCGTTGCCGCCGCGATTGATCTTCTGATGGAGGCGCGACGCCCGGTAATCCTGGTGGGCGCCGGGGCTTGGTACAGCCATGCGGAAGATGAGTTACGCAAGTTCGTGGACACGACCGGCATCCCGGTCTATTCGGACTTTCAGGCGCACGGCCTGTTGCCCAGCAGCCATCCGCTCTACGGCGGTACTTTCCACAAGCTGGCGGACCTGGATACGCCGGGAAACCGTGCTGACGTCGCGCTGGCTCTGGGAGTCCGCTTCGGGCTATTCACGTTGGGCGCCAGCGATCTGCTCGTTCCGGTGGCTGCAAGACTGATTCACGTTGAGACCGACCCACAGGAAATCGGCAGATTGCGCGATGTCGCTGTTGGAATAGTCGCCGACAGCCGTGAGACGCTCCGCGCCCTCAACGCGCTCGCGAGCGCACACCAGTGGCCCGATCTCAGCGGCTGGCATCGCACGATTCAGCAGGCCCGTACCGATCGGCGCCAACGGTTGGCGAGCGCGGCTCGAGAGCATCACCGATTGGGCATTCACCCTTATCAGGCCGTCTCAGCGATCGCCGATAGTATCGACGAGGGTACGCTGGTGGTCGGCGACGGTGCCGAGGCGTACCACTGGCTGAACGAGGTCATCCGTCAGAACCGCCCGGGAAGCTATCTCACTCACGGGTTCCTCGGGGCTGTCGGTCACGGACTAGGCCTCTCCCTGGGGGTCCAGGTAGCCAATTCCGGTCGACCCGTGTTGTGCCTGACCGGCGACGGTGCGGTGGGTTTCACCATCGCGGAATTCGACACGATGGTGCGCCTGAGCCTGCCGATCGTGGTGGTCGTGATGAACAACCGCAGCTGGGGCGCTTCGCAGCACTTTCAGGAAATGGTCTCCGGCAAGGACAAGCTTATCGGCACGCAGCTCGCGAATACGAACTACCACGATGTTGCCGCCGCTTTCGGATGCCACGCGCAGCGTGTGACGGAAGCCGAGGCTCTCGGACCCGCGATACGGGCCGCTTTCGCAAGCGGCAAGCCCGCCTGCCTCAACGTTATCGTCGACGTGGATCCGCCGCCACCTGAGCTCGAGTTATTGAGTAAAGCTTGAGTGACTGAGGTTGGAATATTCGCCCTGACCTGTGACCCGCAAACGGCACATGAGCTGGCTGAGCTTCTCCCAAAGAAACGAACACCGGTGCCGTGCTCACGTCCGGGCCGTCACAGAGCCCGAAGTTGCTACGGCGGTAGAGAGGCCGCGTACGCCGCAACGTCAATCATGTTGCTGGTTTTCAGCCTTGCTACGACGGAGCGCATCGGTTGTCCCGTCACGCCCGCACGCGCACCGGTCTGAAAGGCGAGAAGTTGACGGAGAATGTAGGTTGGCGATCGTCCTGCGATCGGCGGCACCAGCCCAACGCCGCGTAGGCTGGGCCCGTGGCACGACGTGCACGCGACTGTCAACCCAATTGAGTCTGACTGCGCGATGAATTTTCCGCGACCGATGCTTCCGGGCGGCGCGTAGGCAACGTAGCGCATTGCATCATCGCGATTTTCATGGCGAGAGGCATCTGGGGCAAACTCCAGGAGGCGTTCCCCCAGCGGTTCGTCACCGCCACTCGTATCCGCGACGTAGACCCATCCGACGACATGGGGCCGTGGAACGCGGGAGCGTTCGACGACGAGTACGCGGGGTCTAAGTTGC
>JAQGOG010000021.1 GCA_028293765.1 Gammaproteobacteria bacterium
TTTGCAACCGTGCTGTCCCGAGTGAATAACACGTCAGTCTGTCCTTCCGGGAGACTGTAAATCGGCCGCAGTGGACACGGGCGCCGCCACTGCAGATACCAGCCGGCAGAGTAGTCGTTCTCGATGCCGAACGCGAAGAACCCTGCGCTCAGGAATTTCGCGAAAATATCTTCCCATTCCCGCGGGTTGTCCCTCAGGCTGCATTCGACCAGGATCTCAACGCCTGCCGGATAGCTATCGATCGTACTCACGATCTGCCGAAGGATCGGCGCTTCCGCGCCTTCCACGTCGATCTTGATGAGCCGCACCCTTTGGATTTCATCGCCGGCCAGGATCTGGCTCAGCGGCAGGGCGGCGACTTCGGCTTCCCGCCGTCCGTCGCGCCATTCCGGCAAGGTCGAAGTCGCGCCGGAGTTGCCGTCCGGTCCCGAATAGATCGTAACCCGGCCGGGTTCCTGTGAAACCGCGACATTGACGGCGCGGACATTACTGCAGGAGTTCGCTTCCAGGCTGTGCAAGAGGCGCGTGTAGATCCGCGGCGACGCTTCGATTGCGACGATTTTGCCTTCCGCCCCGACTATTCCGGCGGCGAGCAGCGAGTAGTAGCCCAGGTTCGACCCCACATCCACGAACACGGCGCCACGCCGCAGGCGCCGGCTGATCCAGTACGAGATATTGGGTTCCCAGTGGCCAAAGTGAAAGATGAATTCCGGCACCCGATCGCGCAGATCGCACTCGACCACCGAGCCGAAGTAGGTCTTCGTCTGTTGAAAGCGCGCCAGGCGCACCCAGGCGCGGCGGTAATAGCCGAATAACCGCTCGCTGCTCCGGCCCGCGCGCCGGAATAACGCTACCGCCGTCCGATGCAATGCAACGGTGACGGGCAGGCGACTCAAAGATACCATCGGGCTCTTCCTCTAATCCGTCCGGAGTATGCCAATGCGAGTCAGGGCCGGCTTACCGTAATGCCAGAACTCCTGCAGGATCCCGCGCCCTCCCGGTATCGCCAACAGCGCACCGACATAACTCGCATAAGCTGTCGCAAACAGGACCACGAGCGAGCCAAAGGTTTGCGGCAGCGCGCCCTGCAATACGAATTCGACGGTAAAGGCGCTTACGGCCGCGAGAGCATGCGGCGCGAGAGCCTGCAGCACATCACGCAGCGCGACAGGCCCCTCGCGCGTGGCTGCCCAGAGCACCATGGGCCCTTGCACGACGATGCCGATTCCAATGTAGCAGCTCGCGACGCCGATCGGCCCCCAGCGCAGCCCCACCACAAACGACGTCACGAACAGGAGCGAACTCAAGACGCCCCAATTACGCATCTGTCGCGTGCGATTCTGACTGATGAACAGCCAACCCGTGCTGTTGCCGATCGGGGCAAAGAACGCCCCTACGCCGAGAATCGCAAAAATCGGCGCGACGCCCCGCCACTTCTCCCCCAGGACCGTGACGATCAATTGTTCGTGCGTTGCAACGGCGAACACGACGCAGGGATAAGTGAGAGTCACTACGGCTTCGAGCGTGCGAATATATGCGGTCCGATACAGGGCGGGAGTGTCTCGCGTTTTTGCCAGTAGAGGCATTGCCACTCGCGAAAGCGGCGTCGATATCTGCGTGAGGGGCGCAAGAAGCAGCTTGTATGCGCGATCGTAAAGTCCGAGTGCGACGCCACCGCTGAATCGTCCAATCAAAATATTGTCGGCATTGCGCGCGAAGAAATTTGCTATGTTGAACCCGGTTAGATTGCCGCCGAAGCCCAGCAGAGCCCGCCAGTCCTTGCCGCCCGCCGGCTTCCCGGGACGCCAGCGTGACAGCACCCATGCCAGTACCATGGTGATGAGTGAGGTGATCGCCTGCGCAATGAGGATGGACCAATAACCGACACCGGCACCGGCAAGCAGCAGCCCGGCCAGGGCTCCGAGTATGAAGGCGCACAGGTCGATGATCGCCAGTTTGCCGAAGGCCAGGTTGCGGTTCAGCAGCGCCAGGTGCTGACTCGACAGGCCGCTCAGGACAAACATCGCTCCTGACACCGCCGTAACCCCGACGACGTGCAGGTCACCATAGAATGCGCCGACCAGCGGCGAGATTGCGATGGTTGCCAGCCCGAGCAGCACGCCGGCCCCTACGTTGATCCAGAACAGAAAACTCAGCTCGCCCTGGCCGATCTGCGGACGCTGAATGGTGGCCTGCGAAAGCCCGAGCTCGGTGAACAATTGCAGGAACGCCAGGATGGGGGCGGCCATGGCAACGACACCGAAATCCTGCGGCGACAGCATCCGGGCCAGGAGAATCTGGTACGCGAGCTGCGCCCCGAATTTCCCCAGCTGTGAGCCCAGGCTGATAGCGGCGCCGTGCGTCGAGGCACGCTTCAGACCGCTTCGCTGTGACGCCTCGTCAGCCACTTAGCCCCGCATTTCTGAGTCTGCGGTTGATCTTCTCCCGCACCACCGCGCGAGTCCCAGGGTCGAACAACAGCCGCTGCGCGATGGCCTTGTAGTCGCGCTCGCGCCAATACGCAGCAAGCTGCTTTTCGGTCACGAGCCTCTTCAGGGCAGCCGCCCGGTCTCGCAGCCGCTCCACGAGCAGCGCGTTGCCTGCGATCCTTGGATCCCTCATGAGCGCTTCGGTGTGCTCCCACATCAAGGGATAATCGACTGTGGTCCGCGACAGCCCCGATTCGCGGCCCGTGTAGAGATACCCGGCGTGCCGCGACAGGACATAGCGCGCTCCCTGCAGAAATGACTCCACCAGCAGCAGAAAATCCTCGCCATGCCGCGAGCGGAGGGGGTAGCGCAGACCCTTGCTGTCCAGGAAAGCCCTCCTGAACATCGGATGCAGCAGACCCCAGTCCGTCTCCCGGTTGAAGGGCCGCGCTTTCGACAAAAACTCCTCCAGCGCCACCACTTCAAATCCGCCATCCCGTTCTTCCAGCACCGGCGGGCCGGCGGTATTGGACGCCGGAACGTAATAGCGCAGATTGTCGACGACGATGTCCGCCTCGCTCGCCGCAGCAACCTTCAGCATTCGTTCCAAACGGTCCGGCAGCATGGCGTCGTCGGCATCGAGCACCACGATCCACTGACCCCTCGCCCGATCCAGACCGGCGTTTCTGGCGACCGATGGGCCGCCATTCCTCGACAGCGACACGAGCCGTATCCTGTCGTCCGCCCCCGCAAGCTCCTTCACTACACCGGCCGTACCGTCGATCGAAGCGTCATCGACGATCAGCACTTCCAAAACAGGAAGGGTCTGCGTCAGCGCAGACAGCACCGCACGCCGCAGAAAACCTTCAGCATTGTAGGCTGCGATGAGCACGGTGACCTTTGGTGGGGCTTGGAGCGAATCGGAATTCATGGGCGTCTACTTCAGGGATCCCGTCGTCACGCGGACGCTGAAGGCGATGATATTGTCGTCATAAGCGAATGAGGACCGGTTGGTGTCGCGTTTCTCATAGCGATACAGGAGATTGAGCTCCACTCGCCTGAGTAGTGTGTACGTAACGTCCCCCTGTGCGCTATTCACCCTGTCGACCCGGCGCGGCTGGTCCAATTGGATGATCGAGTTGGGATTGGAGCCCAGGAAGTTCTGCCGCTCGTACGAGTACTTGAGTGCAAACTTGAGCCGGTCGGTCGCCGTCCAGCTCGGCGTGACAGTGACGCCATTGGAAACGAAATAATCCGACTCGCTATCGAGGTAGGCCCGCAGCTGGCGCTGCTCCGAGACGACGATCATCGTGTTGCCCGTCGGCTGGAACTGCAGCGCGAAATTCCAGACGGCGCCCGAGAAATCGGGCGAGAAGCCGGCGGCGCTGTGGTCGTCAGGATAGCGGTGCCTGAGATATCCGCCGCCGCCCTGCACGTGGATCTTGGCCGTCAGCGCATCTTCGAAATACCCATCCCACGTATTCTCGCGATACTTGCGGTCGAAGTTGGCTCCGGCCGGCAAAACATCGTGCGGATAGCTGGCGGCGCTGTAGCGATATTCCGCTCCCACCACGTTTCCTGAGCCGCTCTCGTACATGACGCCGGCACTGCCGGAGGTGCTTTTCGAGTCGTTGATCCGCTGCAGCTCTACACTGTGAGAAGAGCGCGCATGTCGGGCTCCGAAGGTCAGCGCCCACCCGGAGCGCAGATGGTAGTTCGCGTTGCCGAAGTACCCCTGCGTATCCAGCAGATCTTTTGCAAAGACCTTGTTGTTCGCAAAACTCGTCAGCGCCCGTGCGTAGTCGGCACCCAACTGTCCCGTCCAGGCGCTCGCGACGCTCCAGTTCCACCGTAACTTTCCGTGACCCGATACGTTGTCGAGGAACCCGTTGTAACGGTACCGATTGTCACCGATATCCAGGTCGAGCACGAGCGCCTGATTGCCAAACGCCCTTTGCGCGGTCGCCCCCACGGAAATTCGAGTTATGTAGTCCTCACGGCGCGACCCCGGGCCGATGAGCTGACCCAAGTCCCCAGCGTCCGCCGGGAGACGAAACAGATTTGAATCGTACGACTCTTGCGCCAGGGCATTGATCGAAAACTTATCGATTACCGGGGCCTCGGGGGGCGCCGCCGTTGCCATGCCATGACGCATCGCGAACGCGCCCAGCGCTCCGTGGAGGTATGGACGCCAAACCCTGACCGGAAACCTGCGTCGGCTCATGTTGCTCACTGTAGCCCGGCCCGCATCGCGACGTGGCCTTCCGCGTCATAAAGCGACTCCAGGCGCGCAGTGAGGCGCCGAATGTCGAATCGCTCCATGATGAAACGCGGCGACGCGAGCGACATTGCCGACGCGAGCGCATCGTCCGTTAGCAGATGGGTGATTTTGTCACTCAAAGTTGCAATATCCTTCTCCTTGAACGAATAGCCTGTCACGCCTTCCAAGATCCCTTCCTGCGCTCCTCCCACAGCCGAGGTCACTACGGGCACGCCCGAGGCTTGCGCCTCCAGGAGCACCAGCCCAAAACCCTCCGCGTCGCCATTCGCGGCTCGCACGCTCGGAAGACAGAACACCCGTGCGTTCGCCAACTGCGCCCGTACCTCGCTTGGCGTAACCGAGCCCAGGAAGGTTGCCCTCACCCCCAACTTATCCGCGAGTCGCTCGAGAGGCTCACGCAGCGGTCCGTCGCCGGCAACCACGAGGTCAGCTCCTGACACTTCGCCACTAACCCCCTTCATGGCGCGGATGAGGTACTCACAGCCCTTCTTTTCGACCAGTCGGCCGACGAAGAGAACACGCGATGGCCGCTCGGCGACGGGGAGGGCGCCAGCGACGAACTCATTGCAATCGATGCCGATGTGCACGACGTCAATTCTTGCTGCGGGTATTCCATACTCGATCGCGCGTTCACGGATCGCGTTGGAGACCGCCACGAAACGCACCAGAGGATGGCGGCTCAACGCGAGCAGCCGTTGCGGATAGTTGCGCATCAGCCAGCCGCCGCCGCCCCTCTCCCACCACGAGCGCTCGATCTGGATGTCGTAACCATGCAGAGTAATGAATATGGGCAGCTCCAGATTACGAATGAAGGGCCAGTACGCGACGGCGTCAGTGCCAAAGTGCACGTGAATGAGTGACGCCCGTTGCGCCTCCAGGCGCCGTACGGCGTCCCTCGGCGCAATGTCGAGTTGCCCCAGTAGTTTTCTATAGGCCTTGACCGGCATGGAAGAGCCTTCTTCGGACGCGTACAGCATGCAGGTCGCAAGCCCGTTCAGACTGACGCCGGCAACGTGATGTGTGCCCATCAGCAGCGCCTCCCACCGCGAGTAGGCGAGAATCTGCTGCTTGATGAACGTCTCGGAGTGCGGCAGAAGCGCACGTCGACAGACAAGCACCTTGCTCATGCGAAAGTCCGGCGGGATCAGGCCGTACGCAGTTGAAGCATGGCGGGCGGCACCTCATCCGTGGCGCCCAGGAGTTCATCGAAGTAGGCAATCGTGTGTTTGAGCCCCTCAGCCAGCGCAGTCGTGGCCTGCCATCCGAGCGTCGACTGCGCGAACGCCGTATCCGGCTTGCGCTGCCGCGGGTCGTCCGCCGGCAGCGCCTTGAAGACGAGCGGTGACTTCGAATGAGTCAGCTTCAATATCAGCTCCGCCAGCTCGACGATGCGGAATTCGGTGGCATTGCCGAGATTCATCGGTCCGCTGACCTCAGCCGGCGTCTGCATGAAGCCGATGAAACCGTCGATGAGGTCGCTCACGTAGCAGAACGACCGCGTCTGCGAGCCGTCGCCGTAGAGTGTGATCGGCTGATCCTTGAGCGCCTGCACGATGAAATTGGAAACCACGCGCCCGTCGTTGGGGTGCATGCGCGGGCCATAGGTGTTGAAGATGCGCGCGACCTTGATAGTCAGCCTGTGCTGGCGGTGATAGTCGAAGAACAGCGTCTCGGCGCAGCGCTTGCCTTCGTCGTAGCAGGACCGCAGGCCGATGGGGTTCACCCGCCCCCAATAAGACTCGGCTTGCGGATGCACTTCCGGGTCCCCATAGACCTCACTCGTGGATGCCTGAAAGATCTTCGCCTTCACCCTCTTGGCGAGACCGAGCATGTTGATGGCCCCGTGGACGCTGGTTTTCGTCGTCTGCACGGGGTCGTGCTGGTAATGCACCGGCGATGCCGGACAGGCGAGGTTGTAGATCTCGTCGACTTCCACATACAGCGGGAAAGTCACGTCATGGCGCAGCAGCTCGAAGCGGGGGTGCTCCAGAAGGTGAGCGATGTTGCGCTTGGTGCCGGTAAAATAGTTATCGACACACAGGACGTCATGTCCCAGGCCGATGAGCCGGTCGCAGAGGTGGGATCCCAGAAATCCCGCTCCGCCGGTGACGAGGACTCGGGTTCGTGTTACGTCTTTCATAGCTCATTCCTTCTCTTTCGGTGGGAAGTCCATCTCGCGATGCTCACTGCCCCCTCTAATCTGTAGCGACCGGCGCACTCATCCGCCTGGATTCCCTGCGGCCGCCGCGCCGGAAATCATTCCAGCAACGCTCGACAAAACCCTGGTACGAATCGCGGAACACCTGTGTGGAAAAGCGCATCGCGTTCTCCCGGCACTCAGCCGCCGCGAACCGGTGTTGCTTGCGCTCGAAGTCCGCGACGGCTGCGGCGATGGCGGCGGGCTCCTGGCGCTCGAAGAACAGTCCGGTTGGGCTTGGATGATCCAGGCCCCGGATGGTCTCGAGCGCGCCGCCCCTGCCGAAGGCGATGACTGGCGTTCCGCAAGCCTGTGCCTCCACCGGCGTAATGCCAAAGTCCTCCTCCGCCGCAAAAATGAAGGCTTTCGCCCGCTGCATCAGGTCCAGCAGCACGCCGGCGCCCTGGTAACCGAGCACCTCGACGTTGGCTCCCGCAGCGGCTTTCACGCGCTGCATCTCGGTGCCCTCGCCTACTACCACGAGGCGGCGATCCGGCATCGAACGGAAGGCCTCCACGATCGCCGGGATCCTTTTGTAGGGCATGAGGCGCGAGGCGGTGAGATAGAACTCGTCCTTGCGCTCGATCGGAGTAAACCGCTCCACATCCACCGGCGGATAAATCACCGTGGACTCGCGTCGGTACACCTTCCAGACGCGGCGGGCAATGAACTCGGAATTCGCGATGAAGTGGTCGACCCCATTGGCCGTGCGCAGGTCCCAGATCCGGGCCCGATGCAGGATGTAGCGCGCCAGAATGCTTTTCACGCCGCGATCGAGCCCGGTCTCGCGCAGATATTGGTGTTGCAAGTCCCACGCATAGCGCATCGGCGAGTGGATGTACGAGATATGGAGCTGGTCGGGTCCTGTCAGTACGCCCTTCGCGATCGACGCGCTGCCGGAGAGGACCAGCTGCGCATCGCTCAAATCCAGCTGCTCCATCGCGAACATGAGCAATGGCAGGAACTGGCGATGATGGTTGCGCACAAAGGACGACTTCTGTGCGAACGACAGGATCGGCACCTTGCCACCCAGAAAGCCGCGCTCGTGTTCCTTCAGTATGTCGATGGACGCATAGACATCGGCAGCCGGATAAAGAGAGATCATCTGCTCGAGGACGCGCTCGCCACCGCCGTAGCCATCGAGGCGATCGTAGATGAGCGCGATGCGTCGAGCGTCCGGCCCCGAGTACTGGCCAGGGCGTTCTGGCACAGAAGCGTCGCGGCCGGTTGGCAGGCGTTCCGTCGGGCTCAGCATGCCTGCGCCTCCTTCATGCCGGCCCACGCGAAGTTGCTCGTCAGGATGTCTTCGAGTTGAGCCGCTGCATTCGCCCAACTGAACATCCTGGTATGCGCAAGCCCTGCCTGGCGCAGCTCTGCCTGCAGAGCTGCGCTCGTCAGAACCCGGCGCAGTTGCCGAGCGATGTCCACGGGATCGTCCGGGTCGCAATAGACCACCGCATTGCCGCACACTTCCGGCAATGAGGCGCGTCTCGATACGACCGCCGGACAGCCGCAATGCATTGCTTCCAGGGGCGGCAGACCGAAGCCTTCGTAATAGGAGGGGAAGACGAAGCACTGCGCTCCTTCATACAGCGCGCGCAGCTCGCCGTCCGTGACGTACCCGGCCAGGACCACGCTCGTACCGGTGAGATCGACTCCCGCGAAGACGCGATCCTGACTGCCGCCGGCCGCAACGACCTTTATGCCGAGGTCATCCAACATGCTCGCGGCTCTGATGACACCTAGAAGGTTCTTGTTCGGCGTACGGCTTCCTACGGCCAGCACATACGGCCGATCACCAAGATCCAAGCGCGCGAGAATGCGTTTGTCCGCCGCATTATCCAGAACGTGCTCGCCGCTCTCGTAGATGACTTCGATCGATGCCCGATCCACGCCGGTATAGCGACGCAGCTCGCCGGCGGAGAACTTGGATACTGTGGCAACGACCCGGGCGCGTTTCATCAATCCCGCGATGAGCCATCGATACCACATTCGAAAGGATCGGCTGTAGGCCGACGGAAACGCCATCGCAGCAGCATCGTGCAATACGGCGAGCTGTCTATGCCGGGAGATCGGTCCTGTGTTGCACAGGCTGAGCAACACGTCGTCGCCGCAGGCAGCGGACAATTGCAACTGTTCCCAGGCATGACCTCTCAGACCGCCGACCGCGCGCCAGGGGACGGCGAGTTCCGCAATTTGCGGGCGCGGGCTCGAGCGCGGGGCCATGAACGCGATGTTGTCCTTGCCGGCGTGCCGAGGCAGCCACGCACGCAATAACTCGCTTGCAAAGCGGTTCACCCCCGGGCCGGGCCGTGTCAGGAAGCGCCCGTTGATGGTGATGCCCAGCGCTCGCGCGCCGCCTGGAGCAGACAGAAACATGGGCTACTTTTGCACGACAATCGTCGGCGCAGCATCGTTCGATGCCAGCCAGACGGCCTTGACGCTCTTACCGTTGGACAGCGTCCCGTTGACCACGACAATGCCGTCTGCGCCGATACTGCTCGAAAACGCACCGGGGGATTCGAGCTCATCCCTCAACGCCAGGAGCGCCTGATAAGCGGGCTTCGCATCTCCTTTGTGACGCAGCAGGCCGTAGCGGTTCTCCTTGTTCAGCGCGTCATCACCGTCATCGAACAGGTCGTACCACCAGATTCCCGCAACCCACGGACGCGAGCGCCCCAACAGAAAAAAACGTTGCAGGTATGCTGCGGCGGCGCCTTCCGGAATGCCAAAGGCGCCTTCATTCGTAGGCCAGCCGATCTCGGTGATGAACACGCGCAGATTCTTTCCGGGCGCCAACTGATCGATTTTGGCCTTCAGTGTGTCGATCTTGGCGAATGCCGCCTCCGGTGTACCCGCGAGAGGTCGAAACGAGGACTGCCCGTTAGCCGACTGCACCACGCTCCCGAACCACCCATTTGCCGCCCGGACGGCATTCCGCGCAGCTGCCCGCACGTTAGTGGGCGCCGCCGGCGCCTTGCCGTACCAGAACTCATAGGGATGCACGGAGAAGGCATCCAAATACGAAAATCCGCCCGCTCGACCGAATGCGTCGACCCACTTCTGGTCCACGCCGTTGACCACGCCGCCGATGACCGTGGCTGCGGGATTTGCACTCTTGATCGCCGTGTAGGTGGCTTGCAGAAGTTTGACGTAAGACTCCGCGCTGCGCGGCTTGAGCGGGTGCGTGCCCATACCGATGTTCCACTCGTTCCACACTTCGAACTGCTCAACGCGGCCCTGGAAGTGCTTCACCACGAACGTCGCGTAACGGCAGAATGCGGCGATTCCTTCGGGCGAGGTGATCATCTCTCCACCGTCATACAGGCTGTTGCCGTAATCGAGAATGACGATCGGAGGTTTGTGCCGGCGTACCGCATCGCTCACGAGCTGGTCGAGATCGTTGAAGCTGGGCGGCAGCGCCTTCATGCCGTCCCGCGTTTCCACGTGGCTCCAGAGCACCTCGTCACGAAACGCGAGTCCGGCGTTCGTCAGCGCTGCAGTCGTGTCTTTCAGGGAGTTTCGATTCTGGCCCACGTGGACCGACACTCCGAACTGAAAGGGAGCCGGCCCCTGCGCGAGGGCACTAGCACCGACACCGAGCAGCAGCAACAAGGACAGTATTCGGCAGTTGCGGGTTGTCATGCAGTCAATCTCCTTGCGGCAGCGGCCGGCCCGCGTAGTCGCCAACGGGCCTGAGCTTCTTTGGAAACACCTCGAAGGAGCGCTCGGTCGCGGGCACAGGTTGCGGCAGAACCCCCGGCGCCGCCGCTCCTCGAACCAGTCCTGCTAACAGCCAGACCAGAGCCAGCGTCAGGTCCGGAACACTCGTGAGCCAACCGAGAGCCAACCCGCCGAGCCCCAGGGACAACGCGCGCGCCTCGGGTGATACCGCGCGTGCGCCGCGGACCAGCAGAACGCCGAACAAAGCCGCCAGACACGCTAGACCCGGAAGGCCGGCGCAGGCCGCGAACGTCGCGAGGAAGCTGGACGAGCGGGTGCTGCCCACGCCGGTTCCCAGTCCCCACGAATCCCACAAAGCCTGAAAGTTGACCGAGTCGGCGGCGGTCCGGACGGTGCCCGAGTGTGAGCTCAGCTTCTGCGCGACCAACTGCGCGCCGGGGAATTGGTCGAAACCGACGAAGCCGACAACGAGCAGTCCCACTGCCACCGCTGCGGCAATGGCCAGCGCGCTGAACGCCTGCAGGCTCATGCGCGGAACAGCGAATGCCAGCCAGACGAACCCAAGGAACAGCAAGCCCACGTAGGCCGTGGCGGAGGTCGAGATCAGCAGGCAGCCCAGGAGTGCCAGCCCCAGCCACCGGCGTTTCAGCCCGAGCCCAAACAGAGCGAACAGCCCGACGAAATGCATCGAGAGAATGCTCGGCTCGAGAAACGTCGAGGACATTCTTCGAATTCCATACGCACTCTGATCGTAGAGCTGCGCAACACTCAGGTTGGAGTTGAGAATCGCACTCGGCCACGGCAGCGGCGCGAACGAGCCCAGGACCTGGTACACCCCCAGGGCGATGGCGCACCATGCTCCCACGGCGAGCGCGGAAATACACTGCGAGACCGTGACGACCCGGCGGCAGACGCTTCTGCTGATCAGAACGTAAAGGAACAGATTGCACACCATGTAGAAGCCCTGGATCACATTTCGACCCGAGGGGTGGAGGGGTTCTGCGTGATAACCAACGCTCGGCGGAAGGACGAGAACCACTCCGTTGAGAATGCGCGGCAAGAGGATGGCACCCGCCACTCCGATCGCCGTAGTCGCGAGAAACAGGCCGTCGGGTAAGTCGATTCCCCAGGCGTTGCCGCGCTCGAGCTCGGGGGCCGGCAGCTGGCGGGCACGTTTCAGCTCGCTGAGAAGGAGGTGGAGCACACCTATGGGCAGAAGAGCGTACGCCGTCTGAATTCCCGTAAGGCGTCCCCCGGCATTCAGAAGAATCGGGGTCGCACCTTGGAGGAACGCCGAAGTCAGCGTGGCCATAACCCACTGCCGCTCGCCCAGACAGGCGTAGATCGCAAATAGCAGGAACAGCGGCGCGAATAACGTGATGCTCACGCGTTACCCCAACACCGAGTCATGTCTGGAAAGCGAATCCGCCCTTTCATTCTCGGGCGCTGTTTCACCTAAGTGCGCTCCCGCCGGATTCTTGCCGTCGCGCGCGACTACCGCCAGCTCCGCAAGCCTGCGTGCTTTGCTCACCCAGCTCTCATCACGGGCACGCTCGCACCCGGCATTCACGAGGGAGGGGTCAACCGCGTATTCGAACGCACGCCGGACCGCTTCCGCGAACGTCCGATCGTCACTTGCCGGGCACAGGGTAGGTAGCGTGTGCTGTCGAATCTCATCCGTCGCGGTCACCGCAATGGGCAGACGTGCGGCGGCATATTCGTAGAGCTTCATGGGGCTGCGCCCTGCGTTCGCCGAATGCTCCGACAGGGGCAGCAAACCAACAGAACACTGCTGCATCAGAGCCGGAAGCTGCTCGTACTTGACCGCGCCGAGTCCGATGACATTTGCCAGGCTCAGGAGACTGGACACAGCCTCGGATCCCGGGCCAGCCAGGATAAAGCTCTTGTCAGGTAACTCCGTGGCGGCGCTACGCACCGCCGTAACACCAAACCGGCCGTCGAACGAACCCACATACAGTGCCCTCGTCTCGCGCCGGCCAGGAAGATTCCACGTGAGTGATGGCACCTGCGGCGAAGCGAAGTGCTCAAAATCCACCCCGTTTGTCATCACGTGCGCTTCGCGCTGCGAGAGGGCGGACAAGTGAGCTGCGACCGGGCGCGAAGTAGCGACGAGAACGTTCGCGCGCTGGCATACGACTCGCTCGGCGTCCAGGACCGTGGGATCTCCTCGCATCTGCGCATACAAGTCTGTTGCGCGATAGATGATCGCCTGTCGATGGTGCTTGCAGACCAGGCCCACGAATCGTGGCTCATCGACGATGAGGCAGTCTGCCGCATCGAGCGCAAGCCCTCCTGCCCCGCGCAGCGGCTTGGCCAGCAGCAGCGTTGAATACGCATTCATCAGCACCCGGGACCTGCGCATTGCTGACCAGGGAAGCGCGGTCAGAGGCACGAGTTCCTGAACGCCGCCTACACGCTCGCCGCCCCGCAGCCAGCGGCGCCAACGAGTCCTCACGTGCGCATCGCGCATTGCCAAAGCAAGATGACCCAGAGAAAGCGGCGCGCTGATATGGTCGACCGTGTGTCCGAGACGCACCAAAGCCGCCGCGAGGTGGTGTGACCCCACGACGAAGGGTCCGCTCATGGCCGTGTGACTGAGGAAGACTAATTTCAAAGCGACATCCGCCCGACTCAACTTTCCGCGAGCACAGTGCGCCACTGGGGCGGCAGGGACTGTACGAGCTCGGCGAGAAAGCGCTCCTGAACTGCAAATCGATTCGGTGAGGCGGCCTCAGTACTGTCGACGATCTGGGAGGCGCGCACGAGAATGCCGTCAACCACTCGCCCTTTCAGGCCTTCCTTGAAGAGGTAGTACCGCGTGGCCCAGGCGCTGTTGCTGTACGTCCCACCGATTCGAATCCAGTAGCTGACCGCTTCGATGCGATCGGGCGTGCGTACCAGGAGCCGGGAGCCACGTGCGTGCGCGCCTTGCGCCAGCGGGAATGTCGCGGCAGAGTGCGACACTACTTCGAATCCCTGCGCGACGTAGCACACCTCGGGACGGTGTATTTTCACTTCCTGGTGTTGTTGAGCACCGTACGCCAGGGCGAGGAGCACGACATTACCCCGTCCGTCCGCATAGGCTCTCATCAGCACATCGCTGTACGGCGTATCGGTAGCGCGGCCTCCCGCCGGGCCGATCGAGGGATCCACGACCTTCAATCCGGAGGAACCGACTGCTTTCCACTCGCCGAACTGTGCTGGCACCAACTGCGCCAGCGTCGGACGTGTGACGGGCGTCGCCGTCGGGGTCATAACCCACGCGGCCGCGGCCGCGGCGAGCATGACTGCCGCCAGGACGCCCGACTCCCACCGATACAGTTTGTGATTCGAGTTCATCCGGGACGCAGCTCCGCGGTTGCGGGTTTTTGGTCCGCACGGCTGCCCCCCGCCCAGACCAGCACGCGCTCGATCGCAAAGAAGCCGCCGAAGGCCAGCAGGATTTCCAGGTAAGCGGCCCGATCGTGAAATCTCACTCCGGCGCTCTCGCCCGCATAGAACGTTATGAGAGTTAGCCCGGCAACCCGCACGACATTGGCCAGAAAGGCGACGGGCAGGATGCTCAGCAGCAACGTTGCCTTGATCCACCGCCGCGCGTGTCCCGACAGGTAAATATAGAAAAGACCCACTCCAGACAACGCCAGCATGGAGTTCAGCCCCGAGCACGCGTCCGCGATCAAAAGGTTGTACGGCCCGATCGACAGTACCGCCCCGCTGCGTGCGCTCGGATACCCCGCGAGGTGCAGCGCGTTGTCCACGACGTCCGACACCAGTTCCTTGAGAGGCAACAGCAATTGGTCGAGAGCCGAGCCCGGCACAGGAACCAGGCAGAGCAGCAGAAATGTAGGAAACCAGAGTCGGCGCAAACCCTGCGAGCCCAGCAGGATGCCGACAACACCCAGCAACAGCGGAATCTGCGACGCCACCTCCAGCTGGTAGAAACTCTGCGATCGTCCCAGGACGTAAAGCACGACTCCAACCGCGAACAGAATGCTTCCGATCAGGCGCGCATCGGTCGCGCCCACGGCGGCGAATGCGCTGCGCTGCCGCCACACGAGCCAGCCCACGAGCAATAACATGACGGGCGCGGCGGATTGCTCGTGCAAGCTCCAGAATTCGTGGTACACACCGACGTAAGTCGGTACGTAGAGCAGCCCCAATCCTGCCAGCACGGGCGCCCACGCAGCCCATGCCTGCGCTCTGACGTCCTTCCGCAAGATCTGCCCCGCTGACATGATGCCTACTCGTTGATGACCAATCCAAGCACGGCGGCGTTCGAAGGCTCGAGACGGCGCTTGCATCTGGAAATGTCGTTCAGCCGGGTCACATGCCGGCGCGCTACGAGGAGGCAACCGCCGGCATGCGCTGCGATGATCTGGGCGTCGGCGCAGTCCAACACCGGTGGGGTGTCGACGATCACGATGTCGAAGCCGGAAGGCAAGGTCTCCATGGCGTAAGAGAACGGCACGCGGCTCAAAAGTTCTTGCGGATTGGGTACGCCGGGACCTGCGGCCAGAACCGACAAACGGTCGAAGCCCATCACACGCGAGATCGCTTCTTTTATCGAAACGCGGCCGCCCAACACACCCGTCAGGCCTGCACTGCCTCCGACACCGAACAGATCGGCTTGCCTCGGAGAGCGTAGGTTCGCGTCGATGAGCAGGGTGCGCTCTCCAACCTGTGCAAAGGCGACGGCAAGATTGGCGGCAATGGAACTGCAGCCCACGCCCGCGCGCGCCGAGACGACGGCCAGCGTCTTGTGCCGCTCATTAAACCAACGCAGTGTCAGCTCGCTGCGGAGCACCCGCAGCGCCTCGGTCTGCGGCCCGAACGGATCGCAGGCTGCGAACAGCCGCGCATCGAACGAGGTCCCGTCGATCGTATGAGGGTAGTTGAATTGCACGGCCAGAGCGGTGCGTACGTGGTGCTCCTCCACGAGTCCGAGACTCCGCGCGGCCTCTCCGAAGCGCAACCC
This sequence comes from Gammaproteobacteria bacterium, assembly GCA_028293765.1. Lineage (GTDB taxonomy): Bacteria > Pseudomonadota > Gammaproteobacteria > Steroidobacterales > Steroidobacteraceae > 13-2-20CM-66-19. The sequence goes on from JAQGOG010000021.1 coordinate 15,588, forward strand.
CGTCTCCTGCTGCGCCACCAGTACTCTGTCTATATCGAGTTCCGAAAGCACGCCATCCGCTACGAGCAAGGCCCCTAGCAATGCCTCTGGCGGACGGCCCCGCTGCGGCTCGACGGAGCGCTTTCGCCTCGCAATCGTCTCCTTTACCCTGAGCTCGGTTGCCATCACGTGCCTCCCATCGTCGGAGCGGCAAGGGCGGCCTGTCTGCTGCGGCGCCGGACGACACGTTTGCTCGACGGTCGCGGGATCTCCGCCAGGATCTGCATGCCCGCCACGTCCGTAACGGAGCGCGTATCACGGAGGCGCGTGTCCTTGAGCTCCGCGACACAACACAGTGCGGTCGCGAGCAGGAATCCAAAGAACGCTCCCAATATTAGGTTCAAAACCAACTTCGGGCGCGCGGGATCGATCGGTGCCGTCGCCGGACTGAGCACCGCTACGGTGCTCTGATTCAGCTGACTCTGAAGCCGCACATCGCTGGCCCGCTGCGAGGTGGCATCGTAGGATTTCTGTGCGATTTCGACTTCACGCTGCAGCACGTCGGCGTTATCCCGCTGCTGCTTGAGATCGAGAATGTGCTTCTTTTGGCGATCGACCTGCTGTTGGATTTCCGCGGCCCGCTGCGTGGCGATCTGAGCGGCCTGATTGATCGAACCCCTGGCGGTGTCGAGCTCGGCCGCGAGCTTTGACTGCAGACTCTGCACCTCGGCCGCCGCATTCTGGCGCTCGGGATAGTTTCTGTCGTAACGCTGCGCGATCTGCGCAAGTTTCGCCTCCGCACGCGCCAGATCGCCCTTCATACTCTGCAGCAGGCTGTTTCCCAGGATGTCGGGCAGCTGCCCGATCTCATCCTTCTTCAGTGCCTGGCTCATCTGCCGCTGTCGCGTCTGCGCGTCATACATCTGCGACTGCGCCAGCACCAGCTGGCTCGTCATCTCGACGAGCTTGCCATTCTCCACGTCGAGCCGATCCTCCGTGCCGACCATGCTCTTGGTCTGCTGATACTGCGACAGGCGCTCCTGCGCGGTCTGCAGGTTTTTGCGCAGCTGTTGCAGCTGACCGCCGAACCAGGACGCCTGCAGCTTCGCCGGATCCATGGCGAGCTCGAGATTGGTCTGGATATAGGCGTCCGCGAATTCATTCGCGATTGCCGCGGCGAAGTCGGCATCCACCGCGGAGAATTCGATGCTGATCACGCTGCTCTCGTGCCCGGGCTCGACCTGCAGCTTGTTGAGGAGTTTGCCGGCCACCCAGTCGCGGATGGAGCCCTGGCCGTCGGTATCGCTCTGGAACTTCTCGATCATGGCGGGATTGCGATCGAGGTGCAGATGATCCACGACCTTCAGAGCGACGCGGGTGCTGGCAATGATGTCGAGCTGCGTCGCCAGGTTGCTGGGCAGGAGTTCTCCCGGCGACACCGCCCCGGTTACGGGATCCGTGCCTTTCGTATCGACGACGACGGCGACGGTCGCCACATATATCTTCGGCAGAATGAGGCTGATGGCCAGCGCCAGCAGCACCGTGCAACCGGCGACCGCCAGGAATCTGCGCCGGCGCGCCCAGACGACCTGTCGCAACTCTGTCATATGCATGGCGCGAAAAGCTCCTGCTGTCGGTTTTTGCCGCATCGAGCGCGCATCAGAAGAGCGCCTGCTTCACGGTGACCACGTCGTCGGGCTCCAGGAGGTCGGAAGCCGCGATTCCCGTCTTTACGTCCTTGCCTGTTTTTGCGTCCTTGCGCGTAACGACGACGCGGCGCTCCGAGGCCCTCGGAGTCAGCCCGCCGGCGGCGGAGATAGCCTGCATCAGCGTCATCCTGCGCTCCAGCCGATAGACACCCGGACGTTGCACTTCGCCGTAGATGTAGAACTGCGGGGCGCGTGGAACATAGAGCGTGTCGCCGCTCGCCACCGCGGGGTTCTGCGCAGGATCGCCATCGAACATGGCCTGAAGATCGATCCTTGCCTTGCTCCCATTGCTTCTGAGCAACATCGCCTCATCGCCGGCGACGCCAGCGACGACTCCACCGGCCGCCGCGAGCAGATCCATCGCCTTGTTCGCCTGTGTCAGCGCGTACCCTCCGGGCTTTGCGACCTGTCCCATGACCGAGATTTTCTGACTCTGGTACTCGACCACGAGCACCGAGACCTGCGCATCCCGGATGAAACCTCCATCCGTCAGACGCCGAGTGAGCAACGTTTCCGCTTCGCGAGTCGACAGTCCCGTCACGGGCACCAGTCCAACCAGCGGAAACGTGATGTTCCCCGACTGGCTCACCCGCGCGTCGGTCGCGAGGTCGGGATAGTTGAAGACGGAGATCTTGAGCAGATCACCCGCCCCGACCTTGTAGTCCGAGCCCGGCGCCGCCAGCGCCAGACTCACGAACGGGGTGCCGAGTAACAGACAAACGATCCATGCAACCTGCTGGAGCTTCCCCGCTATTCTCGCCATGCTTCATCACTCGACGGCCGGCGCGGGCGCCGGAGCCGGCTGACCGTTCGCGAGAACCCCGCGCGCACTGGTTGCGGCGTCCCCCGTCATGGCAGCCTTCGGCGCAGCCAGGTCCCGCACATAGGTGATCTTCGCGACCGCCTTGCTTTGTTTGAGGAATGCCTGCATCGCCTGCTCGTGCTGTCTGTTGAGCAGATAGCGGCGGATGAGCGGCCGGGCATGCTCGAGCGAGACGGGACTATCCTGCGTACCCGTCACGGACATGAGCTGCTCCTGGCCGTCCGGCTCGTCGATGATGAGCAGGTCGCCGGTCTTTGCCTGCGCAAACAGGGGCAGTCTCTCGATGGGCAGCTGTTCCGGCAGGATGCTCATGCCCTGCGTCGAGTAGCGCACCTCATGCTTGTCGAGTACGTCGCGAACCTGGTCGACGCTGTGCGTAGCATCGAGAGCCGCCCGGATCTTGTCGGTGAGATCGGCCTTCTGCACCGCAAAGGCGGTGAGCTGGAATATTTTGCGCTCTTCGAAGAGAACGGGATTCTGCTTGTAGTAGTCACTTTCCTCGGACGCGGTGGGCGGCGTCTTGGCAAATACACTGCGCGCCGCGAAGGACTGCGCGAGTACCTGGCGACGGGCGCTCTCCATGCTCTGTACGACAGACGGATCCCGGTCGAGATTGCTCTTCAGTGCCGCCTGCACCAGCAACTCCTCGTCGACCAGACGATCCACGGCCGACCGCGTCAGCTCCGGGGTGATCTGCTCGGCCTCGACGGAGTCCAGGGCCACGTTGACCTGGTTGATGGTGATTTCCTTGTCGTTGACCTTGACCACGACCTGGGAGCCAGCGGAGCCCACCGGGCTGTGGTGCATGCTGCAGCCCGCGAGGAGCGCCGCGAACAGCGCGCTGTGTTGTCTTTTCATCTAATAAGCCTGCTTGTCGTTCCAGACGAGCAACGTCGTCTTCAGGAGAATCGATAGATCGAGCCACAAGGACCAGTGACGCAGGTACTCGAGATCGAACTCGATGCGCTTGCGCATCGACTCGAGATCATCACCGCCACGGTAGCCATTCACCTGCGCCCAGCCGGTGATTCCCGGCTTCACCTTGTGCCTCACCATGTAGCTGGGGATGAGCCGCCGGTATTGCTCGTTCATCGCTATGGGGTGCGGCCGCGGGCCGACGATGCTCATACTTCCCTCCAGCACGTTGAACAATTGCGGCAACTCATCTATGGAGGTCTTGCGGATGAAAGCCCCCAGTGCCGTGATCCGCCGATCACCGCGGGCGGCAGCGGTAAATGAGGTTCTGCCGTCCTCGGTGACGGTCATCGAGCGGAATTTGTAGACCGTGATCTCCTTGCCATCCAGCCCATAACGCTTCTGGCGGAATATGGCGGCCCCGGGCGAATCGAGACGAATCGCGACTGCAACCGCCAACAACAGCGGCGCGATCAGCAACAATGCCGTCCCCGCCACGACGATATCGCAGAGGCGCTTCGCGATTCCCCTTATTCCATAGAAGGGCGACTCGCACACCGCGACCAGCGGAACGCCGTCGATGAGATCGAACCGGGCCTGGATGAGATTGAAGGTGAACAGATCCGGCACGAAGTAGATGGAACAGGTTGAATCTCGCAGCGCATCGAGCAGTCTGAGCACCCGCGGGTCCCGATTCATCGGCAGCGTAATGTAGACGACTTGCACGTTGTGACGGGCAATGAGCGTCGGCAGGTCATCGCAACGGCCCAGTATGCGACTCGCATGTTGTGGGTCCACGCGCGCCGCGCTGCGATCCTCGAGATAGCCCACGACCTTCGTGCGCAGCAGCGGGTTGTCCCGGATGCTGCGCTCGAGTCGCAGGCCGACTTCAGTGAGTCCGACGATCACGGCGTGCCGTGGTCCGGTGCCGCGAGCGCCGGCGGTCATCAGCAGGCGCTGACACGCCATCTGGCCGATCCAGAGCGCGGCTGGCGTGACGACGGCCCACGTGCGCAGCACGTCGTGGTTGAAGTTCGGGGTCAGTCCCGACAGGTGCAACAATATCCATAGAAAACCTATGAGCAATGCCCAGCGAACGGCTATGTCCAACAACAGTTGCAGCGCGGACATGGGGCCCTTCGCCTGGTTGATCTGCGCCGAGTCCAGAAAGTCGGCCGTGCCGACGAACGTGAGGACGGCGATCAGGAAATAGGGGCCGTACAGCGGCTCGTCCCAGCCCAGGAGGCAGGCCACGAGGCAGCCGACGGCTATCACGGGATTCAGGAGCGATTTGACCAGAAACACGGCGGACGGGTCCGCAGCGCTGATTTCCGCCGACTGGTAGTTTTGCTTCGGAAGTCCCATGAGCCAGTCACCGATGGCACGCGGCCACCGGGCGACTGCACGCCCGACCGGCCACGTTGGAGTTAGTTGGTTACTGGGTCCGCCGGGGAAGGTCGATGCCAACCCCGGCGAAACGCTTCCCAGTCGGACAGCCGACGCCCCCCGATCGGCGGACATTTCCAGTCAACTGCCTGAACGCCTTTACGAACGTTCAGGCAGCTCCACCGCTATTTCAGGCCGCCATTGAGCCGGCCAGCGGTCCGCGTTCAATGCCCTTCTGCTTGCGGCGCAGTTGCAGACCAACGAGTCCCACGCCGATGACGATCATCAGCCAGGTGTCTGCCTCGGGTACGGCCGGAACGACATTGAAGGCGCTCAGGTAGGCGCCGCCGCGGCGACCCGTGAGGCCGGTGATGTCGAACTTGTAGACGCCCGGAGCGAGGTTCGCGAAGGAGTAGGAACCGGAACCGATCCCACCTGAGATCGTCTCGCTGAACGAGAACGATTTGGACACCAGGCTCAAGGTGAAATTCTTGATACCGGCGGAGAGGAAGCCGCCGCTGATATCCGCGAAGCTCGTGAGACGGAAACTGACCACATCAGAGATCGATTTGCTCGACTTGAAGGCATCGAAGAACATCGACGGCGCGCTGTCCGAGACTGCCCCGAGATTGATGGTCTTTGCCTCCACCTGTGCTATGCAACCCACAGCGAGCAACACAGCCAATAACGCTTTCTTCATATAGGCATCTCCTTAACCACAACAACACAACTCGAAGCGGGTCGTCCTGCACGGATCCGCCCCGCGCCGTGGATCTTACACGCTCGATGAGCCAAATAAGTCAAAGCAAATTGCATACCAATTCGTTTGGTCTCTCTTCGGCGACAATCGCCAACAGCCGAAGACCGGGTGCGGGGCGCGCCCGCGTTGTCCTAAAGTGATACAAGTGGCTGATTGTTCCGCGAAAGAACAGCGGGTATTCCCGGCGGCTCACGGACTGCTGTCGGCCGCTGCTGCCCTGTCTGATACGAGCGACACTGACTCCTTCGCGCACCAAAATAGTAACACCATGCACTTAATTGCAACAAAGCACGCAATGGCACAGCTCCAGTTCATGCTGTCATGTGGGGCGCGCGAATTCGCAACGCTGCAGACATCACAGCGCGACGCTACGAACTCTTCCAAACACATTCGCGAACGAGTCTGGAGCCAACGGTCACTTGCCGCCGACGAACGTGAACAAGGCGCGCCATGCGCGACGCATTTCAAACTTCAAACGGGCCGGCTGCCGCCACATTCCGAAGCGCAGTTTGCGCAGCGCTTCGATGACGATGCCGCCCCGCGAGCGATGTGGGAGAACTCCCGACCGATGCGACCCGGGTATATACATCATGCAGCCATTTTCCAAGGTGGCGTCCTGCAGCGGCACCCAGATGCTCACCTGCCTGTAGTCGAAGTCCGGAGCCACCCGATACGCTTCATCCTGGTGCCACGGGGTTGCACCGCCCTGGTGAGCTGGCTTCAGAATCACATGTTCGAATGAGCTGGTGGCAGCCGGCCCCAACGGTTGCCGGGCGATTGCAGCCGCATTTTCGCGCATTTCAGCCGACGCAGCTCGGCTGCATAGTTGGCGGGGTTGATGATTGTCGGCAGCGCCTGCTCGGTCAGGTCGGAGTCGTGTCCGAGTATGTCGTATTGCGCGCCCTCCTTGCGCCCCGCACCCTGGGTGAACAGGCGCTCGAAAACAGTGCGCAGCAGCGCAAGCTCGGCGGGCGTCGAAATCTGCGCCAGCGTGGTAAAGCCATGCTCGTGGAACTCGGCGACGGTGTTGGCGTCCAGGTTCATACGCCAAAGAGTCAGCACATCGACTCTGTGCGCGCAACGCGGCCGCGCAGCGCGAGTCACGTCAGACTGCCGATCGCCTCGAACTGCCCAGTGTGCCCTGGCGAGCTACGGCGGGAGGCGTGTTACTTCCGTAAATACCACCTGCCACTTTCCATGTGACTTGCGCCAGATGTCGGCGAAGCGGAAATGCGCCTGAAACGTCTTGCCGTGATCGGT
>JAQGOG010000034.1 GCA_028293765.1 Gammaproteobacteria bacterium
AGCTCACCGAGGCCGGCAGGGAGTTCGTGAGAGCGGAAACCGACGAGCGCAAGCGGTTATTCGCGCGTCACCTGCTCACCTACGTGCCTCTGGCCGCCCACGTGCGCCGGGTGTTGGATGAACGCGCAAGCCACGCCGCCCCGAAAAGCCGGTTCTTCGACGAGCTCGAAGACTACATGGCCGAAGATGCCGCCGAGCAGACGCTGCGCACGATCATCAGCTGGGGGCGGTACGCCGAGGCCTTTGCCTACGACGACCACCGCCAGGTATTCAGTCTCGAAAACCCCGCCTGACTCCTGTAGCGCGAAACAACCGTCAGTGCGGGAGCGAGTCGACCGTCCATCCCCCACCTAGCGACATCAGCAGGTTGACGCTTGCTGTCAGCGCGCGACTCGTGATGTCTCGGGCTGCGCGTTCCGCGGTTAGCGACGCGTTTTGAGCGGAGACTACGTTGAGGTAGTCCACCGTGCCTGCCTTGTACTGGTTCTCCGTGATGCGCAGAGTCTCGGCGGCGGCATCCGCTGCGGCTCGCTCGGCGATCTCTTCTTTCGCAAGGATTTTCAGCGTGGTCAGGTCATCCTCGACATTCTGGAAGGCCGTAAGAACGGTCTGTCGGTAGGTCGCCACGTTCTGATCGTAGACGGCGATCGCCTGCTTCTTCGCAGACCGGCGCGCTCCTCCATCGAAGAGAGTCTGGGCCAGCTGCGGCCCCACGGACCAGAAACGATTGGGGAGCTCGAACAGTCGCGTAAACGAGGTGTTCTCGTAACCCCCCGATCCCGTAAGCGTCAGATCGGGGAAGTACGCGGCTACTGCTACCCCGATCTGCGCGTTTGCGGAGGCAGCGCGGCGCTCCGCGGCTGCGATATCCGGGCGGCGCTCGAGCAACTCGGACGGTAGCGACAACGGGATGTCAGGCATGGCGGCGATCTTGTCCGTCCGCGGAATCGAGACGGTGGCGGGCGGTCTGCCGACGAGTACCGCGATCGCGTGTTCAAGCGTCGCCCGCGCAATGCTGAGATCCAGCAACTGTGCACGCGTCGACTCCAGCTGGGTCTGCGCCTGAGTGACGTCGGAGCGCTGCGCTACACCCGCGGTGTAGCGATTCTGTGTCACATCCAGCGCTCTCTGAAAGGCCCCCATCGATCGCTCGAGCAGACCTATGTCGAGGTCTATGACTCGCAACTGGAAATAGCTCTGCGCCAGCGTCGCTTGTGCCGAGAGCAGCGCTGAGGCCAGATCTCCCGCGCTCGCCTGCGCGGCGTCGCTGTTTGATTCCACAGTGCGGCGAATGCGGCCCCACACGTCGATATCCCAACTCACGCCCAGAGACGCTCGGTCGAGGGTGACGGTTCTGGACTTCGACGTCACCACGCTGCTGGGAGTCGTAGTAGCTGTACTCTGGCTGCGAGTGGTGCTCACATCCGCAGTCACCGTCGGGTAGTAGCCTGCGCGCGCCGACCCGAGCAGGCCCACGGCCTGCTCGTAACGAGCGACCGCGAGCAGTACGTTCTGGTTCGAGATCTGCACCTGGCGCATCAAGGCATCCAGGTCGGGATCTTTGTAGATATCCCACCAGTTGCCGCGCGGCTCGGCGTCGCGTGGCGCAGCGATCTTCCAGCCCTCCGCTTCCTTGAAGGCAGGAGGTGTTTCCACGGGTGGCCGATGGTAGTTAGGGCCCACCGACACACATCCAGCGAACAAACCCGCGGACAGCCAGAGAAAGTGGAGGCGATGCGTGGCGCGACGCTTCATGGTCCTGGCCTTCATGGTGCGGACCGTCCCGATGAGGGCGCGACACGCCCCGGGTAGGGCCGTAGGCTTTGCGGATGCGACGGTAGTGGGGTTACCGAAGTCCCGGCTCGCGTCGACAGAGGGTCCACTGCGCCGCTCCCGTTCCCGGGGCGTCTGGGGACTTACTACGATCATGCTTTGGAGACCTGCAATGGACGTATTATTCATGCGCTCTTTATAGTTTAGACGCGGAAACGCGGTCCGGGCGCCTGGATGCCCCCGATAATGCGTCCCAGACTGGCCGTCCGTGTGGAACGGCAAGGTGGCATACCCTTTGACCAGCGAGGCCCGGGGACCACTAAAGAAATGCAAAGAAATCTCAGCGCTCGCGGGTCGCCCTAAGGCAGCCGCCCGCGGTGCGAGCGTATCGTCAGGAGTCATGGACATGATGGAAACAGGCGCAAGCGACAGCCGCCCAAAGCTGCTGATCGTCGACGACGATCACGAGCTCTGCTCCATGCTGGTCGAGTACCTGGGACCCGAAGGCTTCGCCACCGAGACGGTTGGCACCGGTCCGCTGGCGCTGGACAGGCTCGTCCGGGGTCCCGTGGACCTCGTAGTACTAGACGTCATGCTGCCGGAGCTCTCGGGCTTTGAGGTCCTGCGGCGCATCCGGGCAACCAGCCGTATGCCGGTAATCATGCTCACCGCGCGCGGGGAGGAGGTCGACCGGGTGGTAGGTCTCGAGATGGGTGCCGACGACTACCTCGCCAAACCCTTCAGCCCTCGGGAGCTGGTAGCGCGTATCCGAGCCGTGCTACGGCGCATGTCCGGCGATGGGCAACAGACCGACGCTATCCTCCTATGGGGTCCGCTGCGCCTGGACCTCAGGGCGCGGCGCGCTGACGTCAATGAGCACGATCTCGAGCTGACGGCTGCGGAGCTTCGGATCCTGGAGCTGCTGGTTCGTGCGGACACGAAGACGGTGACTCGGGATGAGCTGATGACCCAGGCGCTCGGCCGGCGGCTGTTACCGACCGATCGCAGTCTCGACACCCACGTCAGTAACCTGCGCCGCAAGCTGATGAAGGTAACGGATCGCGTTACCGTGCAGAGTGTGCGCGGCACGGGGTACGCCCTGACGCTGGCGTCCTCGCGGGTCGCCGTGGAAGAGGAGGCACGATAAACAAGATCCACTCTCGCAGAGTCACGCCCATGCATTCGTTGTATTGGCGGATATTTCTGACCTTCTGGCTCGCACTGGCGCTGATCCTGGTGGGTACAGTCACCGTTGCCGTGAACTTTGCGTCACAGCATCGTGAGGACAGTCCATGGTGGCAGCGAGGTCAGCTCTACGCGCAGGCGGCGCGTGCATTCGAGGCCGGCGGTCCCACGGCGCTGAGGAGCTGGCTGGAAGGATTGGGTCCGAACGAGCCGTTCAGCCGTACGTTCATCGTCGACCCTTCTGGAAAGGAAATGCTCGGGCGGCCGCTCCCACGATTTTTGCGCGGGCCGGCAGATAGCGCATCTCCTGATCGCGTCGGGGTGGCGGGAGAGCCGATCGCGCCTATCGGCGGGGCGCTGGTTCTCGTTGGGGCCAACGGGGGGACCTACCACGTTCTGGTCGGTCCGCTGCGCGAGACACCGCGTCTGTTCGGTGAGCTCGAGCGTCCCGGAGTACCGACGGCAACTCTTCTCATGGCGCTCGTGGTGAGTGCCGTTATCTGCTTTTTTCTCGCCCGCTACCTTGTCGCACCGGTAGATCGGCTGCGTCACGCCACGAGGCAGATGGCGGCGGGCGATCTCGACGTGCGTGTGTCTCATAGTCTAAGAGGACGACAGGACGACCTCGGGTTGCTCGCGACGGACCTCGATACTATGGCCGAACGCCTGCGCAACCTGCTCGAGACGAAGCAGCAGTTGCTGCGTGATGTCTCTCACGAGCTGCGTTCTCCGCTAGCCCGGCTACAACTCGCACTTTCTCTGGCGCGGCGGCAGGACAATCCAGTAGAACGGCATCTTGCGCGCATCGCCTGCGAGGCCGACCGCCTCGAGCAGCTCATCGCCCGGACGCTCAAGCTGGCGCGCCTCGATCGTCCCGCGAGCGGCGTCGAGCGCACGAAGGTCGATATTGGCGAGTTACTCGGGAACATTGCGGCGGATGTCGCGATCGAGGCGGACGCGCAAGGCTGTGTCGTGAGCCTGCAAACTGAAAGCGCGCTCGAGGTATCCGGTGACCCGGAGCTACTGCGCAGCTCGTTCGAGAACATCGTCCGCAACGCGGTGCGCTACAGCCCGGCCGGAGCGCAAATCGGCATTACCGCCCGTCGCATGAAAAATCCCCGCGACCACGAAGATGCGGTGGAAGTCATTGTCTACGATCATGGCCCCGGGGTTCCCGAGAAAGACCTCGAGTTGATCTTCGAGCCGTTCTACAGAGTCGACGCGGCGCGCGATCGGGCTGGTGGCGGGGAAGGCCTGGGACTCGCCATCGCGGCCCGCGCGGTTGCTCTACACGGCGGCGTCATCGAAGCCCGCAACCTCCAAAGCGGTGGGCTGGTGGTGTCGGTCACGCTTCCTGCGCTCGAGCGTGGCGTACCGCGTGTCGTCGCAGCCGCCAGCGCTGCCGCGTAGTCTGGATCGCTCCCAGGCGCGCTCGCCGAAAGCGCCGCAGGCGTCTTTCGGCCCATATAGAAGCCCAAAAAAAACCGCCCAATCAAGGGCGGTTTCCTACGGTGCCCGACTTGCCGAACCTACAGCGTTCGGCTCGAGTACTGGCGGCGGCATTCAAGTCTCAGGGAGGGAGGAAAACTTCGAGCACGGCCGCCACACCGGGACAGTTGACAACTTAAGCCGCAGTGGCTTACTGGTTACGACACGCCCTGGGGCGGAAAGTTGAGCCCATTCAGCGTTCTTTGGAAATCTTCAAGGAGCCCGTGGGGGGCTTACAAATCGGGCTCAGCCGTTACAACTTCCTATCGCTCCTCAGAACTCCAGCGGCCGCTCGAGTCGCAGCTTCCAGTCGGATCCCCGGGCCGCAACGGCTGCGAGCCAGCCGGGCTCGCAGGGCAGCATCCTGGCGGTCCAGTCCCCGCCGAGGGCGTCCGGATCGAGCGTTTCGATGCGCGCAGTGCTCTCTCCGGGAAGAAAGTCGACGCGGAACCGGTCGAGTGGAAAACCCAGCCCGATACCCTCCGCTTTGAGGACCGCCTCCTTCGCCACCCAGTAGCGGAAGAACGTCGCCTCGCGCAACGCCGCGGGCGCGCTTTCAATCGCCTGTCGCTCCGAACCGAAGAAGTAGTTGCTACTGATGGACAGCGCCTCGATGCTGGTACGGAGCTGCTCCAGGTCGATGCCGAGCGGCAGACCCGAGCTGACCCCAATGGCGCCGCGTGTTTCCGAGTGTGTCAGGTTGAAATCAATCGCAGGAGCGCCGCCGCTGTCAGGCCGCAGCGCCGGCTTACCCGCTCCGCTGGCCGTAAACTGCAAAGATTCGGGAGTGGCGTCGCAGTAAAGGCTCAACAGGCGTCTTAGCACGCCGTGAGCTACTGTGTGCCGGACGCGATGGTGCTCGAACACGAAACGGTCGGCGCGTGCGCGCTCGTCGTCTGACAACCAGCTGCGGCAAAGCTCGATGCACTCCGGTGGCGCCTCGAGCGTGAATGCCCAAACGTGCACTGTGTTGGGTTCGGCGCGAAGGGGGGTGCTCAGCCTCGTGAGCACATTCGCGTCGCTGCTGACCAACGTCTCCTCGTCACTCACCATGTCAACAACTCTGCGGTTCGGTTGCCGCCTCGAGCGGCGTCAGCGGCCGCCTGCGACGGAGTGTAAGCCCGACATGGGGAATCCTGCGGGGCTCTCGAGCTGGCTGGATCATAGCTCGAGCTTGTTCGAAAGCGGCACTATCCGCCGCCGGGAAGAGAACATAATATTTTTCGAGGCAGTGCGAGTTTCGTGAACTGCAGCTGGTGCGCTACTCGTTTTCGAGGGTACCACCGCGCGGAGAAATAAGAGCGGGGCAACCCCCACGCACGAGGGCGGAGCGGGCCCCGGTTGTCCAATTGAACCTATGACTGAAGCGATGAGCGTAAAGTGGCTCGTCCGCCTACCGCCTGTGGCCCGCGGATGTGCCGGGCGAGCTCGAGGTATGCGCCGTGCAGTTGCCGGAGCCACCTCTTCGTCTCCGGTCACCATGCGCCCCATTTACCAGATCCCGACCCTTTGCTCAGCGGGCTTGCCGATGGGCCCTTCGTCGCCGAGATCTGCCGACGTTACGGCGGAATTCCTCCTGAGGTGCAGAGAGAACGGGAACTGTTGGAATTGCTGCTGCCGGGGCTGCGAGTGGCCGTCGCCGTACTCGACAACTATCGCCCCACTGCACCCTTGCGCATTGACTGCCCGCTGTCGGTCTTCGGCGGCGCCGACGACACTCGTGCGCAGCGGGAGGACCTGGAAGCGGGGAAGGTGCGGGCGGTGCCTTTCGCGTCCGTAGGTTTCCGGGCGGCCATTTCTATCTCAACTCGCAGCGTTGCGAGTTGCTCGCGGACATCGCTACAGCCCTTGCTCCGCTGCTGCGTGCCCCACATGGGGCCGCCGTTCGTGTGGGCGAGGTGACGGAGGTAAGCGCTGAAGCTTGCCGAGTCGCTGGGCGCTAGCCGCGGACCGGATGTTCGCGCACTCGGCCTGGGTTCACCGATAGCGATAGAGCTGCTGGCCGACGACGCAAGGGAAAAGGTGACTTCGTGAGCGGTGTCCTGGAACTGATCGAAAGACTGCGGCGGTCGGACATCCGGCTCGCCCTGGCAGGCGATCGCCTGAATTGCAGCGGTGAGCGGCGGCTGAGCTCTCGGCGCCTCAGGAAAACTAGCGCGCTGCCTTAGAGCGCCGGCAGCAGCGTGATGCACGTTCCACTCCCTGCACGCGGGAGCCATGGCCTTGCCATGTCACTGCCGATCAGGGGCCGTGCGCCCGTCGTGCTCTGCCAAAACTGCGCGACATAAAAAATTCATCAACAGAAATCTTGGACGAATTCGCGCGTGCGCCGGTGGCACCGGATGCGGCGTTTACGCGGGCGCCGCGCAGGGCGTCGCTGCCAACAACGTCTCGCATTTTGCGGCACGAGAGGCTTGAGCGCGACCATTTGAATTTGTGCCGTCATGGCGGCCCGCGGCGGTGTGCTGCACAGCTGTGTTGTCCGTGATTGGAGACGCTGTTGGTGTTTGCGGACATTGTGGCCGCCTCTGCACGTCGTTAAGGTGCGAGCCGTTCCCACGCGGCAATGACTGTCGATCGAGGGAGCGACGAGTAGAAGCGCGTTCAGGGGGAGCGCGCTACGTGGCGCGAGGCAGGGGAGTTGCCTCACGTCGCGGGGGCAGGGATGCACGTTCTGTAAGAGGCATAACCACCGCAAGGTGGCGACGCAAAGCCTTCGATCCACGGCCCATCGCCGCCGCGGATGGCCGGGCTGCCGGAACGGTTCTCGAAGTTGGTCTTGCGTGCGAGCGGATCTGCTTTCCGTTGTGGCTTGTGCGTTGTCGTGCCTCCGTATCGGGGTCGCCCAAAGGCATTACCACATGAGCCAGTTTTATCGAGGCAGCGAGCCGCGCACGCGCCTTCTGCAGAAATTCCGCAATTTTTTTCCCCGCGTGCGGGCCGTGATGGCCGCCTCGTTCGTCGTCATCCCCGCCTCGCTCGGCATGCTGCAGCCGCTTTTGGCCAACGCAGCCACCACCGCCGCGTTGTCGATCAGCGGCACTCCCGCCTCCAGCGTGCAGACGGGACAAACCTACTCATTTCAGCCCTCCGTCGCCGGCGGATCCGGCAAGGCGCTGCGCTTCTCGATAGCAAATCATCCGGGTTGGACGACCTTCGACAGCGCGACCGGCAGACTGACCGGCAGCTACGACAGCAGTGGGACATTTTCCGGCATCGTCATCGGCGTGACCGACGGGACGACGACAGCGGCGCTGCCGCCATTTTCTATCCGTGTCAACTGGGCTTCCAGCGGGACGTCCGCAGGCAGCACTCAGCCCTTAAAGATCGGTGGGTCGCCGGCTGCCTACGTGCAGGCCGGACAGACTTATTCGTTCCAGCCCTCGGTTTCCGGCGGTAACGGCAAGACCGTCAGGTATTCGATAGCCAACCATCCGTCCTGGACGACGTTCAACACCGCCACGGGCCAACTGACTGGCAGCTACAACAGCAGCGGGACATTCTCGGGCATAGTCATCAGTGCGACTGACGGCACCACGACGGCTTCGCTGCCGGCGTTTTCGATTCGCGTAAACTGGGCTAGCAGCGGTGGCGGTACGACTGCACCGACGATCAGTGGCACGCCGGCTACAGCCGCAACGGTGGGCATGGCTTATAGCTTTCAGCCGACGGCGAAGTCCGCCAGCGGCGCGGCGCTCAGTTTCAGCGTCCAAAACAAGCCCAGCTGGGCGTCCTTCAGCAGCGCCACGGGGCAGTTGTCCGGCACGCCGACGGCTGCTGGCACGTACTCCAGCATCGGAATCAGCGTAAGCGACGGGAAGACGAGTGCGTCGCTGGCGCCGTTTTCGATCACCGTGAGCGGGACTACCACTGCCGGACTCACCATTGCGGGTGCGCCGGGCACGTCGATAACGGCCGGTAGCGCCTACTCCTTCCAGCCGACCGCGACCGATGCAGCCGGCAAAACTCTGACCTATGCGATCGCTAACAAGCCGGCTTGGGCAACCTTCAATGCATCGACTGGACTGCTGAGCGGTACGCCCAGCAGCACGCAGACGGGCTCCTTCGCGG
>JAQGOG010000045.1 GCA_028293765.1 Gammaproteobacteria bacterium
TGCGTGAACTGCTCAGCCCGCAAGGGATTTATGAAGTAAAAAACCGCAGCTCGTCGCGGGCGTGGGTACGCAGAAACTCGGTCTGCTCCCGCGTTTCGACGCCTTGCGCGACGACCGTCAGGCTCAGGGACTTGCCCATCGCGATGATGGCGTCCGCCAACCCCGTGTCAGCGGTGGCGCCAGTGAGATCGCGGATGAACGAGCGATCGATTTTGATCGTGTCGAGCGGTGAATGTCGTGCTGACAGTGTCCGACAGGTCGCTCTCGATTCCTGTCTTCGTGTAGGCCGATATGCTGAAGTACCAGGTTCCGGACGAGAGATTGCTGATCGTGTAGCTCGCGAGGCCCGTATTGGACACCGTCACGCTCTGCGTCAGATTGCCGGCGGTAGTGCCGTAGTGCACGCGGTAACCCGCCAGGTCCATAAGAACCGTGCCGTCGGTGTTTTGCGTTGGCGGCATCCAGTTGAGCGTCGCCGTGCCGTTTGAGATCTGATTCACGGTCAGTGTGAAGGCTGCCAGCGATGCGCTCGCTTTGCCGTCACTCACCGAGATGATGACGTTCGCGTACGTTCCCGCGTCGCCAGCGGCGGGAGTCCCCTTCATAACACCTGAGGCGGTAGCGAAGGTCGCCCAGACCGGCTTGTTCTGAATGCCGAACGTCAATGTATCGCCGTTCGCGTCAGATGCCGTGGGCGCGAAGCTATACGCGGCTCCCACATTCAACTCAGACGGGCTCTCGCCCGCGAACTTGAGCAGGGCTTCGATGAGCTGGTTCGTCCTGTTGGTAGCACTGATAATCTGCTCCAGATAGTCGCGGCCCTCCCCGTCGAGTTGCCGGCCGGCTGGACCTACTTCCTCGTCCACACCAGAACGAGCACGACATAACCTGTGGGAATAGCGCGTACCCCGGGGCTACGGGGCGCCCCATGGCGCCCATTCTCATGACTTCTGGTGCCGAGGCAGCCGATCTGGTCCGTGCGTATCGGGGTAAAATCATGAGGGCCGTAGATTTGACGTCCTCGACGCTTCCGACTGGGGCAGCCGCTGACGGTAGCCGCGTCCGCGTGGCGCCGTGAGCTCTGTACGCTACCGTACACCGCCGTCGCGAAAAGGCTTAGACTTCCGCCACGGCAGATTCGCCATGGAAGATCGGTGCTCAATGTCAGAGACCCCCACGCCACAACAAAATCATATTCTGGACGCCCTGCCGCCCGCCGAACGCGAGAGACTATTTCCGCACTTGAACCTGGTATCGCTGCCGCTCGGGAAGGTTCTGTACGAGTCGGGCGACATGCTGCGGCACATCTATTTTCCGACCGACTCGATCGTCTCGTTGCTATACGTGCTCGAGGACGGCGCATCTGCGGAAATCGCCGTCGTAGGCAACGATGGCGCGATCGGCGTCGCGCTATTCATGGGCGGTGAAACCACGACGAACCGCGCTATCGTGCAGAGCGCCGGCTCCGCATACCAGTTGACGGGCGCTCGCCTCAAGCAGGAATTCGAACGTCACGGCGAGATGCTGCATATCCTGCTTCGCTACACGCAAGCCCTGATCACTCAGATGGCGCAAACGGCCGTTTGCAACCGGCATCACTCGGTGGACCAGCAACTATGCCGCTGGCTGCTGCTATCGCTCGATCGCCTCTCTTCGAACAGATTGACCATGACCCAGGAGCTCATCGCCAACATGCTGGGCGTACGCCGCGAGGGCGTCACCGAGGCCGCCATCAAGCTGCAGAAGCTCGGGGTGATCACATACAGTCGCGGGCAGATTACGGTGCTGGACCGGCCCGCGCTGGAACAGCTTTCCTGCGAGTGCTACGCAGTGGTGAAAAAGGAAACGGACCGCCTGCTGCCCGCGACTATCGGACCGAGCCGAGCCAATTGAACCTGCATATCAGTCTGCCGTCGAGATGTACGCTCGACTCATGCAATAGGGGTCGGGCGCCCCAACCCCGAGGGGGTGCATTTGAATTTAGGTCCGTGTGCGACACCGAACGGAAACTCACGGCGGCGAGCAGGACAATCGCGGCTGTACACAAATCAAGGAAAGGTCAGGCGACGAAGGCAGGAGGTGCTCTCGCATTGGCCGGCGAAGGAACACCGCTGCATTTGTGTCAATACCGGCGGGCAGGTCTTGACGAACAACCTCCTGTATGACTTCTCGCAGGTGCCGATTCCCGCAGACGCCGTGGACGACGAGCAAGTCACACGGCCGCGGCCGTGGAACATCGGCGAAATCACGCGATTCGTTCTGTTTGTCGGTCCGATCAGCTCGATTTTCGATTACACGACTTTCTTTGTCATGCTGTGGGTGTTCAACTGCTGGGATCCAGCCCGTGCCTCGCTGTTCCAGACCGGCTGGTTCGTTGAGTCCTTGATGACGCAGACACTCATCATCCACGTCATTCGCACCGATAAGATCCCCTTCCTACAGAGCAGCGCGAGGTGGCCGCTGACGCTCACAACGATATCGATCATGGCTCTTGGGATGTGGTTGCCGTATTCGCCCGTGGCCTCCGCGCTGGGCTTTGCGCACCTGCCGCGCCTGTACTGGCCGATCCTGCTGCTGACACTACTCGCCTACATGGGATTAACGCAGACCATTAAAGTGTGGCTGCTGCGCAAGAAATGGATCTGAACGATCGCCTGCTCACGCCCCCGAGCCCGCGGACGCTGCCACGGCGCGGATCGTCGGCCCGGCGCGAACAGTCGGACCTGTGTGTGTGGCGGCGCACGGACCGCTTCCCCCCCTGGAGCGCTCTACTGTGCGATGGATGATGCATACGTTAGAACGAGGAAAACGAGTCGGCGCACCGCCGCGGGGGCGGCCTTGGGCGACAATCTGCTGCTCGCCGCCCTTCCCAGGGCCGAAAGTCGCCGGCTGATCGCATGCTGCGAGCCTGTCGAGCTGACTTTTGGCGAGGTGCTCCATGAGCAGGGCGATCCCATTCGGCACGTCTACTTCCCTACCGCCAGCTTCATTTCACTCCTCTCCTCACCAGACGGACGGCCCGGGCTCGAAGTGGGACTCATTGGCACGGAAGGCATGCTGGGAACTTCCTTGCTGCTGGGAGTGAATATCGCTCCGCTGCGCGCGCTGGTGCAAGGTGCGGGCGCCGCCTTACGCCTGGACGCTGCCCAGTTCTCCCGCGCGCTCGAACAGAGTCTCGCGCTGGAGACAGAATTGAAGCGCTACCTGTACGTACTCATGAGCCAGTTCGCACAGATGGCCGCCTGTACCCGCTTCCACAGGGTAGAGGAACGGCTCGCGCGTTGGCTTCTGATGACTCGCGATCGGGCGCATTCGGATGAGTTTTATCTGACGCAGGAATTCATCGCATACATGCTCGGCGTGCGTCGCGCAGGCATCACGCGCGCGGCCAGCGCGCTACAGAAGCGAAAGATGATCCACTACAAGCGAGGAGTCGTGACCGTCCTCGACGGGCGCCGCCTGGAAGCGGCCGCTTGCGAGTGCTATCAGTCTGCCATCCAGATGTACGCTCGACTCATGCAATAGAGGACCGGGCTCCCCAACCCCTCTTTTCTGCGGGCGCGTCAAACCTTCGTTTGTACGGTAGTACAGACTGGCCAGAGGGTACCGCCTAGCTTAGCAACACTTATGGCGGCCGCGTCACCGCGGCAAGCGCCGGCCTCCGGCAGGGAAGCGAGTTCACGGTCCGCCTCCCACTGCCTGCGGCACCGATCGATACTACGCGGTTCAACTGCCCGTAGTCGCGTTGCCTGTGCTGCAGCGGCGCCGGCCGCAGCCGGGCATGCAGAACTCCGACCGCGACCGGGCGTCCGATCCGCCCGGAGTGTCAGGTCAGCATGTCGCGAACGCGCGCTGCGAGCTCGTACGAGCGCAGCCGCGCGGCGTGGTCGAACACATGACCGCTGATGATGAGCTCGTCGGCCTGCGTCATCTTTAGGAAGGACTGCACTTTGCCCGCCACCGTCGCCGGGGCGCCCACGAATGAGTAGACGAGGGAATGACTCAACCCCGCTCTTTCAACTGGACTCGCCCACGCGTCGATATCGTCTAGCGGCGGTGACAGCGGCCCTGGGGTGCCGCGGCGCAGCTTCACGAACGCTTGCTGCAGCGAGGTAAACAGGCGCCGCGCCTCCGCATCGGTGTCGGCCGCAATAATGTTGGCCGCAACCATTGCGTACGGCTTTGCGAGCTGCTGCGAAGGCTTGAAGGACTTGCGGTAAATCTCGAGAGCCGGCATGAGCGCATCGGGCGCGAAATGCGAAGCGAACGCGAACGGCAAGCCGAACATCGCCGCCACCTGTGCCCCGAACAGGCTGGAGCCCAATATCCATAGCGGCACTTTCAAACCCACCCCTGGCACTGCACGGACCTGTTGCCCCGGCTCGGCTGCGTCGAAATACGCTTGCAGTTCAAGTACGTCCTGCGGGAACTCATCGGCGTTCGTCGTGAGGTCGCGCCGGAGCGCGCGGGATGTCGTCTGGTCCGTGCCCGGCGCACGCCCGAGCCCCAGGTCGATGCGGCCCGGAAAGAGAGACTCGAGCGTGCCGAACTGCTCCGCCACCACCAACGGCGAATGATTCGGCAACATGATCCCGCCGGAGCCGACACGAATCGTGCTCGTGCCGGCGGCCACGTGCCCGATCACTACAGCGGTGGCTGCACTCGCGATCCCCGTCATGTTGTGATGCTCTGCCAGCCAGTAGCGGGTGTACCCTAACTTCTCCGCATGCCGCGCAAGATCGAGAGTGTTACGTAATGCGTCAGCGGCGGTGCCGCCTTCGACGATGGGCGACAGATCGAGTACGGAAAATGGAATTGTCATGGCAGTCAGCGGTATTGCGAGGGGCCGAAGGGCGACCGACGCGAGCAGCAGTGCGCTTCGGCGCCGCTGCTCGCGGGACCGAGAGCGTTAAACGAGCGCCTGCTTGTACAACGCCAGCAGCTCGCCCCAGGCACGTTCCGCCTGTGCCTCGTTATAGATTGGCTTACTGCCCTCGCCGGGCGGCATATCTTTCACGCACCACCCGTGCATGCAGCCCTGATAGACCTCGATCTTCGCAGGCAGATTCGCAGCGTGAAACGCCTCGTCCAGCACGGTTTTCGCGTCCGGTTGGCGCTCGTCGTCGTTGGCGGCGATACCGAAGTAGAAGCGTGCCTTGATTTTCGGCACGAACAGATGGGGGCTGTCCGGCTTGTCCGTCACCAGACCGCCACCGTGAAACGACGCTCCCGCGCCGACGCGGTTCGGAGCGGCGGCGGCCGTCTGCAATGTCATCGGCCCGCCCATGCAATAGCCCTGCACACCGATCTTGGCGCTCTTCTTCACGGCGGGCTGTGAATCGAGAAAGGCAACCAGCGCGCCGCCATCGCGCATGACGGCGTCAGACGTCAGCGGTTTGCGGACCTCGCCCAGCTTCGCCATGTCGTCCTTGTTCTGAAAGTTGAAGCCGGGGCCGAAAACGGGAGCCTTGGCTGTGCGGTAGAACATGTTCGGCACGACGACCGTGTACCCGTCCGCCGCGAGACGCTTCGCCATGTCGCGCATTACCGGTCGCAGTCCAAGCGCATCCGGATAAAGGATAACACCCGGCCACGAGCCTTTACCCTTGGGATGTACCAGCGCGGCGTCGCATACGCCGTCCGGAGTCTTGATTTGCACGTCAGACTCGGTCACGTCGGTGGCCGCGGCAAGCGCCGACCCGCTGGCCGCTACAGCGACGCCCGCGGCAACGGATAACGCCGCAAATTCACGACGCGACAGCGATTGTCCGTCGCTCGTCCCGGTTAGGCTCTTGTCGTCGTTCATAGCATCAACCTCGTGTGAAGTATCCTATCGCAGCGCTGTGAATTCGCGCGCCTCACCTGGGCTTGACGAATTTTAACGTGAAGCGGTCCGATTCGCCGATGGCCGCGTACTTCGCCCGATCCTTGTCGCCCTCCGCGTAGTTGGGCGGCAGCGTCCACACGCCCTTCGGATAATCCTTCGTGTCCTTGGGATTGCTGTTGATATTCGAGCGCCCAGCCAGTTTGAAACCCACCGACTCGATGAGCGCGACCGCGTAGTCTTCGCCGACATACGCCTGCCCACGCGGCTTCGGCTCGGCCTTCGGGTCGGCGTTGCGGTGTTCCTCGACCCCCAGGATTCCGCCCGGTTTCAGTGCGCGGAAGGCAGCTGCGAAGACATCCTTCTGCATGCCCGACCAGGCCCAGTTGTGGATGTTGCGGAACGTGACGACGAGATCCGCCGAACCCTCCGGCGCCAGCGCGTACTGGTTCGGCGCGAGCACGGACCACTTCACGTCGCTGAACAGGTCGGGATGCGCATTCAGCAGCGTCTTCAATTCGGCGTTGTACTTCTTGTCCTCAGGCTTGTCGGATGTCGGATCCATCGCCGCCGCATAATAGGTTCCCGTTCCCTTGACATAGGGCGCGATGATTTCGGTGTACCAGCCGCCGAACGGCCAGAGCTCGACCACGGTCATGTTCGGCCGGATGCCGAAGAACGCGAGAGTCTCGACCGGATGGCGATATTTGTCGCGCGCCTTGTTTTCCGCGGAGCGCTGATCACCGTTGACGACGGCCTTGAGCTTCTGGAGGTCCGCGCCCGAAGTCTGTGGTGTAGCGGCTGCAGCCGTGGCGACGCTCAGCAGACACGCGAAAACCGCGACCACACTGGATACCAGCCTGCCCCAGCTACGTTCGTTCGATCGATTCATGAGTTCCCCCTTGATGCCAGCAGCGATTTGAGAGTATTCGTATACGCCGTCAGTTTACCGCGCGGTGGAGTGCCACGCGTACGTCGCACGGGTGATCCGCAGGTACCCCGGAAGAGAAACCACCATGGCCCGTATCTTCGTTACCGGCTCTGCCGACGGTTTGGGACAGATGGCCGCCCGCCTTATGGTCGATGCAAAGCATCGAGTCGTGCTGCACGCACGCAACCGGCAGCGCGCTGCCGAGGCGCTTGCGGCGGTTCCGCGCGCCGAAACCGCAGTGATCGGCGACCTCTCGAGCATTCAGGAGACCCGCGATGTCGCGGACCAGGTCAACGGCCTCGGAACATTCGACGCCATCATTCACAACGCGGGCATCGGCTACCGGGAACGCCGCAGGATAGAAACCGTCGACGGACTGTCGCACGTGTTCGCCGTCAATACGCTCGCCCCTTACATCCTCACAGCGCTGATCCACAAGCCGAAGCGACTCGTCTATCTCAGCTCCGGAATGCATCGGAGCGGTGATCCCAGCCTGCGGGACCTCACGTGGGAAGAGCGGCCGTGGAACGGCTCGAATGCCTATGCGGACACCAAACTGCATGACGTCATTCTGGCCTTCGCGGTGGCCCGGAAATGGCCGGACGTTCTGTCGAATGCGCTCGAGCCCGGATGGGTGCCAACCAAGATGGGTGGCGCCGGCGCGCCTGACGATCTCGATGCCGCGCCCAGAACGCAAGTATGGCTCGCTACCAGCGACGAGCCCGCGGCCCGAGTTACCGGGCAGTATTTCTATCACCTGAAACGGCGCGCCACGGATGCGGCGGCCTCAAATGAAGCGATTCAGGATCGCCTGCTGTCCGAGTGCGCGCGCCTCTCCGGGGTGCCATTTCCCTCGTAGGATACGCAGCCGCGAATGCGGAGCCAGCAGACCGATCCGCGCCGCTGACCCTCCGCGGGCTGCACACGGCAGCTGCACGCCGCACGTTGCACGTTGCACGCCGCACGTTGCACGCCGCACGGAAAGTCAGCGGCAGTAATTGACGTTCTAGGGCTTGAGGGGCGCGCGAATTTCACCGCCCTTGTGCTCGGCGCTGTGAACATTCACGTAGAGCTTGCCAGCCTTGAAGCTCTCATACTGCTCATCCGTCAGCTTCGAGCCCGCGGGTACCACCCAAGAGCCGTCCGCGCCTTTTTCGAGCGTTATGATTGGTGGACCATTCTGGCCAGGTGCGGGACCCTCGTGAATATGGGCCATGGTGCCTTCGACTCCTTTCGTGGTGACCTTGCCGGTCACCGTCTTGTCCGGGGCGATTTTGATCTTCGCTTCGCCCTTCGCGGCGCTCGTCACGGCAGGGACTTCCTGGTCGCCTGACAGCGTGACCTTGACGTCATCTTTGGCGTTCGCCAGGCCGATACTTGCCACGAGCAGCGTCGCTATGGCGGCGCGCTGGAGATTTGAGCTCATCGTGTTAGCCTCATTTGGGTTGGTTAAGGATTGCCACAGCCAAGCACAGGAACGCGCCGCTGGCGCCTGGGTTCCGCCAACGGCCGACCGCACCATGGCCGTGTGGTCACGAACCGCACAACGGGCGCGACTATTTCCCTCCCACGAGGAACACATTGTTGGACCTGTCCTTGTCGGGAATGACGTGATCCGGATCGATACTCACCGAAACGATCGGCTGCTTGCTATTGATGTGCAGCGTGGCCACGGCTTTTAGAATCCAGGTCTCCGCGGGAAGCGCAATGCGCGCGCGGCTGCCGTCTTTATAGTCGATCTGCATGACAGCTGGCATGACCAGCGGGTCGAGGTTCTCCACGGTGACCAGCGCACCCTTGCCCGGATCGCCGTCCTGGTAAGCCACGCCCTTCACCGCCAGATCGAGGGTCCAGTTGTTGAAATACCAGCCGCGCCAGAACCAGCTCAGATCCTCGCCGCCCTCACTCTCCAGCGCGCGGAAAAAATCCGCCGGCGCCGGGTGTTTAAAAGCCCAGTCGCGGATGAAACGGCGGAAGGCCCAGCCGAAGCGCTCGGGTCCCAGGATCTGCTCGCGCAGCAGGATGAGGCCCAGCGCGGATTTGAAGTAAGTGACCGGGTGGCGGTACTTCTCCAGAATCGCGTCCGCGCGCGTCATGATGACGGGAGCCTGAGGATCGGCCAGGATAGGCAGAATCTCATCGACGGGGTTGCCCCCGCCGGGCGCGTATTCGGCGTCGCGCTTGGGACCGAAAGCGCCGTTGCTGAACGCGTCGGACTCATAAACGTCGATGAACGTGTTGAACCCCTCGTCCATCCAGGCATTACGGCGTTCGTTAAAACCTACCACCATCGGGAACCACGTGTGGCCGATCTCATGCGCGGTGATCCAGAACAGCTCCTTGCCCTTGTCCTCGATGCCGTCGAACAGGACTCCCGGATACTCCATGCCGGAAGAGCCGCCGGCAACGTTCACTGCCGCGGGATAGGGATAAGGGAACCAGCGGCGCGAGAACTCCTCGACCGCATGCTTCAGATACTCGGTCGATCGCCCCCACGCGGCTTCTCCGGCGCTCTCCACCGGATAGAAGGACATGGCGAGCGAACTGCCATTGTCAGGAAGCCGGATGCGCGCGGCATCCCAGATGAACGCCCGCGACGCGCTGAAAACGACATCGCGTGTGTTATCCATGTGGAAGTGCCACCTGGACGTTCCCGCGTGCGTCGGCCGGCTGTCGGCAGCGCCGATCTCGGCTGCCGTTCGGATGGACACCGTCGCGTCGCTAGCGCGCGCCAATTCGAGACGTTTCCGTTGCGTTGGTGTCAGCACCACTTCAGGATTCTGAAGAGCTCCGCTGCCTGCGACGAGCATGTCCCACGGCACGGTGACGAAATAATCGAAACTGCCGTACTCGAGATAGAACTCCTGCGCGAGATACGGGAGCGTGTCCCAGCCATGCAGGTCGTCGTAAACGGCCATGCGCGGATACCACTGCGCGATGTCGTAGATCTCACCGTTCTTCGTGGTCGTCCACGAAGTGCGGCCGCCGAACAGGCCGGGAATGGTGTAGTGATAGCGGATGTGAACCCGGATCTTGCCGCCCGCGGGGCGCAATGGCTGCGCCAGCCGGATCTGCATGCGGGTGTCCGAGACGAGATAGTCCGCTTTCGTCGTGCGCCCCTGGAGCTCGATGGCCACGTCATCGAGGATCAGCCCGTCAGTGAATTCCTTGCGGCGGTCCTCGTCGGCCGTCGCGGCACGGGCATCGGCGCGATACGTATTCTGATCGAGCTGAATCCACAGGCTCGTGAGCGTATCGGGGCTGTGGTTGGTGTACGTAATGACCTCTGTCGCGCTCAACTGCTTGAGCGCCGTGTCCAGTTTCGCGTGTAGCTCATAGTCCGCCCGGTTCTGCCAGTAATCCGGCCCGGGCGCACCGTTGGAGGACCGGTAGCGGTTCACCGGCTGCGGCAGCGTGAGCGGCGCGAAGGTCTGTAGCGGGTCATAATGGGCAGCAGGCGCTGCCACGCCGGCCAGACCGAGGGTCACAAATGCCAGCAGCACTTGTGGCAATAATCGACGGGTGAAGATTTGAATGATGCGACCTGCAGGCGGCTAAAGCAGGCGCAATGGTATTACACCGTCACTGCGGTTTGGAAACCATGAGCCAGAACGTCCAAAGCTCGCGCCACGTAACCGGAAACACGTATCGCACCCTTGGACAGTGCGGTCGGAAGTGACTACGGACGCGGCGGCTTTGGGAAGCTGAGCACCTCGTTCGTGTAAGTCTCGACTACCGCGCTGAACGGCGTTCCATCGGGAAGCGAGAGGACTGCGCGATGCTCGATGGTTTGTGACGGAACCTGTAGCGGCCCTGAATCTGCCGCGGGTAGCGCGGCTCCCATCTCCCAGCCCTGCGGAAGCGGCGACCAGAGCAGCTTCGCCGAAAGCGTGCGACGGTGGAAATGGAGCGGCTGCACCGCCCGGCCGAAGGCGGTGTCAGTCGTATCAAGCAGCCGGTTCATGTCTGGCGTGAGCCGCGCCGGCACATACCAGTTGTCCGCTTCCGATAGCACATGCGCACCGCAATGTAGCCGAACGTGACGATAACGAACGGGATCGGTCACGCTCACACCGAGCAACTGCCTGACTTCGTCCGTAGGCGCCTTATCGACTCCATGCACGAGGTCCGCAACGATTTTCGCCGGGGACGCCAACTTGTGCGCGTCACACCATCGATCGAGAGTGAGCGTCGCGCTGTCGTTGCTCAACAGATCGGCGTTCAGCGTCTCGAGTAAAGCAAGCGCCTCAACTCGAGTCGTGAGCGTGTCCGGCCAGTCGGCGGTCCGCTGCGCCGCGCCCTCCTCCGCGCGAGCCAAGCTCGCGATCAGCAGCACTGCCGCGCAAGCAGCCAGAATCCCACGAGCTCTGCGGGTCATACTTCAATTCCTGTATCGCGGACGGGCGCCGGGTTATCGCGGTGTCGCGACACCCCGATGATAAACGACCCGCATCGGAGCATGTGTTAAGACCGGGTGCTCATGCCGCCGCCATCTGCGCGTCTGATCGTGCCTCGCACAGACAGGATGGCTGGTTCGGCGGACGCAGAGGCGCCCTGCGCTCAGCGGACCGCGTCACCCTTCCGATACTCGGCGCTTATGTCATCGAGCTCCTTCTTGAGCTCCGGCGGCAGCTTGAGATCGACGGCGGCCAGTGTCTCCTGCAACTGATCCGGCCGGCTCGCGCCGATGATTGGCGCGGTGATCGCGGGATTTGCCAGCACCCAGGCCACGGCAAGCGTCGTGGGCGATATGCCCGCCTGCTTCGCGGCCGCTACGAACCTGCTGACGGTGTTGAATTCGCGCTCATGCCAGTAGCGATTCTGATAGTTGTCCGCGGCCGTCCCGAGCGTGAATCGCGTGCCCTGCGTAGGCCCTTTATCAAACCCGTGCTTACCGGTCAGCAAGCCACCCGCCAGGGGATTGTAGGGAATGACGGCCAGCCCTTCCTCTACGGCGAGCGGGAGTAGCTCGCGCTCGATCTCGCGGAACAGCAGACTATATCGAGGCTGCACCGAAACGATACGCGCGACGCGCAACACATCGGAACGGCCGAGCGCTCGCGCTAGTCGATAGGCGAGAAAATTGGATACACCGATGTAGCGCGCCTTTCCGGAACGCACGATCGTATCGAGCGCTTCAAGCGTCTCGTCGAGAGGCGTCTTCGGGTCGTCGGCATGCAATTGATACAGGTCGACGTAATCGGTCTGCAGACGGCGTAAAGAAGCATCGATCGCATCGAGCAGATGCTTCCGCGAGCAGCCCTGCTCCCACTCCGCTGGCCCCATCTTGCCAAAGGCCTTCGTCGTAACAATGAAGCGCGAGCGCTTGCCCTCAAGCCAGCGGCCGAGAATCTCCTCGGTGCGCCCGGCGGTTTGCAGGCCTCCACCGAGAGGATAGACATCGGCGCAATCCAGGAAGTTGACGCCCGCCTCGGCGGCGGAATCGAGTATCGCCCGGGAGGCCGCTTCCTGCGTCTGCAGTCCGAAGGTCATCGTACCCAGGCACAGGCGCGAAACCGTCAGGCCGGTATTGCCAAATCGCGTCGATTGCATGATCGATCCCGCCTCAGAAGATGAACGGTTCAACCCGACGGCAGCGTGCCAGTCCAGGCTCAGAGCTTGCGGCCATATGACTGAGATTGCCGCTACGGCTTGCGGGTTCCGCGTCGAACCGCTGGGAAGGAGCATAACGCGCCAGCCAGCAACGCGACTTCCAGTTGTGACCGTTCCGCTTGACGAATCAGCGGCGTGCCGGCTGCTTGCGGACGGCTTTCCGGCTCGCCTCAGCCGGCAAGACAGCCAGCTTTTTAGGACTCTTTTCGGTAGTCTTTCCGGCCTCGACAGCGAACCGGTTCATTCGGGCGATCAGCTCCGGCGGAATCGCCGTCGCGCGTGCGGCAGCGGCCGAAATGAAAACGAGCACCTGCTTTACGCGCATGCGCAGCTCGCCGCCATGGGAGGCTTCGATGCGCAGCTCACAGGACGTCCGCCCGACCTTCACAGTCCACAGGTTGAACGTGAGCCGGTCCCCGTAACGAGTCGGCCTGGTGAAGTCGACAGTGAAATGCACCGACGGCGTGAGTATCTGCTTGTGATGAAACAGGCCCGGGGCACTCGCCATGAGTCCCTCCTCGAACCAGTCCTCCACGAAATCGCTGATCATCTCGAAGTAGCGCGGGTAGAACACCCACCCGGCGGCATCGCAGTGCCCGAAACGCACGAGAATCTCACGCTGAAATGCTGACATCGTCAGTTGCTCCCATTTTCGGGTATTCTTGCAGCCAGGGGAACGAGCCTCCGCAGGTCCGATCCGGACCCCGGACTGCGCCGTTCTTGACGCGATTGTGCGAGTTTAGCCCCCCGCGCCCAAGCTTGCATCGCACGGCGGCCAGCTCGTGGACTCGTATCCGCACCGGAATCCTGCTACGTTGGAGTCCGACCGCGTCTCACAGTCGGCGCGGATTCCACGCTATACCGGCTCGGGGACGCCCATCAAAGGGTGATCCATGCCACTTCCGGACCTCAGCACCATTCAGCAGCTCTCACCCGAGGAGCTTGCACCGCAACTCCTGGCAACATTGAAGGAGAAGTGGCCCCGCCCCGGCGAGCGCATCTCGCTCGGATACATCGTTTCGAATCTCGACCGTGCCGTGGCAAGGTGTGTCGCCGAAGCCTGGGGTGCCCTCGAAACCGGCGGTCTCATCGCGATGGACCCCGAAGACAACAATGTCTACTGGTACTTCATCACGCGACGTGGCGAGGCGGCGAACACCGATGCAGAGGTCAACGTCGCACTTGCGATGGCTTCAACGCGACGTGACGCTTGGCATCCCGCGCTGCGTACTACCGTCTACACTAAATACGTGCGCGGCGACTATGACGGTGCCGTCCTCGAAGCTCTCGCACTGTTGGAAGTCGATGTCAAGGGCATGACGGCTCAACAGGCACTGGTCGATCTGTTTGCGGGCGCCGTCAGTAGCTCCGGTAAGTCTTCGAGCGTCCGCCTCGTGCCTTACGACGCAGACACCTGCCGCGAGGTGCTCGGCTTCGCGAGTTTCTTACTCAGGCTCGTCGAAGCGAACAAGACGCATGGAGCGCTGGACAGCGGAAAGTAACGACAAAACGACCAGCCCTTTGAATCAGGGGCAGTGGCCGTGAGCGCTGCGACTCGACTTCGTGGGATCTTTGCCATTCTAGGCTAGAATTTGGTCCATCGAGGAATCGAGGCGAACCGGGCCATTCATGCTGATCAAGTGCGTCGTCTACCGGGCTGGCAAAAAAGTCGCCGAAATCCCCGCCGCCGAGATTCACAACTACGTCTGTCAGCCGGACTGCTTCGTCTGGGTGGCGCTGCGCGAACGAGACGCCGCCCTGCTCGAAGAGATGCAGAGGGAGTTCGGACTGCACCCGCTGGCGGTGGAAGACGCGCAGCAGGGACACCAGCGTCCGAAAATCGAGGAATACGGGGACTCGCTGTTCGCCGTTCTGCACATGGTCGAGCTCGATGGCGACGAGCTTCGCGTGGGAGAGGTCGATATCTTCGCCGGCTCCAATTACCTTCTGTCGGTACGCAGTGGCGTCGAGAAGGGATTTGATGATGTACGCGCACGCTGCGAGGCAGAACCGGAGCAACTCCAGCTTGGATCCTGCTATGTCCTGTACGCGCTGATGGACGCTGTCGTTGATCGCTATTTCCCGGTTCTCGATCGGCTGGAGAGCGATCTCGAGGAAATCGAGAAACGCATCTTCGTCGTCAATGGCGTCCCGCGCACCAACATCCAGGCGCTGTACGAGCTCAAGCAACGCCTGATGACACTCAAGCACGCGGTGGCGCCGCTGCTGGAGGGCGTATCGAACCTGTCGGGGGCGCGCGTGCCGGCCATGGTATCCGGCTTGCGCGAGTACTTTCGGGACATCTACGATCACCTGCAGCGGCTCAACCAGACCATCGAATCCAATCGCGACACCGTCACCGCGGCGACCTCGGTCAATCTATCGATGATAGCGATGCAGGAAAACGAGACGATGAAGCGCCTGACGGCGTACGCGGCGCTCGTCGCCGTTCCGACTCTGATCGTCGGCGTCTACGGCATGAACTTCGAGCACATGCCCGAGCTGCATTGGCGCTACGGATATCCGCTCTGCATCGGCATCATGGCCGCCCTCGACGGCTATCTCGTCTACCGGTTTCGCAAGGCCAAGTGGCTGTAGGGATGGCCGACAAGTACGAGTCATTCGCCGCGCTGGCGGCTGGTGAAGCAGGCGGGACGGCGTACCGTGTCAACCTGCTCGAGCGGCCGGATTCGCAGGTCGCCATCATCGCTCCGCACGGCGGCAGCATAGAAGTCGGAACCTCCGAGCTTGCCGCGCTCATCTGCGGGTCAGAGTACAGCCTCTTCACCTTCGACGGCCTCAAACCGCGCGGCCACAACCGCGACCTGCACATCACCAGCCACAACTTCGACCACCCCGCGTGTCTTGCACTCGTGGCCCGTCACTCCATTGTTATAGGTCTCCACGGCTGCGCCGGCAAATCGCAGCTCTACGTCGGAGGTCTCGACGAAGCACTGGCAGCGCTGCTCACCCAACGGCTGAGCGCAGCTGGCTTTCCGGTTGCTGCGACAGGCCACAGGTATCCGGGCCGTAACCCACTCAACATCTGCAATCGCAACGCACGCGGCCGGGGCGCGCAACTCGAGCTCACCACGGATTTACGCGAACCGGCGGTCCGAACACTCATCGCACCCGTCGTGCGCAGCGCGATCGCGAGCTATGAGGCCTAGGAGCCTGTGCGGCTCCTATGCGTACGTCGGCTTTTGCGGCCAGCCCGGCGGTGAGTCCTCGAACGACTCCTGCCGCCCATAAGGTGTTGTGTCGAGAAGCATATAGGCATTGGTGAGGTTTTCCGTACCGCGGGCATAAGCCGAGTAGGTATGGAAGATGTCGCCCAGGCGGAAGAAGACGCTCAAACCGTGCTCCTCGCCCTGTATTCCGCCGGGGTGCCTCGCTTCGAGCTCCGCCTCGTTGCGATAATTGTATTCGACCGGAGCCACGCCCTTGTCCAGCGTGACGTGGAAATCATAGTTGAAATCGCTGCCAAAGGCGGAGTACCAGGGGACGTCCCAGCCTCTTAGCTCCTTATAAGCCGCGATCTTCGGCAACGGCGCGCGGGAGATCACCGTGAAACTCGTGTTGCGGTCGTTCAACATCGACAGATCGCCCAGCGCGTCCACATAATCCGTGCAGCCCGCGCACCCCTGCTCCCAGGCCGGGTCGAACATGAAGTGATACACGATGAGCTGGCGGCGCCCCTCAAACAGGTCGCGCAGGCCAACCTTCCCGTTCGGCCCCTGGAAGACATAGTCCTTGTCCACCTTCACCATCGGAAGCCTGCGCCGCTCGGCGTGCAGCTTGTCGATCTGCGTGGTGAGCTGCTTCTCGTGCGCCAGATGCGCCTTGCGAGCGGCAAGCCACGCCTCCTGCGAAACGACTTGCGGATGCGCGATGCTCTCGGTCACGGCGACTTCTCCAGGTGTTGCGCCTGGCATGGAACGTGGGGCTCCTGCAGTTGTTCCGACCCCGCTCCGCAAGCGAAGACGCAAGCGCAAGTATCTTTGGTAGCCGACCTGTGCGCAGCTGCGGTCATCGTGCGACTATGGAGCGAACGTTTCACTGTGAGCGCAGTCGTGACAAACGAATCCTGGCCGGAACTCCCCCTTGAGCTGTGGCGTGACACGTACGCGACGCTTCACATGTGGACGCAGATCGTTGGAAAGATCTGTCTCGCCCTGACGCCGCGGGTCAACCACTTCTGGAATGTAACCCTTGTGGTCACGTCGCGCGGGCTGTCGACGCCGGCGCTGCCCTGTGGGGAGCGCACGTTCAATATGATTTTTGATTTCGTCGAGCACCAACTGGTCGTTCGGTGTTCCGATGGAGCCGCGAGCAGCATCCCGTTGTCGGCCCGCACGGTCGCTGACTTCTATCGCGACACGATGCGCATGCTGCATGAGCTCGGCATCGACGTGAAAATCTGGACCCTGCCCGTCGAGGTCCCCGATCCCATCCGGTTCGAGCTGGACACCGTCCACGCCTCATACGATCCGCTCTACGCGCAGCGCTTCTGGCAGATCCTCCTGCAGGTCTCGCGGGTCATGCAGGGCTTTCGGGCGGGATTCGTCGGCAAATGCAGCCCGGTCCATTTCTTCTGGGGCAGCTTCGATCTCGCGGTGACCCGGTTCTCCGGACGGCCCGCACCGCAGCGGCCTGGCGCCGACTCGATAACCCGCGAGGCCTACTCTCACGAGGTGATCAGTCATGGCTTCTGGCCAGGCAGCGGCGCGGCTCAATACGCAGCCTTTTACGCCTACGCAGCGCCCGAGCCCGCGGGCTTCAAGGACGCGCGCATCCTGCCGGCGGACGCGTTTTACAGTCCCGAAGTCTCCGAGTTCATCCTGCCTTACGACAAGGTCCGCTCACAGCCGGACCCGGCAAAGACGCTGGAGAGTTTCCTTCAGAGCACCTACGATGCTGGCGCCAGGCTGGCGCAATGGGACCGCGGTGCGCTGGAGCGGTCTACTTCGTAGCCGCGATGAGCACCGGCTGGTCGCGATACATATCCGGCAACACGCGTTGCAGGCTCGCGATTTTCGGCAAGTCGTTGTAGACGATATAGCCGTCTCGCGGGTTATGAACCAGGTAATCCTGGTGATAACCTTCGGCCGGATAGAAGGCTTTCAGAGGCTCGACACGAGTGACGACGGGGCGGCTGAAAACTTGCGCCTGTTGTAGCTGGGAGATGTAGGCGGTAGCGATCTTCTGCTGCGTGGGATCGACATAGAAGGCGGACGATCGGTATTGCGTGCCGGTGTCCGGTCCCTGGCGATTCAACTCGGTCGGATCGTGTGCCACCGAAAAGAAGACGCGCAGGATCTCGCCGTAGGACACTGCCGCGGGATCGAACGTAATCTGAATTGACTCGGCATGCCCGGTCGTGCCGGTGCTCACCTTCTCGTAGCTCGCCGTAGTCCGGTCGCCGCCGGAGTAACCGGCCACCACTCGTCGCACACCCTTCACGTGTTCGAAGACACCTTGCGTTCCCCAAAAGCATCCGCCAGCCAACACGGCGGTCTGCAAAGGACCGGGAGCCTTCGGGTTGTCCAACGCCGGCGCGGGAATCGAGGTGGCCCGCTCCGCTGCGTGCAGTGCGCCCGTGCCAAAGTAGACGACCCCGAGCAGCAGCGCGATAAGGGCGCCAAGCACGACAACGCGCCAACCCCCGACAGGAAATCCAGACTGCGTTACTTTCACCACGTCACGCTCCTGTCTTGCAAACACCACGGCGTTGGATTCGATCGCCTCAGTCCACACCCACCATCACGCTCGACGCCTTGATCACGGCGTAGGCCTTGCTCCCCTGCTGCAAGCCGAGGCTCTTCACGGCGTCCATCGTAATGATCGACACGATGGTGATTCCGGGCGTGACCTCGAGAGTCACTGCGGCGTTCACGGCGCCCATCTCGATGTTGCGGACAGTTCCGGGTATGGAATTGCGGGCACTGAGCTTCATGGGTCTCTCCGGTCGAGAACGGAAGGCCTAAGCTCCCATATTTTCCCGGCGATTGGCAATCGAGAGGCCGTTCCCCAGCCAGGACGAGGCTTCACCTGCGTTGCACTGGAACCTGGCGGCCACGCATTCCGTTGGTCTCCACACGTGTTGAGAGCGTTCCTGGAGAGAACTCATGGCCGACATTCATTCCGACAAACGGCAGCAGACCGAGCCTGCGAACCCTCAGCGGCGGCCTGGCGGCGCGAATAAAACCGGCAGCGGCACGTCGGAACCTCCTCGGGATTCCGTCAAATATCGCGACCGCCCCGCTGACGAGGGCAAGCACGGGGATGCCGCGGAAGAGCCGCACGAGGGGTTTCCACACGATCCGTAACCTCGGGGGCTCGGGAGCGGCAATCATCAACTGATCTGTTGACTATCAACCGATCGGGTGATATTAAATAGGCATGATGACTAAAGCAGCGCCGCTGCGACTCGTGCCTCCCCACGCCGGGGACCTCCCGGCGCCCGACGCGGAGCTCGATCAGGTGTTCTTCGCGCTGGCAGACCCGCTCCGCCGCAAGATTCTGGAGCGGCTCGACGGCGGTGCGTTTCTGGTCTCCGAGCTCGCGGCGCCTTTCGACATCTCTTTGCAGGGCGTGTCCCGTCACATTCAAGTCCTCGTGCGCGCCGGCCTCGTGCAGCAGGAGCGCAGCGGACGCATCAGCAAATGCAGCCTCGAAGCCGGCCCCTTGTACGAGGCCGCCATCTGGATGAATCGCTTCAGCAAGTACTGGCAGCAGCAGTTCGACCTGTTGGCGGCAACGCTGGCGGAAATCGACGAGCGGCGCGCTGCCGATCCGCAGCCGACGCCAAAGGGCAGGCGCACTGCGCGCCAGAAATGAACCACCGCAACACGGAAACACCCATGAACGAGCAGCGCATTGTCTCCCCGCAAGAATGGCTGACGGCCCGCCAACGGCTGCTGGCGAAAGAGAAGGAACTCACCCACCTGCGCGAGGAGCTGGCGCGGGAGCGGCGCGAGCTGCCGTGGGAGCATGTTGACAAGACCTATGCGTTCGAAGGAGCGGCAGGCAAGGAAACGCTGGCCGATCTCTTTGACGGCCGCAGCCAGCTCATCGTCTATCACTTCATGTTCGCGCCGGACTGGGAAGCCGGCTGCCGGGGCTGCTCGTTCTGGGCGGATGGCTTCAACGGCATCGTGGACCATGTGAACCAGCGCGATGTATCGCTCGTCGCCGTGTCGCAGGCGCCGCTCCAGAAGCTGCAGGAGTTCGCGCGGCGCCTCGGGTGGACGTTCAAGTGGGTCTCATCCGCCGGTAGCGATTTCAACTATGATTACCAGGTGACTTTCAGACCCGAAGCTCTCGCGCGTGGCGCGGTGACCTACAACTACACGACGGAGGCGGCAACGGGGTCGGACAAGCCGGGCGTCAGCGTCTTCCTGAAACGCCAGGACGGCAGCATCGTACACACGTATTCCTGCTATGGACGCGGCCTCGACACGCTCAACGCCGCCTACCAATACATCGACCTCACACCGAAGGGCCGCGATGAAGCAGGCCTGCCCCACCCGATGGCGTGGGTAAAGATTCGCGACCTCTACGGCACCTGAAGGAGATACAAATGGGAACGCCCACACTGAAGTACGCGGACGCCACCGCAAAGCTGGCCGACTATCGGCACCAGATCGAGGCCATCCGCGAGAAGATGCGTACGACGCAGAACGCTGTCGAGCCGCAGGAAGTACGGAACTACGAATTCCTGACACCGCGGGGTCCGGTTCTCCTCTCCTCCCTGTTTGGAGACCACGACGATCTGATCGTGATTCACAACATGGGATCGTCCTGCCCCGGTTGCACCCTGTGGGCGGATGGCTACATGGGCATTCATCACCACGTAGTGACCCGCGCGGCGTTCGTGATATCGAGCCCGGATGCACCCGACGTACAACAGAAATTTGCCGAGGGCCGCGGGTGGAAATTCCCGATGGTCAGCCACCAGGACACCACATTCGCCGAGGACATGGGATATCGCACGCCCAGGGGTTTCCGGCCCGGCATTTCCGTATTCCAACGCAAGGGCGACAAGATCGTGCGGGTGTCGGATACGGAACTGGGGCCGTACGATGACTTCTGCGCCGTCTGGCACATGTTCGATCTCATTCCGGGCGGTGCCGGCGACTGGAAGCCGAAACTGCGCTATCCCTAGGGTGCGACGCATGCGTCGCACAAGTGGCCCGTGAGGGACACCCCGGATCGACGATGAGCGGGCGAAGGCTCGCGCAATAGGAGAACACCATGTGCCCCGCATGCATCGGAACCGCCGCAATGATCTACGCGAGCGTGACATCGGCCGGAGGAATAACCGCGCTGGTCATCAAGAAGCGCCGCTCGGCCACCGGCAACAAGGACGTCACTGCGCCGACCGTCAATGCAGGCGAGCGCGAGCGTGCGCCGCCGCCGAGTACCGCAAGCTGACCCCTGCCGTTCGCAGCGTGGCGCAAAGGGCCGGTTGGCCGCCGCCCCGCACCGCTTCTGGCACACTCCCCCGGCGTCAATACAACGTGGGGGAGCGCGCCATGGGATCAACCCCGGTGGGTCCGACACCGCTTACGATGCTCGCTCGGCAAGGAGCCGAAGGCCGCTCGGAACTTGCGGCCGAAGTGAGTCATATCGGAAAAACCCCAGCTGTAGGCGATCTCGGTCATCGTGCGATGGGATTGTGATGGATCTTCCAGGAGTTGGCGGCACCGAGCGAGGCGTCTCGATTGAATGAGACGCATGATCGATGTTCCGCTTTCGGCGAGCACGGCGTTCGCATACCGCACGCTGACTCCGGCTGCGGAAGCGATCGTTCCCGCATCGACGGCCGGGTCGGCGAGCCGTGCTGTGATCGCGGCGCTAACGCTCATACGGACGAGTGCTCGCGCCGCTGACGCGCGCGGCCTGCTGTCGCCTGTGGCTTTTGCAAGGGGCACTGCGACCAGATCGAGTACCTGGTCCTGAACGATCTCCTGAACAGCCGCACTCAAGCCGGCAGCATGCGTCGGCAACATCGCCAGAAACGTCGAGATCAAACCGCCGTCGGCGCCCACTGGCTTGATGGAGCGGGCGGTCAGCTCGCGCGTCCTGCCAACACGGGATTCCAGTAAACGCCGCGGAACCTTGAGCACCAGCAAGCCCGATCCCGCAGAAAACCGGCCAACGTAGGGCAACCGCGGATCGAGCAGGGTGATATCGCCAGGCTCGAGCTGAACCTCGCGACTATCCTGCTCGAGGCCCAGCCGTCCGGAAATCTGCCGGCAGACGAATAGCTCGTCGGCACTCGCAAGTGCAACATGCCGTACCGTGTGCGCCACGGTCATCGCCGAGCTCTCGAACAGGACCAGGCCTATCTCGGCAAGCGCCCCGTAGCGCAGTTCGGCGTGGAACTTGTGCCTGCAGTCGGGATTGGAATCGTGC
Organism: Gammaproteobacteria bacterium; assembly: GCA_028293765.1. Taxonomy (GTDB): domain Bacteria; phylum Pseudomonadota; class Gammaproteobacteria; order Steroidobacterales; family Steroidobacteraceae; genus 13-2-20CM-66-19. Next base: position 21,789 of record JAQGOG010000045.1, read on the forward strand.
TCGACGAGATTCCGGCAGGCGACGCTGTGCCAGGAATCGAACCGATCGCGGGGGTGAACGTTAAGGGTCGAGAAAAGTATTTCCACGCTGCCTTCCTCCCAAGTCTGTCTGCCGACTCGAAGTTCCCGCCCGGCCGATCAGGCGTCCGGGCCGCACGGTAACATTGAACGGAACACGCCCGCGAGGGTCGCTTATCGGGCGACGGCCACTTTCGAAAAAGAGCCGCAAGCGCAGCGGGGCCTAATCCGTAAACCGAGATCCTTCGATTGCCGAAGCAACACTTCCGGGACCTACCGTACTACGCCGTCCTGGCGGGGCTCCCAAACCGCCAGCGGCTCGAGCAGCGGCTCCAACAGGCCGTGGACGAGGCAGCCGCAGCAGCCGAGCCGCTTGCGGTCATTTCCGTCGGACTGGATCGCTTCAACGACATCAACGACTCCTTGGGACTTCGGGTGGGCGATGGCGTGCTCGTGCACGTAGCGACACTGCTCGCGCAGGCACTCGGCGACCGGGACATCGCCGCCCGCACCGGTACTGAACAGTATGCGATCATTCTTCCGCGCACCAACGACGCGGGCGCAGCGGCGCAGGCGGCGAAAATCCTCGCGGCGGTCTCGGAACCGCTCGAAGTCGAAGGGCGGCAACTCCGCCTGCGTGCCAGTCTAGGCGTCGCCATGTTTCCAGGCGATGGTCGAAACGCGCCGCTGTTGCTGGGAAACGCGGATGCCGCGCTGCACGACGCGAAGTCACGAGGGTCGCGGGGCTGCCACTTCTTTACGTCGCAAATCACGCAGTCCGCGCTCGAGCGCCTGACGCTGGAAGCGGACCTGAGACGGGCCATAGGCAGGCGCGAGCTCGAAGTACACTATCAACCGCAAATCTGTATGCGGACCGGCATGCTATCCCGTGCCGAGGCGCTGGTTCGGTGGCGCAGCCCCACACGCGGTGCGCTGTCGCCAGCCGACTTCATTCCGATCGCCGAGGAATCGGGCCTGATCGTGGAGCTGGGCGAATGGGTGCTCGACGAGGCCTGCCGCCAGGCGGTCGCGTGGCGCGATCACGACGGCCTGGCGATTCCGCTCGCCGTCAACGTATCACCAACGCAACTGTGCGTGGAGAGGCCGGTCGATATGATCCAGGATTGCCTCGCGCGGCATCGCATCCCACCCGAATTGCTCGAAATAGAACTGACCGAATCCGCGAGTCTCGGCGACATGCGTGCCGCCAGCGCTCTGACAGAACTCGCGCGGCTCGGAGTCAAGCTGGCCGTCGATGACTTCGGCACCGGGTATTCGAACCTGAACCTGCTCGGCAGACTTCCGCTCTCGACGGTCAAGATAGACCAGTCGTTCGTAAGCGATATCGAGAACGCGAAGGACGCTGCGATCGTACACGCCATCATTGGGCTCGCGCATACCCTGGGCATGAGGGTCGTCGCGGAGGGCGTGGAGACCCGCAGGCAGGCGAGCGTGCTGATCATGGCTCGCTGCGACGACTTTCAGGGATATCTGATTGCGAAGCCGCTCGAGCCCACCGCGTTCGTGGCCTGGGCGAAAGAAACAGGTTGCGCCCGCCCCTCCCGTGGCGGTGGCGCACCTGCCTGAGGCCCTTTACTGCAAACTGTTACTTTGGACGAGGATCGCGCAGCTCGCCATCCGGCTCGCGTCGACCCTGACGAAGCATGTCGATCTCGTTGGCAAGTGCCCGGGCGGCGTTGCGCACCTCCTCCTGAAACGGGAGGTCCTCATCGAGCGCTTCGTGGCTCTTCGCGTACGGGCCGTAGTAACCCACATATCGATCCAACGCGGCGGCATGTCCCGCCTGCAGGAGCCGCATGTCCGTAAGCCAGTCGACGAGCGATCGTCGCAGTGTCTCGACACCAGCGGCATCCCCATGCACCACCACCGCGAAGGCGCGGCCCTCGAGGTGGCGGGGATACTCCCATCCGGCAAGCTCGAGCTTCTTGGCTAGTCGCGGATCCTTGCCGTGCGTCGTCGTCGGGTCGGGATTACCCCCGTCAGCACACACGAGTCTGTCCATGAGGAGCTTCAGCGCACTGGGTGACTGGTACCAGTAAACCGGCGTGACGATGAGGATACCGTGAGCCGCCACGAACCGCGGATACAACTCGTTCATCCAGTCGTGCACCTGCCCCAGGCTGTGGTTGGGATAACACGAGCACGGCCAATGACACAGCGGCATCGCCGTCGACACACAGGCCTTGCAGGGCAAAATCCGGCGTCCGTACTGCGCCGAAAGATGGCTCAGATCGAGTACATCGACCTCGATCTTGCGAGCCTCGAGGACCTCGCGTGCCAGCCTCAACAGCCGCATCGACTTCGGCATCTCCCCCGGGCAGGTCTGATCGTTCCGTGCCGCGCCCGAGATGAGCAACACCCGTGATGGACTGGCGGCATCGCGCTGACGCCGCGCGGCTGACTCGATCGCGGCCCGCGTTGCGAGCCATTCGACAGACAGGTCCTGGTCGGGATCGGCGAATTCCGCTCCGGCTTTACGCGTCCGTGGACTCTTGCGCGCGTTCTCGTAACCGTCCCACGCGACGGCGCTCAGTTTGTCAATCTCTGCCTGCAATGGCTCGAATGCCGGATCGTAGAACTGCTCTCGGAAACGGCGCGCGAACTCCTGGCGCGTGAGATGGGTATCTTCCTGCCCCTTGCGCACTTCCGGTACGGCAGCCGTTGGGCCTGTCTGGACCATGAAGAACTCCGGCATACGGACGGCGTGGTACCCGTATCTCGGCAAGATTCGTTCCCTCGAGCTGCCAACGCTCAGCTCACGACGAGCAGGTAGCGTACGAAGTCATCGACCGGCGCGAACGTATCGTAGAGCCGCCGCGCAGTCACATTGCTGCCACGCGTGTGCCAGTACAGCTGCGGCCACCCATTCGAGCGAGCCAGGTCCACCAGATCCTGCAGCAGCAGCCGCCCTATACCGGCACCGCGCACGGTCGCATCGACGAACAGATCTTCGAGATAACACACCTGCGCTGCCGCCCACGTGCTGTCGTGGAGCACCGAATTCGAGAATCCGACCACCCGCCCCTCGCGTTCGGCGACCCTCCCTATGATGGGAGCCGCGGGATCCAGGATTCGCCGCCACGTCAGTTGGGTGACGCTCTCCGGGACGGTTGCCTCGTAAAATGCGTTGTAGCCCCCCCAGAGCTCGCGCCAGCCGGGTTCATCCGCGCTCGTAACCGCCCTCACGGTGACCATTGGCAAGCTCCTGTGCGGCCGGACCTTTACCGGCCAGACGTATGATAGAGCTTTAGAGCTCAGGGCGAGGACGAGAGAGGTGTCACGCGCCAGATCGTGTTGCCGACATCGTCTGCTACCAGCAAGGCACCCGTCCGGTCGACGGCGACGCCGACGGGCCGCCCCAGCGCGTGACCATCCGCACTGACGAAGCCCGTCAGAATGTCCTCCGGCGGACCTGCCGGGCTGCCATTCGCAAACGGCACGAAGATGACCTTGTAGCCGGTGCGGGGCTTGCGGTTCCACGAGCCATGCTGCCCGACAAAGGCACCGCCGGAATAGCGCGTCGGAAAGAGTTTCCCCTCATAGAACGTCAGGCCCAGCGACGCCGTATGGGATCCCAACGCGTAATCGGGAATGATCGCCTGCGCGACGAGTGCGTCGTTTTGCGGCTTGACGCGTTTGTCGACGTGCCGTCCGTAGTAGCTGAAGGGCCAGCCATAGAAACCGCCGTCGCGGACCGAAGTCATGTAATCGGGGACGAGATCGTTGCCGAGCTCATCGCGCTCGTTCACCGCCGTCCACAACGCGCCGGATTGGGGATTCCAGCCCATGCCGTTGGGGTTGCGCAGGCCAGTCGCAAAGACTCGCGAGCTCCCGCTCGCCGGGTCGATTTCGACGATCCGGGCACGGCCCTCCTCCGCGGGCAAACCATTTTCGGCGGCGTTGCTGTTGGAACCGACCGTCACGTACAAATGGGTGCCGTCCCGGCTCGCAATGACGTTCTTGGTCCAGTGGTGATTGATGGAGCCCGCGGGCAGGTCGGCCACTTTCGACCCAGGACCTGCGAGCTGCGTAGCGCCCTCGTGGTAGTCGAACCGCACCAGGGAATCGGTGTTGGCAACGTATAAATTCCGACCGACGAGCACCATGCCATAGGGAGAGCTCAATCCCTGCAGAAACACGCTGCGAGTAGTCGCCAGTCCGCCGCCATTCGCGGCACGCAGGAGCGTTATGCGGTTGGGGCTCGGGACGGCGCTGCCCGCCCGCGCCATGACTTTTTTCTGCACCCAGCCGCGGATGCCTTTGCTGTCGTCCGGTCGCTCCGGCCCATTGGTCTCCGCAACCAGCACGTCACCGTTCGGCAGTACGTAAAGCCACCGCGGGTGCTCGAGTCCCGTCGCATAAGCGCTGACTGCAAACCCGTGAGCGGCGACCGGCGCACCGCCGGGGGGCCAGCCCTTCGCCGGAGCAATGTTCAGCGTCGGGATCAGATAGTGGCTCGGCTCGGGCAACGGCACACTCGCACCCGGGCCAGTCTGCTCCGGCATTTTCGAATTACCCGCGCAGGCCACGAGTCCGATCACTGCCGCGGCAGCCGCAAGCAGTGGCGCAATACCGAAAACATGAAAAAACTTCATACGGCTCCATGCGAATCGATGCGCTCGCGGCGGGTCCGGAGCAGCCGTGCTCCGCGGCAGCAGTTGGTGGGCTCAGGATTTCCCGACCTTCGCGTTCAGCGCATCGGCCATCTTCTTGTGTTCCTTCAGCGTCGGGAGGGTCTTCTTCGCGAAGGCCGACAGGTCCGGATCAGACGACTGCGTTTCCTTGGTGAACAGCGAGATGGCCTTGTTGTGGTCGGCGACCATGTGCTTGGCGTATGCCGCATCGAAGCTCGCGCCCGAGCGCAGCTTCAAGGCGTCGATCATGGCGCGATGCCTGGTATCGAGTTTTTCCGGCACTTTCAGATTCTTGCTCTGCGCCAGCGTGGCGAGCTCCGCATTTGCCTTGGTGTGATCCTGCACCATGCGGGCAGCGAATGTCTTCACGTCCTGCGAAGCAGCCTTCTCCGCGGCGACGTTGCCCATTTCAACTTCAGCCATGCCGTCCTGCGCAGCCTGCTTCACGAAGCTGGCGTCCGTGAGCCCCTTATCCGCACCCATGGCCACGCCGCCGCTCACGCATAACGCGGCCACCGCAACCCACAACCTGCCTGTCGGAATTCGCATAGATCCTCCACTTCAACATTGTTTGAAAGGAACGGTGTTGAGTTGGAGGAAGCAAGCGGTGTGCCGCCAGTCCGCCGTGACCACGAGCGTGCGCCGGAACTCAAGGAGAAGAGGTCGTACTTGCCGGAACGACAGTCGTGACCAGACGTTGCATGAGTATTTCACCGGACATCAGGAGGGCTCATGGCAGCCAGGAAATACGGCCGCAAGGCGGCGAAGAAGGTCTCACGGGCGATGCATGAGCGCAAAAGCGGCACGCTGCGCAGCGGTCGCTCCGGCCGCAAGGTCAAGAGCCGCAAACAGGCCATTGCGATCGGACTCTCCGAAGCACGCCAGGCGGGCGCCAAGGTGCCGCGCAAACGCAAGAGCGCCCGCAAGAAGAAAAGCGGCCGGCGCGTGTCGAAGCAGAAGTCCTAGTGGTCTAGACCGGCAGGGACGCCGGTTTGCCCGCGACCAGTCGCAGCAGAGTGATTTCGGACGGCGCTCCGAACCTATTGGGCGGACCCCAGTAACCGGTGCCGCGACTGATATAGACCCAGAGGTGATTCAGCCTATGCAGTCCAGCCGTGAACGGCTGCTGGAACCGCACGAATAGATTCCAGGGCCAGAACTGGCCGCCGTGGGTGTGTCCCGACAGCTGCAGATCGAAGCCGGCGGTCGCGGCCGCAGTGGCAGAGCGCGGTTGGTGAGCGAGCAGTATCTTTGCGGCGTCGCGCGGCGCCCCAGATAAGGCGGCGGCGGGATCGCTCCGCTGCGCCGGATTGAAGTGATGCGCACTGTAGTCCGTGACGCCGGCGACCACGAGCGGTGTTCCAAGATGGCTCACCACGACGTGCTCATTGAGAAGCACACGTAAACCCAGCCGTCTGAACTCCGCCGTCCAGGCGCGTTCACCGGAGTAGTACTCATGGTTTCCCGTCACCAGGAAAGCGCCATGGCGCGCGCGCAACCGTCCGAGAGGCGCGATGTGACGCGCGAGCTCCTGCACCGAGCCGTCCACCAGGTCGCCCGTCACGGCGATGAGATCTGCCTTGAGGCCGTTTACCGCATCGACGATAGCGTCGACGTACTTTCGCTTGATGGTGGAACCGACGTGCACGTCACTGATCTGGGCGATGGAAAATCCATGGAGCGCCAGTGGCAAATTCGCCAGTGGCACATCGACGTTGACGATGCGGGCACGGCGGCGCGCGCCCGCAAAGCCTACGGCAGTCACGAATGCCGCTATCCCCACCACCAACAGCGCCGACGTGGACTCCAGGAGGTGTACATGCCGGGCCGGCAACGCGACAATAGCCACCAGCAAGGCCAGATCGCGCAGCAAGGTGAACACGAAGAGAGACGAGAACAGGCTCACCGCGAACAGCCCTGCAGCCGCCACGCGATCCGCCAATGACCTGTGCTGAATGGAACGGGCCAGCAGTCCCGCCAGCATCAGCGCATAAGAGACGAGCAGCAGCAGCGAGCCCCCGATCCGGACCTCGAGACCCGTTGCCAGGTCGGGCAATAGGCGCGCGCCGATATAAGCGTGCAAAAGACCCAATATGGTCAGGGGCACGAAACGGCGGAGTGGCATTCGGCGATATCCGGTGAGAGTGCAGCGAGATTCAGGAGCGAAATGGCCGATTTCTATATGGGACCGCATTCGCGGGCTTCAACTGGGGTTTGCCCCAGGCGAGGCCGCATTCGGGCCAGCGCCGATGTCTAGCCCGGTTATCTCACAACCGGGGCACCCGCCGCATGCCGACGGCGTGCCCGTACCGCGACGCTACTGGGCCATCGCGGCGATCATTCTGGCGATCACGATGTCCGTGCTCGACAGCACCATCGTGAATGTCGCCCTGCCCTCCATGGCGCGCGATTTCCGGGTCACCGACGCGACATCCATCTGGGTCATCAACTCCTATCAGATCGCCATCCTGGCAGCGCTGCTGCCGCTCGCCTCCCTCGGGGAAATCGTGGGTTACAGGCGAGTGTCGCAATGTGGGCTGGCGATCTTCACGGCGGCGTCCCTCGCTTGTGCTCTGGCACCGACGCTCACCTTCCTCAGCATCGCCCGTGTCATCCAGGGCCTGGGCGCCGCTGGAATCATGAGTGTGAATTCCGCGCTCGTGCGCTTCACCTATCCGCACCACATGCTCGGACGCGCGATCGGAATCAACGCCTTCGCGGTAGCAGTTGCCGCGACCATTGGTCCGACGATCGCCTCGGCGATCCTGGCCATCGCCCACTGGCGCTGGCTGTTTGCCGTCAACGTGCCAATCGGGCTGTTCACCATCGGCCTCGCAGTTTACGCTTGGCCGGACACCGAGCGTTCGCCGCGACGTTTCAACTTTGTCGGGGTGGTGCTCCACGCGGGAGCATTCGGTCTGCTCATCAGCGGACTGCAGTCCCTGGCGCAGGACGCGGCGATTACGCTGGGGTTGGCGCAAATCGCGGGCGGCTGCGCTCTCGGGACAATACTGGTCCGCCACGAGATCGAGCGCGACGCGCCGCTGCTGCCGTTCGACTTGCTCCGCATCCGGCTGTTCTCCTTATCGGTCGCAACATCCATCTGCTCGTTCATGGCGCAGACGGTGGCGCTCGTCTCATTACCCTTCGAGATTCAACGCGTCGGACATACGGCCGCCGAGACCGGACTGTTGATGACGCCGTGGCCCCTCGGGGTAGCTCTGGCGGCACCTCTTGCGGGGCGCCTTGCCGACCGCTATCCCGCGGGCATTCTCGGCAGTGTCGGACTCCTCGCCATGGCATCGGGCCTGACATCCCTGGTGTTTTTCCCACACGCAGGCTCTTACGCGGATCTGATCTGGCGCATGGCTCTTTGCGGGTTGGGATTCGGCTTCTTTCAGTCACCCAACAACCGGACTCTGATCTCCGCAGCGCCACGTGCACGCACCGGCGCCGCCGGCGGCATGCTCGCCACTGCGCGCCTGCTGGGCCAGACGCTCGGCGCCGCCGGCGTCGCGATCTTGTTTCGTGCATTCCCGGGCAAAGGTTCGAACATCGCGTTGGGCGTGGCCGCCGGAATCGCGCTTGCAGCTGCGGCAGTCAGCGTGACGCGACTCGCAGGAAATGCGGGAGGACGAGCCACACTACCGCGCACCGAGTAAGGCTCGATGCGCGCAAGCTCGCACCGAAGGTGGATCCACCGCGGAACATTCAGTCGGAGTTGCTCTCGAACAGACGGCAGTAGAGGCAGTCGGCCTTGCTCGGACTATGGAACAGGAAGTTGAGAATCCACGGACTCTCGTGCTGCGCGGCCGCGTGCTCCAGTCTTTGATTCCCCATATCGCGTTCAGCGACCTCGACCGCCCCGGCGGCGGCGATAATCTCATTCGCGCGCCTGGTCTCGATCGTGCCGCGTGGATGCACAGTGATCGTGGCAGCTCCACTCTCAACACGCCCAGCGAGCAGCTCCGCATTTTGTTCGTTTCCGAGCAGGGCGTGGAAGTACTGTATGATTTTGTCGTGCGGTGAATTCCCTGGTCCGCAACCTGCCCGCCCTAGTTCGCAGCAGGCCGTCAATTCGACGCGGTCGGTGGGAAACCCATCGCGGACGAGGCTGGCGCGCACGAGATCAGCGGCCCCGTGGTCGTTGAACACAGCGAGTAAGACAGCGCTCATGTCTCTTTCCCCTTGCGACGGCAATACGGGCAGCATCGCTCTGCGGTCTGGTTGGCATTCTACGCGCCGTGCGCCGGAAGGAAACAGTGGCGGGCGGAAGCTTGATCTTGACCGTAAGCTAGGGGCTCCGCGCCCTGTTCGGGTATTCAGGTGATGTCCGTGAGAAACACCGCAGCCGCTGCCCTGGGCTATCTGGAAAAAACCTTCGGGGAACGTCTTTACAGCGAGGCTGAGCGGCTGGTCGAGGGCGGCTGCGTGCTCGACGTGCGCATTCTTCAGGGCGGCGCCGTAGTGACCGGGGTGGTTGCCGCCAATGCGCAGGCAAGTCAGCCTGCAGGTAGGCATCGCGTCTATATTCGTCGTTCGGATGAGCGGCGCTCCAATGGCGTGACGATCGTGAGCACGCCGGGGCAGAACATTGAGGCTCTGACGGCGGCGGACCCGCAAATCGATGGTGAGTGCAGCTGCGGCGATCGCAGTCCTTGCGTCCACGTTGCCGCGGTGTCGATTGCGGCGCAGAAGCAGGCACTGACGCCAGCACCCGTCCTTCGTCGAACTGGCGCCGAGCAGTCGCCGCAGCGGTCGGCGGCAGCGGCGTTGACGCAAAGCACCCCGGCGCAGCAACAGCGCCTCTACTATGTTCTCGAGAACTCAGGAGCGGAAGCTGCCGGGCGCAGGCCTTCAGCCGCGATCCAGATCGCTGCCTGGGTGGCCCAGACCCTACCGGGAAGCGACCGCATCCGCGCCGACAGCGCGCATCCTTTCGCACCGAGAGCTTCGCTTGGCAGCACGGAGTTCCCGCGGTATGTCGACCCATGCGATAAAGAGATTCTGAAAGCGCTGAACGCGCGTCAGATGGATGGGCCTTGGGAAGTGCGTGGCGAGGCGGCAGCTGAGCTGCTTCGGCAGATGGTCGCCACCGGCCGCGCGTTCTGGCAATCGTTGCGCGGTCGAGCGCTGCGCTCCGGCGCTCCCCGGCAGGCGCTGTTTGCATGGGAGGCGTTGCCGAACGGCAATCAGGAACTGCGTTGCCAGGCCGGCAGCTCAGTCGACGTCTTTCTGGAAGTCGAGCCCGCGATGTATATCGACTCCACGGCTGGCGAATTGGGGCTTCTCGAGCTCTCCTGCCCCTTGAGCCTGTTACGAGACTATTCGAACCGACCCGCGATCCCACCGGAGCAGGTGGCTGCCGTCAACGAGCAGATCTCACTGGACACCGGTACGGTGGCTTTCCCTCGCCTGCAAACGTTGCCGCCGCAAAGACAAGCGCTGGCCACCCTCGAGGCGAGGCTGGTTTTGTCAGCGGGCCCTGACGGTTCGACGCGTACACTTTATTTCGTCTACAACGGGCTGCCCGTCGACAGCCGCAGATTGCATGGCGAACAGGCCAGTCTGCGCCAAATGTTGGACGGCACACTCTACGAAATCGACCGTGACCGGGGCGTCGAGCGACAGCTGCTGGCGCAATTCGAGCAACTCGTGCCGGCGGCAGCGGAAAGTCGCGAGAAATGGTTTGCGTTCATGCTGGAAGGGGTCCCGGTACTGCAGGCCCATGGCTGGGAAGTTTGCGTCGACAGCCGCTTCCCGTATCGCATCGCCCGGCCCGAGAACTGGTATGGCGATCTGGACACGGATCGCCGGCCGGGCTGGTTCAACCTGCGGCTGGGCGTCGTGGTGGAGGGCCAGCATGTCAATCTGCTGCCCGCCCTCGCCCGCTATCTCCAGACGTCACTGTCAGGCGATGCAGCTGTCGAGAGCGAAGCGCCTGTCGCTGACGAGGCGGGCTGTCGCGTGGGCGAGCAATGGCTCGTACTCCTGGACGACGGTCGCTACCTGCCGATCGCGATCGAACGCATTCAGCGCATCGCCAACACGCTGGTGGAGCTTTTCGACCGGGACGGCCTCACCGGGCTGCAGGCGCTGTCCCTGCCCAGGAGCCAGACGGGCCGGCTGGCACAACTTTCCCGCGAGCTGAACGGACCTGTGCTGCGTGCGGATGACGCAGCGCTGCGCGCCCTGATCGACGATCTCGAGGTTTCCGGCGGGGTGAAGGCGCTGGCAGCACCTGCGCACTTTCGGGCGGCCCTGCGTCCGTACCAGGAAGAAGGACTGGGTTGGCTGCAGTTCCTGCGCCGGCATCGTCTCGGCGGCATCCTCGCCGATGACATGGGCTTGGGAAAGACAGTGCAAACGCTGGCGCACCTCGCGCTGGAGAAGCAGCAAGGCCGCTTGAACAAGCCTTCGCTCATCGTCGCTCCCGTCAGCACCCTCGGCAACTGGCAACAGGAGATCCACCGGTTCGCGCCGGAGCTGCAATGCCTCACGCTGCACGGGGCCAAGCGCAGGGAATCGTTTCCTCGCATCGATGAAGTCGACGTCGTCATAACCGGCTACCCGTCGTTGCAACTCGACAGCGACACGCTGCTGGCCCGGGATTTCTATCTCGTCATTCTCGACGAGGCCCAGACGATCAAAAACCCGCGCGCCAAGGTTTCACAGGCGGCGCGCGCGTTGCGATCGGACTACCGTCTGTGCCTGACGGGCACTCCCGTCGAGAACCACCTGGGCGAATTGTGGTCGCTGTTCGATTTCGTGCAGCCCGGCCTGCTGGGCGATGAACGGCACTTCCAACGGCATTACCGGACGCCCATCGAGAAGAATGGCAACCGGCCGCGCGCGCAGGCGCTGGCGCAACGACTCGCCCCTTTTCTCCTGCGGCGGACGAAAGACGCGGTCGCGCGGGATCTGCCGCCAAAGACGGAAATCGTCGAAGCCATCGCCCTCGACGAGACACAGCGGGACTTCTACGACGGCATCCGTCTCGCGACCCACCGGCGCATTCAGGAAGTCGTTCGGCAACACGGTCTCGCCCGCAGCCAGATCACGATACTCGACGCCCTGTTGAAGTTGCGGCAGGCGTGTTGCGATCCGCGGCTTCTGGAGGTGGCGGCCGGCAAGGACGAGATCCCCTCGGCAAAGCTGGACTGGCTGTCGACGGTGCTACCGGAGCTCATCGAGGAGGGGCGCCGCGTCCTGCTGTTTTCGCAATTCACCTCGATGCTGCGCCTCATCGAGGCGGCGGTGACCGGCCTGGGCATTCCGTATTGCCTCCTCACCGGGGAGACGCAAAATCGCTCCGACGTGATTGCGCGCTTTCAATCCGGCGCCGTCCCCTTGTTCCTGATCAGCCTCAAGGCCGGCGGCACCGGCCTCAACCTCACGGCTGCGGATACCGTCATTCACTACGATCCCTGGTGGAATCCCGCGGTCGAGGCGCAGGCGACCGACCGCGCCCATCGCATCGGCCAGGACAAACCCGTCTTCGTCTACAAGCTCATCGCGCAGGGCACGGTGGAGGAAAGAATAATGCAGTTGCAAGCGACCAAACACGAGCTCGCGAGCCGGTTGTACACGCAGAACAGTGCCGCGCCGGCCTCCTGGACGGCTGCGGATCTCGAAGCTCTGTTTGCACCGTGATGGCTATCGATACCTCGCTGCAGGCACAGGTCGATGCGCAGCTCATGGAGCAAGGCGCATTTGCCCCACTGGAACTCCTCTTCAACTCCGGACGCCTGCTCTACAGCGACTACGAAAGCTGGCGCCGGCGGCAGGTGCCGCTACTCGATGGCGTACTGATGGGTAACAGAGAGAAAATCGCCGCGGAAATAGAGCAGGCAGTCGCCTACGCACGCAGCATCGGTTTAGTGGAGCAGCCGCAAGAGTTCTTTGCGTGGCACACCCCGAGCCCGGCGGAGATATCCGCGGACGAGCAGCCGGAAAGCCTCTCCAAGGCCCACACGCTGAGCGCGGTCAGCGCGGGCGGCAGCGACAAGCCCCTGCGCATAAGCGCGGACGCGCAGCTGCAACGGCTCATCGGCAGCCGCTACATTCCCGCGCAGAACGCGCCGCAAATGGATCTGTTCTTCGACAATCCGGTCGTGGCCCTGGCCAACGGCATCGTAATGGCCCTGACCACGCGGAACCTGGCCGACGCGCACAGGCAACTGGACAGGCTGTACGCGCAGGCGCCGAACCACTCGGACCTCGCCGCGTTCGATCAACTCCTTGCGGCACTCGGCCTGCTGGGGCACGCCGGTAACGATCCAGGCGCGGAGTTGGATTTCCTCCTCGAGGTCACCCCTACTGCCCGGCGCCTGCTGGGTGCGCAATCGAGAGATCTGCTGTCACCGTTATGGCTGCAGCTGGCGGACACCCTGCGGGGCACCGCCTATTCGCCCGACCAAGCCACTCTGCATCGCAGTTTCGCTTTGAGTCAGGCGCAGGACTGGGCCGCTGTCAGTGACAGCGTACTCGGCGAGCCCGACTGGCAACTGCATGCGGTGCTGTGCATGCGGCTGGTCGAGAGCGCGTTTTGCCGCCGGCGTCGCGTTGAAGGGCTGCTGGCCTGGTGCCATCTGTGTTGGGCTGCACCCGAGCACGCCGCAGACGCGGTGAGCAGACTCAGACAGCCTGACCTGACCGCGTTGTGGCAACACTTCCTCGACAGTGAGCCGGACCTGCCGGTGTCGGGACACTCGGCGGAGCCTGCACTGAGCGCCGCTGACTTCCCGGCATGGCTATTGCTTCGCGAACCGGGGCTGGCGCTGCAGCTGCCCGCGGATCTGCCGGTACGCAGCTCCCCTGCGCAAGACAATTACCGCTGCGTGCATCGCTGGATCCAGGCCCGGCGCGCAAATCGCGCGGCCGAGGAAGTGGCGCTGCGCAAAACGCTGCAGGCGAGCCATCCGATCCTGTTCGAAGTGCTCAAACAATCCGTGCGCAAGTAAGCAAAAGCGCAGCTTCACACGATTCCGCTGCCGGACGTCCTCTGCGCAGGGCGCTTTGCAGCGCACGCCGCGCGATAGCGGCTGGCACGATACGCACCGATCGGATCGATTGCCGCGCCCTTCAGCTGCCGTGCTCGGGCGAGTATCGGATGCACATCCGTCGTATACGCACGCTTCAGCGTCTGCGTTGCCATCAGCGCATCGTTGTCATGCTGGTATGCCGCCAGGGCCTCTCGATCTACGAGCAACGCCTGCGCATAGGCACGCTGTAACTCGATCGCACTCACCATCAGGCTTTCCAGCGGGTCCGTCACGTTATGCGACTGATCGAGCATGTGCGCCGGGGAGAAGTTCGGCGCCCGGCGCCGTTGCGCATCCACGAGCTCATTGAAGATCAGGAACAGCCGGAACGGATCGATCGAGCCCGCGTCGAGATCGTCGTCGCCGTACTTCGAATCGTTGAAATGGAAGCCGCCGAGGCGTTGCGCATGCACCAGCCGCGCAACGATCATCTCGATGTTGACATGGGGCGCATGATGCCCCAGGTCGACCAGGCAGAAGGCCTTGGGTCCCAGCGTCTGCGCGGCCATCAGCGAGCTGCCCCAGTCCTGGATGACGGTGGCGTAGAAGGCCGGCTCGTACATCTTGTGCTCGATGAGCAGTCGCCAGTCATCCGGCAGCGCCGCGTAGATCCGCGCGGCGGAGTCGAGATACCGCTCGAATGCCCGTGCCAGATGCTGCTGTCCCGGAAAGTTGGCGCCATCGCCGATCCACAGGGTCAAAGCCTTCGACCCCAGGATCCGGCCGATGCGGATGCACTCCACATTGTGGGCGATCGCCTGCTCCCGCACAGCGCCGTCGGTGTGCGTGAGGCTGCCAAACTTGTAGGACCAGGCCTGTCCCGGCCGATCCTGAAAGGTGTTGGAGTTGACGGCGTCGAACCCGAGCTTGGCCGCCGCGGCCTGCTCCTGCAGCGCGGGCAGATCCTGCGTCTGGTCCCACGGGAGGTGCAACGACACGGTCGGTGTCGCTCCCGTCAATGCATTGACCACCGCGCAATCTTCGAGCTTCTCGAAGACATTGCGCGGTTCGCCGGGTCCGGGAAAACGCGCGAAACGGGTTCCCCCGGTGCCCACACCCCATGAAGGGATTGCCACGCCGAAACTCGCCACCGCCGCAGTGATCGCCTCGACGTCCACGCCTCGGCGCGCCAGTAGCGCGGCGACGTCCGCGTACTCCGCAATTCTGGGCGTGGCGCCTGAGCGGCGTGCGGGCCGGCGAGGTGACTTCGCTAGGTTGTCACACTGACCTGTGGCGACCTGAGCGAAGGTCGCTGTCTGCCGCAGCCTGGCTACGAGGTTGGGCGCCTCTGCTGGCGCCCACGCGATTCGCGGGCGACACGCTGGGAGTGTTGACCCCGCAGATCGCGGCCGCCACCGGCCTCAGTCCTACCTGTCGCGTCGTGTGTGGCATCCACGACTCCAACGCGTCCTATCTGCAGCACCTGCTCGACCGCCGCCATGAGCCCTTCTGCGTCGTTTCCAGCGGGACGTGGACCGTCATCATGGCAAATCGAGCCGACCTGTCGGCTTTGCGCGCGGAGCGCGACATGCTGGCCAACGTCGATGCTTTTGGCGCACCCGTCGGCACCGCCCGTTTCATGGGCGGCCGCGAGTATGAGGCGATAGCGCGTACCGCCGAGCTGCCGACACTTGCAGGCGTGAACGAAGTGATGACCCGGTGCTCGCTCGTCATGCCGGCTCTCGCAAAAGCTGGCCCTTTCGCGGCCTGGCCGGGCACGCTCCTGCGGGCGGACGAGCTTCGGCCGCCCGAGCGCGCGGCGCTCGCGACCCTTTATATAGCGCTGAGGAGCGATCTGTTGATCGAATTACTCGGCGCCGAGGGCGATATCCTGATCGACGGCCCGCTCGCTGTGAATCCGTTGTACGGCTCGCTGTTGGCAACATGGTCTGCGGGCCGGCGGGTATTTGCCGCCGGTGCCTCAGGAGGCTACGCGTCGGCTGTCTGCTTCCTCGCCGGATTTCCCGATGTTCCCGCGCCGCCGGCCAAGCGTCTCCAACGGCTCGAGCTGCCGGGTCTGACGGAATACCGCGCCGCCTGGCGGGACAGCCTGCCGATGCGCCCGAGTTAGCGCGCGCTCAGCAGCAGCTTCCAAACGCTCAACGCGCCGGTGGCGCTGAGAGTACGAACATCGGCTCGAGCGCCTGCTCCTGCGGCGACTGATCGGGATGTGTGGCCATGATGTCGCTCATCAGCGACCACCAGCGACGCATGATTTCGGTAGTGCGCAGCCTGTCGAGGTCATGGTCGCGCCGTCGTGTCAGAACCGCAAAGAGATGCCCTGTCCGCGGATCGAGCCAGATGCGATAGTCGAGCGCGCCCGCCGCCAGCAGTCCGGCAGTCAACTCCGGCCAGATCTGGTCATGCCGACGCCGATACTCCTCGGCCTGGCCGGCGTGCAGGACCATGCGGAAAGCCACTACTTCGATGTCTTCGGTCTCGGTCGCCAAGAGCTGCTCCCTTCGGGAAAATTCGCCACCGCGCGCAACTGTTGGGACGCCAGTGCACCCTTTCAGGCAGCCTGTTAAGAAGTGCTCTTCAAACAGGCGCTCATGAACTTCTTGCGCTCGGCCCCGGTGAGGCCCTTGGTCTTCGCGTCCGCGTTGCAGGTTTTCATTTTCGCCTGCTGACTGTTCATGGGCTTGCTCGCCGCCGAGTCGGCCGACAGGCACTTCTGCATGAAGGTCTTGCGATCGGCGCCTGCCAGACCCCTGGTCTTCGCGTCAGCGTTGCAGGTCGTCATCTTGGACTGTTGAGTATTCTCGGCAACCGTCGGCTGCGTCAGAGCCCCAACGGCCAGTACCGCGCTCACCGCCACCAGCCACATTGAACATCTCATACGTCCTCCCTCATCGATCAGGATTATAGGCGCACCGCTATGATAATCCCCCGGCGCTCCGCCGTCCCCAAAATGAGGGGCGGCGGGTTGGAGAGCCCGTCCGATCAGACGGTCAGGTGCTTTTGTGCGAGCTCATCGGTGAGCTCGGCAATTGCGCCTTACTCCATATCCGGATACGGCCCCTTACCGCCGCCGGCAATGAACCGGCTGATATGCGACTCGAGTACCGGCAACGGAACCGAGCCCAGCTCCAACACCGCATCGTGGAACGCCCGGATATTGAAGCGCTCGCCAAGCGCCTGTTCCGCATTGGCGCGCACCTGATGAATTGCCTTTTCACCGAGATAATAGGAAAGCGCCTGCGCCGGCCACGCGATGTACCGATCCACCTCGGTCTGGATCTCGTGCTGCGGCAACGCCGTGTACTGCCGCAAGTAGTCTATTGACTGCTGGCGCGTCCAACCCTGCGCATGGACACCTGTGTCCACGACGAGCCGCGCCGCGCGCCAGATCTGGTAGCCCAACATGCCGAACCGGTCGTACGGCGTGTCGTACATCCCCATTTCGACGCCGAGGCTCTCGCAATACAGAGCCCAACCCTCGCCGTACGCAGAAATGTAGGTGTGCTGCCGAAACTCCGGCTGGGCCTTGTGCTCCATCGCGATCGGCATTTGGAACGCATGGCCGGGTGCCGACTCGTGGAGCGTGAGGGCCGTCAGGTTGTAGATAGGACGATTCGGCAGGTCATACGTGTTGAGAAGGTAAACGCCCGGCCCGCCGCGGCCGGCAGTGTAGAACGGCGCGAGATCGTCCGGCACCGGCTTGATCGTGAAGCGTGCGCGGGGCAGGTAACCGAAGTATTGCGGAGCCTTGCCGTCGAACTTTTTCGCGATCCAGGCGGCGCGCATGAGCAGCTCATCCGGCGTCTTCGCATAAAACCGCGGCTCGGTGCGCAGGAACTGCAGAAAGGCCGGAAAACCGCCCTTGAAGCCCGTCTCCTGCATCACCGCGAGCATTTCCTTGTGCAGCCGGGCCACTTCCGCCAGCCCGAGCGCATGAATCGCGTCGGGCTCCATATCCAGCGTCGTGAACTCCCGGATCTTCGCTTGATAGAAGGCCTTGCCATCCGGTAAAGCCTGCGCGGCCAGCGTCGTGCGCAGCCCCGGTACATACTGTGTACGCACGAACTTCAGCAACTCAACGTAGGCCGGTTGCACGCTCTCCCGGATAGCCTTGAGGGCTTCAGCGCGGAGTTTGTCTTGCTGCGCGACGGGGACGCTGGGCATCTCCCTGAAGGGGGTGTAGAAGAGGCTCGCCTCCGGGGTAGCGTTCGTGACGGCGGTGATCGATGAGTCGCGCCCCTCCATCGTCACCCGCGGCGGTGTAAAGCCGCGCTTCATGCCAGCCCGCATCTCGTCCATCTGTTCGCGGAAATAGCGCGGGACATCGCGCATCTGCGCAATCCAGTTCTTGTAGTCCTGCACCGAGCGAAAGGTCCGGCGCGCCGTGTAGCCCATATCGGTCCAGAAAGTGGTGTCGGAGTTGGCCGGCATCTCGAAATCGCGAAAACGCTGGTTCGCGATCAGCACTTCGATCTGCGGCCGATAGACGTCGTAGTTGACCTGCTCGGCAGGCGAGAGATCGCTGCGCGGGATCGAGTCCAGTTTACGAAGGACATCCTCCCAATAGTGCAGACGTACCTCCTGCGCGGCAGGGTCGACTTTCGGCAAGTGGTCCGCGATTGGCCTCTGCGCATCCTCGTCGTCAGCGAATTGATCCGTGCGCCACTTCCATTCGCTCGAATAGAGCGCCCGCAGACTGGCGTCCGCCGCGTCGTGCTGTTTGGACGCGGACTGCTGTTTCGATCCTTCTGAACAGGCGCTCATGGCGGCCACCGACATCGCGATCAAGAACCCACGCGCAACCCATGCATGCATACAAATCCTGCTCGTTTTACTCGAATCCTACTGGAACCCCAGCCTACTCTGCGGCAAGACGGCCAGCGCAGGGGATGGATCCCCTCTGCCTCCGTGCCGTTGCGCGCCATTCCGGCCCCCCTTAGACTCACGCTCCGATAAGGAGATGGCATTCCTCCTGGAACCGCCGCGCGAGCGGCTGATGATGCCTACGCTTGGCCCGTGCCGAAAGGCGTAGTCGCATGGCGAAGCCTGTCCGAAGGGGTCACTTCAATGGGGACAGGTCAATGTGGAAATCGATCGTAGCCATCTCCCTCGGCGGCAGCCTGGGCTCCCTCCTGCGCTGGTGGCTGGGCACGATGCTGAACGCGCACTTTCCCACCGTGCCCCCGGGTACGCTCACCGCCAACCTCGTGGGAGGCTACATCATCGGGCTGGCAATCGCCTTTTTCGCCACCTTCTCGGCGGTAGCGCCCGAGTGGCGGCTGTTCGTGATCACCGGTTTCTGCGGCGGTCTTACGACCTTTTCCACGTTTTCCGCGGAGATTGTGGCGCTCTTACAGCAAGGGCGCGCACTGTGGGCACTGGGAGCCGCGGCGACTCACCTGGTGGGTTCGATCCTCATGACATTCGCGGGAATCGGCACGGTCATGTGGGTGAGGAGCCAAAGCGGTCAGTAAGCAAGGCAACAGGAGCTTCACCATGCAAGGCTCGCTACTGAGATTCTACGTTCGCGAGGGCGATCGCCATGGCGGGCGCCTCGTGTGGGAATGGCTCCTCGAACAGGCGAACAGCCTCGGTGTTTGCGGCGGCTCGGCCTTTCGCGCGATGGCCGGATTCGGCCGCCACCACGTATTGCATGAGAACACGTTCTTCGAGCTGGCCGGAACGCTCGCAGTGGAAGTCGAGTTCATCATCTCGGACGATGATGCGCGGCACCTGCTCGCGCTTCTGCATCGCGAGAAGATCCGGTTGTTCTATGTCCACATTCCGGCGCGCTTTGGCGTGATCGATCCCGACGCCGACCGTCCGCCAACGCTCGATTGAGCGGCTCGGCCCCGCGAGTGAGTACGATTGGGCAGATCACCCGCTCGCGGTCATCAGGCTACTCGTTTATCCATGACAGCAACGAGGGCGGCGCGGATACCGGGTTCGTATGCCGAGTGCCCCGCGTCGTCGATGATCTGTAGCGTGGATTCCGGCCAGGCGTCATGCAGGGCGACCGCGGTAATCGGCGGGCATACGAGATCGTATTTTCCCTGCACGATCGCGCCGGGAATGTGCCGGATTCTAGCCACTCTGCGCAGTAGCAGATCGTCCGGCGAAAAGCGGTTGGCGCGCATGTAGTGCACTTCGAGCCTCGCCAGACCGACGGCAACTTGCGAAGCACCTGCCTCACCCACTGTCTGCGCGCTCGATCGCAGCGTCGCGCATCTGCTCTCGTAGGTAGCCCAGGCGCTGGCTGCGGCCCGCCGCACTTCGGGCAGCGGATCGTTGAGCAACTCCCAATAGCCTGCGCAGATATCGCCTCGCAGGCGTTCCGGAAGAAATCCGACGAAGGCCCCCCACGCCTGCGGCGCGAAGTGCCGGATGCCGTGGAGAAACCAGTCGATCTCCGAATTGCGCAACAGAAAGATACCCCGCAGAGTCAGGCTCAAACACGCCTGCGGATGTTCCTCGGCATAGGCCAGCGCGAGCGTGGCGCCCCAGGATCCGCCGAAAACATGCCAGGCCGGAATCTCGAGCAGGGCGCGCAACGCTTCGAGGTCGCTGACGAGATGCGCCGTGGTGTTATTCCGCACCTCCCCGTGCGGCCTCGACCGCCCCGACCCCCGTTGGTCAAAGAGGACGATGCGATAGCGCTGTGGGGCGAAGAACCGCCGATGGTCGGGCGAGCAGCCCGCGCCCGGACCGCCATGCAGGAACACCACCGGCACGCCGGCAGGATTGCCGCATTCCTCCCAATACAGGGTGTGAGTGTCGTCGACGACGAGACCGCCACTGCGGTACGGCTCGATCGGAGGGTAGAGTTCAGGGGTGCGACTTTCGGGTTGGGGCGAGCTCATCGAGTCGCAAATTACCACCATCCCCCTCGCCCATGGGAGAAAGACACGGCACAGCGTCAGTGTGCGAAGGCGGGAGCGAGGACCGCTGCCGCCGAAGAATCAAGCAGCGGCGTTTTTCGGCTTCGAGTCGGGATAGATATACCAGTCCACACACCCGTAGGCGGAGGACGGATCGACTACCGCCGCGTGGGTGCCCGCGGCGACTTCTGTTCGCTCAATCGTCTGGCGGAAGAAGCTCTTCATGTTGAGCACCTCTTCCGGAGGGAAGGTGACGGCCGTAAGAACTCCATTCCGCGTCTGCTCCGATGTCGGCTTCATGGCGAGTTGGCCTCCGTTGAGCGCAATATCTTTGCGCTCTCTATATGACGCTGTGATGATGCTCCACCGCTCCATTCAATGCGAACGTAGGCGTAAGCGTTGAGGCAACCCCCACGCGGCTAAAGTAAGCCTGCGGCGGCTCGGGCCGCCTTGCGTTACTTCGGTCGCTTGATCGAATGCAACGGCAAGTGGGTCTCTGGTCTCTGCGAGGGGCCCTCACGCCCGGGCGTCACCGCTGTCAGCGGCTGGCACTCCGTCATTGAGGTCAGGCAGCGCGCGGCGAGTTCCTGGTACTCCCGCGTCCCGATCGCCTTCCATTCGACCTCCTCCGCCGTGAGTTCGCGGACCACGCGCGCCGGCGCACCCGTTACCAGCATCCGCTTGGGGACAACGAACCCGGCCCGTACGAAGCTCGCCGCCCCAACAAGGGACTCCTCACCCACGACGACGTCGTCCATGACCACAGCATTGATTCCCACCAGCGCCCCACGCTGGACCGTGCAGCCGTGCAATACCGCACCGTGTCCGATGTGCGCGTCTTCCTCAAGCAGAACTGCCTTCGCCGGAAAGGTATGAAGCACGCAGTTGTCCTGCACGTTCGATCCCGCGCCGATCACGATTCGGCCCAGGTCCCCGCGCAGCGACGCACCCGGCCCGATATAGCATCGCGGCCCGATGACGACGTCCCCGATCAGCACGGCCTGCGGATGGACGAACGCCGACGGGTCGACAACCGGAACAATTCCTTCCAGAGAATAGACGGGCATGGAGTGCGCCTTTTGAAAGTCGAAAGAGAGCGAAAGAGCGGGGGTGGCCGACTCAGCTGCGGCGACCCGCGCCGAAGACGGCCTGCACGGCGTTCTTAAATTCCGCCGACCCGAGCTGGGCCCGAAAGGCCTCCAGCTCCTCCTCGATCCGGCCCGTGACCGTCCCCGTTTCGCTCCGAAGGAGCCGCTTCGTGGCAAATAGCGCCGCGGGAGGCTGCTGCGCAACGGCCCGAGCCAGTGCTCGCGCCTCATCCATCAGGGCGGCGTCCTCGGTCAGCCGGTTGACCATCCCCATGCTGAGCGCAGCGGCCGCATCGAAGGGCTTCCCCAGCAAGAGCAACTCTGCGGCGCGGTGGTGCCCCACGAGCCGCGGCAACAGCAGTGAACTCCCCGCCTCCGGCACGAGACCCAGTTTGACGAACGGCATGCTCATCTGGGCACTACGCGCGGCCAGCACCAGGTCACAGTGCAAAAGCAGCGTTACCCCGATACCCACGGTCTGCCCGTGTACCGCCGCGATCAGCACCTTTCGGAATGCCGGCAGCGTGCGAAGAAAGCTGACGGCGCTGTTGTCGTCATTAAGCTCCGGCTGCCCCATGAAATCGTTGAGGTCATTCCCTGCGGTAAAGCTCGCGCCCTCGCCACTCAAAAGAACGACGCGGACACTGTCATCCGCCCGAGCCTCATTCAATGCCTCGGTCAGTGCGGCATACATCGCCAGGGTGATGGCGTTGCGCTTCTCCGGCCGATTCAGCCGCACTTCGCAGACGCCGTCGGAGCGGGAGACGATAACTTGATCACTCATTGGGGCAGCTTGCCCAGCGCGCCGCCCGCACGCAACTTCCGGATCAAAGCGGCGTCCCCGGGGTTCCGAGGAGACCCAAAAAGGGCGACGCCGGCCGCTCGGTCCTCCAACGGCCGGTGGGCGAGGAGCTCAATCACGTCCCGGCTGCCGGAGCGGTCCCATTTCTTTGCCGCAATTAATCATATTATAATATTCGCCTAATATTCGCCGCTACCCTCAAACGCTCCAATGAGAAAGGGCTCCTAATGGCTGACGTCGCCGCGCGCGCCCAGTCCCGCAAACAGCGTGACGCCATCCCGCGCCCTGTCCCACGACTAAGCCGCCTCGCCGTCGAAAGAGCAATGTCGAGCCACGACCAGATCGCTGCGATCCTGGGCAGTGAGATCCTGCGTGGAATACACCGCCCCGGCGACAACATGCCGCCGGAGCCGGACCTCATCACGCGCTTCCAGGTATCGCGCACCGTAATGCGCGAAGTCATGAAGACCCTTGCGGCGAAGGGTCTGGTCGTGTCGAAGACCCGCATCGGCACTCGCGTCCGCGATCCCCTGCACTGGAACTTCTTCGACGTCGACGTGCTCGTTTGGCGAGTTCGGATCGGGCTCGACGACGACTTCATGCGCAGCCTTACCGAAATCCGCCGCGCGCTCGAGCCCGCTGCAGCGGCCCTGGCAGCCCAGCGCCGGAGCGTGAACGACCTGGCTCAGTTACGCCAATATGTACGGGAAATGGGTCACTCCGGTCACAGCCGACAGAGCTTCGCCGAAGCCGACCTGGATTTTCATCTGGCGATCGGCACCGCTTCGGGCAATCCCCTGCTGCGCTCCCTGGCGAGCGTCATCGAAGCCGCCCTGGTCGCCTCTTTCTCACACAGCTCGCCCGTCGACGACGCGAGCGATCATGAAATCACGGTCAACAGCCACGCCGCCATCGTGGACGCCATAGAAGCCCGCAACGAACCGGCGGCCGCGGCAGCCATGTTGAAAGTCATCGACATCGGCGTACGGCGGATCGACTCAACGAGGAAAAGGCGAGGCTCGAAACCTTGACTGCGCTGCTAACCGAATCTCGCCTGTTCCAGACAGGCTCGATTCCGTTGACCGCTTCGCGCTTCCTCTGCGAGCACCCGCTCCGGAATTTCTTCCGGGCATGCATCTCCCGCATCTACGCGCAGTTCCCGGTCATCACGACCGGACAGCTGACTAAGACCCTCCGCCAGCAAATTGAGTGCGGCATTGACGTCGCGGTCGTGGCCGTTCCTGGAGTGCTCCGATGACCCACCCCGACGGACGCAGCACACCCACCGATAAGGGGAAACAGCTGCGCTCGCGCGCCTGGTTCGACAACCCCGAGAATCCCGACATGACAGCGCTCTACCTCGAGCGCTACCTGAATTTCGGCATGACACTCGAGGAGCTCCAGTCGGGCAAGCCGATCGTGGGCATCGCGCAGACCGGCTCGGATCTCTCCCCCTGCAACCGCCACCACATCGTCCTCGCCCAACGAGTAGCGGCGGGCATCCGGGCAGCCGGCGGCGTGCCCATAGAGTTTCCGGTGCATCCCATCCAGGAAACCGGCAAGCGGCCGACCGCAGGCCTGGATCGCAACCTGGCATATCTCGGCCTCGTTGAAATCCTCTATGGGTATCCCCTCGACGGGGTAGTCCTCACCATCGGCTGCGACAAGACGACACCGGCCTGCCTCATGGCCGCGGCGACAGTCGACATTCCCGCGATCGCTTTGTCGGTCGGCCCCATGCTGAATGGCTGGCACAAAGGCGAACGCACCGGCTCAGGCACCATCGTCTGGAAAGCGCGCCAGATGCTGGCCGCCGGCGAAATCGACTACGCCGGTTTCATCGAGTTGGTCGCCTCGTCGGCCCCTTCGACCGGCTACTGCAACACCATGGGCACCGCGACCACCATGAACTCGCTCGCCGAGGTCCTAGGCATGCAACTACCCGGCTCGGCAGCGATCCCGGCTCCCTACCGCGAACGCGGCCAGATTGCCTACGAGACCGGGAAACGCAGCGTCGAAATGGTGCACGAGGATCTGAAGCCCTCCGCAATCATGACGCGCGATGCCTTCCTGAATGCCGTCGTGGTCAATTCCGCCATCGGTGGTTCCACAAACGCGCCCATCCATCTAGCCGCCATCGCGCGTCACGTCGGTGTCGAACTGTCGCTCGAAGATTGGCAGACATACGGCCACGCCGTTCCACTTCTCGTGAATCTGCAGCCCGCGGGCGCGTACCTGGGCGAGGACTACCACCACGCCGGCGGTGTCCCCGTGGTCGTCAATGAGCTGATGAAACACGGCCTGATCCGCGAACACGCCATGACGGCGAACGGCCGCACGATTGGTGAGAACTGCCGCGGCCGTGAGATCCAGGACGCCGAGGTCATCCGCCCGTTCGACAAGCCGTTAGTGAAGAATGCCGGCTTCATCATCCTGCGCGGCAACCTCTTCGATTCGGCGATCATGAAGACCAGCGTCATTTCGGAAGAATTCCGCGAACGCTACCTGAGCGCCCCCTCAGACCCGGACGCCTTCGAAGGCCCCGCGGTCGTCTTCGACGGCCCCGAGGACTACCACGCCCGCATCGACGATCCCGCCACTGGCATCGATGAACACACCCTGCTCTTCATCCGCGGCACCGGCCCGATCGGCTACCCCGGCGCTGCCGAAGTCGTCAACATGCGGCCTCCGGCCTATCTCATCAAGCGCGGCATAACCTCCCTCCCCTGCATCGGCGACGGCCGTCAATCAGGCACCTCCGCCTCCCCCTCAATCCTGAACGCCTCCCCCGAAGCGGCCGCCGGCGGCGGCCTGGCACTCCTCAAAACCGGCGATCGAGTCCGCATCGACCTCCGCAAAGGCACCGCGAACATGCTCATCGGCGACGCCGAGCTCGCCACTCGCCGCCGGGCGCTCGAGGAAGCAGGCGGCTACAAATATCCCGCGTCCCAAACCCCATGGCAGGAAATTCAACGCTCGATGGTGGAGCAGCTGTCAGGCGGCATGGTGCTGAAGCCCGCAACGAAGTACCGCCAGATCGCAGCAACGTTTGGTGTACCGCGCGACAACCATTAACCCCAGACCTGCATCGACTGCACCTGCCGGGCCCGCTTGGCTAGACCCAACCTTGCAGTTCCCGGCGAACGATGCCCTCGATCACGCGCATACCACTCTCGCTGGCGTTGAGACAGACGATGCGAGCAAGCTTTTCACCGCCTGCCGCGCGGAAGTAGTCGGCGTTTTCCTGACCGATCTCCTCGATCGTTTCGAGACAGTCCGCGGCGAAGCCGGGGGTGAGAATCGCGAGGCGTTTCACGCCGCTCGCGGCCAGCGCCTTCACCGTCTCATCGGTGTAAGGCTTGAGCCACTCGGCCGACCCGAAGCGCGACTGGAATGTGACGCTGAACTGCTCCCTGGACAGACCCAGTTGCAGCCGGATCAGCTCGCCGGTTCGCTGACATTGCTCGTAATAGGGATCGCCCTTGAGTTTGGTCGCGGCCGGCATACCGTGGAACGAGGCGAGGATCATCTGCGGCTCGAAATCGAGTTCCCCCAGACACCTCGTGATCGAGCGCGTGCTCTCCTCGATGTATGACGGATCGTCATAGTAAGGAGCAGCCACGCGCAGAGTTGGCTGGCGGCGCATCGAAGCGAGCGCTTCAAAGACCTTGTCGCAGGCGCTGGCGTGGGTGGCAGCGGAATATTGGGGATATAGCGGCACGAGCAAAAGACGGTCGCACCCTTGCTGCGTCAATCGATCGATGGCCGATTTGAGCGACGGATTTCCATATCGCATGCCCCAGTCCACGATCACCTCGGCCGAGGTCGTGCCGAGCAGCCCGGCGCCAATCGCCGCCTGAAGCTTCTCGGCCTGCGCACGCGTGGTGGTTTTCAGCGGACTTTCGTCCCGCTCCTGATTCCAGATCCTCGCGTAATCCTGCCCCTTCCTCGCGGGCCGAGACGTCAGGATGAAGCCGTTGAGGATGAAGAACCACAGAGGACGCGGGGTCTCAATGACCCGTCGATCCGAGAGAAATTCGGACAGATAACGCCGCATCGACCAGAAATCGGTCGCGTCGGGTGTCCCGAGATTACTCAGCAGGACGCCAACCTTCCCCGGCGTCCTCGCATTGAGCCTCGGAGGCGCCGAGAACGATGCCTCTGTCAGAATTGCGAGATTCGCGCTGTGAGATGTCATGTCTGTCGCAGTACCCGTTTGGCTGTTACGCGCATCGGCTCTGGTGACAGGTTAGATCCGGCTGCCGAACGGGTCCAATGTGCGCTTGCTATCGGAGCGATAGCTCTCCGCTATCGCATTCGGGATCCAGCAAAGCGCATGCGCACGAGCGCACCGCACGCTGCATTGCTCCAGCGACGGGAAGGACTCGATGTATTGTCCTGAATAGAGGCCTTCTATCGGGTCGATTCGAACAGTCAACTGGACGGGCTTGCATGCCGGCACCGTTAATGCGTGCGTACGCAACGCCACCACATGAGGCCGCCCGTGATGAACAGTTCCGCAACAAAAAGTATCGTGCTATCGCTGACGCTGAGTGTCTTCGCCGCAAGCGCTCAGGCCGCTCAGTTGAGCACCGACGCTGGTGCACCCGTCGGTGACAACCAGAATTCGCAGACTGCCGGTCCTGCAGGTCCCGTGCTTCTGCAGGATTCACATCTCGTTGAAAAGCTGCAGCGCTTCGACCGCGAGCGCATTCCCGAGCGGGTGGTGCATGCCCGGGGCACCGGTGCATCCGGGTTTTTTCAGCCGAGCGCCGACATCGCCTCGTTGAGCAGGGCCAGCGTGTTCAAGTCAGGCACCCAGACTCCCGTATTCGTGCGCTTCTCCACGGTCATGGGTTATCGCGGGTCTCCCGAGCAGGCGCGCGATCCGCGCGGTTTCGCCGTGAAGTTCTACACCCAGCAAGGCAACTGGGATCTGGTCGGCATCAACTGGCCGATCTTCTTTATCCGCGATGCAATCAAGTTTCCCGATTTCGTGCACGCCAACAAGCCAAGCGCGGTGACGGGTGTGCAGGATGCAAACTTGGCCTTCGACTTCTTCGCGCATACGCCCGAAGCGACCAATATGCTGACTCATCTGTACACGGATGAAGGCATGCCGGATTCGTATCGGGACATGGACGGTTACGGCGTACACGCTTTCAAGCTGGTGAATGCCCGCGGCGAAGTCCATTACGTGAAATTCCACTTCAAGAGTGTGCAGGGCGTTCACGGCCTGCGCCCTCAGGAAATCGCGGCGTCCATCGGCAAGGATTGGAACCTCAACAGCAACGATCTATATCGTGCCATCAGAGCCGGTGAGTATCCAAAGTGGGATTTGTACATCCAGGTGTTGGCCCCCCGGGACCTGGCCAGGTTCGACTTCGATGCGCTGGACGACACCAAGGTCTGGACGGGTGTGCCGGAGCAGAAGATCGGCACGATGACCCTGAATCGCGTGCCGGACAACTACTTCGAGAGCACCGAGGAATCGGCCTTCGCCCCCTCCCGAATGGTGCCGGGCATCGAGCCCTCCGAAGACCGCATGCTTCAGGGCCGCCTGTTTGCCTATGCCGACACGCAGATGTATCGGCTGGGCGCTAATTACAGCAGCTTGCCCGTCAATCGGCCGCTGGTCGCCGTCGCTAACGAAGACCAGGATGGGGCCATGAACGGCGGCGATCGCAAGGGCGAGACCAACTACGAGCCATCGGGCATCCACGAGGTCGCGGAAGATCCGCAGGCCAAGGCGGTCCGTGCTGCACTGCTCGGCACGACGCAACAGCAGGCGATTTCCAAGACGCGCAACTTCATGCAGGCCGGCGAGTACTACCGTTCACTCTCGGCGCAGGACAAAGTCGACCTCGTGACCGCGCTCGGTGCGGACCTCGGCCATGTCGGCAATGAGGCCAACAAGTACGCGATGCTCGCGTACTTCTACAAGGCCGACCCGGATTACGGTAGCCGCCTCGCACAGGCTACCAAAGCCGATGTCACACGCGTCAAGGCTGCCGCCGCGCAATTGACGGACTGACCCATAGCCGCCAGGTGTTGCCCCGGGGCGCCACTGCCCGGGGCAACACCATCATCCCCGCCTGGAGAGTCGCAATGCTACCTGGCCTGTTTGCGCAACGGCGCATTCGTTATTTTTACTTTCTGCTGCTGCTGGCCGGCACTTTTGGCGTACTCGCCTATTGGTGCTTCCCGTCGCTGCGGCTGATGCTGCGTGCCGAAAAAATCAGTGCGATTCCACGAGCGCAATGGGTCGATGCGCATCGCTACGACCAGGAGTGGTTCGACGCAGCCAGAGTCGGCCGTCTGGACATCCTGCGCTCCTTGTATGAAGCGCACTACCCCATCGATAGCCAGACCTCAGCCGGATATACCGCGCTGATTCTTGCAGCTTACGACTCGCGGCCCGAGGCATTGGATTATCTGTTGCGCATCGGCGCGGCCCCCTGTCCAGGCGACCGTCACGGCAACACTGCTCTCATGGGCGCTATTTACAAAGGGAACCTGGCCATCGCCCGGCGGCTGCTCACCACGCGATGCCCGATAGACCAGGTCAACAACGCAGGCGAAACGGCACTATCCTTCGCAGCGCTGTTCGGCCGAGCAGAAATTCTGCCTGAACTCGTGGCCCGAGGTGCGGATCCCAATCATGCCGATGCACGCGGCAACACACCCCTGGCGCTCGTACAGCAGCAGGGCAATGAGGATTCGGCGCTAGCACTGCGCAAACTCGGCGCAACGCGCTGAAATCAGCGCCTCGTCGGGCGCCCCGGAGCACTCGACTGTCAGCTGTTGGCTCAGTCAGGGGAGGGTCGTCCCAAGCCGCTACGGCCGGTTTCGGCGCTGCTCGGGCGTCCTTGACCGAGACCGGCTGTAGGTTGGACCATCGCGTGCGCGGCCGCTGCGGAACGCGAGAATGCGCAGCTGTCTTTTGGGGAAGGGCCGCAGTGTCCGGCGGCAACTCAGCCGCCCTGCACCGCCGTTGCCGGCTACTTCTTCCGGCAAACCACGAAGTGATCCGCCCCGAGGTTGGCGCTTTTCAGCGCCTGAAACGCCGCCCTGCGCAACATGAGGCTCTCCGTATCGATCTTGCGAACCGCGTTGATATACGTACTCAGAGTGCCGTACTCGAGAATCTCAAACCCCGCGCGCGTCAAACTCTCCTCCAACGCGCCCCGCGTGAACAGATTGATGTGATGCGGCGGACACACCATGCTCCATCGATTCAGCCCGCGCAGCCGCCGATGAATACAAGTCGGGTTCGGAGTCGTGAGAACGAGATAGCCTCCGGCCTCGAGCCGTTCGCCCATCTGCGCCAGCAGAGCCATCGGCTGCTGCACATGCTCGAGCACGTTGAATGAGGTTATGACGCCGTACCGCTCGGGTACGCTCGCGAGGTCGCCGCGAAGAAACTCGAGCCCGAACGTTTCACGCGCATACGCCGCTTCAGCGTCCGAGATCTCGAGGCCATCCGCATTGAAACCGAATTCGGTCCGCGCCAGGGATACGAAATAGCCGTTACCAGCGCCGACGTCCAACACCCGCGCCTGCGGCGCGTAGCGTTTGATCGCGCGCAGGATGTAGCGCCAGCGGAATCCCCACTCAGCCTCGATTTCGGCCTTATTTTTGAAGGCCATCGTGTAGTAGGCAGCCGCTTCGTACTGCTCATGGACGAACTCCAGATCCGCCATGATGCAGCCGCAAGTCGGGCAGGTGTAGATGTCCACCCCGCTCTTGGGAAAGGCAAACTGAGGCGCTGAGTGCTCGGCGTTAACTGCGCAATTCCGCAGCATGAGCTCTCCCTCTTGCATCGTGTCGGTCAGGCGACCCTAAGGCAGAATCTGCGCATTCTCACCTACGTGGCGTGTATGAGCAATGCACGCGCGGGCCAGCGAAGCATCGTGGCCCATCACCTTAGCCTTGAGTTGTGCCGCACGAGCGGGCTCGCGCGCTCCCGCCCGAACTCGCACAACACATCGTATCGGTCCCCGCAGCGGCTAAGTACCATGATTCGCCGCCGGCGCCGCGCCCACGGGAGCCGCCTTACCCCACAGATCCTGAATCGCCTCGAGACTGCGTCCCTTCGTCTCAGGCACATACCGGATCACGAACAGCGCGGCCAGCACACTCATCCCGCCATAGATCCAATACGCAAACCCATGGTTGAACATCGCGTTGAGGGTCGAGTTGCCGTCGAGCACCTTGAACGACCCCGACACCACGAGGTTGGCGAGCCACTGCGCCGCCACTGCCAGCCCGAGCCCTTTCCCCTTGATGGAGTTCGGAAACATCTCGGCCAGCAGCACCCAGCACACCGGACCCCACGAGAGCGCGAAGCCGGCTATGTAAACCACCACCGCGATCAACGCGCCGAGGCCCACCACCCTGGCGTTGAACAGACACCCGAGCGCGATCATCGCCACCGCCATGATCAGCGCACCGACGACGAGCAGCGGCTTTCTCCCCCACCGGTCGACCGTAACGATCGCGACGAGCGTGAATGCGAGATTCGCGCCGCCGACGACGATGGTCTGCAACAGGGCGGTATCCGTCGACGATCCCATGTTCTTGAACATGAGAGGGGCGTAATACAGCACCGCGTTGATACCGACGAACTGCTGAAACACCGACATGAGAATACCGACCACGACCACCGTGGTACCGAACGAAAACAGCTTCGCCTTCCGCACCACCAGCGTCCGCTCGATGTCGGCAAGTATCGAGCGCGCGTCCGCCTCATTCGTCACCCGCTTGAGCTGGGTGAGCGCCTCTTCATTACGGCCGCGCAGGACGAGCCAGCGCGGTGTATCCGGTACGAACATCAGCAGCGCCAGGAACACCGTGGCCGGTATCGCCTCCGACGCCAGCATCCAACGCCAACCCGTTGCCTTGAGCCACGCATCGTCGCCCCCGGAGGCGATGTACCAGTTGACGAAGTAGACAATCAGAATCCCGCCGACGATGGCGAGTTGGTTGAACGAGATGAGCCGGCCGCGGATGGCGCTCGGGGAGATCTCCGCGATGTACAAAGGCGATAGCATCGAGGCAATGCCCACCCCCACGCCCCCCAGGATTCGATAAAAGATGAACTGGCGCAGAGCGTCCGGCCCCATCTGTCCGATCGGACCGAAGCCGAGCTCGGGAACCGCCGAGCCGATCGATCCCAACAGAAACAGCAGCGCAGCGATGATGAGGCCGCCCTTGCGGCCGAGCGCCGTGGAGATCCAGCCCGCGACCATCGCCCCGATGATGCAGCCGACCAGTGCGCTCGAGATCGTCCACCCGGAAAGGCTGCTGCGCGCCGTCTCGGCAAGCCCGAGCGGATCGATGAAGTAGGCGTCGATCGAGCTGACCGCGCCCGAAATGACCGCCGTGTCCCATCCGAACAGCAAACCGCCCAGTGTCGCGACGAATGTCAGCCCGACGACGAGCGACGTATTGAACTTGCCCATCTAAACCCCCTTCCTCGATCGTTATTGCGGCCTGCAGCGCACGTCTTGCGTCAGCGCGCCACCCCGCATCTACAAAGTAATCATGCGCCGTACCTACAGGCCCGCTGCAGTTTCCCTGACAAGGAAGTCCACGACCGACTGCAACGCCTCCCGTTGCGTCGCCCCTCCGGCGCGGGCGTCGTCATACGTCCGAATCTGCCGATGCGCACTGGTCCCCCGGGCCAGAATAGTGCGGATATGCTCGATCTCCCGCGCACAACCGAGGACCTCCGCATCCTCGGTGACCAGCGCAATCAACTCCTCCGCGAGTTGCGGAAACGGCACCAGCTCGCCGCGCGCCAGATCCAGCAGCTGCTCGTCGAAGCTGTACCGCATCGCTCGCCAGCGGTTCTCGGCAATGAGGACATTCGGATATAACCGCCAGCTCTGATTGGCCAGGCGCAGCCGATACAGTCGCCGCGCCAGACACACAACCAGCGCCGCGAGGCACATCGCATCGTCGATGCTCGTGCAACAGTCCATCACGCGCATCTCGAGCGTCGGGTAGCGTGGACTGGGCCGGACGTCCCACCACATTTTGGTGGTGTTCTCGATGACCCCGTTGCGGATCAGCATGTCGAGATGCCGCCGCAACTCTGCGTAGCTGGAGAACCGTTCCGGCAACCCCGTCCGCGGCAGCGAACTGAACAGCGACAGCCGGAAAGACATGAGCCCGGTCCGTTCCCCTTCCCAGAAGGGTGACGAGCAGGACAGCGCCAGCAGATGCGGCACGAAGTACGAAAGCTGATTCATGAGATCGACCCGCAGGTCGTCGGCGTCGATCCCGACGTGCACGTGCATCCCGCACACCATGAGCCGCCGCGCCGCCGCCTGCATCTCGCGCGCGAGGGCAAAGAACTGCTCCTTCTCGGTGGGTATCTGCCGGGTGGCATTGGCGAACGGATGAGTCGAAGCGGCGATCGGTGCAAGTCCGTACTTCCGCGAAACCTCGACGATGATCGAGCGCAGCCGCGCGAGATCCGCGCGCACCTCGGCGATGGAGCGACAGACCCGGGTGCTCACTTCGAGCTGCGAGCGCAGGAACTCCGGACTGATCTGGCTGCCGCCGCGTTCGGTACATTCCTGAAGCAGCGCCGCCGGCGGATTCTCGTCGACGTCGCGTGTATCGAGATTGACGAGAAGGTACTCCTCCTCGATACCGACCGTGAATGGCGGCTCTGCACTCACTGCTGGAAGTTCCCCCGACTACCGTGGCGGCTAGTATAGCGGGGCTGTGTCGCGGGCAGGAGACAGGTTTGTTATCTGGCCAGCTCGGCGATCGGCAGCGGGTTCGCTATGTAATAGCCCTGCGCGAAGTCGACGCCGATGCGCTTGAGCTCCTCGAGGACGGCCTCGCTCTCGACGCACTCGGCCACCGTCGCGATACCGAGGGCGCGGCCGACTTTGCTGATCGCTTCGACCATGCTGCGATCGACGGCGTCGGTGGCGATCTGACTGATGAACTGCCCGTCGATCTTCAGATAATCGACCGGCAGCGTCTTCAGGTACATGAACGATGACAGGCCGGTCCCGAAGTCATCGAGCGAGAACCGGCAGCCGCGCGCCTTCAACTCACGCATGAAGAACGCCGCGTTGGAAAGACTCGTCACCGCCGCGGTCTCCGTGATCTCGAAACACAAGGCGCTGGCGATCTCCGGCTCCCCGACGGTCTGCAGGACGAATTCGGCGAAGGACTGCTCGTTCAAGGAGGTGCCGGACAAATTGACCGCCAGCATGGGCAGCGACCGCTGGGTGTCGCGGCGGTGCTTCAGCAATTCGACCGCCCGGACCACGACCCAGCGGTCGATGATCGACATGACGTTGTAACGCTCGGCCGCCGGGATGAACTCGCTCGGCGGCACCAGACGCCCATCATCGTCACGCAGCCGGACGGTGAGCTCATGAAAATCCGGGCTACCCTCCGACCCGATCCGCACGATCGGCTGGAAGAAGAGCTCGAGGCGATTCTCCTCCGCGGCACGGGTGACCCGCGCCACCCAGTGCATTTCGCGGTGGCGGTTCGAGACCCCATCCGCCTCGTAGACGTGGATGCGATTGCGGCCCTCATCCTTTGCCGCGTAACAGGCGATGTCGGCCGCGCTCATGACCGCAGCGACACTTTCGGTCTCTGCCCTGATCTGCACGACACCGACGCTCGCGCCGACCGAGAGGGTGCTCGCGCCCCACATGAACCGGTAATCCTTTATCGCCTGACGCACGCCGTCCGCAATGCGGGATGCCTGCTCCGGGGTACATCCTTCGAGCAACACCCCAAACTCATCGCCGCCTAGACGGGCGATGGTGTCCGAAGCACGCACTCGGGTCTGCAATAGTCCGGTCACATCGCGCAGCAGGCGGTCGCCTGCCTGATGGCCGCAGGTATCGTTGACGACCTTGAACTGATCGAGGTCTATGTACAGCAGCGCGTAAGCGCCTTCGCCGCGTTGCGCGCTCAGGACCGCGGCATGCAGGCGATTGTCGAATTCACGGCGATTGATGAGCCCAGTGAGGGCATCGTGACTGGCCTGATAGGAGAGCGCCCGTTTGAGACGCCGCTCCTTCGTGACGTCGTGGAAAACGATAACG
The DNA here is from genome assembly GCA_028293765.1 of Gammaproteobacteria bacterium. Taxonomy (GTDB): domain Bacteria; phylum Pseudomonadota; class Gammaproteobacteria; order Steroidobacterales; family Steroidobacteraceae; genus 13-2-20CM-66-19. The sequence continues at coordinate 56,323 of JAQGOG010000045.1, forward strand.
GCGCCGATGACCCTTCCTTGCCGGTCGCAGATGGGAGCCGCCGACTCTTGAATCGCCACTTCCTGGCCGGCACGCGTGATGAGAACCGAATGATCCACCGGGGCGCCCGCCTCGCCGCGGCCGAGCGCGCATATCAGCGGGTTTTCGATCGGCTCGCGGGTGATCTCGTTCACCAGGTTCAGGACGTCGCCGATCGGCCGGCCGCGCGCCTCCGCCAGGCTCCATGCCGTGAGGCTCTCGGCCACCGGATTGATGTATTCGATGCGACCGTCAGCGTCGGTGCTGATCACCGCATCGCCAATGGACTGCAGCGTCACCTGCGCCCGCTCCTTCTCGGCGAATATCGCTTGTTCAGCGCGCTTACGCTCGGTGATGTTTGCAATCGTGCCCTCATAGCCCACGATACGGTCCCCAGAGTCCCGCACGGCCCGTGCGTTTTCCAGAATCACAACCTGCTGCCCGTCACGCGTGCGCATGGCGAACTCTGCATTACGGATTTCCCCTTCGGATTCCACACGCCGCATAAACTCGGTGCGGTCTGCCGGGTTCCAGTACAGCATGGCAACGCTTGGCAGCGCGTAGAGTTCCGCTGTGCTGACATAGCCGAGGATGCTGACGAACGCGGGGTTCACGGAAAGCAGGCGCCCGTCGCGGCCGCTTTGATAGACGCCTTCGGCGATGCTCTCGAACAAGCCGCGGAATTTGGCCTCACTGATGCGCAGCGCCTCCTCCGCCTGCCGCCGCTCGATAGCGGCACGCTTGCGATCGGAGATGTCCGCGATACTTCCGCGGACCAATCGTCGAGTTCCGCTCGGCAGACGCACGAGACGGACTTCGCAAAAGATCTCGTTTCCGCAGGAGTCGTGGCATACCCATTCATACACCTGCGCGTGGCCCGCGAGTGCCTGCTGGGTATAAGTCCGAGCGAGCTGCACCGACGGCGTCCCATCAGGCTGCAGCACCGGACTGACATCGACGGCTCCCACTTTGAGGAGTTGCGTTCTTTCGAGGCCGAAGAGCTTTTCGGCTTTCTCGTTCGCGTCGACGAAACGACCTTCGTCGGCATCGAATACCACGATTGCCTCGGGCGCGTGATCGACGAGCAAGCGATACCGAGCCTCGCTCTCCCGCATCGCCTGCTCGGACTCGCGGCGTTCGGTGACGTCCCGCAGGCACAGGACGAACATCTCGCGGCGGGAGAGTCGAGCCTTGCTGACCGCGACTTCCGCGGGGAAAAGCTCGCCCGCCTTGCGTTGAGCCCACAACTCACGTGAGGCGAGATCGAGATGGGTGTCGCCCGAGGTTGCGGCCAGGCGGTGTAGCGCCTGGGTGATGCTTTCGTGAGTGGCAATCTTCGGGATCAGCTGGTCGATGCGCTGACCGACAACTTCGGCCGCGACGTATCCGAACACGCGTTCGCCCGTGGGGTTGAAGGTCTGAATGACCCCGTCCTCATCCACCATGAGCACGACGTCTTTGATGTGATCGAGGATGACTTGCAGGTGCTCGGAGCTCTGCTCGCGAGCCTCATGCGCCATCGCGCGAGCTTCGTCCGCCATGAGTCGCATGGACTGGACGATGCCGCGCCGTTCTTCATCGATGGCGTCGTAGTGAGCGCTGATCAGCCGCAGCAGCATCGTGAGATCGGGAGCAGCATCACTGGTCCGCAACCGGACCTCTTTGAGCTGCGCGCGCAGATGCGCATGCAGCTCTGGGCTGTCCTCATTGAAGACGCCGTCGTCCGCCCCGACAAGCGTAGTCGTCCCGCCCGGACCTGCGTCAGGGGAATTCACGAGCGTCCGAGTCGTCTGCGTATTTGACATAACGTAGACCGCTGAGCCTGATCCTGATCCCTAAACTCAACCTGCTTCCCGCAACGTGCGCAAGGCAGGCCGGATCCGCCACCGCTCACGCGCTTAAGGCTCAATGGGTTTTGGATGCCAACCCAGGCGCTACCTGCCCTTCTGCACCCGCCGATTTGGCCGCCAATTCCGGCAGGCCCTCACCGGCGATCACCGGAATGGCGAAAGCGCGCGACACGGAATCGGTCCCCGAATCGACGCCTACTGCGACGTTCAAGGTAAAGATTCCGCTCCGCTTCGGCAGAAGCCTGACCGTGTGGCGAATGGGAACGCTCTGGGCGGGCTTTTCGACCGCGGGGAGATCCCCCCCGTCGAGCAGCTCGAGGCCGTCCCCGCCGCCCTGGAACTTCGCGTAAACCCGCTGCAGCGTCGGCGAGTCGGGAATGAGAGCGACGTCGACGTCCAGCGGCTGGCCGATCTCGGGCCGCTCCCGCAGCTCGAACTTCACCTGTACTGGCGATCCGCCCTTGGCTGAGCTGACCGCAGCGACCATGTCGGTGGGCTCGCGCCGGGTCGGATCGACGGTAGCCTTGGGCTTAGCCAGATTTCTCCTTCCGTAAGCCGCGGCGTTCGACTCCGTGGTCGAACCGCAGCCACTCAGCGCCAAGACCAATGCCGCGGCAACGGCCCAGCCTACTCGGGAAATTCTTATGGACGTCCGCATGGCTCCGTGCGCTTCCGCGAGTAACTCCTGCGACTTACGCTCGAGCGGACGATACCGCGTCTCGGGCGTCGAACGCACGTCCGACGTGTGTATTTCGTGAGGTGCATAGTAGAGTGGAGCAGTCTAGCCCCGGGATAGCGGCGGATCGTCGATGGTCTCGATCTGTTCGCGCAAATCCCCGAGATAGCCCTCCCAGTACCTCTGCTCTCCCAACCAGGGAAAAGCGCGCGGAAACGCCGGATCGAGCCACCGATGCGAGACCCACGCTGCGTGATGCAGCATGCGCAGGGCACGTAACGGCTCAATGAGACGGACCTCCCGGAAGTCGAAATCGGCGAACTGCTGGTAGCCCTCCAGCAGCTCGCTCCATTGCCGCTGCTGTTCCGAGCCGGATCCCGCCAGCATCATCCACAGGTCCTGCACGCGCGGACCCATCGCGCAGTCGTCGAGGTCTACCAGCACCGGCCCCCGCGCGTTCCACAGCAAATTGCCCATGTGACAGTCGCCGTGAATACGGATGGCGCGCACCCCGTCGTTCTCCTGGAATGCCTGGTCCACCCGCTCCAGCAACGCTTCGCTCACGGACCCATAGCGATCGCGAAGCGGCTCCGGCAGCAGCTCACCGGCCAACACCTGCTCCTGGGCATCCCAACCGAGGCGCTGGATGTCGACCCTCGGCCGCACCTGAAACGGCCGCAGGGCGCCGATCTGATGAATCCGCCCCAGTGTCCTGCCGAAGATCTGCCGGGCTTCCGGCGCGTCGAGCTCCGGGGCTCGTCCCACCATCCACGGGAAGGCGGCGAAGCGGAATTCGTGGTACTTGAACAAGGTGCGTCCGTCGACTTCCACCGGTGCGGCCACAGGCAGCTCGGCCGCCGCCAGTTCCGCGGTAAAACGGTGTTCCTCGTCGATTTGCTCATCGGTCCAGCGGGCGGGCCGGTAGAACTTCAGGACCCGCATTCCTGCGGGACTGCCGAGCTGGTAGACCCGATTCTCGTAGCTGTTCAGGGCAAACAGGCGCCCGTCAACCTCCAGCCCCACGGAAGCCGCCGCGTCGAGCACCACTTCGGGTGTGAGGCCGGTGAAAGGCTTCACATCGGTGCCGCTGCTTTTGTTTATCATCGCGTCGTCTTCACCGCAGAGATCTCCCATGAATCGCGCCACCATATTAGTCACAGGCGGGGCGGGCTACATCGGTAGCCACGTCGTGCTACAACTGCGCGCGCGAGGCGAGCGGGTCGTGGTCCTGGATGATCTCTCGCGAGGCTTCCGGCAGGCGGTGCTCGACACGCCACTCGTCGTCGGCAAGGTCGGCGACCGGGAAAAAGTGCTCGAGGTCCTGCGCACGCATGGCGTCGACACCGTGATGCACTTCGCCGCCTATACCATCGTCCCGGAGTCGGTCAGCGAACCCCTCAAATACTACGGCAACAACACCTGCTCCACTCGCAATCTCGTGGAATGCTGTGTCGAGGCCGGGGTCCGTAATTTCGTATTTTCGTCCACAGCCGCCGTCTACGGGATGCCAGCAGACGGGGTCGCCGCCGAAAGCACAGCCACCGCTCCGATCAATCCCTATGGGACCTCGAAGCTCATGTCGGAATGGATGCTGCGCGATACCGCCGCCGCTTCCTCCATGAAATACGTGGCCCTACGTTATTTCAATGTCGCCGGGTCGGATACCGAGTGCCGCGTGGGACAAGCTACGCCCAAAGCGACACTGCTGGTGAAAGTCGCCTGCGAGGCCGCGGTCGGCAAACGGACCCACATCTCGATCTTCGGCACGGACTATCCGACACCCGACGGCACCGGCATCCGGGACTACATCCACGTCGAGGACCTCGCTACGGCCCATCTCGATGCGCTGGACTATCTGCGCGTAGACGGCGCCTCCACCGTTCTGAACGTAGGCTATGGCCACGGCTACAGCGTGAGGCAGGTCATTGAAAGCGTCGAACGGGTGGCCGGGAAGCGGCTGACCGTCCGAGAAGAGCCCAGGCGCGCCGGCGACCCCCCCGCCCTCGTGGCGAGCGCCGACCGCATCCGCGCCGAGCTCGGCTGGAAGCCGAAGCTCGACGACCTCGACACGATCGTCAACACGGCCCTCAAGTGGGAGCAGCGGCTTCTGCAGAACCCGTGGTGACGTTCGCGCGGTAGAATGCGCTCCATGCATTGGGCACGCCCCAAGTCATTGAGCGGATTGATGCTCCTAGGCCTGGCGCTGATCGCCGTGCCGCTGCTGGTCGCCATCCTTACCGCCGCGCTGCAGATCCGCTCCCTGGCCGATACCGGCCAGAAAATCGTCGTGGAAGGCGTCAACGCGGCTCGCGCGAGCCAGGACCTCTTCAGCCAGATTGCCTCACTGGAGCGCACCGCTCGCCTCTATGACGTGCTCAATGACCCCAACCTGCTCGAGCTCTATCGCCGTCAGGATGCACGCCTCACCGCCACCCGCGACCAGCTCGACCTGCATGCCGCGGGTGAGGCGCGAACCACGCTCGGACAATTGGGCGAGCTGCAAAAGTCCATTCGTCTCATGGTCCTGTCCATGCCCGCGGGGACCGGCGCGGTCAACATGTCAGCCCTCTCCCGGCACTTCACGGAACTCAGCGGCCTCGTCGACAAAGTCGCGACTCAGAGCAACGCGCAGATCGACTCTGAAGTGGCAGCCTTGGAGGAACAGACCCAGCGCGCCCGCAGGCGCCTGCTCTGGCAGGCCGCGTTGCTCGTACCGCTTACCATCGTGGCCATCTTCGCCCTCACCGTCGCGGTCGGCCGCCCGCTGCGGCAACTCGACCGCGCTATCAGCGAGCTAGGCCAGGGGACCTTTTCGAACCAGATCGCGGTCTCGGGACCCCACGATCTCGAGCGCCTGGGCGGCCAGCTTGAATGGCTACGCCAGCGCCTGCTGGACCTGGCGCATGAACGCAACCGGTTTCTGAGACACATGTCGCATGAACTGAAAACACCGCTCGCCAACATCAGGGAAGGCACGGAGCTTCTGATGGACGGTGCCGTGGGCGAGCTCGACTCCAACCAGCGCGAGGTGGCCGCCATCCTGCGCGAGAACGGAATCAAACTGCAACGCATGATTGAAAACCTGTTGTCCTTCAGTGCCTGGCAAACTTCGAGCATCGGTCTCGACTCGAGCGAATTCCGCCTGCGCCCCGTAGTCAAGCAAGTGCTGGAGAACCAGCAGCTCACCCTGCTGTCGCAACGCGTGCGCCTCGACGTGCGCGTCGAGGACGTCACCCTCGTTGCCGATCGAAGCAAGATCCGCCTCATTCTCGAGAACCTGGTGTCCAACGCCGTCAAATACTCGCCCAAGGGAGGCACCATTCACCTGAAGGCGCGCACCTCCGGGTCGCAATTCGTGCTGGACGTCGCCGACAACGGGCCTGGCGTGCCTCCGGAGGACCGGGAGCACGTCTTCGAAGCCTTCTATACCGGACGCGCCGCCAAGAGCACGGCCGTGAAGGGCACCGGCATCGGCCTGTCGGTCGTCCTGGAGTTTGTTTCCGCGCACGGCGGCACGATAGAGATCATCGACGGCGAGTACCCCGGTGCGCATTTCCGCATCACCATGCCGATGAACGCCGCAAGCGGCGATCGGCCGCAGGGATTCGAAGACAAGGCGCAAGCGCATGCCGCGTGAACCTGTTGGGGCGCGCGGTCCTGCGCTGATCGTCACGCTCGTGGCCACGCTGTTGGTGTCTGCCTGCGCGACCGACCTCTTTCCGCGCGAACACCCGACTCAGAGCACTCCGCCGGTCGTCAACAAGGCGGCCGCCACTTCCACGGCGCTGACGGACGATCTGCAACTTCTGCAGAAGTTGGTGCAGGGCACTCCCTCCGAGCAGGCGGAGATCGGCGCCGCCGCCCAGCGCGACTACGAGACGGCCCCAACCCCGAGCCGGCAGCTGCGTTTTGCCCTGATCCTGGCGACGCCCGGCCATCCGGGAACCGATCTGCCGCGGGCACAACGGCTGCTGCGTGAGCTTATGGCAAACCCTGAGATGCTCATGGCCAGCGAGCGGGCCCTGGCGTTCCTGGAACTGCAGCAAATCGACGACCATTTGACGCTGGAGGCAGAAAATCGCAGGCTGCAGTCTGACGCTGTACGCGCTGACAAGGAGCGCCTGGCAACCGTGAATCGCCGTCTCCAACTGGAGACAGATGAAAACACACGGCTGCGCCGGGACCTCGAGGAGGCGCGCGCGAAGCTCGATGCCATAGCCAACATCGAGCGGTCGTTGAACGAGCGCAAACCCAGCAACGAAGGACGCCCAAAGTGAATATTCCCGCGAGCATGTTGCTACCCGAGCAGCGAAGGACGACGACCTTGAACCAGATCGGAAAGCGCAAAGCGCGAATTCTCGTGGTCGACGATGACCCCGGACTCCTGCGGCTGCTGACGATCCGCCTGCGCGCGGAGAGTTATGACGTCGAGGCGGTTGAAAGCGGTGTCCTGGCGCTCGCGGCAGCCAGCCGATTCCGGCCGGACCTGGTCATCACCGATCTGCGCATGGACCACATGGACGGCATCGGGCTCCTCAAGGAGCTGCAGAACCGCTGGCCGGGCCTGAAGGTGATCATCCTCACCGCCCACGGCACCATCCCCGACGCCGTACAAGCCACCCAGATGGGCGCCTTCGGCTTCCTGACGAAGCCCGTCGACAAGCAGGAGCTTCTCGACCAGGTGCAAAAAGCCCTGCGCATCTCCGGCTTCGGCGCCTCCGATGAAGACTGGCGCTCCGAGATCGTCACGCGCAGCTCCGCCATGGAAGAGAAGCTCGCCCAGGCGCACATGGTCGCCGGCACCGACGCCCGCGTCCTCATCACCGGCGAAAGCGGCACCGGCAAGGAGCTCCTCGCCCGCGCCATCCACAAAGCCAGCCCTCGCAAGAACAAGCCTTTCGTCGCCATCAACTGCAGCGCCATGGCCGAAAACCTCCTCGAGTCCGAGCTCTTCGGCCACGAGAAAGGCTCTTTCACCGGCGCCACCCGCGCCCACCGCGGCCTGTTCATGGCCGCCGACGGCGGCACCCTGATGCTCGACGAAATCGGCGACATGCCGATGCGCCTGCAGGTAAAACTGCTGCGCGTCCTGCAAGAGAACGTAATCCGCCCAGTGGGTAGCACCGACGCAATCCCGGTGAACGTGCGCGTAATCTCCGCCACCCACCGCGACCTGCAAAGCCTGATGAGCGCCGCGCAGTTCCGCGAAGACCTGTACTACCGCCTGAACGTAGTACACATCGAGATGCCGCCCCTGAACCGGCGCCGCGAAGACATCCCGCTGTTAGTGGCTCATTTCCTCGCTCTGATCGCGAAAGAAAGCGGTGTCCGCAAAATCTACGCCCCCGAAGCTGTCGAGTTGCTCGCCACCGCCGACTGGCCAGGCAACATCCGCCAACTCCAAAACGTAGTCCGCCAAAACGTCGCTCTATCCCAGACCCCGATCATCCCGGTCGAGCTCGTGCAACAGTCCTTGGGCGGCGGTCCCGGCCGGCTGCCTTCTTTCGACGAGGCTCGCGACGAGTTCACGCGCAGCTACCTCTCCCAAATCCTCCAGATCACGGGAGGCAACGTAAGCCAGGCCGCGCGGTTGGCGAAGCGCAATCGCACCGACTTTTACAAGTTACTCGCCCGGCACCAGCTAACACCCGAGGAATTCAAGCAGCGCCAGTAGTCGCGCCACCAGGGTAGGCAGCGCGCGCGTTCGGCCCGCGCGCTGCCGGATACGGGGACGTCGTGATGTCGTGACCGGGTAGTCGTTACAACACTCCGATCCCCCGATACCATGTGGCCAGCCTCCCCAGCCCTTCTTCAAGGTCGACGCGCGGCGCGTAGCCCAGTTCCCTGCGCGCCTTCTCCGAAGAAAACCCTCTATTCCGGGTGAAGAACGCCACCCTGCGCGGATACAGCGGCGGATCGATTCCGAACGGCCGACACACGGACTCCGTGATCCTCGCCGCCACCATCACCGGCCCCAACGGGATCCTCCCCCTGGGCACCCCCACCCCCAGCACGCGCGCCGTAGCGCTCACCAACTCATTGAGGTCCGTATACCGCGGCCCAGCCAGTATGTAGGTCTGCCCCACGGCAGCCGCACTCCCCGCCGCCAACAGTATTCCCTCCACCACATCATCCACAAACGTGAGGTGCTGCACCGTCCCCCCACTCCCAATCATCCGAAACGTCCCATTCTTCACCGACCGAAACAACTTCAGAAAGCGCATCTCCCCCGGCCCGTAAATCCCGACAGGCCGAACGATAGTCCCGGCCAACCCACGCGCAAACTGCTCCCGCACACGCTCTTCGGCACCAAGCTTCGAACTCTCGTAGACATCCTCCGGGAGCAGCGCTACCGACTCATCCGCCGGCACAACCGCACTATCGTGCAACGCCGCCGTACTGCAATGAACGAACCGCCTCACCCCGGCCCGCGCCGCCGCCTCGGCGACGTAGTGCGTCCCATCGACATTCACACTGCGATAAACCGCATCGCCACACTTCCCATCCCTATGGACAGCCGCAAGATGGAAAACGAAGTCGCACCCCGCTACCGCCCTCTGAACATCCAGCGGCCTCGTCAGATCCCCTCCAACGAGCTCCACTCCGGAGTCAGCGGGGAACCGCACCTTCCCAGGCTCGCGAACCAGGGCCCGCACGTGCATACCCCGCGCCTGGAGCGCTCGCACCAGATATCCGCCGGTAAATCCCGCTGCCCCCGTGACTAACGCTTTGCCAGCGAGCGAGAACAACGGTCCCACCCCCGGCGCTTCGAGGTCCGCGGCATCCGTTGCCACAGCCTCCCGCAACGTGCCAAGAGCAGTCGGAGCACCAACGGCCTCTCGAGGCACCGCACTCACTGGCGCACCTCCTCCGCGTCCCCAGCGCGCCCCTCACGGGGCTCCAGGGTCTGATAAGCTGACCGCACTTTCTCCTCAAACGCGTCGATCGAATAGTGCTCGATCGCCCGCCGCCGCGCCGCCGCTCCCAGACGCGCACGCAAACCGGGATCCCCCGAGATGTGCAGGAGTCCCTGCGCGAGCCCCTCGGGTCCGGTGTCGACCAGATGGGCACACTCGTCATCCAGTACCTGCGTATGCGACCGGATGTGCGTCGCCAATATCGCAGTGCCAGACTGCATATATGAATAAATTTTCATGGGCGTGTTGTTGCCCCGCCAGCGAGGCGAAACGAGTACATCCGCCTGCGCAAGCAAGTCAGCAAGATGTGCCAGCGGCCGTGGCCCGAGGAGCAGGACCCGCCCCTCCAATTGAAGTTTCTTCACCACTGCCCGCAGCCGCGCAATATCGCCCGGCGAGCCACCGATCAGCACCAGGGTGAGCGGCGACCCGGGCGGAATGAGAGCCATGCCGCGAACCAACTGCTCAACGCCCTGATAGCGCTGCAAGTTTCCCACGTACAACGCGAGAATCCCGCGAATGCCGAGCGATTCGCGCAATCGTTGCGCCCTGCCCGCAGCCGCTTGCGACGGCAGCGCGACATCCTCGATGAGAAACACCGGCACGCCGGGCGCCTCAGCAGACACGTGCGTGGCGATATCCGGGCAGACCGCAAATACAGCATCCACTCGCCGAATGGTGGCGCGCTCCACAGCACGCAATACGCGGGCGAGCGGCCGGAGAAGTCGCCACTTTGCGACAAGCTGGTCTCCTAACATGGAATCCATGTCATACACGACACGCGTGCGCGACAACGGACGCAGGAAAACCGCAGGGAATACGGACTCCTCGACCGCGTGGATCACGTCATACCGGCGTGTCAGCGCGAGCGCGAGCAATTTCCCACACAGCAGGCAATCGCAGAGCAGTTTTTGCCACGAAATCCCGATCGGAATGTTGCGCACGCCCGGAACACGCGGCGTGCGCAGAATGCGCATTCCCTCGATCTCGAGGTCCATTCCTTCGTGGTAGGTCAACACGTCGACAGCGTGACCTTGGCCGCAGAGCGTCTCCACGAGCATCCGGATCGCGATGGGCGTTCCACGCTCCTGATAAAACGGCTGCGGCGCTACGAGCAGTATTCGCATATTCGTCATCTCTCTCGAGGAGCAACCCACATTCCTGGCTGGGCACGCGGCATGCTTTGTTACACTTGAACTCAAGCCGCAACCAAGGCGAACAGCCCGGCATGGCTGCCATCGATCCTGTCTCCAATAGCGGACAACTCCGCAAAATCACGGTAAACGCAGGCGCGCTGGCACTCGGCGGTGTGATCGCGCAGGTGTGTCTCATCCTCGTTGAGGCACTCGTCGCGCGCAAGCTGGGTGGCCCCGACTACGGCGTATTCAGCACCGTCCAGGCGATCGCACTCACTTCTTTGCACTGCTTCGAATTCGGCATGGGTTGGAAGCTCATCGAGGACGGCTCGCGCGATACGCGCACGATCGCCCCGCTTCTCGGTACGACCTTGGTCTTGAAATTCGGGCTCGCGGCGCTCGTCTACGCGGCGATGCTGTTCGGATTGCCCATGGCGGGATACGGGACCGACGTAGTGTCGTTCTTCGCGATATTCTTCGGCTATGCCGTCGCGTACGGCTTGCAGGAGTCCCTGGGTGGCGCCAATGCCGCGCGACACCAGATGTACATCAACGCGATCTACCAGGCGGCGACCCCTGTAGCGGTACTCGCCTTCGCAGTGCTCGCAACGAGGACTTCGGCATCGCTCGCGGCAGTCGGGTGGGCGTACGTCGCGGGCGGCGCTCTCGTCACGGGCGTCTGGACCTGGCAGCTATTTCGCGCCGAGAAACCGACTCTCGACCTCAAACGCACCGCTGACATCTTCCGCGGCAGCTATCTTTATGGGATCGGCGGCTTCCTCTACCAGGCCAGTTATCGCGTGGAAGTCATGGCGCTATCGGTACTGTCAGGAATGGCCGATGTCGGGCTATTCGCAGCAGCGGATAAATTCACGGACATCGGCGTCAAAGTCGCTCTGTTAGGATCGCGCGTCACGGCGCCCCTGATGTTCAACCAGAGCCGCCACGATGTGGCCGGCTATGCGCGCAGTTGCCGCATCGTCCTGCGCGGGTCTGCGGTACTCGGCGCCGCCGGTGGCCTCGTGCTAGCAACGCTCGCCGAGCCGCTGGTCATCGGCATCTTCGGGGAGTCGTTCCGCGGGGCCGCTCTGATTCTCATCATCCTCGCACCGAGCGTCGCGTTGCGATTCTCCACCGCCGCTCTTCGCCTTGCCCTGACATCGTCGGATCAGCATGCTCACCGTGTTGGAGGTCTCGCCGCCGGAGTCGCCGCCTCTGCCTTGAGTAACGTCGCCCTGATTCCCTCGTTCGGGGTTCTCGGTGCTGCATGGGCACGCTTCGTCGGCGACGTGGTGCAGATTGCTCTGCTGCTGCGGACCCGGTCGCTACCGGTTACGCGCTTCTCCCTGATTTCCTGGATGCTCCTGCCGCTGGTCCTCGGCGCACTCAGCTATATAGCCGCTGTGCTGGTCACAGCCAATCCCTGGCTCCAGGCGCTCCTGAGCCTGGTTGCCTTTGCCGTGGCCCTCACGGCGACCAGGTGCGTCCGCGTGTCCGAACTGCGAGAATTTGCGCGTGCCGCCCGCAACAAGCGGGTGCAAGAGGCCTGAGCAGATGAATCAGTGGACCCAAGTCGATCGATATTTCACCGAGCTGCTGGTGCGGCCCGACCCTGCGCTGGCCGCCGCGCTGGAGGCCAGCGATGCAGCGGGGCTGCCCCAGATCAGCGTCGCCGATAACCAGGGTAAATTCCTCATGCTCATGGCGCTGGCCCAGGGCGCGCGCAATATCCTGGAGATCGGCACGCTGGGGGGCTACAGCACGATCTGGCTCGCCCGCGCGCTGCCCGCTGACGGCAGGCTGGTTACCCTCGAAGCCATCCCAACACATGCCAGAGTAGCCCGTGAGAACATCGAGCGCGCAGGGCTCGGCAATCTGGTGGAAGTGCGGCTCGGTCGCGGCCTCGAAACCCTCCCACAACTCCTCGCTGAAGGCCGCGGGCCCTTCGACTTCATCTTCATCGACGCCGACAAGTCGGGCTATCCGGAATACTTCGAGTGGGCGCTGAAGCTGTCACGTCGTGGCACGGTGATCATCGCCGACAACGTGGTACGCCGCGGTGCTGTGATTGACCCTGCAAACCGTGACGCGAACGTCATGGGGGTGAGGCGCTTCCTCGAGCTCGTTTCCAACGAGCCGCGCGTCACTGCAACCGCGGTGCAAACGGTTGGGAGCAAAGGATATGACGGATTTGCGATGGTAGTAGTCACTAGCGACTAACGCGGGGCGCGGCCCCGATCGAATGTGAGTTTAGCCGCTCTGCTCGATCACGATCTCTGATCGGAAGCTCGCAGCGCCCCGGATCTCGCCCGTGAACACGGCGGTTGTGGTCGGTAGCTTTGCATCAAAGCCATTCGACACCCAGCCCAGCGGTGGTTTCTCGTTGCCAACGGCGAGCCGCGTAGTGAGTCCGTCGGGACAAGTCAGCGTTACGCGGACAGCGGCCCTCTGGGCGATCACCTGGCTCCCCCTTTGAACGACTTCGCACTCCGAAGCAAAGTGCCAATAGATCGCGACCTCATGCGCCCCTGCGCACAGCAACTCATCCGTAATCGTCAATCGGGAGCTTCCGGTCCCGTAGCTCCACGTGCGACGATGACGAACTGGATCCGACAGTCGGCGATAGCCTTCGTGGTGTGCCGTGAGCACCTGCGTATCTGCCGAGAGGTCGAAGGCGTCCACGATCGTCTTCGTGTGTTCGAGCCATAGAAAGCTGCCGCCGTACTCCGACTGGTCCTTCCCGTCGACCACGACTGTGTTATGCGCGGAAGTGCCACGGAAATAGTGCCGCCAAGGCATCGCGCTGTAGGAGAACGTGCCCGGATCCACAAGGATCGGCTCGCCCGCCACGCTCAGCGTAAAAGCCAACGCATCGGCGTGCCCGTGTGCGGCGATCGCCAGGTAGCCGAGCGGGCCAGCGTCGGCGACAACGCGCACCTCGCGAGACGTCTCCAAGGCGTCTCCCAAAACGAAATAGCCACCGTCGGAAAATGCCCGGCGAGGCGGCAATAGCGCCCTGGAGCCGTCGAGCGCATCGAAACTCGCCGCGGCCTCGTCACCGAGCAGCCAACGACTCTTTTCGTCAAACGAGCGCGCCTTGACGCGAAACTCCGGCCGCGCGAAAAGCACCGCCCCCGTCGCAAGCAACGACCGAAACACATCCGTGCCTCCCGCCGGCAACACTCGCGGCTCACCCTCGGGCACGAAGCGTACGAGTACGCCCTCGTCAGCATCGCCGATAGCAGGCACATTGCCGTTCACGTCCATGATGCTCGCGATGAACTCGAGCATCGCCTCGAGCCGCCGCCAGTATTCACCGCTGAAGTCGCACGCATTCGCCCGCGCGACGAGCCCGGCCACCAGCATCATGTCGGCCACGGCGTGGTGATACCAAATTGCCTGCTCCTTGTTGACGCCGTCCTCGTATGTTTGCGCGAGCCCTTCGCGCGCTAACTCCGCTCGCGCTCGCCGTCCCCAACCTTCGCTTTCTCGCCAGAGAGGCCACGTCATCGCCCCAACGAACAGCCCCGTGGCCTCACCGAAGAGGTGATTGTTGGCCGACGAGTGACGCGACCAGTGCCGGTCTATGAAGTGGCAGTGCTGATAGATGCAGGTGAGCCAGCGGAGCCGGAAAGCCTGGCCCGCCGCTCCTGTGAAGAGGACCGACTCGGAGGACCCGAGCAGCCACCAGGCGAACGACCAGTTCACGAGCCGGAGCGCGTGCTCGAGGCTGACGCACCAGTTCACACCCATCGGGTAGGGACACTGGCGGAACCACGAATCGAGCAGCACCCTGCACCCGAAGGCATAACGCTCGTCGCCGGTCAGATGCCATGCCTGGGCGAGCGTAACGAGTTCGAGGTGGCGGTTGGGCTCCCACAGGTACTTGACGTCGCCGACCAGAGCCGCATCCCGATAGTTGAGATCTTTGCCGAACACCAGCGGAGCCTCGATTCCGGTCCGCGGATCAGCATTCCAGCGCGGTGGGAATCCCAGCTGCGCGTCATGTAACGCGAATATGGAGAAAAAACCGTCGAGGATCCGATCCGCCGCGCGCGTATAGCGCTCGGCCGCGAAATCGCGCGGCAACCGAGCCAGCCACGGCTTCCCACACTGGCCGACCGGCGGCGCGGGCCGTGCCAGGCCGATGCCCGCGCGCTCCACCGTGCCCTGGATTTTTCGATTCAGACGAAAGCCCATTTCCAGCGGGCTCATGGCCTTCAGCCGGCTCAGAGTCCAGTGCAGGCGGGCATAGCGGCTCGAGGTGACCATCTACGAGCGCGGGCGCGAGCGCGAGCGCGCATCCGCGGCGCTACCGCCGAACGTCCAGAGGCTGTTCCCGAGGAAATTCCACAGCAACACCACACCCGTGGCACACACCTGCGCCAGCATGTAATACCAACCCGCCCAGACCAGCACCTGCATCAGCACCGAGTTGACGATCAGTCCCATCCCCGCCAGAGTCACGAATTTGGCAACCGCCGGCCCATGCCGCCGCTGACTGCGGAACGTGAAGTAATAATTCAAAAGGTAGTTGGCGCTGGCGCTCACGGTAAAGCCGATCGCGGAGGCCACTGTCGGCCCATATCCCGCACCGTGCACCAGCGCGACGAGAATCACATACTGGATCCCCGTCGCCACGACCCCCACGGCCCCGAAGCGGACCAACCGCCTTAATACCCCGTCATCCATTCACACGTGCTTTTCAATGATGTATCGCGGCCGCGCCTTCGTCTCCTGGTACACCTTGCCCAGATACTCCCCGATGACGCCGATGCACAAAATCTGAATGCCTCCGAGCAGGTAAATGGGCAGCAACGTAGAGGTCCAGCCGGGAACGGCCCGGTCGGTGAACAGGCGCACCCACAACGTCCACATGCCCATCGCCGCGCTCAACAGAAACACGGCGAAGCCGATGCCCGTAATGAACCGCAGCGGTGCAACCGAAAAGGACGTTACCGCATCCAGCGCCAGCGCAATCATCTTTCGCATCGGGTACTTCGATACGCCCGCGAACCGTTCCGAGCGCGTGTAGTAGACGATCGCCGATTTGAACCCGATCAACGGCACCATGCCGCGCAAGAACAGGTTCACCTCACGAAAGCTCTTGAGGGCCTCGACGGCCCGCCGGCTCATGAGCCGGAAGTCGGCGTGGTTGTAGATCGACTCCGCCCCGAGGGCCCGGATCAAACGGTAAAAACCCTGCGCCGTGGCTCGCTTGAAAAAGCCATCACTGGTACGGTCGTTCCGCACGCCGTACACCACCTGCGCGCCCCGCGCATACGCCTCCAACATCTCCGGGATAACCCGGATGTCGTCCTGAAGATCGGCATCGACGCTGAGGAGCACATCCGCCTCGCACGTATACAGCCCCGCCAGCAGGGCATTCTGATGGCCTCGATTGCGCGACAACTTGATGCCCCCGACGCGCGGGTCGCCGCTCGCCAGCCTCTCGATCATCTCCCAGGTGCGATCGCGGCTACCGTCGTCGACGAACACGACCTGGCTGTCCGGCGCGATGAGGCCATTCGCCGTCATACCCTGCACTAAAGCCGTCAGGCGCTGTGCCGTCTCCGGCAGCACCTCCTCTTCGTTGAAGCACGGCACTACGATTGCCAGCCGCGAAAGGGCTTTCTCATGGGTCATCGCCACGGTCACTCCCTCGCTGCAATTCAACCGGAAGCCGCTGCAGGGGTGCAACGCCCCTGCGCCGTGCTGTCGAGGCAATAACGCCGCTCCGCAGGCACCCGCGTTCGGTCGGAAGGGTTGCGCCTGAATTCCTGGAAGTAGATCGGCCAGCCCGCGTCGCGCCCCGCGTCCAGGAATTCCCGCATGATGTCCCGGTGCCACGCGGCCGCCTTCTCGACGAAGTCGACCGAACAACGCCGGCCGCGTGCCTGGAAGACCCGCGTATTACCTGCTTCAACGGTGTTGAAGCGCATCGATCGGTCCAACTCCACGAGCGACAGCATCATGTAGTGCGGCTCTTCCGCGAAGACGAGGACGTTGCCCGTGCACGTGCGCGCGAATGCACGGCCCTCATTCCGCACCCGCATGAAGAATTCCTGCTTTGCCTCATGGTCAAGGGGGAAGGCCCCCATCGGAATGGAGGTCGTCGCCCGCCGGGCGGTGAGCAGCGGAAACGTCCATTCATAATGCCGCTCGAGTGTCCCATGCGACAGTTCGGCGATGACCTGATTGCCAAGGGCCAGGAGCGCGGCGATCGCAATGACCCACTGCGGGCGGGCGGAGCGGATCAGTATGAGCACGATGCTCAGCACAGCGGCCAGCGTCACCAAGACCAGGTGACGCCCCGGCGTGGAGTTAGGCAGCCAGAACACCAGGGAAGGCAGAGCCAACGCCAGTGCCGCCAGCACATTTACACTGGGGAGGCGGCGCGCCGCCGGCGAAAACACGAGTCCCGCGAGGGTCAGCATGCTGGCCACCCCCGTCGAGAGGACGAGAACGATGAGGCCCCGCGGGACCGTATCGAGCTTATAGAACGTGGCGAAGAAATTGGCGACGAAGCCCGCGTTACCGCCCGCGTCCTGATAAGCATGCGCCTGAAGTACGAGAAAGACCGCGAATGCCGGAATGAGCACCGCAAGCCGCTGCCCTACGGCCCGTAACCAGGCGCGCAGCGAGACGAGCTCCTGCTCGCCGGCGACGATCGTCATGAACGGAAAGGCCAGCACGAAATCGCCGCGCATGGTGAGCGCCACCACGAGGGCCACAAAGGCGGCAAGCGCCGCTGCACCTCTCGAAAAACCGCGCAGACGCGTGTCGGTGACAAAACTTAACAGCCAGGCGCCGACCAGCACGAGAGCCATGCCGGGCAGCTGCGGGTGGCCGCTCGTGCCGAGGTCGAGGAAGACCGGACTGAAGGCAAACAGAATGCAGATTGCAACTGCCGCCAACACTCCAAACAGCCGCGCCATGTATAACCCCAGCGCGCCGACCGTGACGACAGCGGAGGCATACCCGATGAAGTTGAGCGCCGCGATGAGCGCCGCTGAGCTCAGCAGCACCGCTTGCGGCAGGAGGTGGTAGAGCGCCGCGTAGTACCCAAAACTGACCGCCAGGCCATAGTGATAGCCGGCCGCCTCGTGCAATCCCGAGGACGCGCCGTAGACCACGGCCAGGGCCATTCGCTCGAGATCGGGCTCCCCCACCACGTCGTGAAACACGAACGGAAACACCAGCAGCGCATAGAGGACGACCGGTATGGCGAGCAGCCACTTCCCCGCGCGGAAGTCCGGCACGGCGACTGGGCGATCCAGCGCGGTATTCATCTCACCGGCAACCTCTCGACCTCGATCCATGAGGGTCAGATGGCGTGCGAGTGTGTCGCGTCATCCTTTTCGACGCGCACCCGGGCAGCGTTATTGTCAGGAACGGCCGCTTCCGGATAGCGGATCACCTCGTCGATCTGGTAATCCTTGATGTCGCGGGCATGCGTGAAAATGATCAGCTCGCCCAGCAGGCCGAGCGCGAAGAGCTGCATTCCCAGCACCACGAGCAGCGAAGACAGAAGCAGAGCCGGACGATCGGCGAGCGGATGCATGAAGACGAGCCGGTCGATAGCCAGCCACGCTACCAGCAGTGCGCCGATCACGAACGTCGATGCACCCAACATGCCGAAGAACCGCAAGGGCTTCTTGGTGAAGCGCACGAGGAAGAATACCGTGAAGATATCCAGTACCCGGTGCGCGTACTCCCGGGTCGGGTAGCCTCCGTCGTAGCGGTCGAGCGGCGACTGCCCGACATCGACCTCGCTGACGCGGAATCCCTGCCGGTTGGCGAGCACCGGCAGGAAGCGGTGCTGATCGCCGTACAACGAGATTTCCTCGAGGACGCGCCGCTTCATCGCGCGGGCTCCGCAGCCGAGATCGTTGAAGCGCTGTCCGGTCACCGTGGCAATGAAACGGTGGAACACGTTTCGGCGCATCACTTCGAAGCGGCTTCCGACCCGAGGCCAGCGGCGCCCGATAGCGAGATCCGCCTTATCGAGAGCCCTCACGAGCTTCCCGATCTCCACACCCTGGATCTGATGGTAGGCCGGCGCGGTGACGATCACCCTGCCGGAGGCGCGCTGGAATCCCGCCATCAGCGCCGTCGCTTCGCCGAAGCGCTTGGTGAGACTGATGACGACGAGGTTCTCGCCCTTCTCCAGCAGCCGCTGCAGGCTCGGCGCGATTTCCGGCTTCGGACCGTCGAGCACCACGATGAACTCATACTGCACATCGAGGGACGCCAGTCCCGCTTTGTATTCCGCGTAGAGAGCCGCGATGTCCGTCGCATGGCGCTTGCCGACCGGCATGATGACCGAAAGAGCAAGACGGGTTGACTCTGAGGCCGGCGCTCCGGCTGCCGACTCGTGGGCCGCTTCATCGGCCGGCGATCCGGCGGCCGGCGCTCCGGCGGCCGGCATACCGGTGGCCGTGCCGTTGGCATTCGTCATAGATCAAAGCTCACTGAATGATGAGGGACCGGACGCGGATCTGCTGCGTGAGGCCCGAGAACTCGTGCTCGCGCATGTCGCCGAGCTTGTAGACGAGTTCCCCGATCGCCCCGCTCCCCATGAGGATGATCGCCGAGCTGAGGAAGATCACCCCGCTTCCGGCGATAGGCAGTGACAGTGTCCCCTCCGAGATGAACGTCACGAGCGTCCACGCGAACGCAATCGCCGCCAGGATGAGCATAGGTATCGACAACATCCCGAACCACAACACAGGTCGTGCCGTGAAGGATGCAACGGTCTTGATGACCATGAGGTCCAGGAGGACCTTATAAATTCGCGACAGCCCGTACTTGGACTGGCCGAACTGACGCGCGTGATGCTGGACCTTGATCTCCGCGATTTTAGGTCCGGCGATCGAAGCCATTGCGGGGATGAACCGGTGCATCTCGGAATACAGCGGAATCTTCTTGATGAGACTCGCCCGGTAGGCCTTGAGCGAGCAGCCGTTGTCTTTGATCGGCACCCCCGTCACTCTGGCGATGAGCCGGTTCGCAATGCGCGAGGGAATCTTGCGCGACACCAGCTTGTCCTGCCGCTCGAAGCGCCAGCCGACCACGATGTCGTATCCCTCATCGATCTTCCGCAGGAGGTTCCCGATATCCCGCGGATCGTTCTGCAGGTCGCCATCCATGGTCACGATGACTTCGCCCGCAGCCTGCGCGATGCCCGCCGCCATGGCAGGCGTCTGGCCGTAGTTGCGCCGGAACTTTACGAGGCACACGCGGGGATCTCCGCGGGCGATCTCGTCCGCAAGACGCACCGTACCATCGCTGCTTCCATCATCGACGAACACGATCTCGAATGAGATCCCGAGCGGAGCGACGGCGTTCGTGATCGCAGCGTACAGCGGTCGGAGGCTGTCCTCCTCGTTATATAGCGGTACGACTATGGAAAGCTCGGGGGCCATGTTCAATAGTAAGGACTGTCGTTGCGCTCCGTGGAGCGGTTGAGGACCACACCCATGAGGTTGACTTCCGCCAACACCTCTTTCGCGTTCGCAAGGGTGCGACGGGCGGTCTGCCCCTGGGAGACGACGAGCAGGAAGGTATCCACGCGCGGTGCGAACGCCAGCACGTCGTCGGTAACCATGACAGGCGGCATGTCGAACACGACGATTCTTCTCGGAATCTGCGCGTCCAGCGCGTTGACGAACTCAGCCATGCGCGGCGAGCCCAGCAACTCGGAAGAGTTCTCCACCGACGAGGCGTTCGGCACGACGGCAAGCCGCTTGACGCCGATGTCGTAGATGATCTGCTCCAGCGGCACCTGGCCCGTCAGATAGTCCGTCAGCCCATATTCGTAGGTCATGCCGAGATACGCGCCCACCTGCGGCCGCTGCAGGTCGAGGTCCACGAGAAATACGGACGTGTTGACGTCCTGGGCAAGCGCGAGCGCCAGGTTGATCGCGGTAAGACTCTTGCCCTCTCCAGCAGCCGTGCCGGTGATCCCGAGCGTGAACCAGTTGTTCGCCGCCAGACGATGCAGGACCCGCGTGCGCAGAATCTTGTACGCCCGGGAGATACCGACATCCGGAACGCGCAGCAGGATGCGGTTCTTCTCCATCACCTCCGGATCCACGGGCGCCGCCCGATACTGGTTCGGCGTGAAGCCTTCCGGCACCGGTGGCGCAGTGGCGAGCGGCCGCCCAACGCGCTGGGTGGAGAGCAGATTCCCCGGCATCGCGGCCGTGCGCTCGTGCGCCGAACGGCGCATGACTTCCTCGATTAAACTCATGTGAGTCGCTTCCTCGTCGCGTGATCAATAGAAATTTCGTACGGTCATCACGATGGCGGTGCTTCCGATCACGACGCACGCCGTCAACATCGCCATCCTCCAACGCTGGCGGCTCGAAGCCACCGCGTCCTGAATTTCTGGAATGACTCCCAGCGGGGACAGGTCCAGTACGCGACGGACATCGCGGCTCCCACGCACCGTCTGGTCGACGCCTTCGGCAATCACGACTGCGGTGAGCGACAGAAGAACGGAGAGAATGAGCCCGATTGCAGCGATAGCAATACGTTTGGGCTTGGCGGGCTTGGACGGCGTCGAAGGCGCCTGCACCAGTGACAGCTCGTCGCTGCGGCCGCTGGCGATCGCCGCACTCGTGAGCTCGGAATCCATCTGGCTCTTGTTGAGCTCGTCGTACTTCGAGTGCGCCAGCTCCAGATCGCGCGTCAGAGTCTTATATTCCCGCTCCACCTGAGGCGTTGCCTCGACGCGCTTCTCGAGCTGATCGAGCTTGGTGCGCAACTCGCCGCTGCGGCGGTCGAGGCCGGCGAGCTGCGTATCGATTGCATTGATCTGCGTGCGCAACTGCACGACCGCGGGGCTACCGGAAGGATTCCCGGCACTGGTCTCGCCGTTGGCAATGCGCGTTTCGAGCGTCTTGATCTGGCGCTCGATCCGCTTCACATCCGGATGATCCTCGCTGTAGCGCTGCCTGGCCTGCGCGAGGATCTGCTTCTGGGCCGTGAGCTGCGCGGGCAGCGACAGGCTGTCGATTGCCGTTCCACCCGCGCGCATGGTTTCTATCTGCCGGCGCAGGGCGATCATGTCAGGGTGATTGGCGTCGTAGGTGGAGAGCTTGCGGTTGTACTCGGCCTGCAGCTGCGACTGCATGCCTTCGTCCATGCCCGCGTTACGCGCCTGTTCCATCTGCTGCTGCAGGAAGATCTTGTCCTGCCGCAACGCGCGCTCCTGCTGGCCGACGTCGTCGAGGTCGCGCTGCGTGCGATCCATGACGTTCAGGTTGAGGTCGGTCAGCTCCGGCAGCTGCCCGAAATTCTTCGCCTTGAACGCCGCAAGCTTGCTCTCGAGCTGGGCGATGTCTGTGCGATATCGAGCCGCCTCGGTGTTGTAGAACTGCGCGGAGTTGGTGGCGCGCACCTGGAGGTTGGAACGGCTCGCGGCCATGAACGAGTTCGTCAGCCAGGTCGCCACCTTGTGCGCCGTTTCGGGATCGCGGCTGCCGTACTGAACCGTGAACGCCTTGATGATCTCGCGCTCGCGGCCGTTGTCGGGGTCGAGTACGGGTATCTTCACCGTCTCGACGCGGGTTCTGGAGACGACGTCCTGCAGAGCGTCCGCCAGCTCCTCTCCCGCGGGCACGATCCCCGGCATCTGCTTGAGCAGCTTCGTCAGGTTGGGTCCGCTCAGAACGGATTCCGACAGGCTGTTCACGTACTCGTCCATATAGGGCTTTTCCCTGCTGGCGCGCTCTTTGTCGACGGCCAGCTTGCCCGACACGGTGGCGTCCGAGAACGAGATGAGTCCCGTGGAGACGTAGATGTCCGGCAGACCCACGGCGAGCGCTATGGCGATCGCGAGGATCGGCAGCGCAATTCCAGTGAGCAGCACGCGCCGCCGCTTGATCGCGGCGACGTAATCCGAGAAATCCGGAGTCAGTTGAGTGTCGGTCATTTCGGCTTGTCCGTCGGAATTCCGTTGAGCAGGGGAAGCGGTTGGAAGCGACTCGGAGGCTGGTAGATGAAGGAGACTCCGATGGAATTCCCGGCCGCGTGCGGCTCACCCTGGAATTTCTGCCAGGTATAGTCGTACTCGCCCTGTATCCGATAGTTTCGGGTGATCTGGTAAGTCATGGCCACACTCGCGGCGGCGTAGTCGCTTCCCTGTATGCCGAGCTGTGTCTGAGTGGCGCCGCGAACCCGCACGAGACGGGCGCCGACGACACTGGACAGGAGCGGGCGCCATGCACGAATCATGCGGAAGCGCAGCTCATCATGCTTCACTACGGCGCCGGTAGCGCTCGGCGACAGATCGCGCAGCGCATCCACCACATACTGCGAGACCTGGTAGGTCCAGCTGGCGCCCGCTCCGCCGACGAACGCTGTGCTGCTCACGATGCCCTCGACGGTCGTTTGAGCTCGCACGACGTTGACCCCGACACGCGCGTAGGTCTGCATGGTGGTGGTGGGTTTTGCGTCCCATTCGCCTTCGACCCCAAACCGGTTCGTGTTGTTCGGCGAACCGTCGGGCTGGAAGTGAGCGTAGATTCCCCGCACCGTAAAGTTGGAGCGTTGCGTGTGGTCGAACTGCAGGCCCGCGGCGCCGTAGAAATTGCGGAAACCCACCTGTTGAACCAGGTTCTGGCTGTAGGAGACGTTGGTGTATTCGGCGTCGAGATGCAGGTGACGCCGCGGCGTCAAATCATAAGTCATGGTGGGCGCGACGCGTTCCAGATTCCGCCGGTTACGGACGGTGACGCGGCCGCTCTGTACGCCCACGACCTGTCCGAGGCTCACCCCCGGAAAGTCGGCCGACAACAGCTCCGAGGAAAGGACGGTCTCGTTGCGGTACGACGCGGTCCCGCCAAACGTCGCCTTCTGCGTGCGGTACGAGCCTGTGAGATCGAGAAAACCGTCGGTGGACTGATCCTGGTGATCATCGGGGAGAAAGCTCGAGCGGATATGCGGAACGATCGAGATATCCGCCCGCGGGTTGAGCAGGCGCATGGCGACCTCCGCCTCGATCAGGGTGCCGTACGCTGCAGTCTTGGGCGATCCCTGCTCTGCCATCCGATAGTTGTCGTTGTACATCCCGCCCGCCTCGATGAACGGGTTGAAATCCCAATTGGCCGCGCTTGCCTTGCTGAACACAGACAGGGAAGCAAGGGTCGCGCCGGTGACGAGCGCAGCTTTTGCTGTCGCAGCAATCGTCGCGGACGCCCCGCTGCCCCGCCCTGCCTGGCCCGAGAATGGCGGGCGGGGAGGCTTACGGGACGACAACAACATCGCCAGCCTGCAGCGTGATGTTCTGATCAAGGTTCCTGCCGCGGATGACGTCCGTGTAACGGAACGGCAGCGCTTGCTGCTGGCCACCTTCCGTCCGACGCAGGATCATGATGTCACCCAGTGCGGCGAACGGAGTAGTACCCCCCGCCATGCTGAGCGCCTGCATCACATCGACACGTGGATTGACGATGAAATCGCCAGGCTTATTCACTTGGCCGATGACGTACACCTTGTTTCCCTTGATCTCCTGGATCGAGACGGTGACCACCGGATCGGAAATGAACTTCTTCAGCCGCTCCGTCACCAGCTGCTGCAGCTCCTGCACCGTTTTGCCGCGGGCATCCATCTGCCCCGCGAGCGGGAAGGAGAAGGCGCCATCCGGGCGCACCAGCACCGGCCCTTGCAGGTCGGGCTCCTTCCAAACAGAGACCGCCAGGATGTCGCCTGGCTTCACCGTATAACCGGCATCCGGCAACGCAGCCCTCGCCGGGGGCGGCGGGGGCGCAGCCCTCGCTGAGGGGGCCAAGGCGCCACAGAGGGCCATCGACAAAAGAAACGCGCACGACCCGCGTGGCCTTCGAAACTGCATTAGAGATACCTCCTTTTCTTTTCCGTATCGGGGGTTCAGAAAAGCTAGACGCTAAGCTTGGAGCAAGTACCGTACCCGCCCACCGATACGTGCCGGGCGCTCCACGCCGGGAGCGGTAGCAAGATGCGGGACCGCCGGAACGTTTCGCTCGCGTCCGCGTTTGTTTTCAGGCGCCACTTCGGGATAGTTATGATGCTCGGGCCAACGGCGCGAGTTCCCTTGCAATTTCCATGACGGTCGACCCCCAAAGCGCTCCCACCATCTGCTTCGTCGGACTCAGCAACCTGCCTGTGCTTGCACGCGAGTACGGGCGGCATGGCGTGGGCGGCGCCGAGCTGCAGCAGACCCTGCTGGCGAAATCGCTCGCCGCACGGGGCTTCGCGGTCTCCATGGTGGTTGCCGATTACGGCCAACCGGACGGTGCCGTCTGGGACGGCATCAAAACTTACAAAGCGTATCGCCCCGCCGCGGGACTGCCGCTGCTGCGTTTTGTCCATCCGCGCTGGACACGGTTATGGGCGGCCCTGAAACGGGCCGACGCCGACATTTATTACACGAGTTGCGCCGGAGCGCTGCTCGGCCAGGTAGCGCTGTTCGCGCGGCTGCACGGCGCGAAAGTCATTTTTCGCGTCGCGAGTAATTCCGACTGCGACCCGCGGGCGCTCCTCATCCGCTACCGCCGCGATAAGTCTCTCTACCGCTATGGATTGCGGCGGGCGGACCTCGTGCTCGCGCAGACACCCCAGCAACAGCAGGCACTGTTGGCAAACTTCGGACGCAGCAGTCTTGTGGTCGCTTCGCTCACCGACACCGGAGGACGGCGACCCACCTTCGCTGAACGCGACATCGATGTGCTCTGGGTGGGGAACATGCGCCCGCTCAAACGCCCGGAGCTGCTGCTCGAAGCGGCACGCAAGCTGCCCCACCTGCGATTTCACATAATTGGCGGATCGATGCCGGGAGCGGAGAGTTTTTTCGAGACGGTACGCACCGCGGCCCGGCAGCTCGCGAACGTGCACTTCCACGGCGCCGTTCCTTACCACGAGGTAGGCGAATTTTACGAACGGGCACGCGTGTTCGTCGGCACGTCGGCCATTGAAGGCTTCCCGAATACTTATTTACAAGCCTGGTCGCGTGGCACTCCGGTGGTGGCCTTCCTGGACCCGGAGCATCTCATCGCCCACAACGGCACGGGACGTGCAGTAACAAATGCCGCGCAGATGTACGCCGCGATTGTTAAGTTAAGCAGCGACCCGCTTGTATGGGAGACAGCCAGCCTGCGCAGCCGGGAATACATGGACAACCGCTTCAACGAGGCCCGCATGGTGTCGCCCTACGTCGAGGCACTCTCCTCTATATATGAGCGCGCGGCCCCAGTTCGCGCGAGCTGAAGAAACGACATGCTGGAGTCGATCGTTACATCCGATGACTGTGACAACACCGCCGCACGCAGGCCGGCGGTCGCGTGCCGAAGCGTATTGATGGTCGGGACCGACCTCGACGGGATGGGCGGCGTGAGGGCCGTGGTACGCGGCTACCTCGATGGCGGCTTGTTCGAGCGCTACCGCTGTGTGTACGTTGCCACACATCGTGCTGGAAGCGCCTGGATCAAGACCGTCACGGCGCTCAGAGCGTGGGTGAAGGTAGCCGTCTATTTACGCAAGCTCGATGCACCGCTCGTTCACGTACAAACAGCATCGCGCGCGTCATTCTGGCGCAAGTCCGTCGTGTGTCTGATGGCCCGGTGGGCAGGCCGTCCGTACCTGCTACATGTCCACGGCGGCGAGTTCATGCAGTTCTACGAGCAGGAATCGGGCCCCCTTACACAGCGCTTCATCCGCAGCATATTCGCGCACGCGGCCCTGGTTATTGCCCTGTCCGAGGAATGGCGCGAGCGGCTGCTGCGCATCTGTCCCACCGCTCCCGTGGAAGTGCTACACAACGCCGTCGCACTTCCCAACACCGCGGGACTGCTCCGCCTCGAAGACCGTGAACCGACGTTGCTGTTCCTGGGAAACCTGGGAAAGGGGAAAGGGACTTACGACCTGGTCCGCGCCTTCGCCCGCGTCGCACCCCTCTTTCCCCGCCTGAAGCTGATCTGCGCGGGAGTGGGAAGCCTGGACGAGGTGCGCCAGCTCGCGACACAGCTGGACGTAAGCGACCGAGTGGTTTGCCCTGGCTGGCTGAACCCGGAGCGTAAGAACGCGGAGCTCGCCAGCGGGACCCTTTTCATTCTTCCCTCCTATGCCGAGGGCATGCCCATGGCGCTGCTCGAGGCGATGTCATGGGGTCTTCCCGTCATCGCAACGCCGGTCGGCGGTATTCCGCAGGTCATCGAGCACGACGTCAATGGCCTGCTGGTGCCCGCCGGGGACATCGATGGTCTGGCCGCAAACATCACCCGCCTCATGAAAGATCCAGCATTGCGCGAGCGGCTGGGCGCCGCGGCGCGCACGACGATCGAAACGGGTTTCTCGCTGGACGAGGCACTCGATCACTTGAGCAGAATCTATCGCCGCTTCGGACTCGAAGCGCGCGCAGCCGGAGAAATCGCTTGAAGCAGATTGCCCAATATCAGGACGGCAGGCTCGAACTACAGGACGTACCGCTCCCCACCGCGCCCCCGGGCGGCATCCTCGTGCGACTCACCCACTCCGTCATCAGCGTCGGCACCGAGAAGATGAAAGTGGAGCAGGCACGGATGAACCTGCTGCAGAAAGCGCGGGCGCGTCCTGACCAGGTACGCAAAGTTCTCGATACCGCACGCACTCTCGGCTGGCGCGCGGCACTCGAAAAGGTTCGCAACCGTCTCGAGATACCCAGCCCGCTGGGCTACAGCGCGGCGGGAGTCGTGGAAGCGGTGGACCCTGGCAACACGCGCTTTCGTGTTGGCGACCGCGTAGCGATCGGCGGCGCGGAATGCGCCTTCCATGCGGAGTACGCGGCGGTGCCCGACATGCTCGCGGCGCGTGTTCCCGATGGAGTCGAAAACTGGCAGGCCGCGTACGCCACGATTGCCTCCATCTCGCTGCAGGCCGTGCGACAATTGGAGCCGACGCTCGGTGAGCGGGTCCTCGTCGTGGGCCAGGGCTTGGTCGGGCTGCTGGTCACAGCATTTCTGCGCGCAAGCGGTGCGCGAGTCATGGCGCTGGATGTTGCGCCAGCGCGTCGTGCCCTGGCACAAGCCATGGGTGCGGAAAAGGTCGTCATCGCAGGACAGCAGGACCTGCGGCAGGAAGTCAGGTCATGGACCGAAGGATACGGCGTAGACGCAGCCATCCTTGCCGCATCCGCCTCCACCAATGCTCCGACGGAACAGGCACTCGAAGTTCTGCGCGACCGCGGTCGTGTGGTCGTCGTGGGCAAGACCAAGGTGGATTTGCCTTGGGAATACGCCTTCGGAAAGGAAATCGACGTGCGCTTCTCGCGCAGCTATGGACCTGGCCGTTACGATCCCGCCTATGAGTGGGCCGGCGCCGACTACCCGATCGGCTATGTCCGCTGGACCGAGCAGAGGAACTTCGAGGCCTGCCTGCATCTCATGAAGACGGGCGATCTCAACATCGCCGCGCTCACCACTCGCCGCGCACCGTTCGCCCAGGCGCTCCAGGTGTATCAGCATCTCATGGGCGAGGGAGCAGCCAGCGAGGCCGGCGTCATCCTGGAATATGCAGACCCCTCACGCAGTGTCGCACCTCGACTGACCCTCGTGCAGGCAGCGTCGCTGCCGACCAATGCCGACACTCCGGCCAGCAGCGCGGAAGCGCCCGCAGTCGCCCGACACGCGACTCGGCGATCGGCAGCGCCAGTGGGCCCGCTTTCTGGCCCCGTGTCTCGTGTTGATGTGATCGGAGCCGGGAACTTCGCGCGGAGCATGCTTCTGCCGCACCTCAAGGGCCGCGTCCCCCTCGGGACCGTTGTCAACAACACGGCGCTGAGCACCAACCACGTCCGGAACAAATTTGGCTTCGCGCACGTCGCCACGAGCTACGAGCAGATCTTCGCCGCAGAGGCGAACGCCGCGGTGCTGATCGCCACCCGCCACAATCTTCATGCCTCCCTCATCGTCGCGGCTCTCGCCGCGAACCGCCACGTTTTCGTCGAAAAACCGCTGTGCCTGACACGCGGCGAGCTCACCGAAATCGAGGCAACCCTCGCCGGCAGCCGTGGCAGCGTGCAAGTCGGGTTCAATCGGCGTTTCTCCGGAGCGGGGACCGAGCTGCGCCAGTTGCTACGGGAAACGCCCGGGCCCAAGACGGCCAGCTTCCGGGTCATGGCCGGCGCACTCGAGCCGACGAGTTGGTTCGCAAACTACACCGAGAGCGGCGGGCGCGTCCTGGGCGAGGCCTGCCATTTCTTCGATTTCCTCTGCTTCCTGTTCGAGTCGCAGCCCGTGCGAGTCAGTGCGCAGACGGTCTGGCCGCCGGCCGGTCGCCTGCCTTTTCCCGACAGCATCACCGCGCAGGTGGAATTCGCCGACGGCTCCTGCGGGCAGCTCGTCTACTCGGCGGAGGGCGACAGCTCCTGGCCGAAGGAGATCTGCACGGTGTTCGGCGCCGGGCTCACCGCGGAGCTGCACAACTTTCAGAAGCTGGTGATCCACCGGCAACGACGCCGGACTTCCAAGGACTTCGAGGGCAAGGGACACGCGCAGCAGATGGCCGCCTGGACCGCATTTCTGCGCGGCGCAGGCCCGCATCCCCTGCCCTTCGCGGCAGCACGGCAATCGACGCTACTCACCTTCGCCGCCGTGGAAGCGATCCAGCTGGGCCGCGCCGTAGACATCGAGGCCTGATGGGCGCGCGAGCTCCAGGTCTGCTGTTCATCGTCAACTCGCTGAGCTTGGGCGGCGCGGAGAAACAGGTCGTCACCCTGCTCAACCACCTGGACGAGAGTCGCTTTCGCCTGCATCTCGCGTATCTCAAGCGGGGCGAGCGCCTGCTTCCCCAACTCAACACCGCGAAACTCGATGAGCTCATGTGCTGTGACGTGAATCGCGGCCTCGAGCGCCAGGCTTTGCGCAAGCTGCGGCACCTCATCCGCGCCCGCCACATCGATGCCATCGTGTGCACCAACACCTATTCCATGCTCTATGGCTACCTTGCGCGGCTCGCCGGCACTCGGCCGGGCGATGCCCGTCGAGGCAGCGGCAGTCTGCCGAAGCTGGCCACCGTATTTCACACGACGCTGCTCAGGACCTACAAGGAAAAGGCGCAGATGCTGCTCTACCAGCGGCTCTTCAAGCGCAGCGACCTGCTGCTTTACGTCTGCGAGAACCAGCGGGACTACTGGCGGGATCGCGGCCTGCGCGCGGCAAGGGATGGCGTCGTCCATAACGGCATCGACGTGGAGCATTTCTCGGACGAGCAAACGCCCGGCCAAAAGCAAGTCATGCGGCGGAGTCTCGGATTCGGTCCACACGACTATGTGATCGGCCTGTGCTCGTCGCTACGTCCCGAGAAGGCCCACGGCGATCTGCTGCGGGCCGTGGCGCGGCTGCGTTCGCAAGGGCTGCCCGCGAAAGTCCTCTTCATCGGTGATGGTCCGGAACGTGAGGCCCTCGAACGGCTGGCGCTGGAGCTCGATCTGCAAGAGCATCTGCGCATTACCGGCCTGCAACACGACGTGCGCCCGTTCATAGGGTGCTGCGACGTGATGACCCTGGTCTCGCACTCCATCGAGACCTTCTCGTTGGCGGCCCTCGAATCAATGGCCCTCGCCAAGCCGCTCGTCATGACCGACATCGGCGGCGCGTCGGAGCAGGTGCTGCACGGGCAGAACGGCTTTCTGTTCGAGCCCGGCAACATCGACGCTCTGGCCGCGCATCTTTCGAGTCTTACATCGGAATCGTTGCGGGCACAGATGGGCGCCGCCGCGCGGCGGCGGGTGCGCCAGTTATTCACCGTAGAGGCGATGACGGCCGGCTTTACGGAACAGATGGCCCAACTACTCGGCGACGGCCGCTCACGGCCTACTCTCGAGCACCCCGCAGAGCAGAGCGGCTACCTGACATGAGCGCAACCGTCCCCACCGCATTCGAGTTGTATTTTGCCGGCGAGCAGCAGTGCCACGGCGCACGACAGGGCGAAGAGAGCGAAGACCTCTTCTTTCATTCCATCGAATTGCGCAACGGCACGCGCAAGACCACGCGCCACCGCCGGCTCGACGACCTCAATGCCCTGGTCCAGGAGCTGCTGCCACCGCAGCGTCCGCTCGAGATCATGGATGTAGCGGTGTCCTCTGGAGTCAGCACCGCGGAATGGCTCGTTTCGCTGGAGCGCGCGGGAATCGACTGCCACATGCTCGCGGGTGATGCCGTCGTCGACGCCTTTCTCATCTCGCTGGGCCGCGGACTGCGAGCGCTCGCGGACAAAACCGGCCACCTGATGCAACTCGACATCGCAGGGGTTGCCGTCCGGCTGCCGCCGCCGCGCCGGCGTGACCGGATTCGATATATGCCCTTCATCCTGCTGATGAAGGCGGCGACACGCCTTTTTGGGGCGCAGGCGCGTGCCCGATCTCAACAGGGCGGCCCGCCTTTGCGCCGCTTAGGGGCAACGTGCCATGCCCTGACGCTCATGAGCCCCTCTCTGCGCCGCCTGCCACAGCTGCGGGCAGTCGAAGACGACATCCTCGTCAACACGAGCTACACGCAACAGTTCCACGTCCTGCGCGCGGCCAATATCCTGAACCACGCCTATTTCGATGTAGCGACGCTCGAGAGCATGCTGCGCAACCTGCGGGGACGGCTGCTGCCCGGCGGAATGTTGATCGTATGCCGGACGAACGAGGCCGGTGTGAACAACGCGACCGTCTTCACTCTGGGAGACGACGGCCGCTTCCGGGCGATCGCCGCACTCAACGAGGGTTCCGAGATCGCAGCTCTCGTGCTGCAGTTACCACCCGGGCAACACCGCGACACGGAACCCCACTCCGGACAGACTGGGTCCGATTACCGCAAGTGAGGCGGCCGTGTCGCGGTCCTTAGGAGGGTGGCTATTGCTCGATCGTGACTTTCTGCGGGGCCGCGGGCCGCGTGACCGGCGCGGTGCGCAAAAGAATGATGCCGTCGCGATCCTTGAGAGTCACCGTGGTGACCGTCTGACCGTTGTTGGTCGTGGGATCCTGCTTGCCCTTGATCTTAACGAACGAGCCCCCGAGGGTCACCGTCTGCGGTCCATTGCCTTTGGGGTTGACGAGCACGATGCCGTTGTCGAACTCCCGGCGCCACACGCCTTTCTGCCATGCCGCGGTAGGAGGGGCCGCGCCGTTCCCGAGCTTGGCATCGAGCTCGTCGAACCAGACGACGCCGTAGTACCCCTTCGAGGTATCGGTGAAGCTGTAGTACCCATCGGAGAGCAGGCACGACCCGAGGCCGTAACGCATGCCCTGGTAGTCGGTCGCGGAGCCCCACTGGTTGAAGATGCCGAGTTTCGGCGCCGCCATGTTCGCCATCGTCTTGCGATAGCGGTCCATCATCGCGGACCAGCCGGCCCACGTCTCGACGGACCAGGACTTGCCCATGTACGCCTCCAGCGTGCCGCCATTCACCAGCCCCTGATACTCCGTGAGCGTCGAGGCGGGATCGCCCCAGTCGCCGATGTTGCCCAGCTGATACTTGCCGGGCATGAGGGTCTTCATGAGCGCGAAGTAGCGCGCATAGCCCTGGCGCAGCCAGCTCTGCACGGTCGGATCCGTCTGCTTGTCGATCTTCCCGTCGCGGTTCCAGTCGCCGTCGATGTACGGCCGCCAGAACACATTGTCCATGAAAAATCCGTCAACGGCCGGCGCGGTCGTGGCGTAGCTGGTGACGAAGTATTTCGTCAGCCAGTCGATCGCCGTGTTGCCGCTGGAGTCCTTGGGGGTGAACAGCGTGTTGTTGACTGCATTGTCGCCCGGCGTACCGAAGCCGGCACCCACAAAGGCAGTCAGCTTGGAGTCGGAGTACAACCACCACTTCATCGAATTGAGCTTGTCGCGCATGGGGCCCCAGGCGGCGGTGCCGCTGGCCTGATCGGCGCGCATCTGGTTGGAGTTCACGTACACGAACACCAGCGCATTGGGATTCTTCGCCTTGATCGCCTGCACGGCCGAGTTCATGGACTGCCCGCCTGGCGCCATCGTCGGGTAGTCGGCCAGGATCATGATGTCCTGGCGCGCCAGGCTCGCCTGGTACGTCGGATCGTTGTAGTTGAATGGACTGCCGATCTGGATACCGCCGACGCGTGGAAACGGCGGCGGACTGAAAGCAGACGCAACAGAACTCAGGGCGAGCGCCGTGATGGTGGCGGCGACGACCGATCCTCTTCTAATCTTCTCGAGAAGCATCTTTCCCCCGGACAGGTAACAGCTCGACGACAGTGTCGAGGTGTGAGCCGTTGCAGCGGACAGGCGGGCGGCACGAGCAACATGTGCCGCCGCAGCTCTCGTGGTGAGACGCGGAGTGCGAAATCCGCGGCCACACAGCGGTTCGATGACCGCATGCACGTCTGCAACGTCGGGCCGGGCATCCGGCTTGCCGCTATTCTTGCTACTCATGCGCAAACGTCAATAGACGTACGTCATGTTTACAAACAGAAAGTCGTACTTTCATGTCTGCTATCACAGACAACGCCTGTTTTTACAAAGAAAAATTTTATGCAAGCCAACTCACAAAACATTCATATGTCGATAAACACCGACAGGCATACCGCGGTAAACGAGGGCGGCATGTCATGAGCCGCGCGATTTCCCCGCTGACGACCGAGCGCGTCGTGGGCGGCGTACCCGTCAGTCCCTTCGAATCGCTCGCCGCGTGCGCCGGACGGATTCTCGCTGACGTGCGCAATGGCGTCGGCGGATTTGCGATCGCCATCAATGCCGAAAAAGTGATCACCTGCGGACGCGACCGCAACGTCCACGCGACGATACAGCGGGCGACGCTCCGATATCCCGACGGTGCGGGTGTTGTCGTCGCGATGCGACTGAAAGGCGTACGGTCGGTTCGAGTTGCAGGCGCCGACCTGTGGCTCGAAGTCTTGCGCCAGGCACGCGGCCAGCCGGTCAGCATTGCCATCATCGGCGCCAGAGCGGACGTCCTGGACGCCACGCGCCGTCGCCTGGAGTCTGATTTCCCGGACGCCATCGTGGCGGTTGCCCGCAACGGGTACGAGGGCACGCGCGATATCGAAGCGCTGACCGAAGAACTGGCCGTCGCGAAACCGGATCTGGTGTTCGTCGCTTTGGGCTCGCCGCGGCAGGAACTGCTCATCGAGAAATTCCGGGTCGTTCACCCGACCGGCTTCTACATGGGCCTGGGTGGATCATTCGACATCTACTCGGGTGTGAAGAAGCGCGCGCCGTTATGGATGCAGCGGCGCGGACTCGAATGGTTGTTCCGCTTTCTGGCGGAGCCGTCGCGCGCAGCGCGTGAGACCAAGCGCCTGAGGTTTCTCGCGCGCCTCGTCCTGGGAAGACTCTAAGCGCCGCCGGTTCAGGCATGGCCGGCTCCCCCTGCGTGGCCGGTTGCCCTCAGGCTTAGGCTCAGGCTCGGCGCCACGACGTGCCCAGCGGCGCCGTCACCGGCACCGTTGCTCTGGCCCCTGGCGCGGCCTTGTCGATGACGAACACCGCACCTCGCATGGTGAGTCCGACATACATCCAGATGTACGGCGTCGACGTGTAGAGGTTCGCGAAAAATACCGCCACGGCCAGCGCGAGCATTCCAAAGACGAAGGCCATCATGTAACGGTGCATCGTCGGGTCCGTAGTCAAGCCGGCCGCCCTGTTCGCTGTGGCGACCGACTGCCACAGGATGATTACGAACACCCCGACTCCCAGCAGCCCGAGGTTGAACCACTGGTCGAGATAGGTGTTGTGGGTCACGAAGACGAACGGCATCGACGCATACACATCCCAGCCGAAACCGGTAAACAAGGTCACAGGGTTGGACATCATCGCGTTGATCGCCAGCGCCCAGATATCGGTGCGCCCCGACGACGCCTCGCTCACACCCATCGAAGCCGGGTTCTCGAAGAGACGCACCCCGATGGCGCCCGCCACGTGTGGGTCCACGAGGCTCACCAGCCCGAGAGCCAATAACCCAACGACGGTGCCGGCCAGGACCCAGGTCGCGATGCGCGACGGCGGGATGAAGCGGCGACACAGAAATGCAGCCCAGACATAACCAACGACCAGAGCGACGTAGGCGCCACGCGAAACCGTGAGAATGAGCACGGTCAGAGACGCTGCGGCGCCGCCGTACCAGAACAGGCGCCAGAAGCCGCGGCTCGACATCGCCTTCGCGATTACGCATGGCACCATGCAGACCAGCAGCGCGCCCGTCTCGTTCGCATGGCCGAAGGCGCCGAAAACCCGGTCGGCCTCGGCTCCCGAGGCGCCGATCTTCGTGCCGAGACTCGTTATCCCCACCAGATCCGTGAGGGTCAGGATACTGGAGACACTGACAGCCCCGGCGAGCGCCCGCCAGACGATCTTGAAATCGGCTTCGTCCTGGACGCCGTAGAACACCACCAGGAAGAAAATCGCCGAGTCGATGAGCTCGGATTTCAGGGCGATCGCCGACTGGATCGCGTCGTACCCGCGATAGTGGATGACCAGCGCCGCGGCCACGTATGTCACTACCGCATAGCCTATCCAGACGGCCCATGCCATGTGGATGCCCGGCATGCGCAACTGGAACCGCCCCGAGAGTGTGATCCGGAACATCAGCGTGAGCGCGATGAGATACAACAGCGCGTTCTTGAGGCTCAGACCCGGGCCCAGGCCGGGGTTATGCCCGAGGATGTCGCTCGCGATGAGCACAGTAATCAGCATGACGAACAGCCAACGCATGATCAGACCTCTCGAATTTCGGCGACCTGGCGCGCCATGCCTAACCTCATGGCCGCGCCGTCGAAGCGCGGCGGAATACCAACTTCTTGCCCCATGTCTGCAGCCAGACGGCTTCCGGGATGCGCATGGCGAGCAGCAGCAGCACGAACGCAGTGAGGTAAGCGGCGCCCGCGAGGGCGATGCCGGCGAACCCGAACACATCCGTCCACACGGAGCTCACGATCAGAACGCTCGCCGAGATCGCGGCGAGCGCCGTCTTACCGATACTCGCCCACGGCAGGAGCTTCGCGGGACCGATCTCGTAGCGCTTCATCGTGCAGCGGGCCAGCCAGCCCGCATCGACGTAGCTCGCCGCGACGAAGGCCATCATCGCCCCGGCCACCCCCGCGTACGGAACGAGCACCAGCAACGCCGCACCGCAGGTCACCAGTGCCGCAACGTTGCTCTCGACCAGCGGACGAGTCCGGTTGATCGCCCGTAACGCCGGCGCAAAATCGAAGCACTCGCGGATCACGACCAGCAGGTAGATCTGCATGATGAGCGCGGCCCGCTCGTAGCCGGCCCCGAACACGGTCACGACCAGCGGCCGTGCGTAACGCGCGACCAGCACGACCACGGGAAACAGGAAGATCATGTTGACAACCGTCGTACGCTGCCAAAGGGCGAGCGGCGCTTCGCGCGACTGCCGTTCCTTGCGGACCATTTCGGGCAGCACCACGGCCGAGATCGAATTTCGGACGGTCACCACGAGCGGTTCGCCAAAGCGCCCGATGGTGTACTGCGCGAGCGATACCGCTCCCAGCGCCCGTGCAACCACGACATTGCTGAGATTTCTGCTCAACGTGGCCAGCAGCGACGCCAGGCCCGAGGGCACGCAGAAGCGCAGCTGCTCCCGCCAGGGTTCAGCGAGCGGCGGCTCCTGCCGACTCCGGTCGAGAACGGCAAACGCGATGGCGGCGCCGAGGAGCCGCACAGCCTCGAGACCCACGAGCGCCCAGATGATGGTGCCGACATCGTGAGTCAACGCGGCGGTGACCGTCGCCACGATGATGCGCGCTGCCAACCGGCAGGCGGAATAGACAAACACCGGGCCCGCCCTGCCCTGCGCCAGCCAGTAGTACTCCCAGAAATCGAGGTTGACGGAGAAGAGCGTATAAGCCACGAGGGCGCCCAAATACCCTCCGACCAGCCGTCCGCCCAGGCCGTAATCGAGAATCGACAACACCAACACCACCAGCGCGCTACCGCCAGCGATGAGAACCGCGGTCTGCCGCACCGTGCGCCAGACGCTTTGCGGCTGCGCAGGGATGCAGTACAGGAGACTGTCGTTGATGGAGAACACCGCGAACGACTGCAGCAGCGAGGCATAGAGCAGGAACTCGCGATAGCGGCCGAATTCCTCCACGGTGAGGAGCCGCACGAGAATGATGGGACTGATGAGCATCAGCCCATAGTTCGCGAGCCGCGAGAGCGTCAGGATCGCCGCACGGTTAGCGAGAGCGGACATGGCTCACCGGTTTCCCATGACGGCGGCCTGGTGCGGGGGCAACACTTTCCACACCTCCGTCAAGCCGTCGCGTCCCCGATAAACGACCTGGAACGGCGGCGATTGCAGAACTTCGGCAATACCGAAGGAGCGCATGAGGCCGCGCCCGTCTTCCTGGTTCTCGCCGCTGCCGATGATGTAGATCGCACCACGATCGGTTCTGTCGACGAGTTGCTCCAGCTCCGCGCCCGTGCCGATGAGCTGCGTATTGGTGTAGAGATCCAGGGGCTGACCCTTCACCAGGTGCATGAACGGAGCAGCCACCTGCTTGTTCACCAGCCAGTAGTTCACGTGGCCGAGATAGTAGGTCTGCTGCAGAACATCTTCGGCCACGATGATGTCACGCGGTCCAGGATGGAGCGCCGCCACAAACTCCGCCGCGCCTTTGTGATCCGGATGGTTCGCATAACCCGAATCTACCGCCTTCGCGACGCGAAGGGGATTGATCACGAGAACCAGGACGAGCGTCGCAGCCAGCGCGGCAGCTACGCCTGTCGGAGAAGGTCTCTGGCCGAAAATCGCCTCACCGAGCGCTGGCACGGCCGGGCTGCCGCTTCCGGCCGACGCCGGGCGCCTGCGCGCGAGCCACCGCTGGGTTGCCCACGTGGTTGCCCATTGGGCCGCTGCAAATCCACCGAGCAGCATCGGCACGATCTGCGCCGCCGCATATCGGGGCGGAATGTTCCACTTCATGAACCCGATCATGAGCAGCGGAATCCACAGACCCAGGACGAGGAGCAGCACGTGATCCGGCACCCGCTCGCGATGCGCGAGACGCCACAGCCCTCCCGCAAGGGCTCCCACCACCAGCACGGCCGTGACCACGGAATAGCCCGCAATCGAGATGAAGGGCCACACGCTCGGCCACCCGAGCATCACACCGACGATCTGCTTCGAGGAGCCCGCCGCATGCGTGAACAAAAACGCGGCCTGCCCACCCGCAAGCACGGCGCCTGCCGCGAAGAACAGTGCCAACCGCGGCGTCGACAGCTCACCTCGTCGCCGGGCCATGACCAGACCCCCGATGGTCAGCAGGGCGGCCAAGTGCCAGGACAGCGATGCACCCGCGACAAGGGCGGCCGCGAGCAGCAATACCGCCATCACGCCGCGCCTTGGGACGATCCACGTGGCGAACGCCAGGGCCGGAAGAGCCGTCGCAAGGAGCCACAGACGCCCGAGGTGAGGAATGACCCCTGGCGCGTGCGGACCGTTGAGAACGGCACCCCCGTCCGCTTCGAGCGACTGCGGATACTGGCGTCCGATCCAGGTATCGATGAAGTGGAACCCGATCGCGATGACTGCAAAGGCCAGTGCGCCCTTCCAGAACCTGCGGGGCTCGCCTCGTAACAGGCCCGGGATGAACACCAGGAAGGCCGCAAAGATAGCCAGTGTATGGAACTGCAACCCGACCAGCATCGTGACGACGGCCGCCACGAGATAACCGGTGCGGTCAGTGCGCTCCCACTCGAAAAGCAGAGCCACGAAGCCCGCAACGCTGGTCACGAGAAACACGTACATCCGTGCGGTCTGCGCGTCTTCGATGAAATCCGGGAGAAACGCGACTGCCGCTGCGAGAGCCAGGTTCCACGTCGGCGTGAGAAAGCGTCGGCCGGCCATCCACATGAGCACTATGAGCAGGATGCCGCACAGTGCCGACGGCAGGCGCAATGCCCACTCGGATTGTCCGCAAGCCAGCACCGCGGCAGCCATCAGATAAAGCTGCCCGACCGCGCGCGGATAAAGAAAGCCGCTGGGCATGAGTGGCGAGCCGTGCTCGACCAGGTTCATCACCGGCAGGGCCATCGTCTTCTCATCGCCGTGCAGGCCAACCGAGCCCAGGCCCCAGAACCGCACCACGGTGCCCGCCGCAACGATGCAGGCGAGCAGCCACAGCGTGCGGCGATCGGCCGGAGCATTGGGACCGGTCAACTCAAACAGCGCGGCAAACTCTCGGAGCACTGTCGCGATCATGGTGAAGGAACGATGCCTTCGGCAATAAATGTCGATGACCCTTCCTAAGTCAGTAAGCCTTCTCGTCCCGGAGCAGGCGG
Organism: Gammaproteobacteria bacterium; assembly: GCA_028293765.1. Taxonomy (GTDB): domain Bacteria; phylum Pseudomonadota; class Gammaproteobacteria; order Steroidobacterales; family Steroidobacteraceae; genus 13-2-20CM-66-19. The sequence continues at coordinate 95,211 of JAQGOG010000045.1, forward strand.
ATGGCCGTCAGGAACAGGATCTTGAAGTCGAGCAGCGGCGACCAGCGCCGCAGGTATTCGAGGTCGTAGTTGATGCGCGCCTGCATATCCTCCACGCGCGCCGTTTCGCCGCGGCAGCCGTTGACCTGCGCCAGGCCGGTGATGCCTGGGGGCACCTTGTGACGGATCATGTAGCCCTTGATGAGCTTACGGTATTCCTCGTTATGAGCGACGGCGTGCGGGCGCGGGCCCACCAGGCTCATGTGGCCCTGCAGCACGTTGACGAGTTGCGGCAACTCATCGAGAGAGTAGCGGCGCATGAAGCGTCCTACCGCCGTGATACGCGCATCCTCCTTGCTGGCCTGGACGATCGTGGGACCATCCTCCACGACGGTCATCGTGCGGAATTTGTAAATCGTGATTTCACGACTATCGAGGCCGTAACGCCGCTGCTTGAAGATGATCGGGCCGGGAGAAGACATCCGCACGAGCACCGCAACGACCAGCATGAGCGGAGCCGCCACGAGCAGTATGGCCGCGGCGAGCGCAATGTCGGTCATTCGCTTCACCACCCCGCGGTAGCCATAGAACGGCGTCTCACAGAGCGCTACCACCGGAATGCCGAACAGCTCGCCACTGCGCGCCTGAATGAGGTCGATCGCGAAGATGTCCGGCACGTAGTACACGGAAGCTGTGGTGTCACGCAGCTCATCGAGCAGTTGAATGACCCGACGGATATGGCGGACCGGGAGCGCGACAAAAACAACGTCGATGCGACGTCTCTTCACGAACGAAACCAGGTCAGGCAGCGTTCCGAGCAAGCGCGCCGGCGTCGACAACCCCAGCCGCTGCGCACTGCGATCGTCGAAAAAGCCTTCGACGTGCATGCCGTTGAATTCGCTGCTGGCGCCCATGCGCTGCGCCAGCGACAGGCTTACCTCATTACAGCCGGCAAAGGCGACCCGGCGCACCATCGATGGGTCATACAAAAGACGCCGCATCAACTCCTGCAGACACAGAGTGACGAGGATGAGCACGGCGGGCGTAATCACGACCCAGGTGAGGACGACGCGCCGCGAGAAGTCGACGGAATACTTCGTCACGAAGCCGATGGCGAGCAGTATCGCGACAATCACCATCCAACGCACCGCCACGCCCATCGCGAGCGGAAGCGTTGACTTGAGCAATTGGGGCGCGCCGCCGGGCTGGCCGCGCGGGAGCAACAGCGAGAGCATCGCCACGAGAATGGAAAGAACGACGAAGAATCCCCTGAACTGGATGTCGTAGAAGGCGCACAGGCCGTACAGCAATCCCACGGCGACCAGCGGCGGCATCACGGCATCGAGTAACGCCATCAAGGCGATCGTTAAACCTCGGGAGAAGGTAGTTGGCTCTGTCATCTTCCGCGCAGTTTTTTGCGGCCCCCGGGGCCTGACAGGGAGGTCTTAGCAATCATCGCTCCCGCAACGCACGCGTTGTCGCCAGACGTAAACGGTTGCCGCAAAGCCCCCGCAGGAGCCGTTCCTGAGGGTCATTTTGTCGCCCCGTTGCGACGTCGCGTTTCGTCTTACAAATCAGCCGTTTAGTCAAATTGCTGCGGGTGAGCTCGCGCTGGCTGTCGGGACAGGCCGACACTAAACGGGTCGCAAGCCCCTTGCCAGGACAAAGCCCAAGCTGACTTACCTATAACAATCAACAGGTTGGTCTGGCTGGCACGCGAGCTGCATTACCCTTCACGCGCCACGGGCAGGTACTCGTGGCCATCGAATAAAGGGCAAACCCGTCGAAAGGCGGGGGCGCAAAACTTCCGGTCTAACGGCGCGAAGCCCATGACAGCGGGGTTGCCGGGGTGGTACCAGCCATCTCGTGAGAACGGCGAGCTGAAGCTACGCTGCGCGTTCGTGCAACCTCCTGATTGGGCGATCCGTCCGGGTGACCGGCTTCGGGTCGCACTTCGTCGGGAGATCGCATGAAGAAAGCCAAACGGGGGTTTGGGCCGGATCGTATTGCCGGCATCGCGCTGCTGGGACTGATGAGCGCCGCGCTCGCCGGCTGCGGAGGTGGATCATCCAGTTCATCGGCAGTCACGCCAGTCGCGGGCACTTCGCCAGGAGCCGCGAGTGGCACCGGCCCGCCGGTCACCGGCGGCACGAGTACGCCGGCACCGGCACCGGCGCCGGCGCCGGCGCCCGCTCCGACGACAAGTACGAACGTCACGCTGGCCTGGGAGCCGCCGACGCAGAACAGCGACGGCTCAACGCTGACGGATCTGGTCGGCTACAAGATTCACTACGGCACCGCCTCGCAGAATTACACCGCCACCATGGCGCTCGACAATGCGGGCCTCACCCGCTACGTCGTCGACAGTCTGCCGGCCGGAAAATATTACTTCGCCGTGGCTGCCTACAACTCGAAAGGGATCGAGAGTGGCCTCTCTGACGAAGTGACCGCCAGTCTGAACTGACACGCTGATCCGCGGCGCCGCCGGATGCGCCGCCATCGCTCACACCTGATCAGTCAGAGCTCCGGGGCATCGCCCGGGGGCCGCCCCGTCCGTCACGGGTCTGGCGTCGGCGTCAGCGTCGACTCCGGTGCAGGATCGACCGCTGCCGGGGGATTGCGACCGAACTGCGCGGCGCCTATACGGTGTTTTTCCAACAGGTCATAGAGCGTCGGACGCGTAACGCCGAGCAAGTCGGCCGCGCGTGAAAGATTGCCCTTCGCGACAGCCAACGACTGCCTCACAGCCTGCGCCTCGGCTCGCTGGCGGGCGACGCGCAGATTCAAATACTCGGGATCGTCACCTGGATCCTGCAGACCCAGATCGTTCGCGGTGACGACGGCGCCCTCGGCCATGATCACCGCTCCCTTGATACGGTTCTCGAGCTCGCGAACATTGCCCGGCCAGCGATATGCCTGAATCGCGCGAATGGCATCGGGAGCGAGGCCGCGCGTCGGTTTGCCGAAGCGCTGCGACATCTCCTGTAACAGAAATTGCGCCAGAAGCAGACTGTCGCCCTGCCGGTCGCGCAGCGGCGGCACCCGCACCGTCACCTCGCTGATCCGGTAGAAGAGATCGTCGCGGAAATGGCCGGTGCCGATCAGGGCATCGAGATTGCGGTTCGTGGCGCACACGATGCGCAGATCCAGCGGAATCGGAGTCCGGCCACCGATACGCTCCACCGTCCGCTCCTGCAGGACGCGCAACATCTTCGCCTGCAGCGAAGGCGGCATCTCACCGATCTCGTCGAGGAAGATGGTGCCGCCATCCGCGGCTTCGAGCTTGCCGGGAGTTCGCTTGGCCGCGCCCGTGAAGGCGCCCTTCTCATAACCAAACAGCTCGCTCTCCAGCAGCGTATCCGGGATCGCCGCGCAATTGATCGCGACGAACTGTTGATGCGAGCGGCCGGAAAGGCGGTGTAGGGCCCGCGCAAAGAGCTCCTTGCCCGTGCCGCTGTCCCCAAGGAGCAACACGGTCGCGTTGGTCGGCGCGACCTTCTCGATGGAGCGACACAGTGCGCGCATGGAATCGCTCACGCCGATGATGCCCTCGAGGGCCATCGCCCCCGTCTGCTCACGGAGCCGCCAGTTCTCCTCCTCGAGCTCCCGGATGCGAAACGCGCGCCGCACGACGATCGACAGCACGCCCGCATCGAGCGGCTTGTGATAGAAGTCCGCCGCTCCCAGGCCGACCGCAGCCACAGCGAGCTCGCGCGCATCGTGCTCCGTCATTGCGATGATCTTGGTATCGGGCGCGAGATTGAGAATCTGCCGCAACAACTCGAGGCTCTGAGCGGCGACCACGGGCTCTCGCGCCGCACCCAGATCGAACAGCACCACGTCGGGCTCGATCCGGCGCACCAGCGTGAGCGCCACTTCCGAGGTCTCGCTCACGGTGACGTCCAAGTCTGAAAAAATCTGCTCGAGCTCCCGCCGCAGCGCGCGGTCGTTCTCGAGTATCAGCAACTTGCGTCGTTGCGTCTCAGCTGCCATTAAGACCCTCCTTGCACCATGTTACGCGCGCGACGATCACCGCGCTCCCTTGCCCATGAAGACGACTTCCGCGGTCTGCACCAGAATCGCGAGGTCAAACAGCAACGTATTGTTTTTTATGTAATACAAATCGTACTGCAGCTTTTCGAGCGCATCCTGCTCGGAGGAGCCGTACGGGTAGCACAGCTGCGCCCAGCCGGTGATGCCCGGCTTCACGCAATGCCGCTGGATGTAATAGGGAATTTTTTGCGCCAGCTCCGCCACGAACTGCGGGCGTTCGGGCCGCGGGCCCACGAAACTCATGTGGCCGCTCACGACGTTGAGAATCTGTGGCAGCTCGTCGATGCGCAGCTTACGGATCACGTTGCCGACCCGCGTCACCCGCGGGTCCGATTTCTGTGCCCACTGCGCCTGGCCGTCACGTTCCGCGTCCGTCCGCATGCTGCGGAACTTCAGGACCTTGAACGGCTGTCCGCCCAGGCCCACCCGCGCCTGGCCGTAAAATATCGGCGCCCGCCAGCCATCCTCGAACTTGATCGCGAGTATCGTGAGCAGCATGAACGGCAGCGACAGGATGAGCAGAGCCAGGCTCGCGATGAGATCGAGCGCCCGCGCCGAGAACAGCCGCAGCGGATCGCGGCGAAAGCCTTCGCCGAAGATCATCCAACTCGGATTCAACACGTCGATCCGCACGCGCCCCGTCTCGCGCTCGAGAAAAGTCAGCAGCTCCGTGACTTCCGTGCCGGCGAGCCGGCACTCGAGCAGTCCGAGGATCGGGAAGCCGCGGCGCCGGTCCTCCATGGCCACCACGATTTCGTGCACATCGTGCCGGTTACACAGCTTGAGAATGCCGGTGCTTGCATCGAGTACGCGCTCGGGCGGCACCGCGATATTTTCACCATCCGGTGCGACGAAACCCACAATCTCGAAACCGCGCCGGTCGGAGCGCCGCCGCAGGCCGGAGATGGCGGCGGTGCGCTGGCCAACTCCATACACGAGCACGCGGCGCTTGAAGAGGCTCTCGTCCACCATGCGGGCGAAGATCCCGCGGCCCAGCCCGGTGCCGACGAGCGAGAAGACCGATGCGAGCGCGAGCACTCCGCGCCCCAGCCACAACGATGGAAAGACGTAAAATACCGCCGCGGTAACCATCATAGCGGCGACGATGGCCGCGACGAGGCGTACGAACATGCCGGCGGTGCGTGCTCTTTGACGAGAGCTATATAGACCTAGTGCGAGCAGGCTGACGATATTGTCTACACAAAAGACAGCGGCGCACGGCCACAGGATGTTTCTCGCACTCACTTCCGCGGTCGGATGCCAGGTGTCGAACCTCACCCAGTACGCGATAAACAGCGAGCCGAAAAAGATGGCCGCCTCGATGCCCGCGAGCGCTGCGATCGACACGTGGACATACTGGCCAAAGAGCCGGACGCGCATAAACCTCCCAAACCGGAACGCCCCTTCTGGTCGGTCAGCCGGGGAGTGCGAACTTTACAATATAGTGTAAAGAAATTCGCGGGCGTAGCTGTGAAGACACTCACAATTGCACTAAACTCATAGCCCCCGTGCCGACACCTTTGTCCCATATGATTCGCGAACTTGCGCCACTCACCTGCGCAACTACAGCGGCGATCGGCACCGAACGGGACTCGGCCGGATGCGGCAGCCGGGCGCCGCATGGCACCATGCCATGATGAGCGGCAAAACCGAAGCTCCCACCCGACAGTTCCGTGAGGCTCTCGGTGCATTCGCCACTGGCGTGACCATAGTCACAACCCGCAGTCGTACGGGCGAGGACATCGGCCTCACTGCCAACAGCTTCAACTCCGTGTCGCTCGACCCGCCGATGGTGCTGTGGAGCCTCGCCAAGAGCTCGAAGAGCCTCCCGGCCTTTCTCGAAAGCGGCTACTTCGCCGTCCACGTGCTGGCCGCCGCGCAGGAAGCACTGTCTTTCACGTTCGCCACGCGGGGCGCCGACAAGTTCGCCGGGCTCGCCGTGGAGCGCGGCGGGGGCGACGTCCCGCTGCTGCCCGACTGCTCGGCCCGGTTCCAGTGCCGCACCGCCTTCACCTATGAAGGCGGCGACCACGTCATCTTCGTAGGCCAGGTCGAGGCGTTCGATCACTTCAACCGGCCGCCGCTGGTCTTTCACAGCGGCCGTTACGCCGTCACGGTGGAGAAGCCGCCGGTCACGCCGCCGCCTGCCGCTGACGACGCCGAGCCGGACAGCAGTTTCAGCCAGGATTTTCTCATTTATCTCCTGGGGCGTGCGCATCATCAACTATTCGTAGAAGTGCGCCGCGATCTCGAGCGTCACGGCCTGAGCGAGGAGGGCTGGTTCGTGTTGAGCATCCTCGGCGCCTCCGACCAGCGCACGG
>JAQGOG010000104.1 GCA_028293765.1 Gammaproteobacteria bacterium
CGGGCGCCACACGGTATCCAGGATCAGTCAATAGCCATTCAAGGTGGAGAACGCCATGTCGTTCATCGCGACCCGCATCTCGCAATGAGCAAGGAAGCGGTCGAATATCTGGCTGCAGGTCTTCCGGCGAGTCTGCGCTTGCTTCACCTTTTGGCAACTCGTCCTTGAATCGATACTCGGGGAACTCTTCCGAGAAGTTGAAGGTGCCGGCCCTGATCCGAATATGACGCCGATTCACTTGGCATACTTGTCTCTGTGGACCTTGCCAAAATGCAGGGACAAGTAAATGCTCATCGCCAACGCGCCGAGGATCAGGATGACAAGGCGGAAGTTGAACTCGATACTGACCGGATGGCTGGAAAGCAAATAGAGGCCGACGAGGAGATTGAAGAACCCCCATAGAACGTTTATGAGTGGGGAAGAATCCCCTACGCCTCTCGGCTTGGCGAATGGGGTAGGGAATGGCGCCCCTCGCAGGCCGCAATCCAGATGCGGGATACAATTACAGAGAAAGACCCCCGCAAAAAAACTGGCAACATAGTTCATAGGAGCACTACCGAAATGAATGAAGAAGGGCCGCTGTCGTTGAATGCGCATAATACTCAGTATCCCAGCACCCGCTAAATAGTCGCTTCACGGCTTCGCTGGCAACTCAAGCAACTCCCAATCATTCGCCCGACCCAACGCCACATGCAGGCGCGCCCCGCAAAACCGACTCCTCGAATACCTCTTGTTCGATTTTGGCCCGCACGATGGCAGAACGATCCAGCCTACGTCTGCTATCGAGTAATCCACGGACCGGGTGCCAATGGCCGGTTATGGCCGGGTAGCGCCCATCGCTTCCTGGGTGCCGCCGACCTGGCACCTGCATGCCAATCGTATCCCATCGTCTGAGCACGGTTTCAACGGCGCGAATTCGAGCGACGGCGTCTCGCTTTGGTTGCCGAGTCTTGGGCATATAGGAGTCAGCGCCGAGTCTGTGCAGTGAATAGGAACTCCGAAATCGGCACACCGGGTACATCCCCTCGTTGGAAATAACCATAGCCCAACCCTGCGGAGAACGCCGGCAGGTTGAGGGCCGTGGCGCTGACTAACACAGCGGTGGAGGGCATGTCAGGCAGGTTTCCGGAGGAACTGCGCGACGCAATTTGCCGATAAGCAGGGCGGAGGCAGGTGCCGTTTCGCACAGCGATGCTTTGCCCTACGATTTCTTCGGATAGTCGAGCGCCACTTTTGCAACCTTGGCCTTGCCTATGTTTGACCAGGACTTCGCGTTGAAAGCGAACTCGGCGACGGCGCACGTCGGCATATGGGTGATCTCACTTGACAGGCGATGCGCGAGCTCGGTCAACTCAGGGTTATGACCGAAAAGCATCACGCTCTCCAGCTTGTCGCCGAGCTTCTGAATGACTTTGAGGAGGTCATCCGCCGCGCCGGCATATAGCCGATCATCGACCACAATATCCTTGAGCTTGTAATCGAGCTTCTTGGCGATGATCTCCGCCGTCGTGAGCGCGCGCCTCGCCGGACTCGACAGGATCAGATCGGGCGTCACATCGCGCTTCGCCAATCGCTTACCCATCTTCGGCGCGTCGCGCCTGCCGCGATCGTTCAATGACCGATCTTTATCGGGCAACGCAATGTCATCCCAACTCGACTTCCCATGGCGGATGAGAAATAGCGTTTTCATGCAATGTTCCGCAGGGCCGGGAGACTCGCGTTTACCTATCATCCATCGCGCGTTCACCTTATCCGGCGCCTGAATCAAAGTGGCGCACCGGCGCAGCTGCTTCATCAACGTACCCACGGTGAATGATCCGGCTCGCATCCTCCGTCGCACCTTTGCGAATGACTGCTTTGGGCTAACGCCTGGAGCCAGCGATACCCGGCAACTCTTTGGCGAGCCATCCCAGCAGGCCGGGCAGGCGGCCATTGATGCCATTGACGTTGAATGTCGCGATATTTATGTAGGCATTGCCCCGCGCACCTTGCTCCGCAGAAAGCGGCGCCGCTCGTTCCACTGGTGACGCGCGTGCAGCCGCTCCGACTCATTCTCTGCTTCCAGAGGCAGCGTCTTCAGGACACGGAGCGCACCGGCATGGGCCATCGCCACCGCAGGGTCCGTTTGCAACAAGGCGCGGTAGTGCCCGAGAAACTCCTCGTCCGCGGGAGTGCCGCCGCCCGACAGCAATTCCCTCGCATGGGCGCCGATGGCGGCGGTCTCACTCTCAGGCAGATCGTTGGCGTAGGCCAGTGCGTGATCAATATCGCCGATCAGCCGGTACAATGGCTGCAGCCACGCCCATTCGGGATCATTGGTGATGTGACGCAGACGCTGCAAAGGCGAGGCCGGAGGCGAGAATTGGCTTTCCGCATCGAGCAACGCCTGCAGCACCGCCTGCAGAGCTACGCTGCTTTCGCGAAGGCTGTCCAGCCACGGATGATCAGAGCGCGAGGTCCGCGTGTGCATCCTAGGATTATAGAACGCGCCGCCAGAATCCGCCCGAATTGCTCCCCGGAAGTGCCACAAACGCCCATCATGCTCGCTTCCCCATGAGCAGAGGCATTTGCAACCCGTTCGGGACTTGAATCGTGACGCAGCCACAGGGAGTCAATGAATGACACTGAGATCCCCCACACGCCGCGCACTTCTCAGCGGACTTGCTGGGATTGTGCCAATCCTCGCATCCGGGACGTTGCACGCGGCGGACCGACGCACAGACGCCGATACCGCCACCGAGAAGATGCTCGACCTTCTTGAGAAGCAGCGTGGGGGTCTGTTGGGCGTAGCTGTTCTCGACATAGCAAGCGGCCGACACTTCGCGCATCGCGGGCACGAGCGCTTTGCCATGTGCAGCACGTTCAAATTCCTACTTACTGCGGCGGTGCTGGCGCGTGTTGACCAGGGTCTCGAGAAAGCCGAGCACCGCATCTCCTACGGTGAGAGCGATCTGCTGGAGTACGCCCCGGTCACGCGCCAGCGACTGAAAGAGGGTAGTCTGTCAATTTCCGATCTCTGCGCAGCGGCGGTGGAGGTAAGCGACAATACGGCTGCCAATCTTCTGCTTCCTGTCATAGGCGGACCGGAGGGCCTTACGCGGTACTGCCGATCCCTCGGCGACCGAGTAACACGTCTCGACCGCACCGAACCGACGCTCAACGTCGTGCCAACTGGCGACGTCCGCGACACAACCTCCCCGTTGGCGATGTTGAAACTGATGAACACGATTCTTCTCGGCAAGGTGCTGTCGGACGCTTCCCGCCGCCAGCTCGAGACGTGGCTGTTGCAGGCCACGGTCGGTCAGGACCGTATCAAAGCGGGGCTTCCGCAGACCTGGCGCATCGGCCACAAAACCGGCACGTGGGAAACACACGTCAACGACATCGCCATGGTTTGGCCGCCGGGGCGGGCGCCGATCCTCGTCACTGCCTACTACGCCGGCCCGCCGGGGCCCCAGCAAGCGCGCAGTGCTGTCCTTAGCGAGATCGGCCGCATCGTCTCCGAAACGCTGCACGACAATTAAACCTGCCGGACTCGGAATCTTCGCGACGGTCAGAACTAGAACGTGCTCCGGATGCCCGACTACGACCGCCGGCTCGAGAAAACCCGGCTTCGGTGTCTCCCCGCTCGCCGAACCGCCCCTTCTTGGGCGCGCAGCGACGAGCGCGGGACGCACGTTCAGCCGAGCCTGCACGAGGGACGGCAGTCGACCCCTACCTGCCGGTCGCGAATGTCCGCTGTCGGGCAGGCTAACGTTCCGGTTCAGCGGCGGCGCGGCAGCGCCGTCCGCTGCAACCGGTTGTTAGGCGTCATTGTGCCCTTGGCGCCGGA
>JAQGOG010000114.1 GCA_028293765.1 Gammaproteobacteria bacterium
TGCTGTGCATATCTGCCTGAACCTCAATTGGGGATGCAGGCAAGAATCGTCAAAGACGGCGTGCGCCGCTATCAGAATCTTTAGCGGAATGTCCGCTTGGCTAGGGCGTTTCGATCCGCCTCGGCCACGGCCACATGCGTCCAAACACGCCATCGTGACGCAGAGCGTGGCGCACAGCGGCGAGCACGTGCAACACAATCAACCCCACGAATAGGTATGACGTGACGACATGAATCGTATTGAACACAGCGTAAATTCGCTTGTCATCGATTCCCCAGGGCGGCAGCAGGATGACATTGAAGAGCTTGACCCCGAACTTGCTGAAGTTGGACGCGACATATCCGGACGAGGGCATGACGAGCATGCAGACATAGAGCGCGAGATGACTGATTCTCGATGCCACGCGCTCCCACGCGGGCATGAACGACGGCAGCGGAGGTGGCGGATGTGCGAGGCGCCATCCCAGCCGGAGGAGGATGAGTACGGCTATCGTAAGGCCGGTCGACTTGTGCAGATTTACGTAAAATCCGCGCGTCGGTGTGCCTCGGGGAATCTCCTGCAGATACCAGCCGAAGACAATTTGCCCCAGGACCGACACTGCAATCAGCCAATGCAGGGCAATGGCCACTGCGCCGTAACGATCCGGTTCATCAGCTCCAGGATGGCGGGAATCGACGCTCAATTTGCTCACTCGCTGCTGCTCACGACAGAACCGGCGCCACGAGAGCGACGCCGGCAACGACGAGAGCCGCGGACCATAGCCAGTCGAAATTGACCCAGCCTCTGCGTAGGAACGCGAGGCCTACCCATTCGTAAACGATGATAGCAATGAGTCCGGCAGTCGCCAGCATCGCGACGGTGTGTACGATCACGGCCGCGACTGCGACCGACAGGGAGGGCGCCATCCCACTCAGCCACGTCGAATGCAGATGCGCGCTATGGGATGCGCCAACAGGCAAGTGCAGCAACACCGGGATCAACATCACACCGGCACCGTGGCCGGTTGCCATGAGGAACGACCACAGCAGGAGATGGTGGAACCGGACCTGCATCCCGATGCGACCGAAGTGGCCGCCGGCCAGCCGCACGATGGCCATTGCGAACAGCAGTATGGCGCAGGCAATCCGCAACGCGTCGAGGTCGACGAACACGCGCAGTGCCACGAAGACTCCGACGATGACGCCGATTGCGAGAGCATGACCTGCGGCAATGGGAAGGAGAGACGTCAGGATTGCCACCCGTTTTTGTCGCTGAAGTCCTAGCGCAACAGCGAAAAGCCAGCCCATCGCCGGATTGATCCCATGAAACGCGCCCAGTGCCGCGAGGATCGCCCAAGTCCCTGGTTCGTTCATGAATCACGGCGCGGCGTGACACCAGGCACAGTGCGCCTCGCGTCGTGCTCACGGATAGCAATACGTGTCCGAAGAAGAATCCCCGCCCTCGAGCCGGACCTGGTGCGGACGGTAGCCAGCCGCGAACGGCACGAAAAAATCCGGATCGAGCTTCAGCCCACCCGCGGCATCGGCATCGCACTTCACCATCCAGCCGCTGATCCCTTCCGGATAAAACTGGCTGTCCCAGGCGCGATACAACGAGTTGGTAAAGTACACGCGGCGGCCATCGCGACTCACTTCGACCATCTGTGGCCCGCCATTCACCGCTCCGGCAGCAGGATGGGGCGTGCGCCTGACGATGCCGCCAATGTGAACCGAGCCGGTGAGCCTGGGGTTGAATGGATCGGAAACGTCGTATTGACGCAGCTCTCCCGTACCCCAGCAGGAGGCATAGAGGAATCTGTCGTCGAGCGAGAGGTTGATGTCCGTGAGAAGCGGTGGCACCGCGTTGAACCCTTTCAGGAGCGGCGGAAGCTGGTCGGGCTCAGCGGGCTCGGCTGGAATTTCGATGACCTTCTGCGCCGTCCATGCACCACCGGCGCGGTGCCACAGCCAGACCGACGACGAGAGGTCCTCGAGGCTCACCACGACGCCAACGAAGCCGAACGGCTTGGTGGGATCGCGCGCCTGGCGCAACTCGAGGACGAGCTGATGCTCCGTGCCGAGATCGATCGCCTGGAGATGGCGCCTTCGCCTGAGATCCCACACGTGGAGATGATGGCCGTACTTCGATCCGAGCAACAACTCCGGCACGAGCCCGTTCTCGATCATGCCCGGCGTGCCCCACTCGCTCGTGATCTGGATGTCATAGCCCAGGTGCCATGCGAAATCATAGGCAAGCTGTTGTGGCCCGCGGTCCACTTCCCAGCGGCCGAGAACCTGAAAGCTGTCATGATCGAGCAGAAACAGGCCTCCGGGCGCACCGCCCTGCGGTGTACCCAAGGCGCTCACATAGATGCCTTCGGGGCCGCAATGCAGAGTGTGAGGACGCGAGTAACCACTGCGTTCGCATACTTCCTGCGGCTCGATCACCTTGACGATCTGCGGCGCCCGCGGGTCGGGCTTGGTATCGAGGACGTGGATTCGTGAGGAGCGCAGGCCCGGAACGAGCAGATAGCGCCGTTCGACGTGCGGGTGCGGCGCGTACGGACATAGTGCCGAGCTGCAGGCGTTCCAGCCGAAATGATGCAGCTCATCGCCTGCGTTAGGCATCTGGATGGTATTGACCAGCTTGCCGTAGCTCGACGCTGCGGGGTTCAGATCGACCACGCCGAGCGCATCGGGTTTCACCCCCTCGGCGTTCAGAACCGCCACATAGGCAAGCGTTTCCGGCGGAGCGCGCATGGCCAGGCGGGCCGAGGGGTAGAAGGTCGGATCGGGTGTCCAGGTTGCCATGAGACAGTTCCCCCTCACGGTACGGGCGCGTGCTCACCGGTCTCTATACCGCCCCGCTCTCAACACGTCAACAGGCATCACAGACACCGGTCGCCTGCAGCGCAACCTACGCTATTTGCGCACACCCGTGCCCAGCCCTGGGCCGGACCTGGGGCGACTCATCAGGCCACGCCGGTCACACAACTCTGCTGCCGATACTCCGCGACCGAGATGATTCGCTGTGCGCGCGTATCCCAAAGAATGCACTTCAGCGCGCCATAGACCTGCGACAGTTTCACGCGGGTGACGTGCGGAAACAGATGCTCATATTCATCGTGACAGTCGACCAGACAGTAGTTTGGAATGTTGGCCGACAGATGGTGAATGTGATGATAGCCGATGCTGACGGTAAACCAGTTCAGCCAGCGCGGCAGGACCAGGAAGCTCGTCCCCTCGATCGCCCCGGTGTCGTAATCCCAGCGTTGGCTGTCGCTCGCATAGGCGTGCTCGAAATTGTGCTGCACCGTGAACAGCACGATGCCCGCCCCGCCGGCGATCGACAGGCTGAGCAGATAAATTGAAAAAAACAGCGCCGTGCCGCATGCGTAACACATCGACACCCACAGGCTCAGCAGCACGATATTGTTCCAGAACATGTGCCAATACTCCCTGGCCGATTTCCACTGACGCGTCTCATAACTGGCGGCGTGCTCGCGCAGCGAGATGTTCGGCCGCGCTGCCTTGTTCCTGACAACGTGGCTCAGGAGGCCGAGACTGCCCTTCAACCACGTAAAGCGCGGGTTGAAAATCAGATAGATGAAGCCCGCAAGCGGCGCGGCGGCGATGCTGCACTTTTGTCTGTACAGGCACTGTTGCACGCCGGACATCGCCGCGTATTCGTCCACCGACCGCGTCGAGTAGGGTCCGCGGTATTTTTCCCAATTGCCGTTATGGGCATGGTGATAATTGTGATGCTGCGACCAGACATACTGCGGCATGCCCGACACGACACCCAGGAGAAACCCGACGGCGCGATTGAGCCCGCGAGCGCGAAACAAGCTGCCATGGCCACATTCGTGCATCAGCCCGAAAACGCGGACGGTAAACAGCGTAATGAGGGGTATTGCGGCGGCGGCGACCCAGTAGGAAACGCCGGCACACACGATGGCGGCCCACCAAAGGAGCGCCAAGGGCACTAACGTCGTTAGGACTTGCGTCAGTCCTTTGGCGTTATCGGACTTTGTATAACGGCCAATCATGGCGCGTTTCTGTTGCTTCACGCAGTCGATCGACGACAAGATAGAATACCCGCCCGGGCCGAAATTATAGTTGTGGGGAAACGCCGCTCCCCAGTCTAGCAGAGGAACCGTATGACCGTGGGTCACGCGGACTGGCAGCACCACACCTTCCATGTTTCGAGACAAATACAACTGGATTTGGTTCCAGGGCGGGCACGCGCTGCGACCCTTACGGCGGCCGTTGCGAAGGACGACTCCTGACCCGCTGAGGTGAGCCCGCGCCGTTGTGTGGGCGATACAAAGCGTGCTCGGCTCTGCCGCGAATGGGCGGTCCGATTTGTTGCGAATGCCGAGGCAACAGGCCGTACGCGTCGTGCGTCAGCCGTCCCGTCCTACTGCCGATTCGTGCGTTGCGTCCCGGGTACCTCGGCCATGAGCGCACAGGCCCAAGCGCGGTCCCTCGCGCTCGCAAAAAACCTCCAGCAAGGTATTCGGGTAGTGCCTCGCCTTCGACCTTTGTCTCATAGCGCACATTGGAAAAGCACCTTTCAGCTAGTGCGGGCGTCTACCGGTGGTCTTCCTTACGGAGCTGAATCGAATCCGCGACGATGAAAGCGTGTACGGCGCGTACGTCCTGAGCCGAAAGAACGTCATCGAACGAAGGCATGCCAGCGTACTGGTAAGCGCCCTTGAGAACGATTGCCTCAAAGTTCTGATGCGCTTCCGGCGGCAGATTCCACAGGTCGGGATACCCGTTCAGCCTGCCACGGAAGCCGTGACAAGCGGCGCAACGCTCGAAGACCTCCTCCCCGCGTTTGAGTACCTCGGCGTCGTTCGAGATTGCCGCCGGTAGAGGAAAACGTGTCAGGGCTGTGCGTACCGGCGGCAGCGGCACCGCTGCGCCGCCGACCCTGAAAACCAGTAGACGCTCGTTATTCTGATATTTTGCGGGCGCGGTGCCGGGCAGATAGCCTATTGCCGTCATCGCGCCGCCAAAGTTCGCGAGCACGGCGACGTACTGAGTGCCGTCGATCTCATAGGAAATCGGTCCCGCCATGATGGCGGTCCCCGTCTCGATCCGCTTCAAGACCTCACCGCTCGCCGCATCATAGGCGACGAATGCTCCATCGCTCGAGCCCTGAAACACCAGTCCGCCGGCGGTGGACAGGGCGCCGCCGCTCCAGATCGGCATGGGTTTCGAGCTCCACGCGACCTTCTGCGACACGGGATCCCAAGCCTCCAGGCGATTCTGCATGACCGGCTGCGGCTGCCCCCGCAGCAGCGCGGGATCGACCGGACCCACGACGAACGCGACCTGGTCGCCCTCGTTGTTGGCACCGGATCTGAATTTGACGCCAGCGGCCGGCACGCTGCCGAATACCATGGGCGTTTCCATGACCGGGATGTACACGAGATGCGTTTGCAGGCTGTACGACATCGGCATCCAGCCATGTCCGCCGGCCTGCGACGGCCAGATCACCTTCCGGGTCTGAGAATAGTCGGCCTGCGACGCGATTCGTGGGCGGCCCGACTGCGGATCCACCGAATCGGCCCACGTCACGGTCGTGTACTTTTCAGCGCTGATGAGCTTGCCGGTAACCCGGTCCAACACATAGAAGAACCCGTTCTTGGGGGCCTGCATCAGTACTTTGCGTATCCCGCCCTCGAGATTCAGGTCGGCGAGCACGATGTTCTGGGTGGCGGTGTAATCCCAACTGTCCCCGGGCGTCGTCTGGTAATACCACTTCATGCGCCCGGTATCGGCCTCGACCGCCACGATCGAGGCGAGAAAGAGATTGTCCCCGCCCCCCGGGCTGCGGATCCACCCCGGATGGGGACAGCCGTTGCCGACCCCGATGTAGAGAAGGTTGAGCGTGGGATCGTAAACCATCGAATCCCACGCCGTGCCGCCACCACCCAGATCCCAGCGGGATTGGGTACTCCAGGTCTTGCGCGCCAGGGTAATGTCCGGACTTTCATCGGGCCCTTTTGCAGGATCGCCCGGTACGGTGAAGAATCGCCATGCGAGTCGGCCGGACTGCAGATCGTAGGCACTGACGTACCCCCGGGCGCCCATCTCAGCCCCACCGTTGCCGATTACGACGTTGTGGCCGGCGATGCGTGGCGCGCCTGTGCTGGCGTAGTTCATCGACACGCGGTCGACGAACGTATCCGCGCGCCACTTTTCCCTCCCCGTCGATGCGTCGAGGGCAATAAGAAACCCGTCGACGGATGCAACATAGACGAGCCCTTTCCAGACGGCCACGCCCCGATTGACGACGTCACAGCAGGTGCGTCGCGCCCACTGTCCATCAACGCCGGGATCGTACTTCCACAGCAGCTTTCCGGTCTTCGCGTCGACGGCGTACACCACGCTCCATGGGCCGGAAAAGTACATCACGCCAGCGACGACGATGGCGGAAGCCTCGTTGCCACGATGCGTACGTCCCCGGACCACGAAATCATTGAAGCTCCAGGCGAGCCCCAGCTGACCGACGTTTTCCTTATTGATGCGCGTCAGCGGCGAGAACCGCTCTTCGCTGAAAGTTCCGCCATACAGAGGCCATGCCGTGTCTGCCGCAACCGACTCTGCGGCGTGCGCAGGACACAATGGCGCCGTAAGCAGGAGAATTCCGAACCAGACGGCGTTACGAGTGCGACTCACGCAGGTACTCCTCAGAAGGAAGTCTTCAGGCTCACGCCTATGGTGCGTGGACGCAGCGTCGTCGCAATGGACGAGCCGGCCGACGTGCCCCGCGCGAAGTCCAGAAGCGGCGCCGCGTTGGTGAGATTGTCGCAGTAGACCCGGTACTGCCAAGTGCCATTGGTGAGGCGGATGCTCGTGTTGATCACGTGATACGCCTGTTGAATCTGAGTCCCGTCGGGAATCTGCCCGGAGCTCCCGTCGGGGTACGTTACGGGGGCAAACGATTCGAAACTGCGGAGGTTGGAGCCGTGATATTGATATTCCGCTCGAAAGTTCGCCGTCCAGGCCGCCGAACGCAGGAACTCATAGTCACCGTAGAGACTGCCCATCCACTTCGGTGTATCCAAAACCGGTTGGCCGACTTGCGCGGACACTCCCGGAGCGCTCGCCGTGATCCGCGTGTCGGCGTACGAAGCGGTGCCGCCAAGGGAGACCCCGCCACCGACGGCGGACTCAGCCGACAGCTCCGCACCCTTGATCGTGGCCGCACCGACATTGCCGGTGAATTGGAAGCCGCAGGACAGGAGATTGACGGCCTGCTGGATCTTTTTCCAGTCGGTGTAGTAAATGGCACCGTTGACGACCAGGTGCGCCGGCGCAAATTCGTTCTTGCTGCCGATCTCATAGGTCCACAGGCTGTCGGGCTCGAAGGTCGCGGGCGCGCGAGTAATGCCCAGGCGCTGGAAATCCGGTCCACACAGCGGGCTGTCCGTATTGAAGCGATTCGGGCCACCCGGACGAAACCCCTTGCTCGCACTCGCGTACAGCATGTGGTCGTCCAACGGACGATACGTCACGCCGACTTTGGGTGTGAACCCGACGTCGGTGCTCCGCTTACCGTTGACCTCACTGTGGCCTCCATTCAACACGCCGTCGAACGTTCCGTTTATCGTCTGTTTGATGTCAAACCACCGCAGGCCCACGCTCGCATCCCACCGGGGAGTTATCGTGTAAGTGAGATCCCCGAACACGGCCTCTTGCGTGGTGGAGGTGAGCTGGTCCCCTGCGTAGGTGATGTCGGTACCCGTTCCCAGGAAGTTTCCGGCTCCGACCGTATCGACACTCTGATTCAACTCATCCCGCTGGTGCGAATAATACAGACCGGCGGTCCATTTCAGAGCGGCTGACGGATCGATGGAAGCCAGGCGCAGCTCCTGGCTGAAGGTACGCGAGCTCGTGTTCGAGGTGTTATAGGAGTTATCCGGCAGCAGGGGGGGCACCAGCCCGCCGATGAACTGCGAATAATCGCGATCCCACTCGACCCTGCGATCGACATAGCCCGTCAGCGAGGTGACTGCCACACTGCCCAGCGATTGGGTGATGTTCAAACCATAGATGTCAAGATTGTCGCGGGTGGGTTGATCGAAGCGAAACGCGGCTGCGAAGTGCGGCAGGTTGGTGAAGAATTGCTCGGGATTGGCCTTGTCACTGCGCTGAATGCTGGCGGTCGGCAGGATGGTGAGCGCGGAATCGGACGCGTATTTCGCCGAGAAACGCGCCGCAACGGTCTTTCTCTGGTTGACGTCCTCGCGACCATACGTACTCAGCGATGGAAATGTCACTGGCTGGAACGCGGCCGGGGGTTGGGTTGCGCTTTGCGCCCAGGATTGCACCTGGGCATGGGGCACGTAGTCCACATAGCCCGAGTCCAGGCGGTAAGACGCTCCCAACCGGACCGCCAGTGCGTCGGCGAGCAGCGGCAGATTGATGACTGAGCTCACATTGTAGGAAAGTCCGCCGTATTGCGTGGACGAGACACCCGCCTCGGCGGTGACATCGGTCTGATTCAATACCGGCTGGCGGCTGACATACTTGATGGCCCCGCCCATTGCGCTGCCGCCGTACAGAGTTCCCTGCGGACCCTTCAGCACTTCCACTCGATCCAGATCGAGCAGCACGGGATCGGCCGCGCCCGCGAAGCCGGTGCTCACCGTCACCAGCGAAATGTCATCGAGGTAGATGCCGACCGTTGGGCTCGAGGCCGCGGTAGCCACACCGCGAATCGAATAATGGCTTTGCCCGGGCTCGACGCCGGAATACGAAACGCCCGGAATCGAGAGAAGAATGTCGTGAAAATCGCGTGCTCCCAGTCGATCGAGCGCATCTCCCGAGAGAGCGCTGACCGACTGCGGCACGTCCTGAAGGCGCTGTTCCCGCTTCTGTGCGGTGACGACGATTTCCTCGAGGGTGGAAAACTCCTGGGCCGGAGCCCCTGCTGCCTTCTTGTCGGAACTTACGGAGTTGGGCCCCGAAGATGCTCCTTGATCCACCTGAGCCAGGCGAAATCGGTCGAGGAAACTCGCCTTGCCCTCCTTTCCCCGTCCCTCTCCAACCGGCGCGGCAGGCGGCTGCGACCCGTAGTCCGCCGTCGTTGCCGCGATGGGCACGATCGTGACGGTCTTGTCGTCGAGATACCGGAAGGTCAGACCGGTTCCCTTCAGCAGCTCCTTGATCGCCTCCTCCGGGGTGAACTCGCCGACCGCGCCCTGCGTGCGCAGATGGTCGATCTCTTCGGATACATACACGATCTGGAAGTTGCGATCCCTGGCGAGCGTCTGCAGGGCGGGACCGAGCCCTTGCGAGGGAATGCTGGTCTCTTTCCTGATGGAGGCATGGACATTGTCCGCCTCAGCGAGGCCAACTATCGACAGGCACAGTGCCGTAACCACGACGCTCAACCGCATGAGAACTCCCCCGCCTTTGACAAGGCTGTTTATGCCCATCGCCGGACGATGCGACGAGCTCATGCGGGAGAAGAGCGTTTTGCAGTCGATTGGTTACCCCCTCTGGTCGGAATTTTTGCTGACTCGGATTTCGGAGGGGCTCTCGGTCACGTGCACGCCCGGACGTTCGTGCAGGAATCGGATGAGCGAATCCGGGTCCGTCGATGAGAAGACGCCGCTGATGTGAAAGTCGTACAGCCCGGTGTCTTCGATGACCAACTGGCGCTGGTTGTAACGGTTGAACTCCTCGGCGACGTCGGCAAGAGATGCGGACTCGAAAACGATCTGCCGCTGACGCCACGCCGTCGCACCTTCGATGTTCGGATGGTCGGTCTTCTGGGACGTTTGCGCCGAAACGGTGAGCTGCTCGCCACCGGACAGGTAGATGGTCCCGCCGGGCCCGCTCGCCATCCCTGCAGTGGCCCGCGACGGCCGCGCGGCCGTCGTTTCCATTTGGCGCGACTGGGAGGAATTCGGAATTACGGCACTATCCATCTCTTTGGAAGCGCGCGTGCCCGGTGAAAAGAGTGGGTCGGCCCCGGGGGTCACCGGAGTCGTGAAGATGGCGACCCGCCCCTCGATGACCGTGACCAGGGTTCCAGTGTGCTTCTTGTAAACGTCGAACTGGGTGCCGACGGCGCGGACTCGAGTGCCATCGGCGCTGACGACAAACGGCCTCGCGTGACTCTTCGCAACGTGGAAGAGCGCCTGTCCCTCCAGCAGCTCGACGTTGCGCTCGTGTTCCGAATAGCGGACCCGGATCCTCGAGCGCGAATTGAGCTCGACCGTGGATCCGTCGGCGAGCTCGATGGAGCGCTGCTCTCCGATCGCGGTGGCATACGTCGGTAGGCGTATCCGATCCCAGATCAGAGCACCTGCGATCAAACCGAGCGCCGCGGCGGATGCGGCTATTGCGGACCAACGCCACCTGCTCCGATATGCATGCGGCTGCAGCCGCTTTTGGCAAGGCTCAGCGTGAACGTCCCCACTTCCGGTGAGGAGGTGCTTCGGCAGATCGGATGAAACCTCATGAGCGCAGGCGCGCTGGGACGCGCACTCGAGAGAAATACCGGGAAGCGCAACGACGTTGTCCGCGTCCTGAGCTGCCTGCAGTGTTAGCGTGTCGATGTCCCACTTTTGCGTCGGGTCGAGCAACGAGCCTTCGTTCCAGATGGCCGCGATCTCGACGTAGGCACTCAAGTGCTCGGGGGACTTGCGCAGCCAGCGGTCGAATTCGGCCCGGGCGCAGGCGTCGAGATCGCCACTGCGGCACTCGACGAACCATGCGCAGGCTTCTTCGTAGATCTGCGTATTGAAATTCGATTGTGGATGAGGGTCCATGCGGGCGCTCCTGCTTACGCCTTTTCCAGTCGTTGGCGGAATTGCAGCAATGCTTTCATCAGGTACTTCTTGGCCATCGGGCGCGAGGTTCCGAGGCGCGTGGCGATCTCATCGAACGACAATCCGTCGCGTCGGGACATCATGAAGGTCGCGCGCACCTTGGGGGAAAACTGGTCGAGGGCACTCTGCAGCTGCTCGAGGCACTGGTGCGCGTCCACTTCCAGCGCCGGGTCGGCGTAGGGCGTGGCGTGCCGGGAATTGAGCATCCGGGCGAACTCCACCGACGGTGGCATGGCCGATTGCCGCAGAGTGTGCTGTTGAATCACGTGCTGGGCGACCGTAAAGAGGTAAGCCTCTGGCGAGCGGATCGACTCCACTTTCGGGACCCGCAGCATGCGCAGGTACACCTCCTGGATTATGTCGGGCACGTCGGCGGCATGGCGCACGCGCGCGAGCAGGAAGCGGCGGAGCTGCTCCCCATGGCTGGCGACGAGGGCAGTAACGAGCGTCTGAGTGTCTTCGACCGCCAATAGCAAATCTCGGATCAGTGCCTATCGAGGTGATAAAGAGCGGTTCCAGGGCAGTTGGTAACCCCGCCGGCGAAAATAAATCCTGGACGGCACCCCTTGATCAGCTCACTCATTCTAATCAATTACTTAGGACGCAAGGGGTCGGCGTGGCGCCCGCCCTGACTGGCCTGGCACGGGACAGCGCCTATCCTGAGGAGCTTAGCCGCCCTCTCATGTCGCAGTACGCTTCCCCGCAATTGCCTTGTAATCTAGGGGCGCGATCCGCTGCCTGAATCAGGCGGCCTCTACATTACATGCACCCCAGCCAGGGAGGCCACTTTGACGCACGACAATTTCGCGGATTCCCTGCCTCTGGCCAGCGCCCCGATGAATTTCTTCATGACCGTGCGCGATATCGCCTTCTGGATCCGATCGGCCCGGGCCGACTCGCGGCTGGACCGGTTGCGGGATGAGCGCGGCGCGGCCTCGGCCTTCGACCAGCTGTATGCCGGCATAAACGATCCCTTCGGCGCCGAGTTGCCGCAATATCGCTATCAGCAGCGCAAGTACAGCAGCCTGCTCTCGATGCTGCCACGACGCGCCTATGGGAACGTTCTGGATATCGGCTGCGGGCTCGGCGCTTTCACGCGCAAGCTCGCCCCTTTTGCGGAGCATGTCCTGGGCACCGATATCTCGGCGGAGGCGCTCGGGCAAGCCCGGACACTGTCCGCCGGGCACCCGAACGTACGCTATTCGCAAGAAGACATGCTTGGCAAAGCGCACCAGGACGCGACGTTCGATTTGATCATTCTCGCCGATACGCTCTACTACATCGAGCCGCTGACGAATGCGGGATTGAAAGCCATCGCAGGCAATATTTCATCCCGACTGAGGCCGGGTGGCCTGCTCTTGGTCGTAAATCATTATTTCTTCGGCATCGATGCAGCTTCCAGAAGCACACGCGCAATTCATGATGCATTCCGCTGGGCACCGGCCCTCGACTGCGTCGCAGAACACCGGCGCGCGTTTTTTCTGGCGACGCTGCTGCGTCGATCGGATGTGTGAGAAGGAATCTCGTCCCGCCGTTCCTGCGGCGGCGCCCGGTCGCGGTGGTTTGATTCACCCCTGTCAATGTCAACGCGAGCTTGCCTTCGGCGGCGCGCGCGCGTAAGCAGTGGTCCGCATGAAAACGCTGGCTCGCATCGCGCTCGCGCTGGGTCTCGCCGTGATGGTCCTGCTCGTGATCCGCGAGGGAGCTCAGTCGATTGCAGGCTTGCTCAGGCACGCCGGCTGGCTGTTGCTTCTGCTGGTACCGCTCCACGCAGGGCCGCTGTTGCTCGATGTCATGGGGTGGCGCGTACTCATCCTGGGACGCACCCGCATTCGCGCGCTGTTTCTGATCGCCTCGATTCGTGAGGCCATCAACCGCCTGCTGCCGGTCGCCAATGTGGGTGGGGAACTGGTTGGCATACACCTGCTCACGCGCCAGGGAATCAGCAGCACGACAGCGGCCACCAGCGTGATCGTTGAAACGTTGCTCATCCTCGTCGCCCAATATCTATTCCTGACACTCGGCGTGGCGTGTCTGCTGCACATCACCGGCAGCATCAAAGCCACCGGAGCGCTCCTCATAGCCGTTGCGGGCGGACTGCCGGTCATTCTGCTTCTAATATGGCTGCTGCGCACCGGTGCATTCTTCAGGGCAATCGAGAGGTTGGCAGCGAGGCTGCTCGGTTCCAGCGACAAAACGTCGAGCCTGATGAGCAAATTGGCTCATCTCGATAGCGCCATTCGTGAGCTCACGGCAGCACATGGGCGTCTGGCGCGGGCGATTGTCTGGCAGCTCGCCGGGCTGATCAGCGGTAGCTCGGAGACTTGGCTGGCGTTGCGTTGGCTGGGTCACCCGGTGAGCCTTGCGGCCGCACTTGCGTTGGAAAGCCTGACGCTTGCGGCGAGAAGTCTCGTTTTCGTGGCGCCGGCCGGGCTCGGCGTTCAGGAGGCGGGGTTGGTAGGCGTGGGCCACGTGCTGGGGCTTGGCAGCGATGTCGCCATTGCCCTCTCGCTCGCCAAAAGAATGCGCGAGATCCTCTTTGGCCTGCCCGCCCTCGCCGCCTGGCAATGGACGACGGGCGCCAAGTCTGGGGCGCGTATAATTTGAGTTGCGCTGCCGCCCTGACAGGCGCGCCCGGACGCTGCCATTGCTGCCACGGTATTTCCGAGGAAATCGGCGCATGACCTATTGTGTTGGCATAGTTCTGAACGATGGCCTCGTATGCGCATCGGACTCGCGGACGAATGCGGGCGTCGACAACATTGCGTCGTTCTGCAAGATGACCGTCTTCGAGCGGCCTGATGATCGCGTCGTCATCTTGCTGAGCTCGGGAAACCTCGCCGGGACGCAGGCGGTCATCAGCATGCTCAGGCAGCGCGGGGAAGCCCGGGACGCCAAGGTCGGCAGCGTTTGGAACGCGCGCACGATGTTCGACGTTGCCGTCATCGTTTCGGATGCGGTACGGGATGTCGAACGCCGCGATGGCGAGCGCCTGGCGGGCAGCGCAACTCCATTCAGCGCCTCGTTCATCATCGGGGGCCAGATCAAGGGCGAGCCCATGCGCCTGTTCCGCACGTTCGCCGAGGGGAACTTCATCGAAGCAGGCACGGATACCCCGTTTTTTCAAACGGGTGAGGCCAAGTACGGGAAACCCATCATCGACCGTGTCATTACCCCGTCGACGACCCTCAGCGATGCCATGAAATGCGTCCTCGTCTCCTTCGACTCAACGATGCGCAGCAACCTCTCGGTCGGCATGCCCATTGACCTGGCGTGCTACGAGCGCGACCGCCTGCGGCTCACCGTTCGCCATCGATTCGCTCAGGGTGACGCGTATTTCAGTGCTCTTAGCAAAGAGTGGAGTGAGGGCGTCCGCGACGTATTTCGGCGCTTACCGGCTGTGCCAACCGGCGACGAACCGTCTCCGTAGTGGTGCCGCTCGATAGCCGGCACCCGTCCTGGGGGACCTGAACGGGTTATGCTTGCGGCCCGATCTTTGAGCCAAAGCCCCAACGTGCGCACACACATATCGTTCTTCGTTGCGGTGCTCGGTGCCGTCTGCCCGGCGCTGGTTACGCGCGTCGCCCTCGCACAGCACTACCCGCCCGGTATCTACGACGATTTCAAGTGGCGGATGATCGGACCCTTTCGCGGCGGACGCACCCGGGCGGTCGCCGGTGTGCCGTCGCAACCGAATGTCTTTTACGTTGGCGCGGTCGATGGGGGCGTGTGGAAGACGGACGACGCGGGTCGCACTTGGCAACCTATTTTCGATGCGCAGCCGACGCAGTCGATCGGGGCGATAGCCGTCGCGCCTTCGGATCCGAACGTCATCTATGTGGGAAGCGGCGAAGGCCTCCACCGGCCGGATCTGTCGGTCGGCAATGGTATCTATCGTTCCGCCGATGGCGGGCGGAGCTGGACACATCTCGGCCTGACGGACGGTCAACAGATCGCCGAGCTAGCTGTAGACCCGCACAATGCCAACCGGCTGTTCGCCGCGGTCCTCGGTCATCCCTATGGACCGAACCCCGAGCGTGGCATCTATCGGTCGTTGGACGGCGGAATGACCTGGCAGCAGGTGCTGCACAAGGATGACGACACCGGCGGCTCCGCGGTCGCAATCAACCCGGCCCAGCCCGACATTGTCTACGCGGCACTCTGGCAGTCGCGCCTGGGTCCGTGGGAGGACAAGAACGAGTTCCGCGGCACCGGCGGTGGCCTGTTCAAGTCGTCCGACGGTGGAGCGACCTGGAAGCCGCTCACAGCGGGCCTTCCGAAGAACTCGTCGCAGATCAACATCGCGATCGCGCCCAGCACACCCAATCGTGTCTATGCCATCGTGGGTACCGATGAACCCGGAGACTACTCCTCCGCCGCCGGGCTGGGCCTGTTCCGTTCGGACGATGCTGGCGAGAACTGGATACGAATAACCTCCGATCCCCGGCCGGCGCTGCGCATCGGTGGCGGCGACCTGGCAGTGTTGCGTGTCGATCCCTCCAACTCCGACATCGTGTACGCGGCCGGCATCGTCACGATGAAGTCGAATGATGGTGGTAAGACCTGGCAGCCGCTGCGAGGCGCACCGGGCGGCGATGATTACCAGAATCTATGGATCAGCCCGAACGATTCCCGCATCATTGCGCTGGTCAGCGACCAGGGCGCCGTCGTGAGCGTGAATGGCGGCAGGACCTGGAGCTCGTGGTTCAATCAGCCGACCGCGCAGCTCTATCACGTCAACGTCACGCCGACTTTTCCGTACCGCGTATGCGCCGGACAACAGGAAAGTGGCTCCGTGTGCATTGCAAGCCGCGGCAACGATGGAGAGATCACCGCGCGCGATTGGCATCCGGTAGGGGCCATCGAGTACGCCTACGTTGCTCCGGATCCACTCGACCCGGACGTGATTTACGGGGCCGGACGCAATGAAGTCTCGAAGTATCACTGGTCGACGGGGCAGGTGCAAAACGTAACACCGATTCCGTTGCGCGGCCCCGAGGCCCGCGCCGATCGGACCGAGCCGCTGCTATTCTCGCCAGTCGACCCGCATACCCTCTACTACGCCGCCAACAGACTCTACAAGACGACCGATGGCGGCGCGACCTGGCAGGCGATCAGTCCCGACCTCGCGCGAGAGGAAACCGGGATTCCCGCGAGTGTCGGCGCTCTGCACGTGTCGGGTATCGAACGTGAGCGCGGCGTCATCTACGCGCTGGGCGCATCACCGCGCAATATCGACACGCTGTGGGCTGGCACTGACGACGGCCTCGTAATGCTCACCGTGGACGGGGGAGCGCATTGGTCAAACGTGACTCCCCCGGCAGTCACGGCATGGAGCAAGGTGACTCAGATCGAGGCGTCTCATTTCGATGTAAACACCGCCTATGTCTGCGTGAGCCGTATGCGCCTCGATGATCTGCGACCTTACATTTTCCGCACACACGATGGAGGCAAGAGTTGGCAGGCGATCAACGACGGCTTGCCTTCGGAGGCACCTGTAAATGCGGTCCGTGAGGATCCCGAACGAAAGGGATTGCTGTTCGCGGCGACCGAAAACGCCGTGTGGATGTCACCCGACGATGGGGACCACTGGGACCCGCTGCAGATGAATCTCCCACATACCTCGATGCGGGATTTATGGATCCACGACAACGACCTGATCCTGGCAACCCACGGCCGCTCGTTTTGGATCCTCGACGACATCTCGAGGCTTCGGCAAATCAAGACGGCGAATTTGCGGGATACCGTGCTTGTCCGTCCGGCCCCGGCTTACCGCGTGAGGCGCAGCACGGGGACGGACACACCCTTACCGCCTGATGAGCCTGCTGCACCGAATCCGCCCGCGGGCGCCGTCATCGACTTCTTTCTGCCACGCGACGCGAAAGGACCGGTGATGCTCGAAGTGCTCGACAGCAACGGGGGGCTCGTGCGCCGCTATAGAAGCGACGATCCCCTGGAGCCGAGTGCGGAGGAGCTGGCCCGCGAGCTCATCCCGCAGTACTGGATTGCACAGCCCCACGCCTTGCCGGCGCAGAGCGGCATGCACCGGTGGGTGTGGGACCTGCGCTACCCTGCGCCCTTGACGACCACCCATGGCTACCCGATCTCCGCCGCACCTCATACAACCCCGCGCGGGCCCGAGGGACCGCTCGCCCTGCCCGGGAGTTATGTCATACGCCTGACGACAGGTGCCCATAGCCTCGAGGCGCCGCTGGTGTTGGAGCAGGATCCGCGCGTGCAGGTCCCGGCCGGCGCACTCCAGGAGCAACTCCGGCTGGCGACAAAACTTGCCGATCTGCTCAGCGCGGCTTCGCGGGCTCTCCTCACCGCCACCTCCGAGCAGGAACAGCTGAAAGCACTCGCGCCAACCGGTGCGGCGGCCGAAGCGGTCCGAAGCTACTCCGCCCGCCTGTCAGCGCTGTTGAATCCCCCGGAGAAAAAAGAGGGCCAGGACAAGGACGCGGCGCTGACGGAAGCGACCCTGCCCGATGTGCAGAGCCACCTCGACACTCTCTATAGGGAAGTGATTCGCGCCGATGCAGCACCCACCGCGGCACAGCTGAGCGCCAGTGAGACGGCGCAAGAGGCGCTCTCGAGCCTCCTGCACACGTGGCAGCAGCTCCAGGCCGATCTGCCCGCCCTCAATCAGCGCCTGCGAGCGAACAAACTGGCCCCAATTCGTCCGGACCTGCCGCCATCCAGAGATCTCAACGCCGCGGATGAAGAATGAGCGACGCCGGTGAGTTGCGTTCGCATCAATGCCCCAGCTCCGCGAGCGCGCGGGGCGACTCTATCTCCGGTAGCACGCGCAAGGAAGGCTTCCGAAGTCGCGAGCTGGCTCAGGGTGAAAGCTGCGATAAATAGGCGGCCGCCGCCTCGATTTGTCCTTCATCCAGCGTCGCTGCGACGGCGGTCATCGTGCCGGGTTGCGGGGGCTTTGCCTGCGCGCGCGCCTGGAATTCGTGTAGCCGATCGATGACGAAGCGCGCGGGCTCACTCGCGATGCGCGGAAAGCGTGCACCGTTCCCGTTGCCTCCCGCGGCGTGGCAGCTGAAACAGGGCGCCGCGTTGCTGGAACCACTCTCGGCGAGCTGCTTTCCCGCGAGCACGAGTCGAGGCGACGCGGGAGCCCCCGCGCCAGGTGGCGCCTTCTGAGTCGAATAGAAGTCAGCGAGTTGGCGCATCTGCGCGTCGCTGAGAGTTCGTGCGATCGGCTGCATGATCGCACTGGCCCGCGTCCCCGCCTTGAACATGGAGAGCGCATGGCTCATGTAGTCGGCATTCTGTCCGGCGAGGCGCGGCACGCCGGCCTGGGCGCCCTCACCATGCGCTCCGTGGCACGCTGCGCATGTGGAAGCGCCGTCTGGGACTGTGGCGTCGGCCAAAGCAGCAGTCGCATGCGACGCAAGTAACACACTGGCAGTTAGCAGCCAGCCGCAGGTGACGCTCCGCTTCATTGACGTTCCGCGCGCAACAGCCGCGGTTGCCGCGTCGAAGCGGCGGTCTGCGCCGTTCTCCCCTCCTGCGCCACCGACACGGCGAATATGAGCAAGCCGGCGACAGCAAGCAGCGCCCCTACCCATCCCGTGGAGGCCCATCCCAAGCCGCCTGCGATCGCGAGCCCGCCCAGCCATGCGCCCGTGGCGTTGGCGATGTTGAACGCGGAGTGATTCAACGCCGCTGCAAGTGTCTGTGCATCCTCTGCGACATCCATGAGCCGGGCCTGCAGCGCCGGCACGATAGCAACGCCTGTGCCGACCAGCAGCACGGCAATCGTGACCCACCAGGCATAGGGCGCAACGACGCTGAACAAACTCAGCACTACCACGTTCCAGATCAACACTCCGCCGATCGTGCGCATGAGTGCCCGGTCCGCAAGCTTCGCCCCAATCAGATTACCCAGGATCATGCCCACGCCGAACACGGCGAGCACCCAGGGAACGTACCGGGTCTGCACGTTGGCAACCTGTGTGAGCGTCGGAGTGATATAGCTGAAGACGCAGAACATCCCACCGAAGCCCACCGATCCGACCCCGAGGGTCAGCCAGACCTGCTTGTGCCTGAATGCGCCCAGCTCACGCATCGGACTTGCGCCTTCAACAGGCGCCGCTCGCGGCACGAAAAGGGCGAGCAACGCACAAGTCAGAACACCGATGCAGCCAACCAGCACGAAAGCCGCGCGCCAGCCATGCGCCTGTCCTATCCAGGTCGCCAGCGGCACCCCGGCCAGCGTTGCGCCCGTTAAGCCCAGCATCATTCGACCGATTGCCTGTGCTCTCTTGTCAGGGGGTGCAAGTGAGGCGGCGACGAGCGAGGCCACGCCGAAATATGCGCCGTGAGGCAGCCCAGCGGCGAACCGAATGGCGATGACGGAAGCGTAACCAGGCGCCAGAGCGCTAGCGAAGTTGCCAGCCGCAAAGAAGGCCATCAGCGCCAGCAGTAGCTGATGACGAGGCCAACGCGCGGCGATCACGGTGATAAGAGGCGCACCGAGCACGACACCGAGGGCGTACGCGCTGATGACATGCCCCGCCATCGGAATCGACACATGGAACCCTCGAGCAATGTCCGGCAGCAATCCCATACTGACGAATTCACCGGTGCCGATGCCAAAACCACCGATGGCCAGAGCCAGCTGCGCCCACCCAGTACTTCTGGCAGGAGTCGATGAAGAATGCGCGGGTGAAGTGCCCTTGTGGGGCTGGTCAGACACTGTCGTCACGAATGAAATAGCGCAGTCGCGCGCCTCGATAATCGCGGGAGGCGCAGATTGCGTCGTGGGGGTTGCGGACGGATGTCCTCGGCCCGCGCCGGTGTTTCAACTGAAATAAATGTTGAAGACCCCTGCACCGCTTCAGTCTGGCGACCACCAGCATACGGGGCGGGCAGCCGGCCGGCCGATGCGTCCTGCGCCTCAAAGCCGGACACGCGAGCGTCTTTCGGGGGGCCGCGACGCAAGCCCCAAGCACACTATAGTGACCGACCTGCCAGCACCTTTCTACGAACATGCCAGACGGCCATGAGCTTCGCGGGCTTTCACGCGTCGCGTGAAATCTCCTCGTTTGACCCTTCCGGAGCAACCCCATAGGTTGGCTGCGACTTCTCGATCCGTGAGTTGGTTACCCCTCGAAGGCGCGTGCGAGTGCTCGTTGCCAGGAGTTAGCTATGAATTCTGTGTTCCATCGCCATTCCGCGCCAATGGCCGCGCTGCTGCTCGCCGGCGTCGCCGCGAGCCTGCCGGCAGTGACTCGAGCACAACCGGACAGCCCCTTCCTTCTGACCGCTTACGTCGATGCGGTCGGCGGCGAGCGCCTCGTTGCCGGGCAATATGACACCGCGCTCGTTCAGATTCGCAGCGCAACGCAAACTGACGTGAGTGCGGATGTCGTCAACAAAACCAATGCCTGCGTCGCGCTCGCGGAGCTCAAACAGCTGGCCCAGGCCCGACAAGCCTGCGACGACGCCGTCACCGCCGCAAGTCGCGACAGGCTGCATTCGTCCGGCGTCGTGTCGAAGAGCCGCCTCGATGAAAATGAATCCGTTGCCATCGCGTATACGAATCGGGCGGTCGTTCATTCGCTTGCGAAGGAAGCGGTGAGCTCGGCCGAAGACCTCGCGGAAGCATACTCTTTGGCGCCGGCAGCGGAATTCGTCGCCCGCAACATTGCAGCGTTCAGGACTAACCGCAATGTCGCCGCGGGACTCGAAGTTGTGTCACGGCGAGTCGCCGACTGAGCGCCACGCAGATCGGATCTGCCAGGACTGCCTCACTCGGCCGCCGGCGGCCCTTTGAGCGGCGCGCCCGCCCCCGGCACGTCGGCGGCCGCCGCCGGCCGCGGCAGTTCGCCGCACAGGCTGGCAGCCAGGGTAGAGGCAATCAGGACCTTCTTCGTAGTGATTCTCCGGTAGACCTGTACCTGAGGACGTCGGGGAGCGCGTCATCCCGACATCGCTCCGCCGAGGAATGGTGAACTGCGACAGGGCCAGCTGCTGTATCCGGCCTGCGACCCCGCTGCGGGCGTCCTTCACCAGCGACTCACTCCACGTTCTTCCAGACTGACGGCATGTGATAAGGGACGTTGATGTAGACGACTTCGACTCTGAAGATCCGGCCACTCCTGATCTTGAACAGCTCCAGCATGCACAGCGTCGAGGGCGTCTTGAAGCCGGAGACCGCGGGGGTTCCATCGGCCAGCTTGAAGTCGGTCAGCACGGCATTGTGGTCCAGGAATGAGCGCGTCAGCACGAGCTGTCGCTCCTCGTCGACCAACATGAAATCGCGATCGCGCACGGCGCTGTCGAATCGATAGGCACCCTTCTTGAACTGCTCGCCGCACGGAATTTTCGCGGCGGGATAACTCGCGTTCGGATCGCCGGCGCTGACGTTGCCATTCTCCATGCGCGAGCATTGCTCGTCGAACGGCGCGAACAGTTGCCCATCGTTCTGCTGCAACGTGCTGAAGTAGCCGTTGGCAATGTCGATCAGCCGGGGCCGCGAGACTCGCTCACCTGCCGGCACGGCCTGCGTCATCGCGGGAAAGTGCTGCAATTCCTTCGGACCCTGCGTTGCAAATGGCGAGGGGCTGGCGCCGGGGGGCAGCGGTGGAATCCTGTTGACGAGCGTCTCGATCTCGGCAATTTTCCGGTCCTCGATCTTCAGCCGCACCCCGATGTACCCTGGCACGCCGTGCTCGTCGACCACACCGAAGAAGCCGACCTGCCCGGCTTCGGGGTCCGCAAACAGCAGCTCGGTCGATGGCGCGCCCTTGCCGGTGATCGTGCCCCAAAGGCCATCGCCCGGCAGCAGCGAAACGTTGTTCTCGCTGAACTTGACGTGCTCGGCCAGGGGCGCGCGCGACGGGTCCCGCAGCAGCACGGCGCTGAGATACTTCTGCGCAATGCCTTCCAGGCACGCGCGGGCGCAGTTGCCGCCCTGACGCGCGCTGCTTTCAGCAGCAGCGGCCGACCCGCCTCGGGGGCTCAACGTGAGGGCAAGCAAGAGCCCTCCTACGATACTGACTGCCGGATTCACTTTCACATCACGCTCCAGGTGCCGTTAAGGCGAACTTCGTATTATTTCACGGCGAGCGATCCGCTCCGGACGAGATAGCGGCTTTTGACTGGCAATGGACGCTTCCGACCTCCTGGCGGACGAGTGACGGCGGGACAGCGCTCATCGCCGCGGTTCACCTGTCGGAAGATAGATCACCTCAGCGGAAAAGTCCGAGCCTCCTGTGCGATAACAGTCGCCGTGTCTTCCGGAGGGTCTGCGGGATGTTGCGTGTGCGGCTATGTAAATTTCTGGTAGGACCGCTTGCCCTGGTGGTGGGAAGTTCGTCAATAGGAACGCATGCGCAGGAGGTGGCACACGCAGGGCTTGGCGAAGCGACGTTTCAGCGAATCTGCGCGGCAGGCCATGCGAGTCTTCTCGACGGCGCCAGCCCGCCGCCCGCCGGCGGCTCGAATCAGCCAGCCGCGCGAGCGCTGCCTCGCGAGATGCTCCGCCAATCGTCCGCCGAAGCGGTATTGGCCGCTCTCACCATGGGCAAGATGCAAGCGCAAGGGGCGGCGCTCAGCGAACCGGAGCGTCGCGCGGTCGCAGAGTACGCATCGGGTAATCCTTTCGGCGCGGCCACCTGTGGGGTTGCGGCTACCGCGAGGCCCGCTCGGTGCCCGGCTCCTGCCGCGGCGGCGGCATGGACCGCGACGGCCCGATCGTTGCGGATGGAATGCTTTACGTGAACTGCGGCTACGGCGGCTTCGTCGCGCATCCGGGGAACGTCCTGCTGGCGTTCCGGCTGCAATAAACCAACACTCTACAGGTTATGAACTGATGGACAGACGCACTTTCATCGGGACCGCTGCGACGGCTGGAGCCGCCGCAGTGTTGCCCGCTTTTCCGGCTTCTGCGGGACACGCACACGAAGCGGCGGTTACGGCGCCGACGACGTTCTATAGTGGCCCCGATCCTGAGACACCACGGATCGGCTTGCGCTGGGCGTTCTCGGCGACGGTGTTCTTCGCCGACCGGATCATGATCGGCTCCCCTGCTCCGCGCGGTTATACCTCCGTGGCCGGTGGGGAAATCTGGGGGCCCAGGCTGCAAGGCCGCGTACTGCCCGCAAGCGGTGCTGACTACTACCGGGGATCATTCAACACGTACTACATGTTCCAGGCGTCCGACGACGCGCTCATCTTCATTCACAATCGCGGCACTATGCGGCGCTTCCAGGCGCCGCCTGAAGCGGGTCGTCCTCTCACACCCCAGACAACAGCAGACCCGAGCACTCCCGGCTGGATGCGCTTCCGCGCCACGCCGGTGTTTACGGCACCCATCGGGCCACATGACTGGATGAACCGGACGGTATTCGTCGCCAATTCGCAGCGGCAGGAACATCCCGATCACACCGTGTTCACCTATTACGAAGTGCTCTGAGGCTGCAGGACAACAATCATGCGCGAGTTCGCGATTCCCGAAACCCACTCCAAGGTCATGGGCGAGGTCAAACTCGACTATGCGTTTCAACTGCACGCACTTTACGACCCACCCCGGGTGTCACACACGCCAAAAGGAGACTTCCGCTATCAGGACATCGCCAGCGGCGAGGTGCGCGGCGAGCGGCTGAATGCCTCGGTCTATCCCGACAGTGGCGGCCAGTACGACACCGTGCGTGCCGATCGTACCCGGGACGTGGATGCACACTTCATTCTCAAGGCGGACAACGGCGAATGGATCTACGTGGAACACGTCGGTTACCGCCGCCCGGACGGGTACTACCGCGCAATCGCCTACGTGGATGCGGACACCAAGGGCGCGTACGACTGGCTGAATAACACTACGTTCGTCGTTACGGCGACGGAGTCACCGGATCAGCGCTCGGTCATCTTCTATTACTACATCGCGAACTGATCCCCAGTCTCAAAGACCGATCGACACGGTCTTGATCTCGGTGTAAGCCTCGACGCCTTCGCGACCGCCCTCGCGACCGAGGCCCGATTGCTTGTAGCCGCCGAACGGCATCGGCTGCTCACGGGAGCCGCCGTTCACGGTGATGGTGCCCGCCTGGATGCGGCGAGCCAAGCCATGCGCCATGGACAGATCGCGCGTCCAGATATTCGCGGCGAGCCCATAGACGGTATCGTTCGCCAGCGCCGCCAGCCGATCCAGTTCATCGGTGTCGCTGAACGACATCGCGCAGAGCACGGGACCGAAGATCTCGTCCTGAAAGACGCTCATATCCGGGCGCACGTTGGCGAGCAACGTAGGCTCCACGAAGTAGCCGTCGCGCTCGATGCGAGAGCCACCCGTCACGATCTCGGCCCCCTGACTCCTACCGGCGCCGATGTAGCTCATGACCCGATCAACCTGCTTCTGCGAGATGATCGGACCCATTTCAGTATCCGCGGCTACGCCCGGCCCGACCTTGAGCTTCCGCGCGCGATCCGCGAACCCCTGCACGACGCGCTCGAAGACTTTCCGGTGCGCAAACAGACGCGTCCCCGCCGCACAGAACTGGCCGGTCTTGAAGAAGATCGTCTGTGTGGTGGCCGCGGTGGCCGCTTCGATGTCTGCGTCGGGAAAGATGATGACGGGCGATTTCCCCCCCAGCTCCAGCGTCACGCGCTTCATGTTTGCCGCCGCGCCCATGAGGATGGACTTGCCTACGCGTGTGGAACCGGTGAAGGAGATCTTGTTGACGTCAGGATGATCGACCAGCGCCTGCCCGGCGGCCGCGCCGAACCCGGTCACGATGTTCACCACGCCCGGCGGCAATCCGATTTCTTCCAGCAGCTGGCCGAAGCGAAGGGCCGACAGCGGGGCCAGCTCCGCGGGCTTTAGAACCACGGTGCAGCCGGCCGCTAGAGCGGGCGAAATCTTATTCACCGCCATGAGAAACGGAGCGTTCCACGGGGTGATTGCCCCCACTACACCGACGGGCTCGCGCAGCGAGTACGTGAACGAGCGCGATTGCGGTGAGGATAGCGAGGTCGAGCCCGTGAGCTTCGTAGTCCAACCGGCGTTATAACGCAGGCTGTCGATAGCCATGGCAATGTCGATATGGCGCGTCATGCGGACCGGATTGCCGCCATCGAGGCTTTCCAACAGCGCGAGTTCGTCGGCGTGCCGCTCTACCGCGTCGGCCAGTTTCAACATCAACTTACCGCGCTCGGCATGGCTCATGCTCGGCCACGGCCCCGTGTGAAACGCCTTGCGCGCCGCCCTCACCGCGAGATCGACGTCGACCGCATCCCCCGCCGCGGCTTGCGCGATGTCCCGTCCTGTCGACGGATCCAGGACCGCGAAGGTCTGCCCGGACTGCGCGGGCAGCCACTGCCCGCCGATGAAGAGCTGCAGCGGACGCGCAAGGAAGCCCGCGTGAAGGCTGTCGAGTCCGGGAGTGGCGATGACGGCGTTCATGGCGTGACTCTTTTCAAATTCGATACGGACATGCGCTCAGCCCTCCAGCTTCGGCAACTGCTCGCCAGGTACCCAGAACCCATGGACCTGCCCTACGACGCGATAAGGCATCTTGATGCGTGCCACCGGTCCGGCATCGAGGTTCTGCGTATCCACGAGAACGAGGTCCGACCGTCCGTTTTCCTTCTTGTGATCCGCGATGCCCATCAGGTAGCCGTCCGCCTCAGCGGCACCCGCTTTACGGGGCACGAAGGTCATCTCGGCCAGACTCACATCCGGACCCGGTGAATAGATCCTGGTGCTCATCTTCTGATGATCGAACATGACCCAGCCGCGGTTGTCCGGACCGAATGAGTTCAGGAAGCCATAGCGATAGGGCAAGGTGTGATAGCGGTCATCCTGCCGCGCCAACGCGCCGGTAATCTCGGGATACACCGTCTGCACCTCGTATGCCTTGTTCCGCTTGTTCGCGAGGTTGATCTTGAAGCGACGCACGCGCCCTGCCGCCTTCCTGGGATCGAACGGCTCGTGCAGGCTCGGGAAGAACGGGAACTGGTTGCCTTCGCCGCCGTCCATGTCCACATAGCAGGTGTCGCCGTCCGACCACGCACCCATCAGATGGGTGCACATGAGCTGCTGTCCGGTGAACCAGCGCACGTCGCGGCCGTCACCCCCACGCCGCATCACACCCATGTAACTCGGTAAGGTGGAGTCCCAGGCGAAATGCACCTGCCCCGCCTGGATCTGCGCCATGTTGGTGGCCAGCGGGACGATGAAAAACGCGATGTGTTTTTGCGTGACGGCGAAGTCGTGGATCATGCCCACATAGGGCGGCTTGATCCAGGCTTCCCAGTTGATCTTGCCGCCGCGGTCGGCTGAGAAGACGTAGATGTCGTCCGACGCCAGGCCCTTCGCCTCGTAGCCGAAGGAGACATACTCCCCCGTTACCGGGTCTATCTTTGGGTGCGCCGTGTGGGTCTGC
This sequence comes from Gammaproteobacteria bacterium, assembly GCA_028293765.1. Taxonomy (GTDB): domain Bacteria; phylum Pseudomonadota; class Gammaproteobacteria; order Steroidobacterales; family Steroidobacteraceae; genus 13-2-20CM-66-19. The sequence goes on from JAQGOG010000114.1 coordinate 26,239, forward strand.
GACTTCAGTCCGCCGCCGAAGGTGTAGTAGTCGTCCGTCGTCTCCAGCGTGACCGGATTCATCGTGACCGGCGGGCTGTCCTCTTTGAACACGAGGAGCTTGCCGTGATGGTAGAACAGCTGCGTGTTGGCCGTTCCACGGCTCACGCCGGCGACGCTCGGATCGTCCGTGGTCGGATTGCGGTACATTCCGAACAGAGACCGGCGCGCGGCGTGCTGGGCTTTCCAGCGCTGCGTGCGGGCGTAGCGGGTCCTGTAGTCGACATGGCCGTCTTTGATCCGGAACATGCTGACATGGCCTTCGCCGTCGAAGCCGATGTCGTTGCCGTACTTGGCCTGCTTGGGGTACTGCGGGTCGGGGCCGACACGGAAGAACGCACCGTCGAGATCGGCGGGCAGCTGTCCGTCAACCTCGCAGTCGAACAACTCGACCTCCGACCGGTTGACGGCCCCGGCCTCACTGCCACCGCCGCCGAACGCCCGGGGATCATTCGGAAAGAGCACGGCAGCCTCGCCGGAGCCCGGGGCGATGGCGCCTCCCACGGCAAGCCCGGCACCCGCGGCGGCAGCCCCGCTCAAGAAGCCTCGCCGATCGAAACGGCGGCCGTTCGGGGTCCGGCTGTTGGAATCACTGCTCATGGAAAGGCCTCTTGTCGTGCCCCGCGAGCCCGGATCGCGCGTGGAATCGGGTCGACAGGTGGATGGCGTGAACGCAGCCACGAGTATAGGAAGCGCCCCATGCGAGTCAATTTACCCGCGCGGATGCGCCATCAGCCGGATACGACCGGGTGAACGCGCCGCCGGCGATCAGGTATCGTGGGTTCGGGCGCCGGGGCCAGGAGAACGCATTTGTTGACGATTGGATCGCAGCGACCGCTTTTCGATATCCCAGCGGGCATCGCTTATTTCAACACTTCCTACAATGCACCGCTGCTGAACACCTCGCGTGCACGGCTCGTCGCAGGGGCAGGCGCCAAGAGCCATCCCTGGGAGCGGCTGGCGGCGGACTTCTTCGACGATGCTGAGCGCGTCCGCGAGCTGGCGGCCGGCGTTTTTGGCGGCGACGCGGACGGCTATGCCGTCGTGCCCGCGGCGAGCTACGGGCTGAGCGCGGCGGCGCGGGCTATCGAGCCACACTTGAAGTCGGGTGACCGAATCGTGGTGCTCGACGAGGAGTTTCCCTCCAACGTCCTGCCTTGGCAACGCGTCGCCCGGGAGACTGGCGCGGTGATGACGACGGTTCCGACGCCCGAGGATGGTGACTGGACGTCACGGACCGTAGCCTGCATCGCTCAGGGCGCGCGAGTCGCGGCGCTACCCAACTGTCACTGGACAAACGGAGCTCGGCTCGATCTCGTGGCGATCGGTAAAGCGTGCCGAGCAGCAGGTGCCACCCTCGTCCTGGACAACACGCAGTCGCTGGGCGCCATGCCTTTCGACATGGCAGCCGTGCAACCGGACTTTGTCGTCGCGGCCGGCTACAAATGGCTGCTGTGCCCGTACGGCTTCGGCCTGATGTATGTCGCTCCGGGTTGGCGCGACGCGCGACCCCTGGAGGAGAGCTGGCAAGCGCGAACCAACGCCGCGGACTTCACAGCGCTGGTCAATTATGGCGACACCTACATGCCAGGTGCCCGTCGCTTCGATGTGGGTGAAAAGTGCACACCGACCCAACTGCCGGGCGCAATCGCCGCGCTGGAACAGCTGCAGGCTTGGGGTGTGGCCGAGGTGGCCCGGAGCCTCGCCGAGATCAACAGCCGGATCCAGGCGCGGCTGGAGGCTCTGGGCTTTAGACTGCCGCCACAGGCGCAGCGCTGCCCCCATATGTTCGGCGCACGCCTGCCCGAGCGCTTCACGGGAGACTTTGTTGGAGCCCTCCGTGCCCAAAAAGTGTTCGTCAGCCAGCGCGGCGCGTCCGTCCGCTTTGCGCCGCATCTGCATGTAACCGAAGCCGATATCGAGCAGCTCTTCGCTGCCTTGGAGCGCACGCTCGCGTAGTGCCGCGACTCGCGCTCATCTCTCGCCGCAGCCACACTCTCGCGCCGCGTCGCAATCCTATACTTCGTCGAGCTCTGTCAGGGTAGAACGCGGAACCCGGCCATCCTGCACCGCAATTCCTTCGGCGCGCAGGCGCCGGGCTTGCTCTTTGTGCTCGTGGGATGACTTGGGAAACACGATGCGGCCGCCCGCACCTACGACGCGGTGCCAGGGCAGATGCAGAGAGTCGGGAGCCATCCTCAGCGCGAAGCCTGCCTGGCGTGCGCGTCCGGGCAATCCGGCACTCCGGGCAACCGCTCCGTAGGTGGAGACCTGTCCGCGGGGAATGGCACAGACGACGTGCCAGATTGCTTGCAGTGCGGGATTATCGTCAGGCGCGACTGGCTTCCGCGACCGGGAGGTCGTTGCGCTGAGCGGTCGAAATAGCGCGGCAGGTATCTTCGTCTTACGCGTCACGAGAAGCGTGGATGAAATCAGGCGTGGGCGATGGACATAGTATTACCCAACGCAGCGGTGCCTGCGTTGGGTAATCACTGCTGCGCAGTCGCGCTCGCCTAGCTCGCCGACCGCGGCTTGTAGGAGAACTTCTGGCCCTGCAGGGCGGCCTCGTACATCGCGCCGCCTTTCACGATCGTGAACACCGCCATTCCTTTGTAATAGCCGCCCGCTGAGGCTGTCGTGGCATCCTTCTTCCCGGCGCTGGCGCCGCTGCTGGCCCCGGTTGTGCCGGCTGTGCCTGAGGCTGCTGCCGTGATCGCGACCGCACTGACCCCGGCGCCAAACTCGAAATTCCCATTGGTGAATTCGTCGAACGCCCGCTTGTCCTCGAAGAAGATGATCTGGCTGTACGCCTGGCCGCCAGCCTGGAATCCAACGCTGAGCTGGGTCATCGAGGTATCCCCGACGTATTTGCCATGTTCGTACACGCGACCGTCGCCATGCGCGGCTCCGACCACCAGACCGCCCTTGCCGATGGTGGGAAATACGGCATAGCCGTAGCTCTTGGGGAAGTACTCAGCGCTTTCCCCTGCGTTCTTGAACAGGTTGATCGTGTCGGGATAGCTCGCCCCCAGTGCGACAGCGGCCGGCACCAGCAGCGCCGTCATCATCAGAAAAGTACGAATCGCCCTCATAAACCTCTCCCGCGACTGTCGTCGTCCTCATTCAAATAAAAACGATTGCGCCTTCGGTTCGCGGCTTTCGTCCGCGAGGACACCGCCCCACGGGCCGGACTGCCCCTGGTGGTCGGCGAACCTCAGGTTCACCCGGCGCGGTAGCGATACAGCATTCGATGTGCCCAAAACTGAGGCGCGGCGGTGTCGCGCGCCGAATTGCTTGCCACTGCGTCGATATTTGATTATAAATCTTTGATCAAAAATCAAGGACTGCACATGCCGGACCGTTCACAGCTGGGATTGGCCCGCATCGAGCGCGAGACGGTTCAGGAGCGGGTTTATGGGGTCCTTCGGGAGCGGCTGATGCGCGGCGGTTTCGAACCCGGCCAGAAGCTCAAGATCGCGGAGCTCGCGAGCGCCCTGGGCACCAGTGCGATGCCTGTCCGTGAGGCACTCAATCGCCTGACGGCGGAACGAGCCATTGAAGCCCTGCCCAATCGGAGCGTGCGCGTGCCCGCCCTGTCGAAGGACTCGCTTCAAGACCTCATGGAAACCCGGTTTGCGGTCGAGGGACTGGCGGTTGCCCGCGCCGCGTCGAACATGACACCCGACACGCTGGCAACACTGCGTCAGTTCATCGCCGCACAAAGCGAGACCGACGCGGAGCACGTCTCAGAAGGCAGCGCCGCACAGAATCGGGCCTTCCACTTCGCGATCTACCGCCAATCCGGGTCGAGCGTCCTGGTGCCGATCATCGAGAGCCTGTGGCTGCAGTTCGGGCCCTACCTGCGCGTCGCCTCGGACCGATTCGACGGCCGCGAAGGTCGCGGTACTAATTTTCACGTGGAGATCGTCGATGCCCTGGCTCGCGGTGATGGCAAGGCCGCCCGCGCGGCGTTGGAATCCGACATCGGCCGGTCGTTCGATCTCGTGATGACCGATCAGAGAGTCTGGCAGCAACATGGAGGAGCCGCGTGACTACGCCTTCCACCCCATTGCCGCCCGAGCCCGCTGCCGCTAGGCCGGACCCCGGCTTCGAGCTCTATGATCTGCGCGTCGAGGTCGTCGTACCGCCCGACCGCCAGATCTACTGCGGAGCGCGCGCCGGCGATTATTTCGAGCTGCAGGGCGAAATGTTGCAACTGCCGCCCGGACAAGGGTTTTCGATTTACTCGCTGGCCGCGCTGTTACCCCTGCTACCCGCCAAGCAGCGCGTCACGGATCCCAACGACTGGATGACATCGGATGCCGAGGTCGCCTGTCCCGACCCCAACTGTCCGACCCGGTTCCGGATCACCCGCATCGGGCGGCGTCATTTCCGGCGATCTGACGTAACGGCGGTCCCTCTTCCAGCGCAAGAGCCAAAGTGATCCCCCGCTATACCCTCCCCGATGGCTATGCGATCTCGAGGATCATCAAGGGCGGCTGGCATCTGGCCGGCGATCATGGTGCGATCGACCCTGAGCAGGCACGCCGCGACATGGCCAGGTTCGTCGAAGCAGGCATCACGAGCTTCGATTGCGCCGACATCTACACAGGCGTGGAGCTTCTCATCGGGACCTTTCGGCAGGCCTACCCCTCGTTGGCCCAACAGGTCCAGGTTCACACGAAATTCGTTCCCGATTTGTCGAACCTGCAGTCGCTGGACGGCCGTTACGTGGAAGGGATCATCGATCGATCGCTGCAGCGGCTGGGCGTGGAGCGCCTCGACCTCGTGCAGTTCCACTGGTGGGATTTCACGGTACCTCGCTATGTCGAGACCGCGTTGGAGCTCGATCGTCTGCGCCGCGCCGGCAAGATTGCACATCTGGGCGTCACCAATTTCGACACACCGCGCCTGACTGAGTTGGTGGCTGCGGGGATTCCAATCGTTTCGCACCAGCTGCAATACTCCCTGGTCGACGACCGTCCCAGTGACGCGATGGCCGAATTCTGCCGACTCCACGGAGTCGTGCTTCTATGCTACGGCACGGTCGCTGGAGGCTTTCTCTCCGAGCGCTGGCTCGGCAAACCCGAGCCAGCGCTCGAGCTCTCGAATCGCTCATTGACCAAATACAGGTTGATCATCGATGATTTTGGCGGCTGGACCCTGTTCCAACAACTGCTGGCCGCGCTGGCGCGAATTGCCGCCCGGTACGGCACCGATATCGCCTCGATTGCCTCCCGCGCCATCCTCGACCGGCCACAGGTTGCCGCAGCAATCGTGGGCGCCACGAATACGGCCCATCTGCGCGCCCACACTCAGATTGGCTCACTACAGCTCGATGCAGCGGATCTGGCCGCGATCGCGGCTGTCACCCGTCGCCGTAGCGGCCCGAGAGGCGATGTCTACGATCTCGAACGCGATCGAACGGGCCGGCATGGCCAGATCATGAAGTACGAATTGAATTCAGTGCCAGCGGGGTAGTCCTACGCTCCCAGCACGACGCGAATGCTCGACAACCGTAATTGACCGTTCAAAACATGGGGAGCGGTAAAAAATGACTACAAAACAACGCGCAGCTTCGACACGAATATCCTCAGGCCCACGTCAGCGCATCGCGCTGACCGCCGCACTGGCGGGCTCCTGGGCGCTGAGCGGCGCCGCGTGGGCCGAGAACGGCGCAGACCAGGCTGGCACGCCCCGTGAACAACCGGCACTGGATCTACAGGAGGTCGTTGTAACCGCGGAGAAGCGCGAATCGACGGTGCAGAAGACGCCCATCAGCATGACCGCGATCAGCGGCGCCGACCTTCAGGCCCAGGGCGTTACGAATCTGCTCTCCGTTGCCCAGCAAGTCCCCGGCGTGTCGTTCAAGACCTCCGGCCCGGGCCAGACGGAATACGAGATTCGCGGCCTGACCTCCACCGGCGGTGAATCGCCGACGGTCGGCTTCTATCTGGATGAGACCGCGCTGACGCCCCCGGCCATGGCGCAGAACGGCAAGGTCGTCATCGATCCGAACCTGTTCGATCTCAACCGCATCGAGATTCTGCGCGGCCCGCAGGGAACGCTCTACGGCGCGGGCTCCATGGGCGGCACGATCAAGCTGGTGACCAACCAGCCGGACACGCAACGCTTCGGCCTCAACGCCGAGGGCATCGGCTCCGGTACCACGGGCGGCGGCTTCAACCACACTGAAAACGCCATGCTGAACGTGCCCATCGTGCAGGATGTCGCGGCTCTGCGCCTGGTCGTGACGGACAAATATGTCGCGGGGTGGATCGATCGCGATGTAGTGAGTCCGTTTCCGCTTGAGGTCAACAACAGCAAAGACCGTGGCAATGTTGCCGCGGCACCGGTCACGCAACGCTTTACCAATTCCAACTGGGAAAGACTCGACGGGGGTCGCGCCTCGGTGCTCGTAAAGCCGATGGATCGCTTGAGCATCACGGCGGGAGTACTCTATCAACGCATCACTCAGGGCGCGCCCAACACCATCGACGTGCCGCCGGGTAATGAAGTGCATTATCAGCCCTTCGATGTCGCCGAGCCTTTCAAGGACCGGTTCAACCTGTATGACCTGACGGCTAAATACGACTTCGACAAATTCCAGGTCGTGTCGGCGACGTCCTACTGGGACCGGCAGCAGAATCAGACGCAGGACATCTCCGAAGCGATGCAGGATTACATCGGCGGCTTTCTCGGCCCGCCCGCCAACTTTCCGTTTTCCACCGCCGCCGGCGGCCTCGGTGCCGGCTCTATTTCCGAAGACGACTACACGCGGCAATTCAGTGAGGAACTGCGCGTCGCCTCCACGGGGGATGGGCCACTGCAGTGGCTGGTTGGCGGCTACTACAGCGCCTTCCACGCAACCTCCCACGTCTACTCCTTTTACGACGGCTTTACGGCGTTATTCGGAACCAACAATCTTGCCGACAATCACCGTCTTCTCGACGTCGATCAATATGCCGCGTTCGGGGAGGCGTCGTACCTGTTACCCGGTAATTTCAAGGCGACAGCGGGCCTGCGCTATTTCACCTACCACAGTAACTCGGCGACTTCCGTCAGCGGCGTGTCCGCCAACGGCACCAGCGCAACGCTCTTGGGCCTCGCGCAGAACTCCGGTGTGACGCCCAAAGTCAGCGTCGCCTACATTCCGGACGACACTACGACGGTGTATGCGACGATTGCGAAGGGCTTCCGTCCCGGCGGACCCAACTCGCCGATCCCGCTTCCCTGCCCTACAGCACCGACGCAGTTCGGCCCGGACAGCGTCTGGAGTTATGAGGTGGGTGAGAAGAAGAAACTGCTCGATTCGCATGTTTCCATCAACGGGGACGTATACCTCGAGGAGTGGTCGAACATTCAACAGCAGGTTGCGCCCGGTTGCGGCTTCAAGTTCACGGCGAACGCCGGGAAGGCGCGGATCTATGGCGCGGAACTGGAAATCTCCGTCATTCCGGTGCAGGGGCTGACGCTATCGCAGAGTGTCGGCTATACCCATGCCACCAATTCGACGACCATTCTCGCGGCCGGCGTGACCGCCGGAGATCGCCTGCTCGACGTCCCGCAGGTGACGGCCAATACGACCTTGTTGTACCGGTATCCCCTGCCCGGAGCCCTGAATCTCGTGGCCCGGCTCAATAACAGCTATGTCGATTCCATCCAGGACCTCACGTACGCCCGCAACACGCTGCCACCCTACGACCTCGTCGACACCCGGGTGGGCGTGGAGAGCGATCGCTGGTCGGTCCTGTTCTTCATCGACAATCTCACGAACAAGAAGGCCCTGCTGAGCGATACCGGCGCGCTGTCGGCGAACGTGTCGATTTTCAATCGCGTCGCAACGAACCAGCCGCGGACCTTCGGAGCCGACTTGAACTTCAAGTTTTGAGGCAGATGACTGAGCAGGACGAGTACCCCAGGCGTCCGTACGCCTGGGCCGTCGTTGCGATCCTGATCGCCACCGCGGTCCTGTCGTATACGGACCGCCAGGTGTTGAGCCTTCTGGTGGATCCCATCCGCAGCGATCTGGGTATCACCGATACCCAGATCAGTCTGTTGCTCGGCACGGCCTTCGCCGTGGTCTATGGAATCGCGGGCCTCCCGCTGGGCTTTCTCGCCGATCGCACGTCCCGCCGCAATCTGATCTTCGCGGGCGTAGTGGTGTGGAGCCTCGGCACTCTTGCGTGCGGCTTCTCCCACAGCTTCGGCCAGCTTTTTGCGGCCCGCATCGTGGTCGGGTTGGGAGAAGCAGTGCTTTCTCCGGCTGCGATATCGTTGATCAGCGACTATTTCCCGCCCTCACGCCGTGGGACGGCGGTGGGCTGTTTCCTGAGCGGCATCGCAATGGGGAGCGGCGCGTCGATCCTGATAGGAGGCGGCGTGCTGCACGTGGTGGAACAGGGGGCTCTTGCGGGCACCGCGCTGGCAGCACTGCCGCCGTGGCGGTTGGTCCTGCTGGCGATCGGAGCACCGGGACTGGCCTGGGCATTCGCGATATTGCTGATTCGCGAGCCGGTGAGGCGCGTGTCGGAGGACTTTCCGGCAGCCACTGCCGGGGCCAGCGGCCCCGCGTGGCGGTCGGCGACCTGGGCTCGAGTCGTTCCGATTTACCTCGTCGTGGCGACCGCTTCGCTGGTGGACAATGCCGTAGGCGCCTGGGCGCCCACGCTGCTGATCCGGGAGTTCGCCAGGGACCCTGCGCAGGTGGGCGTGGAACTAGGCCTCCTGTTGACGGCCGGTTTCGGCGGCGGCGTGTTGATTGGGGGGTGGCTGGCCGACCGCGTCGGTGGGCAAGGCAACTGGTCACGCAAGCTGGGGGTCTGCCTGGCCTCCGGCCTGTTGATTCTCCCGGTTTCTCTGTTGATCGACGCGGGACAGTTCACGGTCGTGCTGCTCGCGATTCCGCTGTATTTCGCTTTGTCGGGAATCGTCACCGCCTGCGGCTTCTCCGCGATTCTGGACGTGGTCCCGAATCGCTCGCGCGGCTTCGCCATGTCGATCAGCTTCTTTCTGAATGTGGCATTGGGTGCCGGGTTAGGCCCCACCGCGGTCGCTGTCGCCGGCGATCACGTGTTCGGCGCCGGCGCCGGACTGGGACCGGCTATCGCATTGACCGTGGCTTCAGGTTACGCCATCGCCACAGCCGCACTGCTGGCGGCGCTGGCGGTATTCAGGACCCGCGCAGCCGTGGCGCATTGAGCCGACAGCGACCGGCTATTCAGGGACTGCAGCACGCGAATAGCGCACGCTCATCAATTCCGCTTGCACCCCGATAGCGTATCCTCCACGCCTCCACGATCCGTCGTGGCCACTGGAGACGACGCTTGGGTGCTGCGACGATTCTTGCGCTGACGGTCATCGTCAGCGTCGCCGGTCTCTTCTATCGCAAGATTATCGAGCTAGCGATGCTGCGCCCTTACCTCGTTGCGCGGCGGACGGGCTACGCTGGATTGGTCACGAGCGGTTTCGTGCACGCGGACATTGGCCACCTGCTGTTCAACCTGATCACGTTCTATTCCTTCGCGTTTCCGCTCGAGCGCACCATCGGAACGATGCGATTCGTGGTGCTCTATTGCGCCGGTCTGCTAATCAGCAACATCGGCACCTGCGTCAAGCAGCGCGACAACCCCAACTACGCGTCCCTGGGCGCGTCCGGCGCCATTCTGGCCGTGCTGTTCGCCTTCATCGTGTATTACCCGCGGCAACGACTCGTCATTCTGCCGCTGCCGATCCCGATTCCCGCACCGCTGTTCGCCCTGGCTTATCTGGGCTTCAGCTACTACTCGTCACGGCAGTCGAAGGATCGGATCAATCACGATGCGCACATTTTCGGCGCCCTCACGGGCATCGCCTTCGTCATCGTGACGGACCCGCAGAGCTTTCTGGCTCTGCTGCATTCACTGACAGGGTAGCGCCGAGGCGAGCTGCGCGCCGGGCGCGGGCGCAGCTCGCGGACCTGAAGGAGCCTGAAGGTCCGCGAGCTCCCGCAATCTTCAGAACTTCTTGCGGAACTCCAAACCTATGGTGCGCGGCATCGTGGAGTTCACCAGATCTATCCCGCCGGTCGTACCACCCGTGGAGACGGTCAACACACCGACTCTGTTGAACAGGTTGTTGGCGAAGAGATATGTATCCCAACCGCCGCTGCTGTTCTCCAATCCCAGCCGCAGATTCGTCAGTGCATAGTCGCCCACGCTGCGCCGGTTGGCATCGGTAGGCCGGAACTGGGTGAACGATCGACCCACGAAGTTGCTGTCGACCCGGGCGTAGCCATCGGTCTGGCCGAACAGGAGCCAGGCGTACTGCGCCGAGGCGCCGGCCGTGACTTTCGGGACGTAAGGGATCCGATCGCCCGCCTTGCCCGGCGCGCGGACCTGCGAGCTGATCTGGTCCTCCGAAAGCTCAGCCTGCGACAAGGTGGCGTTCGCCTGCAGCGTCAGGCCCGGAATCGGCGTCGTGGTCAGTTCCAGCTCCAATCCCTTGACGCGCGCGGCACCCGCGTTGCTGATGAAGCTGAACGCGCCGTTGGGCGTCTGGCCGGTGACCTGCATGTTCTTCCAATTGATCCAGTAGCCGTCGACATCGAGCGTCAGGCGGCGGTCGAACCAGGTCGTCTTGGTGCCCAACTCGTAGTTCCACAGGCTGTCCGACTGGTAGGGCGTGAGAGCCTGGGGCAGTCCCAGGACCTGGTTGGCGCCACCGGGACGAAAGCCCTGAGAAGCATCGGCGTACACCATGACGTTCTCGTTGAACTTGTAGGAGCCGTTGAACTTGAACACCTTGCCGTTCTCGTCCGACGACACCGTGGTGGGCGGTGTGAGCTTGGCACCTACCAGATCGAACGGAACCGTAGTCTGGCCGACGATGTTCTTACTGTAGTGGAAGTAGCGCGCTCCGGCCGTGAACGTCAACTGGCTGGTGACCTTGTAGGACGCCTCGCCGAAGCCCGCGATCTGCCTGAGATCGTCCTGGATGAGGCGCTGAGTCGCATACTGGAACGGCTGGATGACGTAGCCCGTCGCCGGATTCACCAGCACGTCGGGATTGTTCACATCGTTGCTGCGATCCGAGTAGAACGCGCCCAGGGTCCAATCGACCCAGCGGGCCTCCTTGGAGCTCATGCGCAACTCGCCCGTTTTCGCATTCATGTCCTGCTGCGGATACAGGACGCTCGGCACGAAGCCGTGGACGTAATTGTTGAAGGCGGTCTGCTGAGCCGGTGAACAGGGACTGTTGGCGTTGCGCAGGCGCGCGCAAGTGGCCGCGGTCGCCATATTTCCCAGAAAGTAGCTCGTGTCCGAAGTCGAGCTCAATTGACGCTTGAAATACGAGCCGACCGCGGTGACGTTCACAGGTCCGGCGTCCCACCGCGCCGTCAGGCTGTACAGATCGAGGTCGTCCTCGCGCGGCAGCAGCGCTTGAGCGGTGGAATCATACGGGCCGGCTTTCGCGGACCAGCTGGTCGAAGCGGCTTTCGTCCTTTGCAGGAAGGCCGAG
>JAQGOG010000124.1 GCA_028293765.1 Gammaproteobacteria bacterium
TTGAACGCCGTGTGCATGTGCAGATGGTGCGCGCGGGAGAGACACTGTGGGCCATTGCGCGGCGCCACGGGATGAACGTGAACGCCCTCGCGTCGATGAACGGCATGCATCCTGGTGACCCGCTACGCGCCGGGCAGAGAATCAAGCTGTCCACCACAACGCACTCCCGGTCGTCGGGCGGCGTTGCGAGCGCGGCTCGCCGTGTGGTCTATACCGTGCGCACGGGCGACACGCTCAACCAGATCGCCAAGCTCTTCCAGGTGACGGTCTCGCAGATTCTCGGTTGGAATGGGATGAATTCCGGGACGCAGATCCTGAAGGGGCAGAAGCTGACCATCCGGGTCGCCTCTCGGGGCGGCTGAGCCCTCGGGACTCGAGGACGCCTCCCGCTAGCGAACACGCACTCCGTCGCGTTCGCTACACTTGCCCCCTTCAGCAGACCCCCCACTACCCGGGGGCCGGAGACTCTGCATATGGGATTTCTTGCCGGCAAGCGCGCACTCATCGTAGGCGTCGCCACCGAACGCTCGATCGCGTGGGGCATCGCACAGGCCATGCATCGCGAGGGCGCGGAGCTCGCCTTCTCATACCCAAATGACAAGCTGAAGGAGCGCGTCGAGCCGTTGGCGCATTCGATTGGATCGAAATTGACCATGCCTCTCGACGTCACCGTCGATGGGCAGATCGATGCTGCGTTCGAGTTCCTCAAGCGCGAATGGGGCCAGCTGGACATCCTGATTCACGCCGTGGCGTTCGCGCCCCGCGAGGCCATCGCGGGAAGCTTCGTAGACAACACGAGCCGGGAGGCCTTCCGCGTCGCTCACGACGTATCCAGCTACAGCTTTACTGCGCTTGCGCGAGGCGCACAGCCTCTGATGGCGGGACGCCAGGGCGCCCTGCTGACTCTGTCCTATCTCGGCGCTGTGCGCTCGATCCCCGCCTACAACGTCATGGGACTCGCGAAGGCCAGCCTCGAGGCGAACGTGCGGTTCATGGCAGCGGATCTGGGTCCGCGCGGCATTCGCGTGAATGGGATCTCCGCCGGACCGATCAAGACGCTCGCGGCAGCCGGCATCGCCGGGTTTCGCAAGATGCTCAGTCACGTCGCAGAGGTTGCCCCCATGCGGCGCAACGTGACGCCCGAGGATGTCGGCAATGCTGCCGCATTCCTTTGTTCGGATCTGGCAGCGGGCATTACGGGCGAGATCCTCTACGTCGACAGTGGCTTCAATACTGTCGGCATGAGCTTTCCGCAGGAGACGGAGGGCTGACGAGCCGCTGCTCTGAGCGCGCGAATCTCGCGGTACGTCTCGGTTCCTCAGCTCGCTGCTGCGCGGGATGCCATGAATGCCTTCAGGCCGTCTTCCATCTCGCGCCAGACGCGGCCGAGGTGGGGGTCGCGACGCGCCACGTCAGCGTATGACCTTACTGCGTCGTAGCGATCGAGGAGCTCCGTGCGGCCGGAGAAGCTCATCAGGCCTTCCAATGTGTATCGCAGCGGTGCGAGCCAGACGTCGGCCGTCGTGAGCTGGGTGCCGAGGGCGTAAGCGCCGGGCTGGAGCAGGTCGTTCAGTTGCTTGAGTGCCCCGTCGAGCTTCGCGAGCTGTGCCGTGATGGCGGCTTCGTCGCGGTTCCTGGTATCGAATAGGCCGAACAACGGCATGATCGCCGTGGAGACGTAGTGCTCGCCCACCTGAGTGATGAGACGGACCCGAGCAAGATCCTTCGGGAAACGCGGACGCAACGAAATTTCAGGGTAGGCGTCCTCGAGATACTCGACGATGATCCCGGATTCCGGTATCCCGGTGCCGCCGTCGAGTACCAGCACCGGGACGCGTACGAGAGGATTCAACTTGCGATATTCCGGTGACGTGCGCCAATCGCTCGGTGGTGAAACGATTTCCACTGCCAGATTCTTGGCATAGATCGCGGCGCGCGCTCGCGCGGCGTAGGGGGACAAGGGAAGTGAAAGCAGCTTCATCACAGTCTCCGAGGAGCAAAGCAGGTTGGCCGCACCATAGCGCGTGCTCGGCAGGGTTCCTTGAAGATTTGCGACGGGCCCGAAGGAGGCGTGATGCGCACAGTGTCTTCCGAACCTAAGGGCGTACTCGATCCGACCCTCGCGGCGCAGAAATTTCGGTTGGCGCGGTATCAGGATCGTAGGACGCTCGCCGTCGGACTACCGCTGCTCCCTAGCCGCTGCCACATCCCTCTGACACCGCAGAACGTCGTTGAGCAGAGCTTCTGTCTCGACACCCATCTCCTTCGCGCGTGTGGTGAAATAAGTCACCACTTCAAGATCCAACCAGACGGGCACCAAGAAAACGAGCTTCTTGCCACAATACTTGCCACGCTCCCCCTTCGAGAAGTCGTACTCCTCAGCCATTTCGAACTCGTCTCCCACGTCATATTCGTCTGTCATTGCGGGTTCCCGAATCGTAGCTTACGAGTCGAAATGATATCCCCCGCCCTCTGGGCAAGCACTCCATTTCACACATCCAAAAGTGTTAGCGCCGTGCGAAACTGACAGGTGAATTAGCGCATGGATTATGCGGTGGGAACGACGTCGGCGCACGACGTCCGGATCACACGCTGGGGAGGACGTCTTTTTCGCCCTCGAGGCGAGCGACGATCACGGAACATGCTGCGTCGGCAAATACGTTCAGGGCTGTGCGGATCATGTCGAGGATGCGGTCGAGTACCAACAGCACACCGACGCCTTCTGGAGGGAGGCCGACCGCCGTGAGGATTACGGCGATGGCGACTAACGACGCGGCCGGAATGCCGGCGATTCCCATGGACGTAATGAGGGCTAGCGTAACGATCGTGAACTGCGCACCGAAGGTCAGGTGAAGGCCATACGCCTGGCAGAGAAACATCGCGCCGGCACATTCGTAGAGCGCGCTGCCCGCATGATTGATCGATGTGCCTAGCGGCATGACGAAGCTCGCAATCCTTTCAGATACGCCAGCGCGCTTCTCGAGGCATTCGAGACTCAGTGGCAGGGTAGCTGCCGAGGAAGCGGTCGAGAACGCAGTCAGCAGCGCCGGTGCCATGGCGGAAAACAGCCTGTACGGGCGAGCCACACCCGCGAGTCGCATCAGTAACGGCACGACAAGTACGGAGTACACCGCAATGCCGGCGACCACACACGCTCCGAACGCGAATAGCGGGCCGGCCGCGTGCACTCCGGATTTCGCCACGACACGAGCGGTGAGCCCGAATACGCCGACGGGCGCGAGGGTCATGACGAATTCGGTGATGCGCATCATGACCTTGAACAGGCCCTGCCAGAATTCGAGAACGGTCTGCCGGTACGGCATCTCGATGCGCGCGAGAAAGAAACCGAACAGTACGCTGAAGAACATGACGCCCAGCAGCTTATTGCCGGCAGCCGCTTCGATGATGTTGGCTGGAACGACGCTGAGCAACGTATCGAGAACGCCGGTAGAGGCGTGCTCCTGCACCGTCGCGGTGACACTCTCAGCGTGCGCCTCGAGAGCGAGAAGCGCTTTCGCAGGCTCGCCGTTCACGATGCCGGGCCTGACGAGATTCACTATCGTCAGAGCAATCAATACCGCCAGCAGCGTCGTGATGACGTAAAACAGAAGCGTCTTGATACCCAGACGGCCGAGATCCCGGCCGGATCCGAGGCTCGCGACGCCGGTGATGATCGATGCCGCGATCAACGGCACGACGACCATCTTCAGCATGTTGATGAAGAGGGTGCCGAGA
>JAQGOG010000148.1 GCA_028293765.1 Gammaproteobacteria bacterium
CATCGTAATGGCCGCGGTCCCGAAACCAAACAGCACCGGGATCATCAAGGATTCGAGCCGTGAGGCGATTCCGTAGCCTGCGATCGCGGCGACCCCGAAGGCCCCAGCGGCTCCGGTGAGCGCGATGACCGCTAAATTGGCCTGCACGGTGCCGATCGCTGACAGCGCACCCACGCCAAGAATCGCGCGAAAATGCTCCCATCGAAGCCGGTGTCGGCGCAGCCGCAGGTTCGTGCTCGCGGAGCGCATGTAGAGGATCACGAACACGACGGCGCCGGCGTTGCAGAGGACCTGGGCTAGACCTGCCCCGGCGATGCCTAGCCGCGGCAGCCCGAGCCAGCCCAGGATGAGTGCCGGCGAGAGGAGCAGGCACACCAACACGCTCGAGAGAATCACCGCTGCGGGCACTCGAACGTTTCCAGCCCCGCGCAGAGCGGCTTGCAGGAGTGTCAGAACCCACGAAAGTACGGCAGTGCCGAACAGGATGTTGGAATACAGGAGCGCCTGTCGAAGGGCTTCTCCTCTACCGCCCAGCATGCGATATAGAGCGGGGCCAAACGCGACGACGGCGGCCGAGAACACTGCACCAATGGCAATGGCAATGATGAGCGCGTGGTAGGCCAGACTTTCCGCATCTTCCTGTCGTCGCGCCCCGCGCGCCCTCGCAATGGCCGAGGAGACACCGCCGCCGATGCCGCCATTCGACATCATCGTCATCAGCATCAGGACCGGAAGCACGAGTGATGCACCGGCGATCGCATCGGTGCCCAGAGAACTGACGAAATAGATTTCGGCGATGCTCAAGACGGTCATCATGAGCAGCACGACGACCGTCGGCAGTGCCAATCGAACGAGCGTCGGTACGATGGGTCCGTGCAAGAGTTGATCTACAGACCCCGCGCTCGCCCGCCCTCCTGCGCGATCGCCCTTTCCGACGGCTGATTCGTGCGTAGCAACGGATCCCGAGCGCAAGTCACCGTTTGACGTTGACATAGTCATTTCTCCTGTGCGGTTGGGCAGCGGCGGTCGAGTTCTGCTCGCCCCAGCCGCCGCCGAGGGCGCGATAGATGGACACAACGGAGAGCTCAAGAGCGGCGTCCGCAGAAATGCGGCCGTCTTCGGCCTCCAGTGCGTCCACCTGCGCGACCAGTCGCCCGAGGTCATCGATCCGACCGGCCGTGTAAAGACGCTCCGCATCCGTCGCGGCCCGGACGGAGGACTTCTCGGCATCGAGCCACTGCTCTCGAGCCGCCTCGGCCCCGATCAGGCCGGCGCAGGCGTTGTCGACGTCTTCCAGCGCGGTGAGCAGGACATGGTTGTAACTGAACGTGGCCTCGGCGAACTGCGCGCGGGCTCCTCGAAGTTGCGCGCGCAGCCGCCCGGCGTTGAAGATCGGCAGAACGGCACCGGCACCGAGGGCAAACACGTTCGCTGCGAGCGTGGGCTGAGATCCGGGCGTCACCCATTGGTGGCCGCGCGCGAGTCCGATTGAAAAGAGCGGAAAGAATTCCGCTTTCGCAGTGCCGACGGCCGCCGCAGCCGCCTGCACCCGAGCGTGGGCCGCGCGCAGGTCCGGCCGCTGCAGGAGCAACTGACCAGGCAGGATCTCCGGCCGATCCGCCAGGGCCACGAAAGAAGCCACCGCACTCGATCTCGGCGGGGCGAACCCCTCGGGGTGATTTCCGGTGAGTAAGGCGAGATGATGCCGATACACCTGCTGTTGCTGCTCCAGCGGTGCCAGTCGCGCGCTGAGCGCCGCAAGGCCTGCGTCCGTCCCATCTCGATCAGCGCGCGTTGCGAATCCGATTCGCACGCGAGCGACCGTGAGCTCAGAAATTGCCCGCTGAAACCCGATGGTCCTCTGGAGGACTCCGATATGTGCCAGCCCCGCCTGGTAGGCCACGTATGTCGCCACCGTGTCGGCGGCAACAGCCACGGCAACAGCGTGGCGACGCTCGGTCGCGGCTGCAGCCATCCAGCGCACGTTGTCACGCTCGCCCCGTAGGGCTCCAAACAGGTCGAGCTGCCAGCTCGCCGCCAGATCGACCTCCTTGTCCGTCGCGATCGGCGGAAACGGCAGGCGCTCGAGATTCTTGTTTCGGCCCGCTTGACCCAGAAGGTTGATGGACGGTAGCAAGGCTGCGCCCACCATGTGGGCATCGGCTGCGACCGCAGCCTCGTGAGCCCGCGCCAGGGCCAGCTCGTCATTCCCATTCAATGCTCGCGACACGAGTTCGGTGAGCTGCGGATCATCGAACTGGCGCCACCAGGAGGCGAGTTCAACGGCATCGGCCGTGTGACCCGGCCTCGCGGTGGAAGGAAACAATCGATCGCCCGGATCGGGCGACACCACCGTCGGGGATCGAAGCATGCTGCATCCGGCCAGAGTGCCCACGAACAGAACCATCCAAGGACGCATCATGGCGACACCTCCGCTGCGGGCGCTGCACTATTCAACGCCGCGAGTGTGCTGCCGCCTCCCTTTTCGACCGGGTTTCGTACGCGAAACCAGATTGCATACAGGGCGGGCACGAAGAGAACGGTCAGAACCGTTCCAACCACGAGGCCCCCCATGATGGCGAGTGCCTGCGCACCGAAGAAATCGCTGCGCGACAAGGGAATCATCGCAAGCACCGCGGCGGCGGCCGTCAGCATGATCGGCCGGAATCGGCGCACGGTGGATTCGATGATCGCGGTCCAGGTGTCATGTCCGCTCAACTCCTCCTGGCGGATCTGATCAACCAGGATCACCGTGTTGCGCATGATCATGCCTCCCGTGGCCAAGATGCCTAGCAGGGCGACAAACCCGTAAGGCCGGCCGAATAGGAACAGAAACATCGCAGCGCCCACGAGAGCGAGGGGGCCCGTCACCGACACGAGTAACGCCCTCGACACGCTCTGCAGCTGTACCATCAGGAGGAACAGGCTCGCGACGATCGCGACCGGCAGCCAGCGAAAGATCGAGCGCTGGGCGATCTTCGACTGCTCGACGGCGCCGCCTTCATCGATGAAATACCCGAGCGGCAGCCGGGCGCGAACCGGCGCGAGCGCCTTGTCGAGTTCAGCGGCCACATCGACGGCCTGCGCGCCCTCGCGCAAATCCGCCTCGACGGTGATAGTTGGTGCGCGATTTCGGCGCCAGAGAATGTTGGGCTCGAACCGGGGGGTGACCCGCGCAACCTGGCCCAGCGGAATGCTCGCACCGCGGGAGCTGCGGATCATCGCATCCGCAAGTCCGGAGGCGATCTCGCGCTCGCCGTCCTGCGCGCGCCAGACAATATCGATCAACTTGTTTCCCTCGCGGTACTGGCCGACAGTTATGCCCGTGAAGTGCGCCTGAAGCGCCTGACTGATCACCGCCGAGGTGACACCGAGCGCACGTGCACGGTCCTGATCGACATCCAATGCGGCACTCAGCACACGCTCGCGCCAGTCATCCACGACATCGTGCGTCTTGGGGTTCGCAGCGAGAATCTTCGCCACCCGCGTAGCGATGACGCGGACGACGCCCGGGTCCGGTCCAGTGACGCGATAGGCGATCGGATAGTCAATGGGTGGCCCGACGGCCATCCGCTGCACGCGGGCGTGTACACCGGCGAAAGTCCGCTCCAACAGTGGTTGCAGCCGCGAGCGCACGCGCTCCCTGGCCTGGTTGTCGCGGGCAACCACGACGAACTCGGTCAGATTCTCGTTGTTGAGCTGCTGGTTGATCAGGAGGAAGAAGCGCGGTGTGCCGCCGCCGATATACGCCGTGAAGTGATCGATGTCCGGGTCGGATCGCAGACTCGCTTCGAGCCGGCGCGCCATCTCATCGGTTGCCGCAAACGAGCTGCCCTCCGGCAGCCAGAGGTCCACCAGAAGCTCCGGGCGATTGGATTCCGGAAAGAACTGCTTGGGAACGTAAACGAATGCCAGCACGCCGAGCAGGCACACGACGAGCGTTCCACCCGATGTCCACCACCGGTGGCGAACGCAGAGTTCGACCAAGGATCGCAAGCGCCGATAGAACCCCGATTCATAGGGCGCGTGTGCTTCACCCGCATGGGCCCGCGAACGCAGCAGTGCGTACCCAATATGCGGTGTGAACAGCACCGCGCAGATCCACGAGAGAATCAGGCTGATGCCAGTAACCTGGAAAATCGCGCGCGTGTATTCTCCGGCGTTTGATTGCGCCAGGCCGACCGGCAAAAATCCGGCAACAGTGACGAGCGTTCCCGTCAACATCGGAAGCGCCGTGCTGCGATACGCGAAGGTCGCAGCCCGGATCCGATCGACGCCCGCCTCCAGTTTCCGGGACATCATCTCCACGACGATCATCGCATCATCGACCAACAGGCCGAGCGCAAGGACCAGAGCACCCAGGCTGATGCGATGCAGGTCGATACCGGCCACCCACATGACGAGAAACGTCGCCGCCAGTACCAGTGGCACCGTGATCGCCACGACCGATCCGGCACGAAGTCCGAGGCTCAGAAAGCTGACGATGAGCACCACCGTGAGTGCCTCGAAGAACGTGCGTTTGAACTCTGCGATCGCGCTGTGCACGACCCTGGGTTGATCGGCGACCTGAACGAGGGACACACCGCCCGGCAGGCTCGCCCTCAAGGGGGCCATCACCTTCTCGATATCACCGCCGACTTCCAAGATATTGGCGTGCTTGTCGATCGTCACGCCGATGCCGAGACCAGGCCGGCCGTTCACGCGCATGGCGAAGGCTGCCGGCTCGAGCGTGCCGCGTCGCACGGTAGCCACGTCTGCGACCGCGAAGGTCACCGCGCCCACCCGGATCGGAAGTGAGGCAATGGACCCCAGGTCGATCAGGCGCCCGGAGGGTCGAAGATAGAGATCCCGCGTATCGGTCGTGAGCACGCCAGACGCGCCAATGCTGTTCTGACCCTGGAGCGACGCGGCGACGGCGGTGGCATCCACACCGAAGCGAGCGAGTTTCGCGTCGTCGAATTCGACGTAGATCTTCTCGTCCTGCTCGCCGAAGAAATCGATCTTCTCGACGAATGGCACCCTCAACAGCTGTTGCCGCACGTCATCGGCAAGATCCTTGAGCTGCGCGAAAGTGGCACCATCGGTCGCCAGGAAATAGACGAGGCTGTAGGTATCGCCGAACTCGTCGTTGAAGAATGGCCCAAGCACGCCCGGCGGGAGCGTGTTCCGGACGTCGCTGACTTTCTTGCGGACCTGGTACCAGAGCTCCGGGACCCGAGCGGCCGCGGAATTCTGTCGTAGATGCACGAACAGATTGGCCTCTCCGGGCCGGGAGTAGCTCTCGATGAAGTCGAGCTCCGGCAGCTCCTGCAGCTTCCTCTCGAGGCGATCGGTGAGCTGCGCCTGCACCTCCTCGGCCGTGGCGCCCGGGTAGTAGGCCTTTATCGCCATGACGCGGAACGTGAAGGATGGATCTTCCTGCTGCCCAAGACGGAAATAAGCGAGCGCACCGCCTGCAACAAGCAGGACCATGAGGAACGCGTTGAACGGCCTGTGGCGCAGTGCCCAGTCGGAGAGGTTGAGCGAATCCATCACGGCAACTTCGCAAGTCGCGCGTGCGCTGCCGCAATCGCGGCCTGGGAAGCGAAGGTGTCCGTAGGCGGGATGTCGAGCAGGGCGACGCGCTCGCCGGCATGCAGGCGCTGAACCCCGGCCGTCACAATGCGGCTGTGCACCCCAAGTCCACGCACCGCGACCTGCTCATGAGGAAGAAACTCCAAGATCTCGACTGGAACCGCTCGCACGCGTTCGGCCGAATCGACGATCCAGACTTCTGCGCCGCGCGGCGTTGGGGTCTGCGGCTGCAAAATGGCCGAGGCCGGTACGCTCACCGCACTCGCTGCTGTTGTAGCCTCGACGTACGCCGTCGCGGACATGCCGAGGCGCGCTGGAGCGTTCACCGGAAGAACCGCCTTGATCCGGAAAGTGCGCGTCGCGCTGTCCGCCAGCGGCGCGATGTCGCGAACTATGGCGGCGAAGCTCTCCCGCGGAGCCACCCAGAGCGAGACCCGGATCGTCGCACCAGCGCTAAGGGCAGCCACCAGGTTCTCCGGAATATCGAACTGCACCTCGCGGTCAGCCGCGTCCGCGAGAGCAATGACGGGCTGTCCTGCCGCGACGACCTGACCGGGGTCTGCAATGACATTCGTCACAACACCGTCTCGGTCGGCACGCAGCGTCGCGTAGCTCGAGGCATTGCGGGCGGCGTGTAGCTGCGCCTCGAACGACTGCGTGCGCTCATGCGCTTGGCGACTCTCCGAATCATGTCGGTCGAGTTCAGCCTCGCCGATCAAATCGCGCGTGCGAAGATCGCGGTAGCGCTCCAATTCGCGTGCGAGGAAGTCGTCGGCGCTCCGGGCGGCTTTAAATTGCGAGGCAAGACTCGTCTCCTCGAGCGCCAGGTCGAAGGAATCGAGCTGGGCAAGACGGTCGCCTTTGTGCACCAGGGTGCCCAGCTCGACCAGGCGCGCCAAGAGCTTTCCTGGAACGCGGAATCCCACGAGCGCCTCGTGATGCGGGCGGATTTCTGCAGCGAACGCCCGGGTGGTGGCTTCGGCCGATGACGCGACGACCATCGAATACACGGGAACCCCAGGAACCTCGTCGGCAGTGCTCGAGTGACCGCATCCGGACAGCGGCACGAGCAAGATGCCCAGTGGCGCCCACAAAAACATTTGTCTATGTATATACATATATTCTAGCTTGCATGTACAATCATGTATCGTGCGTTGCGCTCACGCCGGCGCGAGCCTGCTGGCTACCTGGAACGAGGCGCGCTTGATGGCGAGCGCCTTGGTCCGCCCCAGTCGCCGCTCAAACTCCGCCTGGGCGGATTCCCATTTCGGCTGCAGCTTCCGGAAGGTGGATTCTCCCAGCGATGTGAGATTCCATCTGCGCTCCCGGCGGTCGCGTCCACGGGTACTCGCAATCAGTCCGCCCTTTTTGATCAGCGCCAGTGTTCGCGTGGCTGTGGTCTGATCGATGCCAATAACATCGGCCAAATCCGTCGTCGTGAGGTTGGGAGCAAGTTTCAGCGCCTGCAGTACGGTGTATTGCGTGAGGTGCAGCCCGCTGTCGGCAAGTGCCGCCTCATAGAGCGCGGTCGCAGCCCTCGCGGCTTGTCGCAACGTTGCACAATAGCAAGGTAGTGACTGGAGTTTCATGGGCGAGGAGTCTTGCATGTATATGCATGCGTCGTCAAGACATTCACGCGCCACGTACGCCCAGCCCGAAGGTTCGTTCGAATCGCCTGCTCGAGTCCGCCCGGCTTTTGCGGACGGTCAATTTCGCAGCTGCAAACCGAATTCGGTGGCGACAGTCGAGAGCCGTTTATCGATCGTCCAGAAGGGAAGCTTCGCCAACATCGCCGCAGCCAGCAGGTGGACGTCAATCCAGCCCAGGCCCCGCCCCATCAGGCGCCGGGCCTCGACAAACGCGAGCACTTCGTCGTGAGTAACCACCGGCACGTGCGGTAGCGCGATGAGCGAGCTCAACAATTTTCCGCGCTGGGCGAGATTGCCGCAGGCCAGTTCTCCGATCACGAACGAATGGGTCCAGACCTGCGCCTGCTCCAGCAGTTCCACAAGCGTGGCGTTGCGTCGGCGCAGATGATCCACCCAAACCGATGTGTCGACCAGCACGTGGGCTATCGGCCGACGCGCGTCCGCCGACGGGGAATCGGCTTGAGTGCCCGCTCGGTGCCGCCGAGTGCAGCCAGCCGCCGCGCATTCTCACGCGCAATCAGCGCTTGCAGTCCTGCGTGCAGCACGGCGGTTTTTTCCCGCAGACCGCTCAGCTCTTGCGCTTTCGCCAGCAGCTCGTCGTCTATGATCAGGGTCGTTCTCATATGCATCAATATGGCTCATTCATGCAGATGCGTCAAGACGATCCGTGATCCGCAGCCTCCTCAATCTCAGGGAGGAACCGCACTCGATCGGCTGTCAGGTGATCGTCTATCTGGAGCTGGCGCTCACGACCTTATTTCCCGGCACTGGCGCGATACCCAGGCGGAGATTTGCTTCCTGCCGAAATTGGCGCTTCGCTCGAGGACTCGGTTCCGTCCTCAGATGGATGTTCGTCGGGGGTGTCCGCGGGGTCTGGATCGTTGATCGGCACCGGTGGCTCGGGCGGCGGATCGTGGATCGTCCACGGGGTGTGTCGCTTAGGTAGCTCGTGTGCCATGAGCGGGTCGGCAGCATCCCGTGTTCCCGCACGGCCGTACGATAGCGTCCCGCTCGTGCGGGAGAGCTGACTCTCGTGTGAAACACGACCGCTGACCGCAATGCGCATGGCAAGCTCCATCCCGCGATGAGTATCCGCTTCCGGACTTCGCTTTCGGGAGCAGGCCATACGATCGGTCTGAATCGCCTACTTGCCCTTGGCAAATACCGGCTTATCGATCGTCCCGCCGACATGGAACGGGAACGATAGCTTGCCATCTTTCAGCGTCCCGCCGGCCAACCGCGCGAATAGATTCGTCACAAATCCCTGCTTGGAGACGATTTCCGCCACGCCCTGATAGTTCAACTCGTCCGAGCCGGATAGGCTCACACTCCCTGAACCATCAACATCGACTCCATAGCCGTCGATGTCGATCACCTTGCTCGAAATTCTCTCGTGATCGAGCTCCAGGTCGGTCGAGACAAATTTGAACGAGGAAGGATCATTGCTGGCGGGCCCGAGATCATTGTAATGCGCCAGTTTCATCAAGTTCGCATTTAGCTTCAGGCTTGGTACCTGCCCGTCTCGCACCGTCAAATGCCCACCGCCGTGCAATCCCTCCAACGGATGCAGAGAGTGCCCGATTTCTCCGGCGATATTCAACTCGCCTTCCATCCTTCCCGTCATTTTGCCGCGGGCATTTCGAAACGCGCTCAGTAGTTGCGCCACATCAATTCGTTTCATCGTTGCATCAGTCTTGAAGCTCGCGTTCTTTCCCGATAACTTGATTGAGAGCTCTCCCGTCGTGTTTCCCCCATACGTTTCCGCCTTCGCGTCAGTGAATAAGACTCGCCGCGCCTGCAGTCGGATATTGGAGCTCAGATTTTTCGCCTCGATCGATCCAAACCGCAGCACGGCCGCTTTCAATGTTCCCTGACCGTCGAGTGTCGTGGAAGCAGGATCGGCGATGGCGTCCGCATCCACGTTTTCCAATTCGCTGGAGACTTCCTGTGCCTCGAAAAAGACGGGGCCGGCGGCGTCGGAGGGCAGAAGATTCGACGCAATTATGCGGCCCCGCTTGATCTTCACCAGCGAGATCACCCCGATCAGAAGCGGGTTTGACCTATTTTTCGCCGCTGGATTCTCGAAGTTCCACGGACCATCCGGATCTGAAACCAGATTGATGACCGGCTGTTCCAGCACCAGCGACGTAACCACTATCTGCCCGTGCAGGAGTGCCCACGCCTCGATCTGAGCGTCGATTCGCGCCACTTTCAGGATGTAGCTTGGCGGAAACAACGGCGGGCTCTTGACTCCGAAATCGTCTACGTGAACCGTTATCTTGGGAAAGAACGTCACCGCCAGCCGGCCAATCTCCACCTTCTTGCCGGTGCTCTCTTCCAAATAGGAGATCGCCTTCGGCCGGTAGCGATCCGCATCAAGTAGGAGTGGCACAAGGAAAACGGTCGCAATGAGCGGCGCTGCGGCGATTCCTACCAGAACAAGCCCGGTCCTGCGGTGGATAGTCATGGCAGCCTCGGCATGCATCACATTCCTGTGGATTGTGAGATTGTGCCCACGCTGCTCGCAAGGCCCTTGCCGATCCTCGTGAATAGCCGCTCTCGGGAAGCGCGCTGATTCGCTATGGTGCGGCGAGAACGAGCTTCGGCGGATCGTTACGCTGAGGCGAAGACTGCGACGGCTGGGGCTCGCTTGACCCACGTGCAGCTGCATCGTTACGTCAATGCATACGGTCGCTCGCGAGTCGCGAAGCACCATTCGCACTTTTCACGCTGTCTTCTGCGGCTGGTTTGGGACTAGAGAGGGACTAAGGTGGGGATTTCGGAGTCGGCCATATCCGGGACCGGCCTTCGCCAGTCCTCGTAACGACTCTGCTTACCACCGGGACTCGATTACCGAGGTCGATACGCGGCGAGCTTGCTCTGCGTCAGATCAGCCGCCGACTCGCACGCGAGCCCTGGCTCCTTGCGCGAGCTACGCATCAGAGCCGCGAAATCACTAGCGGGCACCGCAGGACTGAAGCAATAGCCTTGATACTGATCGCAACCCAATGCCTTGAGTACATCGAGTTGTTCAGACGTTTCGACGCCCTCCGCCACGACCTTCAAACGAAGGCTGTGGGCCAGCGAGACGATCGCCGTGACGATTGACGCGTCATCGGGCCGCGACAACAGCTCACTGATGAACCCTCGATCGATCTTCAATTTGTCGATTGGAAAGCGCCGCAGATAACTCATGCTCGAGTAGCCCGTGCCGAAATCGTCCACGGATACGAGCACCCCCATTCGACTCAACTGCTCCAGAATTCCGACCGACTGCTCGGGATCGCTCATCAGCGCACTTTCGGTAATTTCGACTTCCAGCAGCCGCGGATCGAGGTCCGCCGCCTGCAGGGCGCCCCGGATCATCTGCAACAGGTTGCCGTTGCGGAACTGAAACGCCGAAAGGTTGACTGCGACGCGCAGGTGCGCCAGACCTTCGAGCTGCCACAGCCGTGCCTGCCGGCACGCTTCGCGCACCACCCACTCGCCGATGGAATCTATCAAGCCGCAGGCCTCCGCCAACGGAATGAACTCTCCGGGAAGAATGAGGCCCTTCTCGGGATGCCGCCAGCGTACCAGGGCCTCTGCTCCGTGGATCGCTCCCGTCCCGGTATCAACCTTGGGCTGATAGTGCAGTTCGAATTGCCGCAGTCCCAGCGCCGCGTGCAGTTCGCTCTCCAGCTTGACCTTCTCCTGCGTCTCGGCATTCATTCCGGGCGCGAAGCACTGGATGTTATTGCGGCCCCGCTGTTTCGCGCAGTACATCGCCGCGTCCGCGTTTGCGATCACCGTTTCAGCGGTCTTGCCGTCCTGCGGAAACAAGGCAATCCCGATACTGCAGGACGTACGGATGTCGACATTGCCGAGCCTGATGGGCGTCTGCAGCGATTCCATAGCTCGACGCGCGATGTCCTCGGCATCCTTCGGGTGCGCGATCCGGTCGATGATGAGAAGGAATTCATCGCCACCAAATCGCGCCACGGTATCCGTACTCCGGGCAACGCCCGCAAGGCGCTGGGCTACCTCCTTGATCAGCTCATCACCCGCCCGGTGCCCGAACGAGTCGTTGATGACCTTGAAGCGATCGAGGTCGAACATTGCGACTGCGAACGCGTGCCCGTCCCGCTCGGCGTATGCGATCGCCTGCGTCAGACGATCCTCCAGCAATACCCGGTTGGGCAGACCAGTCAGCATGTCATGGGTCGCGAGTTGCCGCAGTTGCCGGTTCGCGGCCTCCAGGCCCTGGGTGCGGGCTTCGACGACCCGCTCGAGATCCTGCACCTGACCGCGCAGCATCGACTCGTTGTCCCACTTGCGTGTCAAGGCGTTCGCACACTGCAATACTTCAATGGGCTCGAACGGCTTCTTTATCACGAGCAGCTTGTCAGAATGGTCGAGGCGGCCGACGACCTCGGTCCAATCGTAGTCGGAATGCGCCGAGCAGATGACGACCTGGACGTCCGGGTCAACCGCCCACAACCTTTGAATCGTCTCCAAACCATCCCAACCTGGCGGCATGCGCATGTCGACAAACGCCAGCGAGTACGGTTGCCCCTCATCGAGCCCTCGCTTGATCAGCGCCACGCCCTCCTGCCCCTGAAATGCCACTTGCAGATCGAAGGCCGGACGCGACGACGGCACGAGCGTTTCGCCCAAAAGCAGACGTTCGGCCGCCAACAGCGTCGTGTGCGAATCCGCCTCGCCAGCCAGGATCTTGAGAAAGTCCTCGTGAATGGCCCGATTGTCATCGATGACCAGTATTCGATGTCTACGCGGGACGGAGGTGTCAGCCATGTGCATTCTCCACAGGTGCCAGCGGCAGTTCCAACACGAAAGTCGCTCCCAGGCCGGCTCCATGACTCTCGGCTCGCAACGTACCGCCGAGCTCCTTGGCGGCCAGAGCGCCGCTATGCAATCCAAAGCCATGCCCGGTCTTCTTTGTCGTGAATCCGTGACCGAAGATGCGCGTCATGTTCTCAGGCAGGATTCCCACGCCGGTATCCGCGACTGCAACCTGAACGCCGGTTCCGCACGCACCAACCCTTATCGTGACACTCTTCCTGTCGGCAGACTCGCAGGCATCCTTGGCATTGCGCAATAGATTGACCAGTATCTGCAGAACCTTGTGCTTGTCCACCGTGATCGCCGGGACCGGCGCAAATTCGCGAACGATCGCAATGGCATGGCGCTCGAAGCCGCTGGTGTTGATGCGCAGACTCTCTTCCACGAGGTGCGTGACATCGATCGTGTCGGTTGCGCCGGAGAGCTTGGCGTATCGTTGTTGCATCGCCACGATTTCCTTGATGTGATCGATGTTTCCCTGCAGGGACTGGAGCTCCTGCAACGCCATCGCCTGGTCGGCGGCGAGTTGCTTGGAAAGTTCGGCAAGGTAACGGGGCAGCACCTTGCCGCGCTCGTCAAGCGAAACGAAAGCGCCCAGGTCGGTGCGATGTTCCTCCAGGAGCGACACGACGCGAGCAAGTCCGGCCGTCCGCGATCTCTTCAGACCGTCGGCCACCAGGGTCGCCGACACGTTTACACTGTTCAGTACGTTGCCCACGTTGTGCAGCACATTGGTGGCCACTTCGGCCATTCCTGCCTGCCGCGAAGCGTCCCGCAATTGTCGCTGCAGTACATTCTCGCGCGCGGCCGCTTCGATCCGTTCGGTGACATCCAGATCGATGCCGACGAGCCTGGGGCCGCTATCGGAGCAATCGGCAATGACCGCCGCTATCGATTCCACATGTCCAGTGCTGCCGTCGGGCTTTACGATGCGATACTGCGTGCGCAACTGCTTGCGCTCATGCAGTGCAGTGGTCATCGCCGCCCGGGCGGCTACCCGGTCGGCGGGATGAACCAGGTCCAGCCACTCATCCAGTGTGGGTGGGACGGCGCGGTCCGACCGGCCGTAGAGTTCGTTCATCGTCTCGCTCCACCACACTTTGCAGCCATTCTCGTAAACTTCGTACACGCCAGCCCGTGCCGCCTGCGTTGCCATTCCGAATCGAATCGAGATCGTTTCCAGCTCGGCACGGCGTCGGCGTTCGATCGCGGCGTCCGCCTCAATCCTTTCCTGCAGCCGTCGACGGGTTGCGAGGACGAATACGACAGTCAGTATCAGGCTGACGAACAGCGCCGCGGTCACCTGTTGCTTCTGCCGCCGCGCGGAATCGACTGCATCGCGGACAACTGCTGCGTCGCGCCGTTCGAAATCCTCGTCGATCGCCTTGGTCAGCCGGTCGGCAGTTGCGATCTGTGCCCGCAAAGGCAGCAGCCGCTCCAAGGTGGTACCGCTCGGAATCTCAACTGCGAGCCGCGCTACCAACCCGGGCGCCTCACCGAGCACCTGCGACTCACCCCGGGATTTCAGCGTAGCCAGGAATGTGGCAGTCGCACGCAAGGCCTCGGCCGATTGCCGGCTCAGCGTACCGGTATCGACCGCCGCGGCGGCGCCGTTAGTGAATGTCCTGTAATTGGCGCGAGCTTCATTGGCCAGATTGCGCAAGGGCCGTGAATAGTCGAGCGCTGTGGCGCGGCGTCCGTCCGCCATCAATTGCGCCACCAACACGAAAGCGATCGGCACGACTACGGCCAGGAACTGTAACCCGATAAGACTGTCGGTCGAACGTTTCATCAAACCTGCCATTCCGGGTAGCTGCGCTGCAACATGACAAACCAGTGTCCGGCGCCGCTCAGGGCATCGGCCCGGGTCCGTGCCGGTTTAGCGCCCGGAAGCTCCGATGCCTCGGCATGAGACGTTGATCACGATCCGTGAGGCTGCGAGCTCGCGTGGCCCCGATACCGGCGGTCATTCGGTCAAGAAGTCGGGGGACCCCGCCGATAACGGCTGAACCGGCCGGCGGTCGGCTCACGCCCGCACGAGCACCCCTCTGTCACTCGGAACCCACTGCATTGGCGCGCCGCTGTCTCATTTTTCTCGTCACCGCTCTGCTGGTCGCCGTGCCGGCGCATGCAGCGCGCTTTGATTTCGCCGCCCTGCAGACGCTGATCCAACAGCACGACATTGGTACCGTTGAGGAATTGCTTGCCGCACTGCCGCAAACAGTCCGCTCCCGCTTCGCTTTGATGTTCGAGAGCCGCAGTTTGCAAGGTGCCACTTTCAACGCTCCGCGGGCCATCCTCTTTGGGCCCGACGCACGCTTCATTGTGACCTTCAACGGTGACCCGGGCGAACGCGGCTACCAGACGATTGAGACGCTGGAATTCGACGCGCAGACGAAAGAATTCCGCTTTCGCGAGCTCCAGTTCCCGTCCAACGGTGCGGGCGCTACTGGAGTCGTCACGTCTGCAATCAACCCGGTGCGCTGTACACGATGCCACGGAAATCCCGCCAGACCTGTTTGGGATACCCACCCCTTATGGCCCGGTGCCTACGGTGAGCGCTACCTGGCGGGTCTGTCACGCAACGAACTTGCCGGCCTGTCGATTTTCCTCGCGCGACAGGCGGACCATCCCCGCTATCGCCACTTGGTTGGCGCCCAGCGCTTCATCGACCCCGCCACGTTTCGACCGACCGCATCGAGCCGCTACGCGGCGACGCCGGCAGAAGCGCCGAACGCCGAGCTTGCGACCTATCTGAGTCAATTCCAATTTGAGGCAATCGCGCGCGAGCTGGCCCGACAACCGGCTTTCGGCGTATTTCAATACGCATTGCTCGGCACTGCCGACGACGCCTGCGGCCCTGTCGCGGACTTCTATCCCGCCGCACTGTGGCGCGAGCAGGAGCCCCGATTTGAAGACTTCGTGCGCGGCACAGCAGTTGCCAATTCCCAGCAGACCCGATTCAAGGCAGTGCGCGCGGCGAACGCAGGAGGATCGCGAACCGCCCGAAGTGTCCCGACGCAAGCCAGCGCCCTCACCGGACTGCGGTTCGTGGTTGCAGCGGCTCTGGAGCTTTCCACCCGCGATTGGAGTCTGGCTCTCGAGAAGGGAACTTACGACTTTACCGTGCCTCCGGCCTCCAGGACCTCGATGCGAGAGGCGTTGCTCGAGGAAGTGATGCGGCGTGATGCCACAATCCGGGAACTGTTCCCCTACGCCACTTCCTCGGATGGCGATCGCTACTGCACGTATCTGAAAAGGCGCAGCAAGGCCGCCCTGCGGGAATTCATGCGCAAGACGGCCGTCGCCGGGGGCGCCGGCGCGACCGCCGGCTCATCCTCAAACGAAGGCGCCGCGCAGCCGGACACCCGCAGCGAGTCGCCGCCCGGAACTGCCGCTGTTCCTGCGGCTCCTACGGCGCTGCAGCGGTGTAGCCAATGTCACGAGACGGGAATAGCTCCGTCCCTGGCCTTTTCCAACGCCACTGAACTCAAACGCGACCTGCGGGAAAGGCCGTCAGCGCACGGCGCCTTGCTCGATGAGATTCGATTCCGCCTGTCGGCCGCTGCCGGCGCGCAAACAATGCCGCTTGGTGTGGCACTCCCGGAAGCCGAGCGGCGCGCGCTGGAGGCCTATTTCATCGCATTGGCGGCCTCGCCGGACTGAGAAATGCCGCACGCCGACCCGTGCGCCAGGGCATGTCACGCACGCTTGGCCGCCAACTCGCAACAGTCTGTGTGACGGGCTTCGCATTTGACAGAACTCCTGACGATGACTCCTCAAGGTTTGTTGTAAAAGGTCGAGACTAAAGTCGTGTGAGTGAACTTCATACACGATGTTGGCTCGATCCCTATTTCAGCGCGGCGCGTATTTACATGAGCAGAGCATTGACGATGTTGGCCGCGGCGCTGGTCGCCTTCGGACTGATTCACGAAGTGCATTCGGCGAGCACCGCGGGCGCCGCAACCCGGTTGCAACAGCTCCCGGCGGCATGGCGCGACGATCAAGGTAACGCGTTCGATCTGCACGGGCTCCTGGGGCACAACCTCGCGCTGACCATGGCTTACGCAACGTGTCACCGGATTTGTCCGCTGACCATGCAGCAGCTGCAGAGACTGCAACGGGACTTCGATGCTCGCGGCATCGACGCGCAGTTCCTGGTGATCGGTTACGACCCCGAGAAGGACGACTCCGCAGTCTGGCGTCAATATCGCAAAACGCGGCATCTCACACGTAGCAACTGGCATTTCCTGGTCGGGACACCCGCGACGGTCGAGCAGACTGCAAGACGACTCGGCTTCGAGTTCTGGCGCTACGACGAGCACGTCATGCACGACTCCCGGATCGTCATGTTTGACGCACGCGGCAACCTGAGCACCGCCGGCGGGCTGGCGCCGCGGGACCGCAGCTGGATGACAGAATGAGGCGGCAGGCGCATGCAGTCCAAACAGCTTAGTGACAGCCACGGCATCCGGCGGTGGGCTGCGGTGCTCCTTTTGGGAGGTTGCTGTCACCCGTTTGTCGCCCGCGCGGCACTCGATGACACTGACCGGGTCGCGGTGTTGGAGCAGAAGCTCGATCAAAGCCTGCGGTTGATCGGAGAGCTGTCGGCGAGGGTTCGGGACCTGGAAACGCAGGTGGCTGCCCAAAACTCGCAGGCGGTCACCGCCGGCGGGCCTGCGTTGGGCGGGGCCGCACCGGAATCGCAAACCGCAACCGAGCAGCGGCTGGTGGCGGTGGAGCAAACGGTGACCCAGATTGCGGCGGGAGCCGGCCAGCGTGCCGAGGACACCGGCCTGCCGTTGCACGGCTTCGCGGATGTCGGAGTCGGCAATCACAATGCCAATTTCCCGGAGCACAAGGGAGCCGCCGTCGGCTCGCTCGATTTCTTCCTGACACCGCGACTGGGGACCCGCACTCGCGCCCTCTTCGAGCTCAATTTCGAGACCGCTGAGGATGGCGCCATTGGTGTCGACCTGGAGCGGGCACAGATCGGGTATCAGTTCAGCGATTCAGCTACCGTCTGGCTCGGTCGCTTTCACACCCCCTATGGTTACTACAACACGGCGTTTCACCACGGTCAGCAGATCGCCACTTCTCTCAGGCGCCCGCGCTTTCTCCAATTCGAGGATCAGGGCGGCATACTTCCGGCGCACACGGTCGGAGCATGGCTTACCGGCTCGGAACGGATCGGCGACGCAAGGCTCACCTACGATTTTTACGTAGGCAACAGCCAGCGGATTACCGGGCGCAGCCTCGACATGAACAATCCGGGCAATGCGCATGGCAGCGCGATCGTGGGCGGCAATGTGGGAGTTCTCTTGGGCGGCGCTCTGGATGGCCTGAAACTCGGAGTGCACGCGTTCACTACTCGGATCGAGGATCAGGATCTGATACCCGCATATGTCACGCGCGTCAGGAGCTACGGCGCCTACGCCGTGTACGATACGGACCGCTGGGAGCACATCGCCGAGTTCTATGTCTTCGACGATGAGAATCTGTCTGGACCTGCCGGATCACATCGCAGCGAAGCTGGGTTCATACAGTTGGGGTACCGTGCCGGTCGGTCCGTCCCGTATGCTCGCTTTGAGCGTGCCGCCCTGCAGCAATCCGACAACTTCTTCGCCGCCCAGCACTCGGGCACCTCTTACCACCGCTACGCCCTGGGAATTCGCTTTGATCTGGACCTCAAGTCTGCACTGAAACTGGAGCTGGCGCAGACGCAGGATTCCGATCGGGACTTCATCAGCTACGACGAAGCGCTGCTCCAATACGCGATCCGCTTCTGACGTGTGACTGCGGGAGCCGCTACATGTATGCACGCTCGATGAAGACACTTTCTGCGGCGCTGCTGTTCGTGGCGAGTGTCACGACGCACGCCGCAGATTTGTATGTCATCTGCAACCCGGGGGTGTCCATTGCCGCAGCCGATGTGCGCGATGTTTTCCTCGGCGACAAGCAGTTCTCCGGGACGGTCAAGCTGTTACCGCTCGATAACGCCGGCGCACAACAGATGTTCCTGCAAACTGTATTGAAAATGGACGCCGCGAAATATTCGACGGCATGGACCAAGAAGTCGTTTCGGGATGGGCTGAATCCGCCAGCCGTAGCGGGAAGCGACGCCGAGGCCCTGGCATACGTCAAACGCACGCCCGGCGCCTGCAGTTACATCAGTCTGGCGGCCCCCACTGGCGTGGTGGTCATCGCAAAGTATTGAGAACGAGGGTCAGCATGAAGCGCTGGACAGACAATCTGATCGCTCTGCAATACCTGATGGTCGTGTTGCCGGTCACGCTGGTCCTGATCGGTCAGAGCGTCGCGGATGCGAGGCGCGCAAATACGCTGGCGCGCTCGAGCCCCCTGCAGGCACTCGCCAGCGACGTACGTGCAAGCTACAAAGCGTTCGAGAACGGTGCGGCTGATGCGGTCGATACCGGAGCGCTGAGCACGCAATCCGTCGATGCGCTCGCGGCAGCTGCGACCCGCCTGAGGCAACTCGTGAGCGCTGATCCGGCTGGCCGCTTCGCCGCCACCAGGGATGCCGTTGCCAGCCTCGCCGCGGCGGTGCCGCCAGGCGCGACGCTCGGAGCTCTCATGCCATTGCGCGCCGGCATCAAGTCGGCTGACGCCCTGACCCGGACGCTCGATGAGACCCTGACTGCCGAGAATCAGGCCGTCATTCAGGACGCCATCCGCTCAGCCAACCTCGAAAAGATTGTGGTTCCCCTTGCCATTCTGCTCAGCATTGCAGTCACCGCCGTGTTTGTCCTGGCTACTCAGCGTCGCTTGCGGGCGCGCCTGGAAGCCGAAGGGCTCGCGGCCTCGCAGACCCTGCGGATCAAGAATGCGCTCGACAACTGCAGCGTCGGCATCATGGTGGCCGATGCGGAGCGCAGCGTCGTGTACGCAAATCGTGCCGCCGTTGAACGCTTGCGACGCTCCGAAGCGAACGGACAATCGTTTGCTCTGCCATTTTCGACCAGCACGTTGATTGGTACCCACCTGGACGTAATACTCGACAACCACGCTGCGAAAAGCCGCGCAACGAGCTCCCGGAGAGTGCGCCTCGAGCTCGGCGGGCGGATCTACTTCGTGAGCGAGGACCCGGTTCTGGACCCAGGCGGCCGACCTGTCGGTTGGGTCATCGAGTGGTCCGATCGGACCGAAGCAGTGGCTCTCGAGCAGGAAGTCGCCCGCATCGTCGCGGCTGCCGCATGCGGCGACTTCCATTATCGAATCTCCCTGGCCGCTACCGGACACGATTCGGTCGAGGACCAATTCATCACCGAGCTTGCAGGGAGCATCAACAAGGTAATGCAGACCAGCGAGACGGGCCTGAAGGACATCGCCCGTGTGCTGCAGGCTCTGGTGCAGGGCAATCTGACCGAACGTATTGAGAGCGACTACGGGGGTACGTTCGGTGAGCTGAAGAATTATTCCAACCGGACGACTGCCCGCCTCCAGGAAGTGGTCGGACACATAAAGTCAGCGGCGGCGGCCATTGATGCGGCGACGGATGAGCTTATCTACGGCACCACGGACCTCAGTGCCCGCGCTGAGACACTGGCCGCGCGGATCGAGGAGACTTCGAATGCAATGCGGGAGTTGTCGACGACGGTGCGCTCAAATGCCGACGACGCTCGCGAGGCGGATCGGTTTGCCGCGGGCGCCGCTGCCGTTGCTTCCGAAGGCCGCACGGCCGTTGCGCGGGCCGCCACCACAATGGGGGAGATTTCCGAAGCCTCGCAAAAAATCGCCCAGATAATCGGCGTTGTGGACGAAATCGCATTTCAAACCAACCTGTTGGCGTTGAACGCCGCCGTAGAAGCTGCGCGTGCCGGGGAGCACGGCCGCGGTTTCGCGGTGGTTGCCTCGGAGGTCCGCAATCTCGCGAGTCGCAGCGCGGCTGCCGCCCGCGAGATCAAACAGTTGATCGGCGACTCGGTACGCAGAGTCTCCGAAGGCATGGAACTCGTGAAGACTGCCGGCACGACCATGAGCGAAGCGGCCACTGCGGTTCAAAGAGTTACCGGGCTGATCAGCCGGATCTCTGCCGCGTCACAATTGCAGAGCCGGGATATTGAAAGCCTGGGCGACGTCATGGGGCAAATGCACGAGGCCACGCGGAAGAACACGGAACTGGTCAGTGATTCAGCCGCAGCGGTAGACTCGTTGCACAATCAGGCGGCAGCACTTGTCGCAAGCGTCGCAGTGTTCACGCTCGAGAGGGCTGACAGCAACAACGTCCGCCCTGGAGACTCGGCGCCGTACCGGGACACGCAGGCCGCGATGGCGTGATTCGCAACCGACCGATGGCGAGAGTCGACGTGAGGCAGGGCCATCCAGAGGTCAGCGGCAAAGGAGGCCGGAGCGAGAGCCACATTGCGCCGCTGGGCAGCGGAACCGCGATCCGCTTCATTCCCCTGCCGCTGCGCCCCCATTCGCCATCTGCTTTCGTGTGTCAAGGGCACCGTGCAACGTGTCGCCGGCGTGTTCTATCGGCGGATCGCCCATCGATTCGAACAGCGCCGCGGTATCAGCTAGCCGCGACGCCCGCGCGCGGACGTGCTGAACACGCGCGCTCTGACACTGCTGCCCTGCTGTCAACCTTGCATAGAACGGCGTCGCGCCGAGCTTGTAGCGCGACTCTGTATCGCGCTGGGTATCACAGGCTGCGGTCGCTGCACGGGCCGTCTGCACAAGCGTGTTCGCATCCTCATCCAGTGATACCAGGGTGTCGGCGACGTTCTGGAACGCGGCTAGCACGGTCTGCTTGTACTGGGCCACGGCGGCGTCATGGCTCGCCTCGTACTGGTGCTTGCGAGCAACCAGAGCGCCGCCGCGGAACAGCGGCTGCGTCAGCGACGCGCCGACGCTCCAAATGGCGCCAGCGGGTGACGTGAATGTCGACCAGTCGAAGCCACCGCGGCCGTATGACGCCGACAGTGTCAAAGACGGAAACATCGATGCCGTGGCCGCGCCGGCCTCGTCCGCGGTCGCTCGGACGGCCGCCTCTGCAGCGAGGATGTCAGGACGCTGGTGCAATAGGTCGGAAGGCACCGCGACAGGCACGGTGTCCGGAAGATGCAAAGCGTCGAGGGACAACGGTGTGGGAGCTTGGTCCGGCGTCCGGCCCAACAGGAGCGCTTGGGCATGACGCACGGCAAGGGCCTGCGCCCGCAGCGCCGGGAGCGTCGCGGCCGCATTCGCCGCATCCTGCTCGGCCGCCAGCATATCGTCGTGAGACGCGCTGCCGAGCTTGTAGCGCGCGGCGACCTGCTGGGCACGTAGTTCGCCGAGCGCGACCATTTCTTCCGTCGCGGAGACCTGCTCGTGTAGCGAGGCCGCATTGATCGTCGCCGTTACGATATTTGCCGCAAGCGCACGCCGTGTCGACTCGAGTTGGAAAACCTGTTGCCGGACCTGACCGGCCAACGCGCGGTCGGCAAGAAATGCGGCACCGAAGAAATCGAAGGTGTACGAAGTTTGAACCTGCGCCGCAAAGATGTTTTCGAGGAAAGTCTGCTGCGGCAGAACCGGAATACCGAGGGCCCGTTGACGCGTCGGACTGAACGTGACGTCGACGCTCGGTAACATCGATTGGCCGATCTGCGAACGCAACGCCTCGCGCGCAGACCTCAGTGTGCTCTGAGCGGCAGCCAGCGAAGGGCTGTGATTGAGCCCCTCTTCCACCAGAGCATCGAGCGCATCCGACTGATACGCCTGCCACCACTCCGGCACGGGCCGCACCCCGATAGCTATCTTCTGCGCGACCCCGTCGGCCGTCGGCAGCTGCACAGGCTGCCCTTCAACCGAATAATGCACCGGCGATGGCATCTGCGGGGGATTGCGGTCGGGACCGAACGCGGTGCACGCGGACACAACGAAAGTGAGCCCAGCCAGCAGAACTTGCGCTTTCATCGTGCTATCCCCTTTTGCCCGGGCATTGCCCGCTCACCGTGGATCCTGGGTGGCCCTTCGTCCCGCCGGACACGGAACCACAAGGCATACAGCGCCGGCAGATAAACCAGCGTCAATACCGTTGCCACCGTGATGCCACCCATCAGGGCGGTCGCCATCGGACCGAAGAAGTTACTGCGCAACAGCGGAATCAGCGCCAGCACCGCCGCCGCCGCGGTCAGGGTAATCGGTCGGAAACGACGGACGGTCGCACCGATCACCGCCTCGAATCGACTGTGTCCCGCCCGAATATCCTGCTCGATCTGATCGACCAGGATCACCGAGTTGCGCATGATGATGCCGAACATCGCAATCGTCCCGAGCAACGCCACGAAGCCGAATGGCATGTGGAACAGCAACAACGCGATGACCACCCCGATCAGCCCGAGCGGGGCGGTGAGCACGACCAGCAGCACGCGGCTGAAACTCTGCAACTGAACCATCAGGAGCACCAGTACGGCGACCAGGAGCACCGGCATCTGTACGTTGATGGAGCTCTGTGCCTTCGCGTTTTCTTCGACTGCCCCGCCGATCTCGATCCGGTATCCGACGGGCAACTGCTCGCGCAACGTGGTAAGCGCCGCGTTGACCCGGTTCGTGACGTCGATCCCCTGTGCGTTGTGTTGCACGTCCGCCTGCACGGTGATCGTCGGCTGTCGGTCGCGTTCCCAGACCACGCCATATTCGAGCCCGTAGGTAAAATGACCGAGTGCGGCGAGCGGCACCGCCGTCCCATTCTGCGACGGGAGCGCCAGGCGTTCGATCTGCGACGGGTCGACGCGGTCGTGTTCCGGCGCCCGCAGATCGACGCCGATGAGCTTGTCGCGCTCGCGGAACTGCGTGATCGTATAGCCGGTCAGCGACATCTGCAGATAGTTCGCGATCTCCTGCGACGAGATATTGAGCTGACGCGCCCTGGTCTGATCGACTTCAAAGTGGACCGAGCGTTCGGCCGGCTCATCCCAGTCGTACTGGACATTGGCCGTATCGGGGTTGGTGCGCATCACCTTTGCAACCTGCTCGGACCATTGACGGACGGTGCCGATCTCCGGCCCGCTGACGCGAAACTGCACCGGGAAGCCGATGGGAGGGCCGTTCTCCAGCCGGCTGATTCGTGTGCGGACCGACGCGTAGTCGGTGCGCAGCACATCAGCCAGAACGTGGGCCAGCTTCTCGCGATCCTTGACGCTCTTTGCCGTCACGACGAACTGAGCAAAGTTCGGCGCCGCCAGCTGCTGGTCGAGCGGCAGATAGAAGCGCGGTGCTCCCGCACCGACGAAGTCGATGAAGTGATCGATCTCGGGCCGTTTCGCGAGCGTAGCCTCGAAACGTTGCGCCTCGCGCAGTGTCGCCGCAAACGAAGCCCCTTCCGGCAAGCGGAGGTCGACCATCAACTCGGGTCGGTCCGAGCTCGGAAAGAACTGCTGCGGCACGAGTTTGAATGCCGCGAGAGCCACCACGAACACTGCCAGCGTGACGACCAGCACCAAGCGGCGGCGGTCGACACACCATGCGATCCAGCCACGCAGGCGGCGGTAGAATTTCGTGTCGTAGACGTCATGGTGCTCGGCATGGGCCGGCTCGGACTCCTGCCCCGCATCGTCGTGATGGCCGAATGCGCGGCGGGTGGGGTGCTCGGACATGATCCGGTAGCCGAGCAACGGGATCACGATCACCGCAGCAAGCCACGACAGCAACAGCGCGATTGCCGAGACTTCGAAAATCGAGCGCGTGTATTCGCCGGTCGCCGATTTCGCCAGTGCGATCGGCAGAAAGCC
Organism: Gammaproteobacteria bacterium; assembly: GCA_028293765.1. Lineage (GTDB taxonomy): Bacteria > Pseudomonadota > Gammaproteobacteria > Steroidobacterales > Steroidobacteraceae > 13-2-20CM-66-19. Next base: position 23,804 of record JAQGOG010000148.1, read on the forward strand.
CGAGACGGTGACCAGTGTCCCGGTGAGCATCGGGAACGCCGTACTGGTGTAAGCGAAGGCCGCCGCACGCAGCCGGTCGTAACCTTGTTCGAGTTTCACGGCCATGGTCTCGACCGCGATGATGGCGTCGTCGACCAACAGCCCCAACGCCAGAATCAGCGTGCCGAGCGACACCTTGTGCAGCCCGATATTGAACAGATACATGCAGAGCGCAGTCCCGGCCAATACCAGCGGGATCGAAATGACAACCACCATCCCGGTACGAAAGCCGAGGCTGAGCAGGCTGACCACCAGCACGATCCCGATCGCTTCGGCGACCGCCTCGACAAAATCGTCGACCGAATGCCCGACCGCCTGCGGCATGCTCGCCACCTGCACGAGCTTGAGTCCCGCGGGGAGCGCGGCACGCAGTCTCGCGGTCTCGGCGTCGAGCGCTTTGCCGAGCGCGATCACATCGCCCGACGGCACCATCGTCACGCCAATGCCGAGCACCGGTTTGTTGTCGAAGCGCATGTACTGCGTCGGCGGATCGGTATACCCGCGCTTGATCGTCGCAATGTCACCGAGCCGCAGCACCCGGCCGTTGACGCGAATCAGCGTGTCGCCGAGCTTCTCGATGTCCAGGAACTGGCCGCTCGGCCGGACGTAGACGCGGTCAGCGGCGGTCGTGAAGAGCCCGGCGCCGGCAACCGCATTTTGCGCGTCGACGGCGTCAGCGATCTGCTGCGGCGTGAGGCCGAGCTTCGCGAGTTGGGCGTTGGCAATCTCGACGTAGACGCGTTGTTCCTGATCGCCGATGAAGTCGACTTTGTTCACGTTCGGTACGCGCAACAACTCGGTGCGCAGGCGTTCCGCATAGTCGTGCAACTGCGCGAACGAGAAGCCGTCGCCTTCGAAGGCATAGAGGTTCGTGTAGACATCGCCGAACTCGTCGTTGAAGTACGGCCCCTGGACTGCAGCCGGCAAGGTGTAGGCGATGTCGCCAACCTTCTTCCGGACCCGGTACCACGTCTCAGGCACCTGCGAGGGCGAGGCGGCATCCTTGATAGTGAAGAACAGCGTCGACTCTCCGGGCCGCGAATAGCTGCGCAGGAAATCGACATCAGAAGTCTCCTGCAGCTTGCGGGCGATCCGGTCGGTCACCTCCTCCTGGACCTGCCGCGCGGTCGCACCGGGCCAGAGCGTGCGGATCACCATGACTTTGAAGGTGAATGGCGGATCCTCGGACTGCGCCAGCTTGCCGTACGACAACACGCCGAACAGCGTTATCAGCACTAGAAGAAAGATCACCAGCGCCTGGTGCTGCAGGGTCCAACTGGATAGGTTGAACCGATGATTTACTTCGGGCGGCGCGGCAGCCGGACCCGACATGCCACCCAGATGCTCTGGGTGCTCCCGGCTCACTGCGCAGCTCCCGCACCGGCCGAGCCCCCCGCACTGGTCGCCTTCGCCGGATCGGCCGTCGCGGCCACCCCACCCGCATTTGTCGCGGCCGGGCCTTCGACGTCACCGTCGCCATCAAACAGCGGCCTGACCGGCTTCACACGTTGACCCGCGTAAACGGTGTGCACGCCAGCCAGTACAACCGTGTCGCCATCCTTTAAGCCTCCGGTCACAGTGGAAGCGTGCTCGCTGTAACTAAGCACGCTCACGGGCCGAAGTTCGAGCGACGAGTTAGTTGCGCCAACCACCCAGACTGCGGGAGCACTCCCCTGATGGAAGATGGCGGTCGCGGGTACCGTGAACGTCGACGTAGCGTCGGCCGTGCCAACTGGAGCAGCGACGGGTGCCAGCGTCGCAGCGCCAGTCATGCCGAGCCGAACCACCTGACCGGGCTCGGTCACCGTCAGCTTCACGCGATAGGTCCTGCTTTGCGGATCGGCCGCCGGCGCGACCTCGCGCACACGCGCATCGAAGCGCCGACCGGGCACGGCCGGAAACGTGACGTCGGCAGCCTGGCCGATTGCAATCCGGCCCAGGTCGCTCTCCGCGGCGTCGAGGGTAACGTCAGTATCGCCGGTCCACGCAAGTCCATAGACCGCTTGCCCGGCAACCACTACCTGTCCTGTATCCGCGTTTTCGCTCGTGATCACACCGTCGTGGTCGACGACCAGCGTGTTGTATTGGAGCGTGTTCCGCGCGACGACCAGCTGGGCGGCCGCCTGCTCACGGCCGCCGAGCGCCGCGCTGTAGGCGTCCTGCGTCTGCTCGAGTTGATTCGGAGCGATCAGGTTTTGCGCCGCCTGCGCCTTATCGCGGTCGAGCTGCTGTTGCGCGAAGACCAGCCGGTGCTCGGCGGCATCGAGCGCGGCCTGGGCGCTGGCCGCTTGTTTCTGCGCATCGATGGGGTCCAGGCGCGCGACCACCTGTCCCTTCCTGACAGTGTCACCGAGTCGCACGCTGCGTTCGATCAGCTTGCCCGGCACGCGGAACGACATCGCATTCGAGTACCTGGCGGCGACTTCGACCGGATAGCGAATCGCTTCGCGGCCACCACCGCCACCGGTACCGGCGTCGGGATGCACCGCAACTGCAACCACCACCGCAGGCGGTGCCGACGGCGCTTCCGCTCGATGGCAGGCACTGATCGCGAACAGCGCAACGGCTACTAGCGCTGCGGACGTCGCAGGCATGGCGGGCCAGCGGGAGGCACGGTAATTCACGGCAATATTCACTACGACTCCTTCAACCGATTCGACGGTCGACCATGGCGATTGCATTGCAGCGCGACAAAGGGCCACCCGCCGCCCAGCCCACATGCATATTAGTACCCAGATACGGTCCCGTATCTGTATACGACGATGAATTTCGATGGCGGGCCGCACGTGCTAGCATCGGCGTATGACCCGCAGACGCCTCACCCGAGAAGACAGCCGCGAGCAGACGACCCAGCGCTTGCTGGACGCCGCGCAGAAGCTGATTGCCAAAAAGGGCTTGACGGCCGCCAGCGTCGAGGACATCGCGGCCGCCGCGGGCTACACGCGCGGCGCCTTCTATTCGAATTTCAGCGGCAAGGGCGACCTGTTCATCGAGCTACTGCGCCGCGACCACCAAAAGAACACGGCGGAGCTCGATGCGTTGCGCAGCGACGAGCTGCCCCTCGAGGATATTCAGGTGCGTACGCGCGAAATGTATGCGCGGCTATACCGCGACAACGAATCGTTCCTGAACTGGACCGAAGCGCGCATGCTGGCGGCCCGGGATGCGAAATTCCGCGCCAAGCTCACCGCATTGATGGCCGAGAAGTGCGGCCAGATCGCCGGATTTATCGAATACTTTTACCGGCGCGTCGGGGTCACGCCGGCCGTCCCGCCGGCAGCGATGGCGATGGGCTTCATGAGCCTGTGCGAAGGCGTGAAGCTATTCATGCTCTCGAGCCCGATGGATATGACTCCCGCTACGGTCGAAGGGGTGCTGAGGTTGTTCGTCGACTCGATCATGCAGTTGGCGCGCCTGCAGGGTGAAGCATCCCCCCAATCCTTGAGTTCCTGAGACCTGCGCGGAAATCGGCGCCAACAGTGATCGAAGTCGGAGTCGTAAACGAACTCCGGCATACGCTTCCTCCCATCCCGAACCTAGGTAGGACAATTACTACACCCGATGCTGGCGAGCTCTGCTGGTCGCCGCCCTTAGCCGTTTCTATCGTTCAATGGGCGCCAGCGCCAGCGAGACCGCAAGGGGTCAGCATGAGGCCATTTAAACAATGGAAAGTCTTGCCGCACGGCAAGCTTTCCGAGGTCGATGCCAACATCCTGACCGTGACGGGCGAAATCCACATGCCGCTCACGAATTTTCCGCGGCGCATGACTGTTGTACGTCTGCACGACTCGCGGCTGGTGGTGTATAACGCGATCGCCCTCGATGAGGATGAGATGGCCTGGCTGGAAGGGTACGGCCGGCCCGCTTTCCTGGTCGTCCCCAACGACCACCACCGACTCGACGCCAAGATCTGGAAAGACCGCTACCCGGCGATCCAGGTCATTGCGCCCGCGGGCGCAAGGGCCAAGGTGGAGCAAACCGTTGCAGTTGACACGACGATGCCCGATTTCGCTGACCCGAGCGTGGAGTTCGTGACTGTGCCCGGAACGCGCGGGCACGAGGCGGCACTCGTCGTCCGCACGCCAAACGGCACTACCATCGTGCTCAACGACCTGGTGGGCAACATTCGCCACGACTCCGGTTATGACGGCTGGCTGCTGCGTCTGGCCGGCTTCGCCGGGGATGGGGCGCAGATTCCGAAGGTGGCGAAGATGACCCTCATACAAGATAGGGGCGCTTTGCGCGCACAACTTCTGGAATGGGCCGAACGCGAGCCCCTGAAATGCATTCTCATGTCGCATGGTTCGCCGATCGAGGAGAACCCGCGTCAAACCTTGCGTGACCTGGCGACCTCGCTCGCGTAACGGCGTTGTCTGCGCCGGACAATGCCGTCGACCGTCATCCGCTCCTTCGACTACGACACTGCGAGCCAGCAGCTCTCCATCATTTTTCAATCAGGGCGCCGCTACACCTATCAGGACGTTCCCAAGGAAACGTTTGCAGCAATGAAGGCGTCCTTTTCCAATGGCGAGTTCTTCAACGCCCACATCCGGGGTAATTTTCGCTTCGTGCGCAACTCCGGTTCAGCGACCTGAGCGCCACGTGGCGCCTGCCCCCCAATTCCGGCACACGCCCCGCTAGATCGCTCGTGCTCAGGAGCCTGAGCTCCAGCAGCGCAAACGGGGATTCCAGCTCCTACGAAAAGCTCGGCCGCTCCGGTCCAGACCCCAGTCCTGCCGCGGCGAAGCGTTGCGCCAGCTTTTGCAATAGCTCCGAACGCAAGGCATCCCGGCTCGCCGCATCGGCCGCCTGAATCCGCAGCTCCAACACCGCGGCGGTAGCTTCCACCTTCGTCAGAAAGCAACCGCCGACCGCTTTCTCCCCCGCGACATCCTTGGCAACATCGACGGCGAGCGTACGGGCCGCCGCTATATCCGCGTCGCGGTTCACGCGAATGACCACCGTTATCGGCAGCGGCGCGTAAGTGGTGCTCAGATTGATCGTCACCTGGCTAGCCGCAAGGCTATTGGGCACTACGATAAAACGCCCATCAGACGTGCGAAGCGTCGTGTAGCCGAGCGAGATCGATTCGACCACCCCGATCTCGGTACCGGTCGGCGCGGCAACCTGCAGCGTATCCCCGAGACGAAATGGCCTGTAGATCGTAATCGAGAGCCCCGCCACCAGATTTCCGAGCGTGCTTTGCGCAGCCAGGCCGATGACGACCGAAGCAATGCTTGCACCGGCCAACAGGGCGGTACCCATCGAGCGCAACACCGGGATCAGGTGCGCGTAGAGAATGAGCATGATCACCCAGATCAGCGCAGAGCCGAGCTGCTGCATGAAGCTGATCGTCGTCCGGTCGATATGCCCTTGAGGCGTCATCGCCGCCCGCACAGCCACCCGCAGCGCACGCGAAATCAGCATCGCAGCCGTTATGAAAGCGACCAGGTAAACGAGCGCTCCCAACAGCGTGTCGGGGCTCAGGAACGAGAGTACATCGTACTCACCCACCTTTAGATCATGCATACCCGTTTACTTGCGGTGAAGGCCGTCAAACGCGCCTGAGGCGCTCAGTGCTCCCCGTGCCCGACAGATGACGCAGTGCAGCGGTTCCTTAGCTGTATGAAGTCGCCAGCAATGGAGTCTTCCGGCGATCAACTGCTGATCAGTATTCTGCTCTTGCATTCCGCGTCCTGCGAGTTGTATCGCGTGGAGATACACTAGTCGTGATCAAGAGTTTTCGCCACGCCGGGCTCGAGCGGAAGGACGGCGGAATCACTGTTACGCAATTCGCTAAGCATTTGAGCATCTCGCGTGTGGCAAATGGCCGCGCGGCTGTTAGCGCCGAGCTTGCCATCCGCATGAGCGCCGCGCTCGGCGGAAGTGCTGAATCGTTGCTTCGAATGCAGATGTCATATGAGGCTCCATCACCACGGCTCCATCGCTACGCAAGGCTCGCGCGGGGTTCGTCGCTCCGCGGCTTCATGACTTTTTTCTTGGCAGCAGTTGCTGCCACCTTAAGTTCAGCGGCTCGCGAGTTGGACGTCTGCAAACAGCGCGTCCACCTCGTCCTGACTGTCGCAGTCGGCGGCGCGATCGACCAGATCACGCCCGATGTGAGGCGCCATGAGAGTGATGAAGTCGTACATATACCCACGCAACAGTCCGTCACGGGCAAACCCGATCCAGGTCTTGTGGCCCGGAAACAAGTGTGCGGCGCTGATGGACACCAGATCCCGGTCGACCGTCGGGTCCAGCGCGACGCCCGCAATGATGCCTACCCCGAGGCCCAGGCGAACGTAGGTCTTGATTACATCGGCGTCTCGCGCCGTCAGCGCCACGTTTGCCGTGAGCCCAGCCTTCGAAAACGCCTCATGTAAAGACGACGGCCCCGTGAAACTGAACACATACGTCACGATCGGAAACGCCGCCAGGTCCTGCAGCGACGGTGCGCTCAGCGCCGCCAACGGATGACCCGCTGGCACGATGATCCGGCGATGCCAGCGGTAGCACGGCAGCAGGACGTACTTGCCGAACAGGTCCTGCGAGCCCGTCGCGATTGCGAAGTCGATGCGGTCGAACTCCGCCATCTCGGCGATCTGCTCCGACGTCCCCTGGTGCAAATGAAACTGCACGTTCGGGTACTTGTCGCGGAATGTCTGAATCGCCGCCGGCAGCACGTAACGGGCCTGCGTGTGCGTGGTGCCGATCGAGAGTGTCCCCCGGTCCTCGTCCTCGAACTCCGCCGAGATGGCTTTGATGTTCTGCGCTTCGCGCAGCAGCTTCAGCGTATGCCGGATGACCCGCTCGCCGGGCGGCGTGATCTTGGTGAGCGTGCGCCCACGCCGCACGAAGATATTGAACCCGAGCTCTGCTTCGAGGAGCTTCAGTTGCTTGCTCACCGCCGGTTGCGTCGTACACAGTTTGGCTGCGGCCGCCGTGATGTTCAGGTCATTCTGCGCGACGGCAGCCAGAAAACGTAGTTGCTGTATCTTCACTGCCCGGCAGTCTAGGGCGGGACCGTTAGCAAGTCGGTCGCGCGACGGTCATAAATCGGTTATCAATCGCCCATGAGCATGGCAACTTTCGGCCTCCGCAGACTCGCGGCCTCCGCGACCCTCGCCTCCGCACTCGCGTTGGGCGCCTGCGCCCATGTGCCGGTGATCGATGAGGCCGACCTGATCAACCCCTCCGGGGCCTCGCAGATCAAGGTCTACGGCGCACGCGGCCCACTATCGGCGCGCCAGTCCAGGGCGGTGCTGGGCCGGCTCGCCGCGCAGGCGCCCGATGCGGGCGCGCTGGAGCGCCACATGGCCGTGGAGCAGGTCGTCGCCGAGAGCCCCCTGTTTACGGGCAATCAGGTCGCCATTCTCCGGGACGGCGCGGAGACCTTTCCCGCGATGTTCGCGGCCATTCGTGGCGCCGCGCATTATGTGTACCTCGAGTACTACATCTTCGAGGACGTGAGCTGCGACGGCCAGGCCCTGAGCGATCTGTTGATCGAAAAGAGCCGGGCCGGCGTTCACGTGCGCGTTATCTACGACGGCATCGGCTCCCTCGCGACCGACTCCAGCTTCCTCGACAAGCTGCAGAACGCCGACGTGCAGGTGGTGGAATTCAACCCGCCCAACCCGCTGCGGCACCACTCCTCGTTCAACTCACGCGACCATCGCAAATTACTCATTGCCGACGGCAAACTCGTGATCCTGGGCGGCGTCAATCTCAGCTCGACTTATCAGAGTGCACCCTCCACCGGAGGGAGCCAGGCTGCCTCGTCCGGACAGGATCAGAAGCCGCAGGAAGTCTGGCACGACATCGATATCCAGATCAGCGGACCCGTGGTACCGGAACTGGAGAAGCTCTTCAGGGATCATTGGCGCGAGCAGGTTGGAGAACCGCTGGAGGTGGAGGTCGACGCGGACCTGCCGCAGGCCCAGGGCGATCAAGTGGTCCGCATCCTCGGCAGCAGTCCCGTCCGCCTGAAATCCCGCTACTACGTCACCGTGATTTCAGCCATCCGCAACGCCGAAAGCAGCATCTGGATCATGGGCGCGTATTTCGTACCCACGCACCAGGAGAAGGAAGGCTTGTTGGCTGCCGCGCGGCGCGGAGTCGATGTCCGCCTGCTGCTGCCCGCGCACAGCGACTCCGGGCCTGCCATGGCCGTACAGCATTCCCACTATGCGGAGCTTCTGCGCGCCGGCGTGAAGATCTACGAGCGCAACGACGGCATTCTGCACTCCAAGACCATGGTCATCGACCAGGTCTGGTCCATCGTCGGATCCTCCAATTTCGACCACCGCAGCGTCCTGTTCAACGACGAAGTCGATGCGGTGGTGCTGGGAAAAGCAACCGGCGCGCGCCTCGCCAGCGACTTCGCGGCCGACCTGCAACACGCGCAGCCGATCGACCCGGAGCAGTGGAAGCACCGGTCCCTGCTCGAGCGCGCGCGCGAGAATTTCTGGCGCCTCTGGGAGCAGTTGCTCTAAGCCCCGCTTGGACGGCAAGGCTGGGGTGTCCAACGCTCGCAGTCTCAGCGTCCTTCACGCCCGGCGGGCGGATAAGCCGGCAGTGCCGGCGGCGGCGGCGGCAACCCACCCGGATGCGCCTTCAGTTCCCCCAGAAGATAGTTCACGCCAGCCTCCAGTTGCACATCATGTCCGGCCGCCCAGTCGGCCGGTGAGTCATCCACCGTCACGTCCGGATCGACACCGTGATTCTCGATGACCCACTGGGAGTCGAGTCCGTAGAGAGCATCCTCCGGTATCGTGATGTACCCGCCGTCGAGCAGACTCCACTCGCCACGGATCCCGCGAACGCCGCCCCACGTACGCGTGCCGATGAGCGGGCCGAGCCCGTACTTACGGAAGAAGAACGGGAAAATATCGCCGTCCGATCCGGAGTAATGATTCAACAGACAGGCCTTCGGACCGTTGATCAGTTGCTGCGGTAGCGTCGTTGGCGTGCCCTCGCGGTTGACGTCCAGACCCACGAGCACGCGCCGCAGACGCTCCAACACGATCTGGTCGATGAAACCGCCGCCGTTCCAGCGCTCATCGACGAGCAATGCCTGCTTGTCCATCTGACCGTAGAACTGGCGCACGAACTGCTCCATGCCGAGACTTTCCATGTCCGAGAGATAGACGTAGGCGATGCGGCCGCCGGAAGCCGCAGCGACCGTTTCGCGGTTGTGCTCGATCCACGCCTGCTCGCGTAACGACAGTTCGCTCTTGACGGGTTGCACCGTTATATCGCGACGCATGCTCCCGGGGGCATCGGCAATAGTCAGCTTGACCGTGCCGTCCTGCTTGCCAACCAGAAGACTGTAGGGATCGATGGGCGCCTTCAGCTCGACGCCGTCAATGGCCAACAGGTACTGCCCGGCGTGCACGTCCAGGCCCGGGGCCGTGAGCGGCGCACGATATTTGTCGCGAGTGTTGTCTCCCGGATAGATCGTTGCAAGCCGGTAGCGTCCGGAAGCGCCGTCCAACGCGAAATCCGCGCCAAGAAACGCCGTCGGTACCCGCTCCTCGTCCGGCATGACATCGCCGCCGCCAACATAGGTGTGTGAGTTGCTCATCTCACCCAACATCTCGCCGATCAGGTAGTTCAGATCGCTCCGTGAGCCGGCCAGCGGCAGTAGCGCGCCATACGCGGACCGTATGGCAGGCCAGTCGACACCGTTCAGCTGCCTGATGAAGAAGAAATCCCGCTCGAGTCGCCAGGCGGAGGCGAACATTTCCGCCCATTCCTGCGTAGGCTCGACGCGCACGCGCAGGTGCGAGAGAGCCACTTTCTTTCTGCCATCGTCAGGACTCTTGCCGTCGCCCGCCCTGGCGTCGGCGATGAAGTAGTCGTTCTCGATCTTGTAGGCGACCTTTGTGCCGTCCGCGGAAAGCACATAACTGCTCAGCCCGTCCACGACCGTGGCATCCTTGCGATCCTTCATGTCATAGACATGCAGTGTCGGTTTCTCGCCCGGCAGCGGCCCCTCGATCATCGGACTCGGGCCGGTGAGGTAGAAGACCTTGCTGCCGCGCACGTCAAAGCCACCGATCTCGGCGGGCGTAATCGGCAGAGGCACCGCGCGCTCCGTCAAGCCGTCGAGATCGATCTGCACGGGCCTGGAAGCTCCCGGATGCCACTTCGCTCTTTCCGGATCGGCTGAGTCCGCGCCTTTGTCCCCCTCGCCCTGCTTCGGTTCGTGCTTCCGGCCGCTGCCGCCATTCCTGTCCCGATCCGGGTGTTCCTTTTCCGCAGAGCTCACCGCGCCCTCGTCCGACCGCGGCGCGAATGGAGACGGCGCGCCGCGTTTCAGAGTGGCCACATAGATACCGGCCATCTTCAGCGTGGCGATGTTGAACTCGGAGCGGCTCAAGGTCGGGTTCTCATGCCGGGTGGATATGAAATAGAGATACCGGCCCTCAGCGTCGAACGCCGGCCCGAAGTCATTGGAGCGCGGATCGCTGACACGCGTGACTTTGCGCGTCTCGAGATTGTAGAGCCAGATGCCGCTCTGCTGGTTCGCGCCCGTGATGACGTAGGCGACCCAACGCCCGTCCGGCGCCCACGTATAGTCGTGCACCTCGACGTAAGGGTCCTGGGCAACCTGCTGCGGCTCACCGCCAGCAGCGCCCACTACCCACAGCCGGTGCTCGTTGTCGGAGAAGGCCAGCCGGTCGCCGGCCGGCGACCAGCGCGGGCCGTAGAAGTAGCCCTGCGCGAAGTGAGTCAGAATCCGCTCCGGACCGCCCTCGGCGGGCCGCACCGCGACCTGTTGCTCGCCAGAAACATCCGTGGTGTAGGCGATCGTCTTGCCGTCCGGAGACCAGCTCGGATGGTCCTCGTCGGCGTTGGAGGTCTGCGTGAGGTTGCGAGTGTTGCCGTGCTCGGCTGGCAGCGTGAACAAGTCCCCTCTGGCCGAGAACACCAGGCGGTTGCCGTTGGGCGCGAGGTCGAAATTGGTGCGCTGTGCTGTGTCCTGTTCGCGAATCGACTGCTTCGCATCGATCCAGCGCGGCCCCGTCCGCGTGCCGTCGTCCGGCACGCTCACGTCGAGATCGTGCATCTGCTCCGATGGGAGGTCGAGCACATGCAACTTGCCGCCCTGTTGGAAGACGATACCCGCGGTGCCCTGCGCACCCTGACCGAGACTCGGAAAGTCGATGTCATAATCGGTGTAATGCGTGACCTGCCGGAACTGGTGGCTGCCGGTGTCATACGCCCAGATGTTGCCGCGCCGGTGCGCGTCGTGGTCGGACAGAAAATAGATCGTCTGGCCGAACCACATCGGGAAGGTTTCCGTGCCTGGCCAGTCGGTCACGTGAGTGAGCTTGCGGGTCTCGAAGTCGTACAGGTCGATGTCCTGCGCGAGTCCGCCGTCATAGCGCTTCCAGGTGCGGAAGTTCCGGAAGATGCGGTTGTAGGCGATCTGCTTGCCATCCGGGCTGTAGCTTAGGAAGCCACCGCGGTCGAGCGGCATCGGCTGCGCCAGGCCACCGCTCATCGGGACGGTGAAGAGTCGGTTGATCCAACTGTTCCACGCCGCGCGGCGTGACAGGAACACGATGCTCTTCGAGTCGGGAGTCCAGGTGACCACCATATTGTTCGGCCCGGAGCGGGGTGACGCCTCGGTCACGATGTCGGACGTGAACGTGAGGCGCTGAGCGGCACCGCCGCCGGCCGGGATCACATACACGTCGCGATTGCCCTGGTACTCACCAGTGAAAGCGATCCAGCGTCCATCCGGAGAAAAGCGCGGCATGACATCTCGCCCTGCGTCGGCGGTCAATCGCACCGCCGTGCCGCCGCTCCGCGGTACCGACCACAGATTGTCGTGCGCAATGAATACGATCGTGTTCCCACTGAGGGTCGGATAGCGCATCAACGTGTGGCCGGGCGCCTCGGCATGAGCGGCGGCGCCAAGGCATGCGGTAAGAAGACCAAGTCCAAACCGGTTCATACCCGTGAGCGAGAGCAGACGTGTCATGAAACCCTCAACGTGAGCGCAAGAAATCCGACGGGCCAGGATGCCGCGCGACGCCGCGTCGCAGCGACTAAGCGGACGTCCAATCCAAGGACGACTGGCCCGCCTGGCGCCGTTATCTTAGCAATGACCGTGCGCTGTTCTCGGGCGGCTCGTCGTACCAGAAATTCCTTTTGTCAGATGGCTTCTTAGTCGTCGCAAGGCCCGCAACCGCCGCGGACGCGAAGGGGCCCGGCGTCGCGACGTCGACAAGGGGCGGCCGCGCCCGTATCCTCGCACCCGCATCATGAACTTCTGCAATCAGTGCGGCGCCAAAGTCGAATTTCGCGTTCCCCCGGGCGATCTCGTTGCCCGCCATGTGTGCGACTCTTGCGGGACGATTCATTATCAGAACCCGCTCCTCGTCGTCGGCTGCGTTCCGGAGCACGAAGGTCGCATTCTCCTGTGCCGCCGGGCCATTGAGCCGCGGCGCGGTTTCTGGACCGTTCCAGCGGGGTTCATGGAGAACGGCGAAACGTTGCAGCAGGCGGCCGCACGGGAATCGCATGAAGAGGCGCTCGCGGAAGTCGAGATCGGCTCGCTGCTGACGGTCGTCCACGTCCTGCACGCGCACCAGGTCCACGTGTTCTTCCGTGCCACCTTGCGCACGCCGGACTTCGGTCCCGGACAGGAAAGCCTCGAGGTCGAGCTGTTCCGCCCGGAAGACATCCCCTGGTCCGACATCGCCTTCCCGAGCACGGACTTCACCTTGAGGCGCTATCTGGAAGACCGGGTAGCGGGGCGCGAGCCGCATCACTTCACCGAAGTCGACCGCCGGCTCTCGCGGGGCTAGCGGCCTTCCGAACGCCGATTCACTCGCCACCTCGGCGCGTGGCACAATATTCGGCCCGCGCGCCGTGTCACCCTCGGCCGTGCGGCTACTACTCTTAGGAAAATGAATGACTTTCGTCGTCACCGAGAACTGCATCAAGTGCAAGTACATGGACTGCGTGGAGGTCTGCCCGGTCGACTGCTTCCACGAAGGCCCTAATTTCCTCACCATCGACCCGGACGAGTGCATCGATTGCACGCTGTGCGAGCCCGAATGCCCGGCCGAGGCGATCTTCTCCGAGGAAGAACTACCCGCGGGGCAGGAGCACTTCAAGCAGCTCAACGCCGAGCTCGCCAAGCAGTGGCCGGTGATTACGGAGATGAAGGAAGCGCCCGCCGACGCCAAGGAATGGGACGGCAAGCCGGACAAGCTCAAGCTGCTGGAGCGCTAAAGGGGTCTGGTCAGACCGAGGCTCCCGGGCCGCTACTGTCTTTGCTCTTTCCTGAGCTGCTGCGCCAGCATGGCGGGCGGAACGTAGCCGGGCAGCATTTCGCCGCTCGCCAGGATGATGGCTGGCGTGCCCTGCAGGCCGAAATCCCTGCCGAGAGCGTAATCGCGGGCCACCGGGTTATTGGCGCAGGGCTTGGTATTCAGGTTTTGGCCCAGCTTGGCGCGCGTGAGCGCCTCATTTCGGTTATCCGAGCACCAGACCTCCTCGGCCTTAGTCCAGGATTCGGTGTTCGGCCCGGAGCGCGGGTAGAAGAGGTAGCGCACACGGATGCCGAGGCGGTTGTACTCGGCCATCTCGCTATGCAGCTGCCGGCAGTACGCGCAATCGACGTCCGTGAAAACGGTGATGGTGTACTTCGGATCCTTGGGCCCGAAGATCAGCATCTCGCTTTCGGGAATCGCACCGATCGCCTTCGTGCGAGTGTCGCGCCGACGCTGTTCCGTGAGGTTGTCGTTCGCGGCGAGATCATAGAGATCCCCGCTGATTCCGTACTTCCCGTCCGTCGTCACGTAGGCGATTTCAGAGCCCCGCGTGAGCTCGTAGATACCCGGAATGGGTGACGCACGGAACTCCTCGGGTCTTGTCCCGGGAATCTTGCTAGCAATCGCCACACGGGGATCGGTCTTGGCCGACATCTGCTGCGCAGGCGCGGGCGCTGCTTGGGCGGACGCCAGGTACGGAAGCGTAGCGCTCGGCAGGGCCAGCAGCAGTACATAGACTCTAGAGACCATGAAATCTTCCGCTCAAGCGCAAGTTGGGATGTAGCGTTTGGACCGACCGCTAGTGTGTAGGTTCACGCACCTTGCTTGGTCGGCCGCACCTAGCCGGCCGCGCCTAGCCGGCCGCACCTAGCCGGCCGCGCCAAAAGTCTAGCAGAGCAGCCGTGACAGAACAGCGCGTCAGCTGTCGGCGACCCTATCGCATCACCCTCGCGGATGATGCGTCGAGTGCAGTTCCTTGAGACGCTCGCGAGCCACGTGCGTGTAGATCTGCGTGGTCGACAGATCGCTGTGTCCGAGCAGCATCTGCACTACGCGCAGATCCGCACCGTGATTGAGGAGGTGTGTTGCGAAGGCGTGCCGCAGCGTATGCGGCGAGAGTTCCTCGCCAATGCCAGCCTTGCGCGCATAGCGCTTGATGATGTGCCAGAACGCCTGGCGCGTCATTCGGTCGCCGCGCCGGGTCGGGAACAGGTAATCCGTCTGGCGCTCGAGCAGAATCTCACTGCGCGAGCCCTGCGCGAAGTCCTTCAGCCAGCGCATCGCCTCCTCGCCGAGCGGGATGAGCCTCTCGCGGTTGCCCTTGCCGAGTATGCGAATGACACCCGCGTTGGTATTCACCTGGCCGTGGCGCAGATTCACCAGCTCGGAAACGCGCAGGCCCGTGGCATACAGCACCTCGAGCATCGTGCGATCCCGATTGCCGAGCGGGTCGGTTACGACCGGGGCGCCGAGCAGGGACTCGACTTCCTCTTCCGTCAACGACTTAGGCAGCGAGCGCCCGATCTTGGGCATCGCGATCTGAGCGGTGGGGTCTTCGCGGATCACGCCCTCGCGCATCAGATAGCGGAAAAAACGACGGAAACTGGAAAGCTGCCGCGCGGTCGAACGCGGACGCGCGCCAGCATGGACGCGGTATGCGATGAAATCCTGCAGGTCCGCGCGCGTCGTGCGCATGATCGGCACCTGACGCTCAGTGAGCCAACGCGCGAGCGCGGTAAGGTCCGCCCGGTAGGCCGCGAGCGTGTTGGATGACAGCCCTCGCTCCATCCACACGGCATCGAGAAACCGTGACACGGCCGGGTCGGACGTGTCGGCGTTGGGGGTCATGGAAATTGCGGCAGCCTGGTTGGACAAATCCGGTCTCACTGGAAGCTCGTGCGCGCCGCCCGGCGCGCTCGCTGTGCGAGCCTCAAAGTCCCCGTAAACTAGCTGCCGCAGTATGGTGAGCAGAGGCGAAAAGCCGACGTGATTGTCATCACATCTGCGCCTTGGCGTTAACATAACGAGAACCAGTTCACATCCCCTGGGACGGCTGTTCGTCGATACAAGTGGCATGACATCGGAACCGACTGAAGATTCGCCCTCCGGGAGCAACCCCCTGCTAGCTCCGCTGCGCCTCATCTACGGAATCTACGCGATAGTGCTATTCCTGGCGCTCGGCCTGTGCGGCCTCCTGCTGGTGCTGCTGTTGCCCGGCGTGGGCCGGCGCCGCGCGGTCGCGCGCGGGATGTCGCGAGCGTTCCTGTGGCTCGCCGGCATGCCGCTCACCGTAAAGTCGGCGGAACGGCTTCCGGTGGGTCAGTGCGTGGTGGTCTCGAACCACGCGAGCTACCTCGATGGCGTCGTCTTCACGGCGGCGCTTCCGGCACGATTCGGCTTCGTTATAAAACGGGAGATGAACGATGTGCCGCTCGCTGGCCTCATGCTACGCAGGCTGGGCTCGCATTTCGTGGAGCGGGTCAACCGGAATCGAAGCGGTGCTGACGCACGCCGTGTGCTTCGCGACGCTATCAACGGCAATTCGCTCGTCTTTTTCCCGGAAGGCACTTTCAGCCGCACTCCCGGGCTACTGAAGTTCCATACAGGAGCATTCGCCACGGCGGTACGCGCCGGATGCCCGATAGTGCCCGCGGTCGTACGAGGCACGCGCGTCGCACTTTCACCCCGAGGCGGTCTTCCGCGTCCCGGACGCATCGAAGTGCAGATCCTGCCGCCGATCTTTCTGCAGCCGGAGTCACCCAGTGACGCGGCGATCGACCTTCGCGACCGTGCGCGCCAGGCAATCCTGAGCGAGCTCGGGGAACCCGATCTCACATGTTCCGGCGATACTGCCCTCCCACCTCATACAGCGCATGAGAGATCTGCCCAAGCGAGCAGACCTTGACGCACTCCATGAGCTCCGAGAAGACATTCCCGCCGCTGGCGGCGGCCTGCTGGAGACGCTTGAGCGCGGCGGGCGACTTCGCGGCGTTACGGGCCTGAAAGGCACGCACGGCGGCGACCTGATCCTGCTTCTCCTGCTCCGTGGAGCGGATGAGCTCGGCACCCTTGTGCTCCTCGGCGGCATCCCCTTTTGACAGGTAGGTGTTGATCCCGACGATCGGCAGGCTGCCGTCGTGCTTCCTCGTCTCGTAGTAGAGCGATTCTTCCTGGATCTTGCCGCGCTGGTACATGGTCTCCATCGCACCGAGCACGCCGCCGCGCTCGGAGAGCGACTCGAATTCCTTGTACACCGCCTCTTCGACCATGTCCGTGAGGTACTCGATCGCGAACGAGCCCTGCCACGGATTCTGATTTTTGTTGAGCCCCAACTCGCGGTTGATGATGAGTTGGATGGCCACCGCGCGCCGGACACTTTCCTCCGTAGGCGTGGTCAGCGCCTCGTCGTAGGCGTTGGTATGCAGGCTATTGCAGTTGTCGAACAGGGCATAGAGGGCCTGTAACGTGGTGCGGATATCATTGAAGGATATCTCGCGCGCGTGCAGGCTGCGGCCCGAGGTCTGCACGTGATATTTCAGCATCTGGCTGCGCGGGCCGGCGCGATACAGGTCGCGCATGGCGCGGGCCCAGATGCGGCGCGCCACGCGGCCGATCACGGCGTATTCCGGATCCATCCCGTTAGAGAAGAAGAACGACAGGTTGGGCGCGAAGTCGTCGATCTTCATGCCCCGGGCGAGATAGTACTCAACGATGGTGAAGCCGTTGGAAAGGGTGAACGCGAGCTGGGAAATGGGGTTCGCGCCGGCCTCCGCGATGTGATAGCCCGAGATGGAGACCGAGTAGAAGTTCCGCACCCGCTGATCGATGAAGTACTGCTGTACGTCGCCCATCATGCGAAGGGCAAACTCCGTCGAGAAGATACAGGTGTTCTGCGCCTGGTCTTCCTTGAGGATGTCCGCTTGCACGGTGCCGCGAACCGCCTGCAGCGCTTCCGCCTTGATGCGTGCGTAAACCTCCGGCTCGACGATCTCGTCCGCGGTGATGCCGAGCAAAGCGAGCCCGGTGCCATCATGGCCCTTCGGTAATTCGCCTTTATAAGTCGGCGCGGGACAGCCACGCGCAAGCGCACTTTGCTGTAGAGCGTCGATCTTATGCTGCGCCTCGCTCCAGCGTCCCGCGGCTTTCAGATAACGCTCGACCCGCTGATCGATGGCGGTATTCATGAACATGGCGAGCAGCATCGGGGCCGGACCATTGATGGTCATGGACACCGACGTCGAAGGCAGGCACAGGTCGAAGCCCGAGTAGAGCTTCTTCATGTCATCGAGAGTCGCGATCGATACGCCGGAGTTTCCCGTGCGCCCGTAGACGTCGGGTCGCGTGTCCGGATCCTCGCCGTACAGCGTAGTCGAATCGAATGCCGTCGACAGGCGCGCCGCGCCGTGATCGCCCGCGAGATAGTGGAAACGCCTGTTGGTCCTTTCCGGGGCGCCCTCTCCCGCAAACATGCGCGTCGGGTCTTCCGCTTCGCGCCGATAAGGATAGACGCCGCCGGTATAGGGATACGCGCCCGGCAGGTTCTCGGTCAGGATGAAATGCAGGATTTCGCCCCAGTCGCGAAACTTCGGCACGGCAAGCTTCGGCACGCGCTGGTGCGCGAGACTCTGCGTGTAGTTGTCCCCGGTCACGAGCTGGTCGCGAACCTTGTACGAATACGTCTCGTCCGTCGCCGACCGCACTCGTGCCGGCCAGGCCTTGAGCTCGCCGACAGCCTCGGCGCCGACCTCGTCCAACGCGCGGTTATAGGCGGTCCGCAGCTCGCGCTTCGTACCGTCCGCCGCTTCCTCCACGAGGGCGGCTTCGGGGAACCGATCGAGCGGGCCTGGCAACTGCGCATCGCGCAGCATCTTGAGAGACTCGAAGAGGCCGAATGCATGGCGCGCCGCGTCGACCTGCTGCTCGATGCGCTCGCGCAGTTGTCTTCCCTGTTGCGCGATCTCGGCAAGATAGCGTGTACGTGAGCCTGGAATGAGCGGCTCGCGCTTAGTCACCTCCGTGGGGCCGACATCCGCCACCTGCCACGAAGTCGTGCCGATCCGTTTCTCACCCAGACTTCCGCAGATCGCCGCGAACAGGCGGTTGACGCCGGGATCGTTGAAGCGGCTCGCGATCGTGGGGAAAACGGGGATCTCGGCGTCAGGGAGCTTCGCGCTCGCGGGGTGATTGCGCCGCCATTGCTTGCGCACATCGCGCAGACTGTCCTCGGCGCCGCGCTTCTCGCTCTTGTTCAGCACGATGCAGTCGGCATAGTCGAGCATGTCGATCTTCTCGAGTTGGCTCGCCGCGCCATATTCGCTCGTCATCACGTACAGCGACAGGTCCACGACATCGACGACTTCCGTGTCCGACTGCCCGATGCCCGCGGTCTCCACAATGATGAGATCGAAGCCGGCCGTCTTATACAACTCGATCACATCTTTCAACACCGCGGACGTCGCGAGATGTTGCCTTCGGGTCGCCAGCGAGCGCATGAAAATCGTGTCGGCGGACAGACTGTTCATCCGGATGCGGTCGCCAAGAAGCGCGCCCCCGCTGCGGCGACGCGTGGGATCCATCGCAACGACGGCGATCTGCAGCTCCGGGAACGACCGCACCAGTCGCGACAGGAGCTCGTCCGTGAGGCTCGACTTTCCCGCGCCCCCGGTACCGGTGATGCCGATCACGGGCACCTTGTGCCTGGATCGGGCTACAGCGCGGCGAATCTGCTCGGCCGCGGCTTCAGTGTCTGCCGCTCCCTCCAGCACCGAAATCGCTCGAGCGATGTGACCGTGAGCGCGGGCATTGAGCGGGCCAAACTCGTACTTGGGCTTCGCCGTCCTGCCCAGCCGGATGAAGACGTCGTCGATCATGCCGTTGAGGCCCAGCCGCCGCCCATCCTCCGGGGTATAGATCTTCTCCACCCCATGCCGCTCCAGCGCCTCGATCTCTTCCGGGGAGATTGTGCCCCCGCCGCCGACGATGACCCGTATATGCTGGTAGCCGCGCTCACGGAGCATGTCCACCATGTAGACGAAGTATTCGTTGTGGCCGCCCTGATAGGAGCTGACGGCGATCGCGTCCGCATCCTCCTGGATAGCGGCGCGCACGATGTCGGCCACGCTACGGTTATGGCCCAGATGCACCACTTCCGCGCCATGCGCCTGCAGCAGGCGCCGGATCATGTTGATGGCGGCGTCATGACCGTCGAACAGGGAGGCGGCGGAAACGAAGCGCAGCGGCGGCTTGGCGGGAAGTTGCTCGAGGGCCGCGCTGCTCTTGAGGCCGGCATTCATGGGGGCTCTCGCTTGCGGTGCGCTGCCCGCCTTGCAGGGCTTGCTTTACGCACCAGTAAGATGACTACTCGCCAGTATGATGGATGCGCCCTTTACCGGTCAATGCAGGCTCTTAAGGCGGCATTTCAGGCGGTGTGCATTCCGTCCCGCACTGGCGGCCGCAGACAGTATACTTGCCGTTTAGAAGCGTCGAGCGTTTCCCATGGCCAACCGCCGAGCCGCACCGCCCACAGAGGGCAAACATAGCGCACCGCCCGCATCGCCCTGGAGGGCGAGTCGCGAACGGGTGCGCGAGCGCGAAGTGAAGCGCGAAGCGGTCATACGGGCCGCCGCCCATGCCTTCAACCGCAAGGGTTATCACAACACCTCCCTCGATGACATTGCCGCCGCGCTCGATGTAACGAAGCCGACTGTCTACTACTACGTTACGAGCAAAGAGCAGCTGCTGTTCGAGTGTTTCGTGGCGGGGGTCGAGCAGATCCGCACGGCGTTCCGCGCTGTAAAACAGCTGGAAGTGCCGGCACGCGAGCGGCTGAACGGGGTGCTGCGCCACTACGGCGAGGCGGTCGCCTCCGAGTTCGGCTGGTGCATGGTACGAGCCGAGGAGCAGGACCTGTCGCCGGCCATGAGCAGCCACATCAAGGCGTTGAAGTCGGAAATCGACCAGGGTATCCGCCGCCTGATCCGCGAGGGCATCCAGGACGGCTCGATTCACCCCTGCGATCCGAAGATGACCGCCTTCGCCCTCGCCGGCGCCCTCAATTGGATCGCCCATTGGTATCGTGAGAACCAGTCCATGACCGGCGCCGAAATCGCCGGCGCGTTCGTTACCATATTCGAAAGCGGACTGCGGCCTCGCGAGGGGGGCGTCGCCGCCCCCGCCCGCGGCGACACGCGTCAGGCTGGCTCCCGCCAGCGGGCGGCGAGCCGGGCGACGCCGCGTCCCACCGCCCCCAGCTCGCCCGAGCCGCGCCAGGTCGGGTCATCACAGACCCGCCAACGTTCGGCAGTGGCGCGTCCGGGCGCGCCACACCCTACGGCGGCGTCGCGTCAGGCGACTCCGCGTCAGACCAGACCACGTTCGGCGGCACCGCGCCAAACCGGGGCACGCTCAGCGGCAACACGTGCCGGCCGTTGAGAACAAGTTGAAGAGGTTCAGACATGTCAGATCATGATGTTGTTATCGTCGCTGCCAAACGCACCCCCATCGGCGCGTTCCAGGGCGCTCTCGCACCAATGACCGCCCCGCAGCTCGGCAGCGCTGCGATGAGGGCCGCCATCGAGGCCGCGGGCCTGCAGGGCGCGGATATTCAGGAAGTGATCATGGGATGCGTGCTGTCGGCCGGCCTCGGCCAGGCGCCCGCACGGCAGGCGGCATTGGGCGCCGGGATCCCGGTCAGCACGCCCAGCACCACGATCAACAAGATGTGCGGTTCCGGCCTCAAGGCCGTAATGATGGCATCGGACCAGATCCGCGCGGGCGACACCGAAATCGTGCTCGCCGGCGGCCTCGAGTCCATGACCAATGCCCCCTACCTGCTGCTGAAGGCCCGCGGCGGGTATCGGATGGGTCACGGCGAATTGCTCGATCACATGTTCTACGACGGGCTGCAAAGCCCGTTCGACGGCAAGGCCATGGGGTCCTTCGCCGATGCCACGGCGAGCAAATACAAATTCACGCGCGCGGCACAGGACGCGTACGCGGCCGAATCGGTGCGCCGCGCCGTGCGGGCAGTCGAATCCGGTGAATTCGATGCCGAGATCACACCGGTGACGGTGAAGACGCGCAAAGGCGAAACGGTCGTAGCGCGCGATGAGACGCCGGGGACGTGCGATCTGAATAAGATTTCCACGCTCAAGCCGGCGTTCGGAAAGGACGGTACCGTGACGGCCGCGAGCTCCTCGTCCATTTCGGACGGCGCCGCGGCTGTGGTCGTCATGAGCGGTGCGGCAGCCAAGGCGCGCGGCCTGAAGCCCCTCGCCCGCGTACTCGCGTATTCAAGCCAGGCGCATGAGCCGGAATGGTTCACTACGGCCCCCGTCGGAGCCATCAAAAAGACGCTGGCCAAACTCGGCTGGCGGCCCCACGACGCCGATCTCTACGAGATCAATGAGGCGTTTGCCACGGTCCCGATGGCCGTCATGCACGACCTCGACATCGATCACGCCCGGGTAAACGTGGGCGGCGGAGCGTGCGCGCTGGGCCACCCGATCGGAGCGACAGGCGCACGCATCTTGACGACGTTGCTGTACGCACTCCGCCGCCAAGGCGGTAAACGCGGCGTGGCCTCGCTGTGTATTGGAGGCGGCGAAGCGGTTGCACTGGCCGTTGAAATGATAGGCTAAGGGGTTTCCAGGGGAGACTCATGAAGATCCAAGATGCTTGCGCGGTCGTAACGGGCGGCGCTTCCGGTCTGGGCAACGCGGTTGCCAAGCACGTCGTCGCGCAAGGGGGCAAGGTTGTCATTCTGGACGTGCAGGAGGGCCCCGGCCGGACTGCGGCGGCGGCACTCGGCGCGAATGCCACGTTCGTCCGGTGCGACGTGACCTCCGAAGCCGAGGTCAACGCGTCAATGGATAGTGCGCGCGACCACATGGGTGGCATCAACCTGCTGGTGAACTGCGCCGGCGTCGTCGGCGCGGGCCGTGTGCTAGGCAAGAACGGCCCGATGGCTGGCGACTTCTTCGCCAAGGTCGTACACATCAACCTCATCGGCACTTTCCTGTGCGATAAGGCAGCCGCGGCCATCATGCAGAACAACGCGCCCAACGCCGATGGCGAGCGCGGGCTGCTGATCCACACATCGTCCGTCGCGGCCTTCGAAGGCCAGATCGGCCAGGCGGCCTACTCCGCCACCAAGGCCGGACTTGCCGGCATGGTGCTGCCCATCGCGCGTGAGTTGGCGCGGTTTGGCATTCGCTGCATGGCGATCGCCCCGGGCATCTTCCACACTCCGATGATGGATGCCATGTCCCAGGAGCTGCAGGACTCGCTCGCGAGCCAGATCCCGTTCCCCGCGCGACTGGGCAAGCCGGCGGAATTCGCGCAACTCGTCGCCTCGATATTCGAGATCCCGATGTTGAATGGCGAGACGATCCGCCTCGACGGCGCGATCCGGATGCAGCCGAAGTAGAATTTTCGCAAAAAGACAGGCATAGGGGCCGCGCCTGAACGAGAGCGTCGAGCATCCATGACCGTAACGAGCGGGGCAGACCTTGAATAGCACTGGCGGCGAATCGGACGCGGTTGAGCGTGACGTCATGGAATATGAGGTCGCGATCGTCGGCGCGGGCCCGGCAGGGCTCGCCTGCGCGATCCGGCTCAAGCAGCTCAAGCCCGACATCAATATCTGTGTGCTCGAGAAAGCTTCCGCCGTAGGCGCGCACGCACTCTCCGGGGCCGTCATCGAACCCGGCCCGCTCGATGCGCTCGCGCCCGAGTGGCGCCAATCGCCGCCTGGAATCTGCGTCCCGGCCAAGCGCGACGAATTCCGCCTCCTCACCCGAACCGGCAGCCTGTCGCTGCCGATCCCGCCCCAACTGCACAATCACGGCAACTTCATCGTCTCGTTGGGTCTGTTGACTCCCTGGCTCGCGCAGAAGGCGGAAGGGCTCGGGGTCGACGTGTTCCCCGGCTTCGCGGGCGCGCAGACGCTCTTCAATACGGACGAATCGGTGGCGGGCGTGCGCCTCGGCGACATGGGCATCGAGAAGAACGGCCAGCCGGGACCCAACTACGCGCCGGGCGCGGAAATCAGGGCGCGCACGACGGTCATCGCGGAAGGCGCTCGTGGGAGCCTCGCAAAGCAGCTCATCCTGCGCTACGGCCTGGATGCACGCGCCTGCCCACAGAGCTACAGCCTGGGAATGAAAGAGCTCTGGCAGCTGCCCGCCGGGCGTGTCGAGCCGGGCCTCATCCAACACAGCCTCGGCTGGCCGCTCGACTCACGCACCTACGGCGGCAGCTTCATCTACCACCTCAACGACAACCGCGTGTACGTGGGCTTCGTGGTCGGGCTCGACTATGAAGACCCGCGGCTGTCACCGTTCGAGGCGTTCCAGCAGTTCAAGCACCATCCGCGCGTGAAGCCGCTGTTGGAAGGCGGAGAGATCGTTGCCGCCGGGGCGCGCACGATTGCCTCGGGCGGCTGGCAGACGATCCCACGGCTGGAGATGCCGGGCGCCATGCTCATCGGCGATTCCGCCAGTGGACTCAACCTGCCAAAAATCAAAGGCGTCCACCAGGCGATCCGCTCCGGCATGCTGGCGGCCGAACATCTGGTGGAGGTTGGTTCGCCGGAGGGTTTCGACGCCCGCTGGCGCGCCTCGGCTGGCGGCCAGGAGCTCAAGGCCGTGCGTAATTTCAAGCCCGCCTTCAAGCGGGGGCTGTGGTTTGGCATGGCGAACGCGGCTCTCGAAGTCGTGACCGGCGGACGCACGCCGTGGACGTTGAAGAGCCGAACTCCGGACTACGCGCGGCTGAAGTATCTGGTCGACTATCCGGCCGTGAACCGGGAGTGGGTGGATCGCACACTGCCGCCGCGGGATCGCCTCGCCTCGGTATTCTTTGCTTCGACCACGCACGACGAGAGTCAGCCGGCGCATCTCAAAGTACTCGATACGAACATCTGTATCGATCGCTGCGCGAAGGAGTTCGGCAACCCGTGCCAACGCTTCTGCCCGGCGAACGTCTATGAGATCGTCGAGGACGACAAGGGTGGCCGGCGTTTGCAGATCAACGCCGCCAACTGCGTCCACTGCAAAGCGTGCGACATCAAGGATCCCTACGAGATCATCAACTGGACCACTCCCGAAGGCGGCTCCGGCCCCAACTACCAGTCGCTGTAGCGGTCGCAAGCCGGCGATGGATTGAAACGAGACTCATCATCATGTCGGAAATCTGGCGCCCCTCCGCCGCTCGCATCGCCGATGCGAATCTCACGGGCTTCATCGATTGTCTGAACGCCCGCCGGAGCTTGAAACTGCGCGACTACGGCGATCTGTATGCGTGGTCGGTGTCGCACCCCGCCGAGTTCTGGACGGAGGTCGCACGCTTTGCCGACGTGCGTGCCGACTGGGGAGCCGGGCCCGCGCTGGTGGATGGAGATTGGGGTGTCGCACCCGCAGAAGCGAGCGGCTCCAGGACGCCGGGCCGCCGAACGCCAGGCGCAGCCTTCTTTCCCACCGCCCGCCTGAATTTTGCCGAGAACCTGCTTCGCTACGACGACGAACAGCCGGCGTTGGTATTCCGCAATGAACGCGACACGCGGCGGGAGATCTCTTACCGGCAGCTGCGCGAGACCGTCGCGCGCATAGCCGACGGACTCCAGGCGGCCGGCGTCGTGGCGGGTGACCGCGTGGCCGGCTTCATGCCGAACATTCCGGAGACGATGATCGCCATGCTCGCGGCCGCAAGCCTCGGAGCGACTTGGACCTCGTGCTCGCCGGACTTCGGCGTGCACGGCGTGCTCGACCGGTTTGGGCAGATCGCCCCGAAGGTGTTGTTTACCGCTGACGGCTACTTTTATGCCGGCAAGACGCTGGACTCGCTTGCCTCGATGGGCGAGGTCCTGATGAGCCTCCCGAGCGTCGCACACGTGGTCGTCATTCCTTACGTGAATCCCGATCCAAACCTCGAGCGGCTCGGTGCTTCCGCCTCCATGGCGAGCCAATGGGATGCCTTCGGCACGCGCGGACGAGCGCTGCACTTCGAGGCGTTACCGTTCAATCACCCGCTTTACATCCTATATTCTTCCGGCACGACCGGAGTGCCCAAGTGCATCGTGCATGGCGCGGGCGGCACGCTGCTGCAACACCAGAAGGAGCACCTGCTCCATACTGATGTGAAGCGCATCGACCGGCTGTTCTACTTCACGACTTGCGGTTGGATGATGTGGAACTGGCTCGCGAGCGGACTCGCCACCGGCGCGACACTGGTGCTCTACGATGGAAGCCCGTTCCACCCGGATGCTGGCGCGCTGTGGCGAATGGCGGAAGAAGAGCGCATCACGATTTTCGGCACGAGCGCCAAATACCTTGGCGCGATGGAGAAGAGCGCCTTCGTTCCGGTCGAGGCGGTCGATCTCACGGACTTACGTACGATCCTGTCCACCGGCTCGCCGCTGCTCCCCGATGGATTCGATTACGTCTACCGTTCGGTGAAGTCCGATGTATTGCTCGCGTCGATCTCCGGCGGCACTGACATAGCTTCCTGCTTCGCCCTTGGATGCCCGACACGACCGGTCCATCGTGGAGAAATTCAGTGTCGCGGCCTCGGCATGCAAGTGGAGATTTTCGACGATGCCGGCCGCTCGATCCGCGGCGAGCGCGGCGAGCTCGTCTGCACGGCGCCCTTTCCTTCCATGCCGGTCGGCTTCTGGAATGATCCTGACGGAAGCAAGTATCGCGCGGCGTACTTCGAGCGCTTTCCCGGTGTCTGGCATCACGGCGACTACGCCGCCATCACCGAAAATGACGGACTCGTGATCTACGGCCGCTCCGATGCCGTGTTGAATCCCGGCGGCGTGCGGATCGGCACCGCCGAAATCTATGCGGCCGTGGAAGGCCTGGAACAAGTGATCGAGGCGCTTGCGGTAGGCCAGGACTGGCGCGATGACGTCCGCGTCGTGCTGTTCGTGCGGCTGAAACCCGGCGTGGAGCTGGATGAGCCTTTGAGAAAGGAGATCCGGGAAACGATCCGCGCACACACGACGGTGCGGCACGTGCCCTCCAAGATCATTGCCGTGCCCGACTTACCGCGCACACTTTCAGGCAAGCTCACCGAACTGGCCGTGCGCAATGTCATTCACGGCAAGCCTGTCAAGAATGTCGATGCGCTTGCAAACCCGCAGGCGCTGGAGCACTTCCGCGACCTCCCGGACCTCGCGAGCTGACACCTCCGTGAAGCAGGCGAAGCACCCTCCGCTCAAGAGCGACGCGCGGGTCCGCCTCACGGCACGCGCGGCGATTGGCACCGCAACCACGGGCACGGGGACCGGCGCACCTTGACGACTGCGGATGACACCGTGCCCAGGGACCTGCGCGAGCTCTATACCCAACAGCTTGCCGAGCGCGACTTTCGTGCCGACCGGGCACAACTCGCCGCCGTGGAAAAGCTCGATGATCTGCGCCGGCGTCTCGTCGCCTCACGCGAGGCGAATTCGTCACCACTGCGACGCTTGCTTGGAGGGCTGGGTCGTAGTTCGGCGCGAGAGCCGGAGCGGGGCGTATACCTTTGGGGCGGTGTGGGGCGCGGCAAGACCTGGCTCATGGATCTTTTCTTTCAAAGCCTGCCCTTCGTCGAACGCCGTCGCAGGCACTTCCATCGCTTCATGCATGACGTGCACGCCGAGCTCAAAGGCCTGCAGAATCGCGCGTCACCGCTGGAGCTCGTAGCCGAGCAAATTGCTCGCGACACGCGCGTGCTGTGCTTCGATGAGCTCTTCGTGACCGACATTGCCGATGCGATGATCCTCGGCAACCTCTTCGAGGGCCTGTTCAAACGCGGCGTGACCCTCGTGGCCACGTCGAACGTCCGTCCGGGCGATCTGTATAAGGACGGCCTGCAGAGGCAACGGTTCCTACCCGCTATCGACCTCATCGAGCGTCATGTTGACGTCCTTGGTGTCGATGGAGGAACGGACTACCGCCTGCGCCAACTCAAGCAGGCCGGCACGTATCTACTCTCGAACGCGCCAGACAGCGTACAGCGCCTCGAAGCGCTGTTTGCCGAGCTATCTGACCACGGCGGCTATACCAGCGGCAGCATCGAAATCGAAGGTCGCGCCATTCCTGTAGTACGCCAGAACGGCAGCGCCGTCTGGTTCAATTTTTCCGCGCTGTGCTCGGGCCCTCGCAGTCAGGACGACTACATCGAAATCGCACGCGAGTTCCAATCCGTGATCGTCTCCAACGTACCGGTCTTCGACTCACTTCGCGAGAACGAAGCACGGCGCTTCATCGCGCTCGTCGACGAGCTGTACGACCGCAACGTAAACCTCATCATCTCCGCCGCCGCTCCCCCTACTGAGCTCTACTGCGGCGACCGCCTCTCCTTCCAATTCGAACGCACCCAAAGCCGCCTGATCGAGATGCAAAGCGAGGAATACCTCGCCCGCGAACACCGCCCGTAGTCACCGCGCGTCAAGTCGCCGCGTAGAAGACGCGGCCAAACACGCCGAGTCGGCACCAGCAAAATGCCGTGCACACTGCAGCGCGGATGCGAGAAATAACAGGCGAATAGCTTGTATCCGCGGTGCGAGAAAACGTAACCTTCCTCCTCATGCATAACGACGTGTCGCAATTCAGCGCCCGTTTACGCAGTGACGAAGTTGCAATACGACGAGAGCCCACCACTAAACAAACATAAAAAGTGATCCGACTGGAGGATTTCTGTGCAGAAGACAGAGGAACAGATCACGGCGAATGCTTTTCGGTTTCCGGGAATTCCCGCTTGCGTTCAAGAATTCCTGCTTTGTATTCTGTTCCATCTGCTGCTGCCTTTCATGCCGCTGCTGATCGAAGCGGTCGTGTTGAATCACATAGAGCCAAAAACACTGCTGCTGTTCTTGTCCGTCTACCCGCTGACCATTGGAGTTTCCTCTCAAAGCAGACTGCTCTTTGGGCTTACCGTTGTAATCAGCCTCGTTTACTCCGTCTTTTTCGGTCTTGCCACCGGAGGTTCGAGTGTTACGGCTGGCGTGTACAGGGTGGGTTATTCATCCGTAGCGACCGCGATGTTCGTGCATATGCTGGAGCGCTATAATCGCCACGTCGCGGGCCGCGAACTGTGCCTGGAATTCAAGTAAGAGGTTCGAATCTTATGGACGGGCAATTATTATTATCTGCTGTGGCTGCCGGCGCCGGGGTTGCTGGAGTAATCGTAAGTGTTCTCAGGCTAAAGCGAAAATTCGATGCCGAGCATATGTTTCTGAATCTGCTGATTTCGGATCCTGCCTTCGCGGGGCTGCAGGCATTGCGCGAGCAAATGGTGCATGGCGGCATTGCGACTTCCGCGGAGATCCAGCAGCTTGTGGGGTCTCTTGACGGTGTCGCGCGGGCTCTGCCCGAAGACTACAAACAGCTGATCGAGGAAAGCCTGCTGCAGCGATCGGTTCGCGGCCGCGCTCGGTACGCCGAAAAGCTAATGGATAAAGCGGGTATCGGCGCCGGATCTCCGCCAATCGCAGTGCAGTAACTAATTCGACTGTTACTGCAACGACGCTCTTGCGACGCTGAGTTGCTCCGCCAGGCGCTTCTCAGAGACACGCAGCATCGTCTTGAGATCCTGCGCGAACAGCGAGACGCGGAATTCTTCGATCATCCAACGCAATTGCTCTAGCTCGGGGCGGACGCCCGCAATGGTCGGTTGCGCCACGAGAGTGCGCAGCGCGATGGCGAACGGTTTTACCTTGGCGGCGAGTTCCGCGTCCCGTCGCGCATTGGGGGGCAGTCGCTCAATGCGCCGCGTGATGGCTTTGAAGTAGCGTGCGAGGTAGTCGAACCACGGGCGCGGGGTCGATTCGATGAAATCGGGCGGCAGCAGCATCGCGAGCTGCGCGTTGATGTCGGCGACGACTTCGGGGAAAGAGTCGGAGCGTAAGCCGTCCAACGCTGCGCGCGCGGCACGCCACTCCTTCAGTGTCGACAACGTCGTAACGGCAAGCCGATCTGCAACGTCACTCAGCTGAGCTCGACGCGCCTCCAGAAGAGCATTGAAGTCTCGCTGATTGCGCGGTAACGGCACCTCCACAGGCAGGAAACACTCGCGAAACGCGCGCTGTGTCAGGGCGTCCGCCATGGATTGTATCAACGGCAACCCACGACTGAGCAGGACGAGCTCGCGATCGTCCGTTGCGCGCTTGCTGACGTATTTGGCCTGTTGCGGCAGAGCCAGAATCGCGAGACGGACCAAGCCGACACGTGAAATCGCTTCCGCGGCTAACGCATTACGCGCTTCGATGAACGCTACGCCACTGCCGTGATCCTCCACCGCGGGATACACGACCAATCGCAACCGATTACGCTCGACTTCCCGGCTCTCCGGAAGATCGCCGAAATCCCATTGCCGATGGAGGACGATGGGTCCTGCCGACGCGGCTGCCGCAAGTCCACCCCTTGATCCAACGCTGGAGGGCAGGCTGCTCGCAGCGCCAGGCCCCACTGCTTTGCCTGCGTTGCCTCCCCGGCCAACGCCACTCGCGGCAGGGCCCGTGCCTCTCGAAGCCACCGTCGGTTTAATGCCGGCAGTACTGGTTGCAGGCGCTCTCGTAGTAGTGCTCCTCCAGTCGCCAGTCCCGCGCAAAGCGCCGAGATCATGGCCTGATGCAGCGACTAACGACCGAAGGGACTCCAGCCCGCTGACAGATCCGCGGCCTTTGGCAACTGCGCCTCGGCCAATATCATCAGCTCTAGTGGCAGCACCAGTTCCACCGCCGCCGCCTGTGGCAACGCTGCCACCGGTGCGAGCGCCCTCGACAGCGCCAGAGCGAACACCGTCGGCAACACCGGCGCCACTGCGAGTGCGGGCACTCACGCCAACGCCAGTGCGAGTGGCCCCGGCAATACCAGCGCCACTACCACTGCGAGCGTTCGCGCCAACTCCACCACCGCCGGTCGCAGCAATACCCGCGAGCCCCGCCACCACAAACGGCCCCGGCGCCGTGGTCGCATACAGCTTGCGCTTGATAGCGAGAAGGTCCCTCCCCTCCGCAAGTACGCCGTCGTCCGCGTCCACCACACGCAGATTCATCCGCAGGTGGTCGGGCAGCGGCAACGCTGCGAGTTCCGCCGCAGTGACCGGCGCACCAACACGTTGCGTGACCCACCGGGCCAACCATTCGTAGAACCCGGGGAGGCGCCCAAGCCGCTCCGTCTCTTTGGGTAGGTCATCGAGCGCCATCTTCGCGTGCTCGGGCACCGGTACCAGCAGCTTGCGCTGCGCCTTTGGCAACGCCCGGAATACCGCGATCACCTTCTCCAAGCGCATCCCCGGCACGAGCCACGCGATCTGCTCCGCGCTCACCATTTCGAGGAGCGGTTCCGGCACGGTGAGCGTGATGCCGTCGCCCGCTTCGGCGGGCTCGAACTTGTATTGCAGCGGCAGTTGATTCGCGCCAACGGGCAGCTCATCCGGCAGCCGGTCCGGAGCGGCCTCCGGTACGTCCCGCTGCACGAGGTCCGCGCGCGACATATAGAGAAGTCGCGGATTCCCGCGCTCCGCCTCGGCCCGCCATGTATTGAATGCCGAGATCGAATTCACCCGCTCCGGTATCCGGGCCGTGTAAAACGCGAGTTGCTGCTCCTCGTCCACGATCACGTCGCGGCGGCGGATCTTCGCCTCCAGGCCCTCTATCTCGTCGCGCAAGCGGCGGTTGGCGGCAAGAAACTCGCCTTGAACGACCGCCCGCTGCCTATGCATCCGGCGCGGGTCGCCCGTCGCCAACGCATCTTCGGTTGGTGCCGGCTCAATGAGCGCCTCGCGAATGAAAATCTCGCGTGCTTCCCGTGGAGCGATCGCGCCGTAGTTGATCCGCCGCTTCGACGCGAGCGTCAGGCCGTACAGCGCGACAGACTCGTAAGCAGAAACGAATCCGCGCGTCTCCACCCAATGCGGTTCGCTGTAACTTCGTTTGAGAAGATGCGCGCCCGCAGCCTCGATCCAACCGGGATCGACAGCGGCCACCATGCGCGCGTACAGCTTCGTCGTCTCGAGAAGGCTGCCCGCTACGACCCATTTCGGGGGCTTGGACGCGAGGGGCGTACCGGGTGCGATCACGAAACGCATTCCGCGCGGCCCGTTGTACTCCCGCTTTTCGTCAAGCTCGCCAATCGAGCCCAGAAATCCCGTCAGAATCGCCTGATGCAGATCGGTGTAGCTCGCGACCACCTGGTTCGGCCGAAGCTTGAGATCGCCGAGGCTTTGCGACAGCTGGGTGTGCAGATCCTGCCACTCCCGCATACGCAGGAAGGACAGGAAATTTTCCCGACACCATTTGCGCAGCTGGTTGCGCGACAGCGCCGCCGACTGCTCATTGAAGGCGCGCCAGACATTGAGCACCGTGACGAAGTCCGAACGCGGATCCGCGAACGCGGAGTGCTTCTCGCTCGCCTGCTGTTGAGCGTCCGTTGGACGCTCCCGCGGATCCTGCCCCTCCAGAAACGACACGACGACGAGCATCTCGGTGAGGCAGTTGTGGCGAGAGGCCGCCAGCAGCATGCGCCCCAGCCGCGGATCGACCGGGAGACCCGCGATCTGCTGGCCCAGGCTCGTCACACGTCGCTCCTCGTCCATGGCCTTCAGCTCCTGCAGGAGCCGAACGCCATCGTTCACGAGGCGCGTATCGGGAGGATCCAGAAACGGGAAGCTCTCCGGCTCGCCGAGCCCGAGCGTCGCCATGCGAAGCATCACACTCGCCAGATTGGTCCGCAGCACTTCCGGCGGCGTGAAATCCTCGCGCTGTACGAAGTCTTCTTCGGAATAGAGACGAATGCAGATCCCTTCCGCCTCGCGACCGCAGCGACCCTTGCGCTGGTCGGCGCTCGCTTTTGAGACAGGCTCGATCGGTAGCCGCTGCACTTTTCCGCGCACGCTGTAGCGGCTGATCCGGGCCAGGCCCGAGTCGATGACGAAGCGTATGCCGGGCACCGTCAGGGAGGTCTCGGCAACGTTGGTCGCAAGCACGACTCGCCTCTGGGAGTGACGCTGGAAGATACGCTCCTGGTCGCTGGTGGAGAGACGCGCGAAGAGCGGCAACACCTCGGTATTCGGCAAGCGTGCGCGCTCCAGAGCGTCCGCCGCTTCCCGAATGTGCTTCTCACCCGGCAGGAAGACGAGGACATCCGCGCGCGACCCTTGACCGCTCCTTCCGGGGACGTCCAGCTCACGCACCGCCTCGATGATGCCTTCCGGCAAAGACAGCTCCGCCGCATCCTCGTCTTCCGCCATGAGCGGGCGATAGAGGATCTCGACGGGGTAGCTGCGTCCGGACACCTCGATGACCGGCGCGCCCCCGAAAAAGGTGGAAAACCTGCCAGGATCGATCGTCGCCGAGGTCACGATCAACCGGAGGTCGGGGCGCTTCGGCACCAGCTGCTTGAGTACGCCGAGCAGCAGATCGATGTTGAGACTACGTTCGTGCGCCTCGTCGATAATCAGAGTGTCGTAGCGGCGCAGCTGACGGTCACTCTCGAGCTCCTTGAGCAGGATACCGTCCGTCATCAGCTTGACGCGGCAATCTGGACCGGTGCGATCGTTGAAGCGCACCTTGTACCCGACCGCGCCTCCTACGGTCGTTCCGGTCTCTTCCGCGAGCCGGTTGGCCAGCGCACGCGCGGCGATCCGCCGCGGCTGTGTGTGGCCGATCATCCCTGCCGTGCCGCGCCCGGCTTCCACGCAGAGCTTGGGCAGCTGCGTCGACTTGCCAGACCCTGTGGCGCCGCACAG
Source organism: Gammaproteobacteria bacterium (assembly GCA_028293765.1). GTDB lineage: Bacteria > Pseudomonadota > Gammaproteobacteria > Steroidobacterales > Steroidobacteraceae > 13-2-20CM-66-19. Next base: position 56,872 of record JAQGOG010000148.1, read on the forward strand.
GACGATGACAGGATGCCGCTGAATCGCCTCGAGAATCTCCATCCGATGCGCCGTAATCGGCAGCACCGGGTCGTACTCGAGCTTGAACGGGGATTTGGCCTCCTCCGGGACGCCGCGGGTCTCAACTTGCATGCCGCAAATTGTACCGCGCCCGTGTGACGTGCCCGCACCCGTCATACGGACCTTCGCCCCGGGTGGAGGGCGCCTCGGGGTCGCACAGGCCGCTAATGTATAATCCGGCGCCGCTCGCGGGGGGCCCGGAGCGAAGTCGAGCAGCGCGGGTCGGCCATGCGCGGAATCGCCGCCGGACTTGCCTCAGGCCCATGAAACGAGCGTCCCGAGGGGGATCGATTTGAAGACAGTTGCCGAGTTCGAGATCAAGTACTGCCAGTTTCTCGACGCCGAGGGAAACCTCGCCGCCTCCGCTCCGCCACTGGCACGTGATAGCGGCGAATTGCTCAAAATGTACCGCTTCATGACGCTGGTACGGGCATTCGACACCAAGGCCGTCAACCTGCAGCGCACGGGCAGGCTCGGCACGTACGCGTCCTGCCTGGGTCATGAGGCCGCACACGTCGGCGTCGCAGCGGCGATGCAAACGGACGACGTTCTCGCTCCCGTGTATCGCGAGTTCGGCTCGCAAATGTGGCGCGGCGTGAAGATGGCCAGCATCCTGCTTTATTGGGGCGGCGACGAGCGCGGCAGCGATTTCAGCGCGGCCCGACAGGACTTTCCCTATTGCGTCCCGATCGCGTCCCAGATGCTCCATGGCGCCGGCGTCGCAATGGCGATGAAGATCCGCGGCGAGAAGCGCTGCTCGGTGACTTATGTGGGCGACGGCGGCACCTCCGAGGGCGCGTTCTACGAAGGGCTGAACGTCGCCGGCGCCCGCGCGCTGCCGGCCGTCTTCGTCGTGGTTAACAACGGCTGGGCGATCTCTGTTCCGATCGGAAGTCAGACCGCCACGAAAACTCTCGCGCAGAAGGCCATTGCCGCCGGCATCCCCGGCATTCAGGTCGACGGCAACGACGTCATTGCGGTCCGCCACACCGTTGGCGAAGCCCTCGAAAGAGCTCGTCGCGGCGAAGGGCCCACGCTAATTGAAGCAATCACCTACCGCCTTAGCGATCACACGACGGCGGACGACGCGAGCCGCTACCGTGACGCGAGCGAAGTAAAGGAGGCGTGGACCAAGGAACCGCTGCCGAGACTTCGCGCATACCTCATGAAGCTACGCGTGTGGGACGAGGCGCACGAAGTGGCGTTGAAGGCCGAATGTACACGCGAAGTCGAAGCGGCCGTTGATGAGTATCTGAGCGCACCGCAGCCATCGACTGACGCGATGTTCGACCACTTGTTCGCACGGCCGCCGAAGAGCCTGCTGGAACAGCGCGAACTCGCACGCCGTTATGCCGGCTCCGCCGGACACTGAGCCGCTCACCCGTACATGGCAAAAGTCACGATGATCGAAGCCATCAACCGCGCGCATGCGTGGGAGATGGCGCACGACCCAACGGTGGTGGTGCTAGGCGAGGATGTTGGCATCAACGGCGGTGTCTTTCGCGCGACTGTCGGGCTGCAGGAGCAGTTCGGAAAAGATCGCGTACAGGACACGCCCCTTGCGGAAGGCATGATTGCGGGCCTGGCTATCGGCATGGCGACGCAAGGTCTGCGCCCTATCGCCGAGATCCAGTTCATGGGGTTCATCTACCCCGCCATGGACCAGATCTGCAGCCACATGGCGCGCATGCGCAACCGGACCCGGGGGCGCCTGACCTGCCCCGTGGTGATACGGATGCCGCACGGCGGCGGCATTCATGCGCCGGAGCACCACTCTGAAAGTCTCGAGGCAATGTTTGCGCACCACGCCGGTCTGAGAGTGGTCTGCCCATCCTCTCCCGCACGCGCCTACGGCCTGTTGCTCGCGGCGATCCGCGATCCCGATCCTGTCATCTTCCTCGAGCCCGCGCGTTTGTACCGCCTCGTGAAGCAGGAAGTGGCCGACGATGGCCTCGCGCTACCGCTGGATGTCTGTTACCGGCTGCGCGAAGGATCCGACGTCACGATTGTCACCTGGGGCGCCATGGTGTCCGACACGCTGCGAGCCGCGGAGAAGTTGGAAGGTGAGGGCGTGAGTTGCGAAGTGCTCGATCTCGCGACGCTCTCGCCGATCGACCACGACACTATTCTCGACTCTGTCGCGAAGACCGGCAGGCTCGTCATCGTGCACGAAGCGCCGCGCAACTGCGGCATCGGCGCTGAAATTGCCGCCACGGTTGCCGAGCACGGCCTCTATGACTTACATGCTCCCATCAAGCGAGTGACTGGCTACGACACGATCATGCCCCTCTCCCGGCTCGAGAACGACTACATCCCGAGCACCGCACGCATTACGGACGCCGTGCGCGAAACCCTTGCGGAATAAATTCACACGCCGCCGTTCAACGGAGCGCAAATGACGACTTTCAATCTCCCGGACCTCGGCGAAGGCCTCGCCGAGGCGGAAATCGTCCGTTGGCACGTCAACGTCGGCGACGTGGTCACGGTTGACCAACCGATGCTGGCTGTCGAAACCGCGAAAGCCATCGTCGAAGTGCCCGCTCCCTATTCCGGAATCGTGAAGACATTGCATGGACAGCCGGGCGACGTCATCGCAACCGGCGCGCCTCTGGTCGAGTTCGATCTCACGCAGGCAGCGGCGCCCGCGCACCGGCCGGCAACATCGGCGCCAACTCCAGCATCGCCAGCGCAAACAGCCGCCATATCAGCGCCTCACTCAGGCGCCGCGAGTGACTCGGGCACCGTGGTGGGCAGCATGCCTACGAGCGACCATGAGCTTATCGAAACAGCGCATGCCGGGGGCAGTTCCGCCGCCAACGGCGCGATCAAGCTCCGCGCCGACGAGCGGCTACGCGCGGCACCGGCTGCTCGAGCTCTTGCGAAGAAGCTGGGCATCGACCTGACAGGACTGCGCGGGTCCGGCCGCGCCGGCGTAATCGTCGTTGAAGACGTCATCGCGAGTTCCGGCGCGGGCGTCGCCGCAGCCCCTGGCGCTGCCACGTCCAACTGGGGGGACGCCTCCGCCCCGGATGCCGCACTCGCATCCGCGCCCGCGGCCGGCCAGGCAGCGCGCCCAAGCACCGCATTCCGCCCCAGCCCGGCGCGATTGCCTGACACAAGCGCCCCCTTCACCGGTGGCGAAAAGCTGCGCGGACTGCGTCGCGCGATGGCGCAAAGCATGGGCCTCGCTCGCGACAACGTCGCCAAGTGCACGCTGTTCGATGACGGCGACCTGCATCTCTGGCGGAAGGACGAGGACTTCACCACACGCCTGTTGCGTGCGATTGGCACCGGCTGTAAAGCGGAGCCCGCCCTCAACGCGTGGTTCGACGGCCCATCCCAGAGTCGTCGGCTGTTGACACAAGTCGATGTCGGGATGGCGGTCGATACCACCGACGGCCTCATCGTCCCCGTGATCCGCGACGTCGGCAACCGCACAGCCGTCGAGTTGCGCGAGGATATCGATCGATTGAAGCGTACCGCACGCGATCGCACGATTACGCCTGACGACCTCCGTCACGTCAGCTTCATGCTTTCCAACTTCGGCATGATCGCCGGCCGGTACGCGACTCCCGTCGTGGTGCCCCCGACGGTCGCCATTCTCGGCTCAGGCCGCCTCAGCCGCGATGTCGTCGCGGTGAATGAGGCTATCGAAGTGCATTTGCGAATGCCGCTTTCGCTCACCTTCGACCACCGGTGCGTCACCGGCGGTGAAGCCGCACGATTCCTGGCTGCCGTCCTGCGTGATCTTGAGAAGGATAACTGAGCATGCACGCGCAAGTTGCTCCCGATGACACTCGTCTCCTGCGCAGCATTCCCGCTGCGCGCGTCGCGCTGATCGAGCGCATCGCACACGCCATTTCTCCCGAGGGGAAGGGAGGGCGCGAGGGCCGCAGCCTCATGGAGCTGCAACAACGTTTCGTCAGAGCGTATTTCCGCGGCGTCGGAGAAGAGGATCTCGCCGAGCGAGCGCCGGCGCTCCTGGCCAGTGCGGCGCTCAATCACTTCGAGTTCGGCGCGAAGCGCGCCCCCGGCCAGTCGCTGGTGCGGGTTTTCAATCCAGACCCGCACCGCGACGGATTCGAATCGCCCCACACGCTCGTGATGACGGTGACGGACGACATGCCGTTCCTCGTCGACTCGCTGGGCATCGTGTTCAGCCGCGCGGAGCTCGCGGTGCACCTCATCGTGCATCCCGTGCTGGAAGTCCGACGCGACGGCCGCGGCCGGATCGTGGAAATGGGCGCCAACGGCACCCATGCTGCCGGCGCCGAATCGTGGCAGCTCTACGAGATCGACCGGCAGACCGATCCGGCGCAGATCGAAAAAATCCAACGCAACATCGAAACCACGCTGGGCGATGTCCGCGCCGCCGTCGCAGACTGGGCGCCGATGCGGGAGCGGGTTCGCTCCCTCGTCGCCTCTCTCGAGAACAGTCCGCCGCCACTGCCCGCCGACGAGGTCACCGAGGCACGGCATCTCCTCAACTGGATGGAGAGCCGGCACTTCGTGTTCCTCGGCTACCGCCAATACCACCTGGAGCGGGGCGCTCAGGAAGACCGGCTCGTTCCGGACCCGCGCTCAGGTCTGGGGATCCTCCGTAACGGCAAGCGCAAGCCCAGGGAATCCGCTGCCACGGTGCTGCGCGGGGATATCCGGGCCCGCGCGCGCGAGCCGGAGCTGTTGATACTGACGAAGGCCAACTCGACCTCCACCGTCCATCGTGGCGAGTATCTCGACTACATTGGCATCAAGACTTTCGACCCGCGCGGCAGAGTCTCCGGCGAGCATCGCTTTCTCGGCCTGTGGACCTCGACGGCCTACCACGGCAGCCCGCGGGACATCCCGGTTCTGCGCCGCAAGGTCGACCGCGTAGTGCAGTATTTCGGCCTGGATCCGCAAAGCCACGATGGCAAGGCGGTGTTGAATGTCCTCGAGACCTATCCACGCGACGAGCTGTTCCAGGCGGGAGTCGAAGATCTCATCCGCATCGCGCGCGGCGTCGTCAATCTCTACGAGCGTCGCACCGTGCGCCTGCTCGCGCGCCGCGATCCCTATCATCGGTTTTACTCCTGCCTCGTTTATGTGCCGCGCGACCGCTACAACACCGAGGTGCGCCAGCGTATCGAGCAGATCGTACTCGAAGGTTTCGAGGGCAAGTCCGTAGAGAGCTACGTGCAGATCTCCGGATCGAACCACGCTCGCGTGCACGTCGTCGTGCGGACCGACCCCCAGCAACGCCGTAAGGTCGATCTCGCGGCGATCGAGAGCCGCATCGCCGAGGCCGCCCTGACGTGGACGGACCGGTTGCGCGAGGTGCTGGCCGAACGCAGAGGCGAGGCGGCAGGCCTCACGCTGGCGAACCGCTACCGGCGTGTGTTTCCGATGGCCTATGAAGAGGACATCACCCCGAGCGAGGCGCTCGAGGACCTGGTGGATCTCGAGACTTTGCGCGAGCAGCCGCAAGCGATGCGCCTGAAGCTGCACCGCCCGGCCCAGCAGAAGGCGGAGCGCGTGCATCTGAAGATCGTCAAGCTCGGCGATCCCGTACCCATCTCCGACCTGCTGCCCATGCTCGAGAACTTCGGCTTGCGGGTGATCTCCGAGCGGCCCTACGAGCTGGTCTGGCCCGAAGGCGGGGCCGCGTGGATCCAGGACTTCGAGCTCGAGCACCGTGAGCGCCTGGAGCTCGACAGCGCAAACCTGGAAAGCAACTTCAAGGAGGCCTTCGCCGCGACCTGGAGCGGCGAGGTCGAGAACGACGGCTTCAACCGTCTTCTGTTCGGCGCCGGACTCAACGCGCGCGAAATCGTCGTGTTGCGCGCGTACTGCCGCTATCTCTTGCAAACGGGCGTGCCCTTCAGCCAGGCGTACATGGAGCGCACCCTGGCGGCGAATACCGCCATTACGCGCAATCTCGTGCGCCTGTTCGAGTCGCGCTTCGATCCAGTTCTGGCCGGACCCGGCAGGAGCAAGTCCCAGAGCCTCACGAGCGCCACCGCGAAGGGCCCGGAGCGCAACGCCGATACGCTGGTCGCACAGATCCGTGCCGGCCTGGATGCCGTCGCGAGCCTGGATGAGGATCGCATCCTGCGCGCGTACCTGACTCTCTTCCAGGCCACGCTGCGAACCAACTTCTATCAGCCGGACGCCGCGGGCAGGCCGAAGAGCTACGTTTCCTTCAAGTTCGACCCGGGCAAGATCCCGGATCTGCCGTTACCGCGCCCGAAGTTCGAGATCTTCGTTTACAGCCCCCGCGTGGAAGGCGTGCACCTGCGGATGGGTTATGTCGCTCGCGGCGGCATTCGCTGGTCCGACCGGCGCGAGGACTTCCGCACGGAGATCCTGGGCCTCATGAAGGCGCAGAACGTCAAGAATACCCTGATCGTACCGGTGGGGGCCAAGGGCGGATTCGTCGCGAAGCGCCTCCCGGGCGGCACCCGGGAAGAAGTGCAGGCCGAAGTCGTGTCCTGCTACCAGACTTTCATCCGCGGCCTGCTCGATCTCACGGACAACATCGTCTCCGGCCGTATCGCGCCGCCGCCGCGCGTCATCCGTCTCGACCCGGATGATCCCTACCTCGTCGTCGCCGCGGACAAGGGAACAGCCACCTTTTCGGACACCGCCAACGCCATTTCGGCCGACTACGGCTTCTGGCTCGGCGATGCGTTTGCTTCGGGCGGCTCTGCTGGCTACGACCACAAGAAAATGGCCATCACGGCGCGCGGCGCGTGGGAATGCGTCAAGCGGCACTTCCGCGAGATCGGTGTCGATATCCAGAAGACGGACTTTACCGTGGCAGGCATCGGCGACATGTCCGGTGACGTCTTTGGCAACGGCATGCTCCTGTCGCGTCACACCTTGCTGCAGGCCGCGTTCGACCACCGGCATATCTTCCTCGATCCCACGCCGGACGCCGCGGTGAGCTTTGCCGAACGCGCCCGGTTGTTCGCTCTGCCGCGTTCGAGTTGGGACGACTACGATCGGAAAAAGATCGCGCGCGGCGGCGGGATCTTCCCGCGCACCGCGAAGTCGATAACGCTTTCGCAGGAGGCACGCGCCCTGCTCGGACTCGAAGCCGCCTCGGCAACTCCGACTGAGATCATCCGCGCGATTCTGTGCATGCCCGTCGATCTGCTCTGGAACGGCGGCATCGGTACCTATGTGAAGTCGGCCCAGGAGCGGAATGCCGAAATCGGCGACCGGGCCAACGATGCCGTCCGCATCAACGGCAGCCAGCTCAGGGCCAAGGTCGTCGGCGAAGGCGGTAATCTCGGCCTGTCGCAGCGGGGCCGCGTGGAATACGCGCTGGCCGGCGGCCGGTTGAACACCGACTTCATAGACAACTCGGCCGGAGTGAACACCTCGGACGTCGAAGTCAACATCAAAATCCTGCTGAATCCCCTGGTGCAGGCAGGCAAGCTCACGCGCGGCGACCGCAACCGGCTGCTCGTGCGCATGACGAATGAGATCGCCACGCTAGTCCTGCGCAACAACTATCTGCAGAGTCAGGCCATCAGCACGCTCGAGCTGCACGCGGGCGCGCGGCTCGCCGAGTACCAGCACCTGATCCGCTCGCTCGAGCGTTCGGGTGAGCTCAACAGGGCGCTGGAATTCCTGCCCGCCGACGAGGAACTGACGGAGCGCCGCAAGAAGGGTGGCGCCCTCACCCGCCCGGAACTGGCGATCCTGCTCGCCTACAGCAAGATCTGGCTCAACAATCATCTGTTGGCGTCCAACGTACCCGAGGATCCGTACCTGTCCTCCGAGCTGGAGCGCTACTTCCCCGCCCCGGTGCGGGAGCGCTTCCCGCGGGCCATCGGACAGCACCGGCTGCGCCGGGAGATCATCGCCACCGCGACCACCAACAGCCTCGTGAACCGGATGGGCCCGACATTCGTGCCGCGGGCGCAGGAGGACACGGGCGCCGAGCCAGCCCAGATCGCGCGTGCCTACACGGCCGCGCGCGAGATCTTCGGGATGCGGGACCTCTGGGCGCAGATCGAGGCGCTCGACACCAGGGTGCCGGCGAAACTGCAATACGAGATCGCGTTCCAGACCAGCCGGCTGCTGCGGCACATGACCTATTGGCTGCTCGCCCGCCGCAAGCGCGAGTTGCAGGTCGATGCGGCGGTCGCGGAATTCGGCAGCGGCGTGCGCCAGCTCGAGTCCGAGATCGCACAGGTGCTGACCGGGCCGGGGCGCGAGCGCTTCGAGGCGACTCGCAAGCAGCATATCGGGGCCGGGCTGCCCGCTGAGCTGGCTACTCGTGTTGCCAGCCTGGAAGCGCACAATGCGGCGCTCGACATCGTGGAACTTTCGAGCGCCTTCCGCGTAAGTGTGGTCGAAGCCGGCCGGGTCTATTTCGAGGTGGGCGCGCGCATCGGGCTCGACTGGCTGCGCGACCAGATCGAACGGCTGTCCGTCGAAGGCCCGTGGCAGGCCATCGCACGCGCCGGGCTACGGGACGGCGCACTGCGCATTCATCGCCGTCTCGCCGAGCGCATCCTGTCGCGCAAGGATCGAGGCACGGCGGAGGCGCGCGTTACCACATGGGTGGAGTCGGTCGGCGAGGAGCTCGCCCACTGGCAGCGCACGCTTGCGGAAATGCGGGCCGCCGGCGCCAGCGATTTCGCAACGCTCACGGTGGGCGTAGAGTCGGTCCGTAAACTCGCCGATTGATACTGCAGTTTTGCGCATCTTTTCCCGGCGGCTTTGCGCCGGCTAAATCTACGGGATTCGCGGCGCCGTGCAACGGTCTGCGCGAAGCCCGTAAGTCCTGCGGAGCATAAACAAGTGCCTGGAAAATTGATTCTCTTGCGCCACGGCCAGAGCACCTGGAACGTGGAAAACCTCTTTACCGGCTGGCATGACGTCGACCTGTCGGACCAGGGCCGCAAAGAAGCGGCCCAGGGCGGGCGTGAGCTGTTGCGGGAAAAGATCGATATCGACATCGCCTTCACGTCCGTGCTCAAGCGCGCCATCCGCACGTTGTGGATTGCGCTCGATGAGATGAATCGCATGTGGATTCCGGTCGAGCGCTCGTGGCGCCTCAACGAGCGGCACTACGGCGCCCTGCAGGGACTCAACAAAGCCCAGACCGTCGAGAAGCACGGCGAAGCCCAGGTGAAAATCTGGCGCCGCAGTTACGACGTTCCCCCACCGGCGCTCGATCTCAACGATGAGCGGCATCCGCGCTTTGACCCGCGGTACGCCGGTGTCGATCCCGCGGAGCTTCCGGCCGCCGAATCATTGAAAGACACGCTGGCGCGCGTACTACCCTATTGGAATAGCCGTATCGCGCCGGAGCTGCGAACCGGGCGCAACGTGCTCGTCGCGGCGCATGGCAACAGCCTGCGTGCGATGGTCAAGATGCTCGATAACGTGCCGGAAAACGAGATCGTCGAGCTGAACATCCCGACCGGCGTGCCGCTGCTCTACGAGCTCGACCCGGACCTCAAACCGCTGGAGAGTCGCTATCTCGGCGATCCTGCAGCCATTGCCGCGGCGGCCGAAGCCGTGCGCCGGCAGACGGAAAAACGCTAGCCGCTGACTGCGTCGCGGTGCAGGCCAGGGGTTCGCGTTCGGGCCCGCTCACGGGAAGCGCGGCCCGGCCCATACAGCGAATTCAACTGCTCAGGCCGCCCAGCCGTCGTAACGTCCGCGGTATTCGCCCGCGAGAGTGGTCATTCGCCGACTGAGTTCCTGCATCTCAGGAACGATCAGGCGCATGGTCTTCGTCGCGTGGAGACTGAAATTCAGCTCCGGGTCGTTTTCCAAGGCCTTCACGTCCACCCCGAACCCTTCGGACTCGAGACGCGCGCGCACGCCCTGGCAAGCGACCTCGTCCGGCAGCGCCAGGAAGAAATCGACCGGGTAATCGTTGAAAGGGGCATACCCCCGGGCACGCAGGCCCTCGATCACTTTCGCGTCCCAACTTTCGTGCGGCGAGGCGTTTCTCAGCCGCCGCATGTTGAAATAGACCCGCGCCACGATGATGGCCACGGCCACGACGAACAGGACGATGATCCAGACCATGTTTACCGCGTACCGTTGCCGGAAAAGTTAGGTTTACGTTTTTCCAGAAAGGCACGGATGCCTTCCATGCCGTCCGGCGTCACCGCCTGCGAAGCAATAGTCTCGCTCTCGAGCACCATGTGAGACTCGAAAGCGCCGAGCGAATGAGCCACGAGCCGCTTCGCTTTGCCGAAGGCGCGCGTGGCACCAAGCGAAAGCCGCTCTGCCACTGCCAACGCCCGCTCGAGAAGCTCAGCGTCATCGGCAACCTCGTTCACCAGGCCCCAGCTCAGCGCCTCGTCGGCGGGCAGCGGGCGGTTCAGAAGCAGCAGCTCCATCGTCCGGCGCGAACCGATCACCCTTGGAAGCAGGAAGGACGTGCCGCCGTCGGGAGTCAGGCCGGCGTTGGTGTAGGCGAGGTTGAACTTCGAAGTCTTTCCACAAATGGCGAGATCCGCCATCGCGACCAGGCCGACGCCGGCCCCGGCAGCGGTGCCGTTTACCGCGGCAATGACAGGCGGATCCATGCGCACAAAATGCGAAATGGCCGAATGCAGATAGCCCGTGAGCTCCCGCAGATAAGCGTCCTCGGCGCCCTCTTTCGAGGCGATGGCATGCAGGTCGCCGCCAAAGCAGAAATTCCGGCCGGCGCCCGTCAATACCACCGCGCGCACGGCGGGGTTGCGCGAGCAGATCATGGCCGCCGCGAGCAGATCCATCGCCATCTGCAGGTTGATGGTGTTCGCATTTTCCGGACGATTCAGCGTGACGAGCGCTACCGAGCCGCGAGTTTCGACATGGACGCTGGATGCGGACATTGAATTGCCTTTACGCCTACTCGTCCGGCGCGATGGTGACTCGCAGACCGGCGAGCTCGGGTGTGAATTCTACCTGGCACGACAGGCGGGAATTTCCCTGGTGGTGGGACAGCTCGGAGAGCAGCTCGCGTTCATCCGACATGGCTGCCGGCAGCCGGCCTTGCCACTCAGGATCGACGTAAACGTGACAGGTCGCGCATGAGCACATGCCGCCGCAGATGGCGGCAACGCCGTAATCGAGCTCACGCAGGGTCTCCATGACCTTCAGGCCAATCTTCGCATCGACCTCATGCTCGACTCCGTCGCGATCGACGACACGCAAAAGCGCCATGAACTTACCTCGGTAATCTAAAGAATGCTTCGGGCTGCATGACCCGGGCTGAAGGTGGCCGGGCTTCGCGGCCGAAGGCAGGGCGTCTTCAGGCCACGCGCCCCACGCTGGAGGAGCCACTTGGGCCCCACCCCGGCTGCAGCACTGCGGGAACACCCTAGTTTGCCGATTCGACGCCCATGGCGCCAGCGCAGCAGCGGCTTAGGACGGTTACGGGGCTGCTGCGTCTAGCCTGGCGGCAGCGGACCGAACACCTTCATCACAAAGACCGCCTTGCCGGACCCCGTTTCCAGAACCTCGAAGGTGGAGCGCAGCTCGCGCCGGACGGCTTCCATGACGTCGTCATAAGGGCCGAATACCTGCGTACTCATGCTGTTCGACACTACCCGGAACCGGCCGTCGGCGTTTAAGCGATCGATGAAACCGTGGATCGCCGCAGTGAAATCCGCTGCAAGCGGATACAGGCTGATTTCGACGCCGATGTCCATGGTGCTCCTCGGTCGGGTCGCACACCGCAGTATTGCATGCCGCACGCGCCGGGACTCCACATGTCACGCGATAGGACTAGAATCGCGCACCTTGAGTGCTGCGGAAGAGGAACGATGACGCGGAAGGTCCAGGTTCATCAGGTCGATGCGTTCACCCGCGAGCGCTTTACGGGAAATCCGGCTGGCGTTGTGCTGAACGCGGACGGACTCAGTGAAGCGCAGATGCTCGCCATAGCGCGCGAGCTCAACAACGCGGACACGGCTTTCATCCTCTCGCCCGACAGCGGGGATCACAGCATGCGCGCGCGCTTCTTCACTCCACGGACGGAAGCGGGCTTCGTCGGGCACGCCACTGTCGCTGCGCACTATGTCCTTTCGCGCCGGCATGACGCGCCGCGCAACCTGCGGCAAAAGTCCAAGGCCGGCACTGTCGACATCGAAGTCAGAGGCACTGACGAAGATCGCAGAATTGCAATTCGTCAGAGTACGCCGCCTCTCGGGCGCGAGCTCAACGACCGCGAGCGCCTTGCGGTCCTGGACGCGCTCGCGCTGGCCACGGACGATCTCGACACGCGTTGTCCTTTACGGATCGTCGGCTCGAGCAGCACGCGACTCATGATCGGCGTGCGCGGCCACGAGCCCCTCAAACATCTGAAGCCCGACATGGCCCGGCTAACGACGCTCTCGGCGCAGGTCGGGGCGGCCGGATATTTCGTGTTCGCGCTCGAGCCGGCCGGCGGCGATCATCTGACGGAGTCGCGCATGTTCTGCCCGGCTCTGGGCATCGGTGAAGACCCTGTCAGTGGCAATGCGCACGGCTTGCTCGGGGTCTATCTCGCGCGGCACGGGTTCCTCCCGCAGGGCGAGCAGCGGACGTCATTCAGGGGCATCCAGGGACACTCCCTTCATCGTCCCGGACGCGTCGAGGTAGAGCTGGAATTCAAAGACGGCAGCGTGGACGCCGTCTGGATCATCGGGCAGGCGGTATCGATCTTCGAAACCGAGATCACCCTCTAAGATCATGACCGATCCTCAGTTCGACGCGGTCATGAAGCTCGCCGACCTTCCGCAGGGCAGCATGCGGACCTGCATCATTGGCGAGCGCGAGATCGTGATCTGCCATACACGCGAAGGCGTGTTTGCGCTCGATAACATCTGCACTCACGCGCATGCCCGTATGTGCGAGGGACGCTTGCGGGCAACGCGTTTGGTCTGCCCACTGCACGGCGCGTCCTTCGATATCCGCGATGGCCGTGTGTTGGGTCCGCCCGCCGTGGTTCCCCTCGGCACGCACCCGGTACGGGTAGTCGATGGCGTTATCGAAGTGTCTCTCAGGTCCGCTCGAGACTCATTGCCGCACGCGAGCGCGCCCGCCAGATGAACCAGACGGCCGGGAGCGTCACGCAGGCACCCACCAAAAACGGCGCGCTGGGCCCGAGCGCCGCATAGATCGGTCCGGACGCAAACGGCCCGATCACTCGGGCGAGGCTGCTGCTCGACTGGTAAGTGCCCATCACCGTTCCCCGATCATGGCCTTCCGCCTGTTTGGACGCGAGTGAGGAGGCGCTTGGATTGAACGCGCCGACACCAACTCCGCACAGGGCAAGTCCGATACCGGTCATCGCGAGGCTTGGCGCCTCCGCCACGGTGATGAGACCGGCTACGTAGGCAAACACCCCGATCGTTGCCAGCCTGCACTCGCCCAGCCGGGGAACCAGCACGCGCACGCCCCCACCCTGCATGAGCACCGCGAGTGAGGCAAGGCAGAACATGAGAAGCCCCACTGTTCGCGGCCCGAAGCCGAACTTGTTCAATGCCCAGATCGCGAAGATCGACTCGAGAATCGCCTGCGAGAACGTTACGAGCAGAGCCGCTCCGGCAATGAACCTCAGCCCCGGACGCTCGAGAAGCAACCGCAACGGCCCGACGCGCTCCCTAGCGCCGTGCGCCTTCCGACGCTCAGCGGTGTTGCTCTCGGGCAGCATGAACGCGACGAGCAGGATCGCCAGCACGCTCGAGCAGGCAGACACCTCCGCCGGTAACACGAAGCTCACCGTCTTCAGATCGTTACCGACGAGAATTCCACCGACGGCGGGCCCTATGGTGAAGCCGATGCCGATGGCGGCACCGACCATGCCGAGCGAAGCGGCCCGTTTCTCCGGCTTGCTGACATCAGATGCGTAGGCGAAAGCGGCCGCGATGTTACCCGCCATGAATCCGGCAAGGATGCGCGAGACGAACAGCCACCACAGATTGTCGGCGAGCCCGAGAATCAGATACGAGACGCACGCGCCAGCCAGACTCGACATGAGGATCGGCCGGCGTCCGTACCGATCGCTCAGGCGCCCCCACAACGGAGCCGCGATGAACTGACACAGTGAATACACGCCGAAAATGGCCGTGATCACGATAGGGGAGGCACCGAACCGGTCGGCCATATAGGGCACGAGCGGTATCAGAATGCCGAATCCCAGGATGTCGATGACGCTGACGAGAAACAGCGCGCCGAGTTGCCTGTTCATACGGCGCGCACGAGGTCCAGGCCAGACTCCCAAAGGCAGCGGCGCCTGGCGCCTTTCAAAATCCGCATCATGTCTCGCGATCAGTGGTTGGGGACAAGCTTCGACAGATCCGCGCCCGGTCTCGCCTGGGTCGGCAGGTAGTCGCGGGCGCCGCGGATGATCAGGTTAGGGATACGCGCGTCGTCCCAGTCGCCGAGATTACGCGGCATTTGGCCAATGCGCAGGATCGCCATGTGCAGCGAGGGGACGAGCCAAAGGCGGTTGCCGCCACTGCCCTCGACCAGAAAGACGTCACTGGTGGCATACGGCTCCATTCCGGCCTCGTTCCGCGCGCCGAGGCGCACATAAGAGCCGAAGTTCGCGTTGCCTTTCGCGGGGATGAGCATCCTGGCCACCCAACCCGGACGAACGACTTCGTCCCCGCGGTAATTCCCGTCCTTGACCAGCAGCTCCGCCACCCGCACCCAGTCGCCCTGCCGGGCGAGCATGCAGCAGTCCGCGTGCGCCATGCCACCCTGCCGGTCGAGCCAGAGCCAGGCATCGCCCGCCCCGATGCGCCGCCACAGCGCGGTGGACACGTAGCTCGCGTAGCGCTCTCCAGTGGCGCGCTCGATAACCAAAGCCAGCAGCTGAGGATCGGCGCTCTGGTCCGCCCAGGTCATGCCGGGCGTCCCCGAGAGCGGTTGGGCAAGATGCGCGGCGATCACGTCCGCGCCCAGGGATGCACGCACACCCGCTCCCCACGGATTGAGGGAGGGACCTGGGGTGCGCAACCCGCTGGACATCTGCAGGAGATTTGTAACCGTGATCGCGCCGCGCGGGTCGTCACGCCACTCGGTGATGAAGTTGCCGATCGGCTCGTCCGGCCAGCCGATCTTGCGGTCGGCAAGCGCTACCCCCGTCGCGAGTGCAGCGAGGATCCGAGGAAACGACTGCGCGTCCTCGACTGTGTCGAATCCCGTCCCGTTCCAGTACTTTTCGAAGACGATGTGTTCATGGCGGGTCACGATGAGCGCATTTGAATCCCGCGCACCGGCATAGGTGGCGGCGGCTTCCAGCGCCTGTTGATCCAGCGACTCGAGCTCGGGCGCCACACGGGGCGCTGGTGGCTCGTTGCCGCCGGGGACCAGCTCCCGCGGTTGGTAAAGCATGGATTGCGGCTTGGACGAGCCCAGCAGAACCAGCGAATACCTCTTCCAGAACAACGGGTCCCGCGCGAGCCCCACCACCGCCAGGACGGACAGCGCAAATGCCACCCACTTTCCCGTCCCCCTCACTTCCCAACTCCTGAAGCGCGACGGCGAGCCGGTCGCGCGAGACCAACGTATTTCGCGTGCCCGCCGGCAAGCTCGAGCTCGTGGGTGGTTGAGTCGGGCCACTCCGGCCGATGATGCGTGGTCATGATGACGGCGGTCCCGTCCCCGACCATCGCTTCGACCTGACTCCGCAGCGATTGCCGTGTCGGCCCATCCACACCGGAAAAAGGCTCATCCAGCAGCAGAAGATCCGGACGGCGCACCCAGGCCCGAGCGAACAGCACACGCCGCAATTGCCCGTACGAAAGCTCGCGAAGTGTTCGCGTTGCCAGCGCCGCAAGACCGAAAAAAGCGAGGGACCGACGTGCCGCGGCCCGATCGGCTGCGGTGGGCGGGTCATTCAGGCCAATGCTCGCGTGGCGTCCGGACTGCACGACCTCTGCGACGGTCAGGTGCTGCGGATGATCGGCCTGCAGGTGAGGGGCGACGATGCCCACTCGCCGCTTGAAGACCTCGAGCGGCACGCCAGGCTCAATTCCAGCGCGCTCTATGCGCCCTCCCGTCGCCACACCATGGTCACCGTAGAGAGCTCTCAAGAGCGTGGTTTTGCCGGAACCATTTCGTCCGTGAACGACCCAGCATTCGCCGGCACGAACCTCGAACGAGATTTTCTCGAGGGCCAGATGCTCGTCCAGATATACCGACGCGTTCGTCAGGCGCACCAGCGGGCACTGTGAAGTGGAGCGGCGCCGATTTTTTTTGGGAGCGGCAGCCGAGCTCAGGTCGTCATACTCCGCGTTGAGCCAGCGCTCGAGCGGCGCACGCCGTAACGCTCCTGAATAAACGACGCGCCCTTTCTCTAACACGAGGGCGTGGGTCGCACTCCCGGGCATGTCCTCGACGCGGTGAGTGGCCAGCACCCACGGCACGCGCGAACGCTTTGTATGCTCGAGCCAACGCACCGCGCGGGCATGATTGATCTCATCCAGTCCGTTCAACAATTCATCCAGTAACAACAACTTCGGACGCGACGCAAGTGCACGCGCGAGGAGGACCAGCCGCCTTTCGCCGTAAGAAAGAGACAGAAAGCGCCGCGCGGCGAGAGCGTCGACGGCCAGCCGCGCCAACACGGCGTGGATGCGCCGGTGGTCCGCTGAATCCAGCGGATCGAGGGGAATGTCCGTGCGGTACAGCCCGGTGCCGACGATCTGCTCCACCGTATGGTTCCACCCGTAGCGTTCGTACTTATCCTGCCGTTCCGGCCCGATGTAGCCGATCTCTTCCTTGACCTCGAAGGGGCTCGGCCAAAGCTCCCCGCGCCAGCGATAGCGACGCATCTCACGGCCGGTCGGCGTGGGCCACACGGCGCCCGCAATGAGCTTAAGCAGCTGTGTCTTGCCGGCACCGTTACCGCCGGCCAGAACCCAACGCTCTCCCGGACGGATGGTCCACCTGACGTCCTGCAGGACAGTGCGCCCTTCTCTTTCCAGATCGATGTTCGCGAGGCGCACTTCGACGTAGCGTTCGTCCGCGCTCTTCATTCGCTGCATTCGTCACAGTTCCAACTCATTAATAGGCTATTCTCGCACGACACGCCGCACGCACCATGCGTGCTTGGGATGTCCGTCCATGCCACTTCGGCTATTCGCGCCTCGCTACTGGCCCACCTGGGCCGCCCTGGGTATTTTGCGGTCGCTGTCCCTGCTGCCGTTCTCCTGGCTCGTCATGTTGGGCCGGGCCCTGGGCGCGATTGTGC
>JAQGOG010000168.1 GCA_028293765.1 Gammaproteobacteria bacterium
CGACCACCGAGCCGATTGCCACTGCGACCGTTAGACTTTGGGACGCCGCGCGTTGTGGGATCGGCCGCAGATCTGCAGCAAGACGGTCGATAAGATCAGTCGTCTGCATCGAGTTCCCCTGCCCGAGTCCACGATGAATGCTCACCTTGGTCGCCGCCGCAGTCTTTCCCGTACGCTGAGCTGCATCGTCTATCGAGTGCCCCTCAATTCGGGTAAGGCGAATGGCCTCACTCATGGCTCTTGGCAATCGGGATAGAAGGCGGTCGACATCGCGCGCCGCCGCGGCCTGCTCAGTCTCGTCCATCTCAAAGAGCTCCTCGCAATCGTCCACAGACACCGAGGCACGCACCCGAGATCGCCGTAAGTGCTCAACCAGCTTATAACGCGGCATGGCATAGGCCCATGGCGTGAAGAGCTGGGTGCGATCAAACGTCGCACGGCGGGCGTCAATGGCCATCAGCGTTTCCCGAACGAGATCCTCGGCGTCCGAACTGCCCCCACCCAAGCGCTTGCGATAGTAGGCGCGCAGGCGTACGGAGAGCTCCGGGACTGCTCGCCAGCTTCAGGATTAGACGGGAGCGCTACATCACGGCGCCGGTTGGTCGCGCCAGGCCGGATATTCCATGAGCTCGCGGCATCGACCTACTACCAATCTTCCTGCTTGATTACATTGAAAAGCCGCGAGCTGATCCGGTTCACCACGCGATTGGCTCGGCGCAAACTGACCCCTGAGCGGACGTCTGAATGAGTCCCGGGTTCGGTGCATGGCTCTTCGCCGGATCGGCGGTCGCTAGCGCGGTGGGTGGCACGCTCGGAATGGCGAGCGGCATCTTCATCGTGCCTATTTTGATCGCCCTTGGTGAACCTCCATGCCGCCGTCGCCGCCAGCCTCGTGTCAGTGATTGCCTGTTCCTGTGGAAGTGCCGCTCCGTTCCTCGAAGGCAACTTGACTAACATCCGTGTCGCAATTGTGCTGGAGACCGCAACGACGCTTGGTGCGCTGACCGGTGTGCTCCTCGCAGGCGTGCTTGCCGTGCCATTTCTACTTTTTCTCTTCGCTGCGATCCTGCTTGTCTCGGCTTGGCAAATGATGGCTCGACGGCGCGAGAGCGTAGCCGCGACGGAGGATGCCAACCTGCGGGACTGGGCAACCGCCCTGCGCCTTCATTCAAGCTATCTCGATCAGCTATTGCGCCTCATCATGTGTAATCAGTGAGAGCTTACCTCTCGATTCTCAGCCGACGCAGGTAGCATCAAAATACAGCACAGACGATTACCGAATAGATCGCGAGGAGGAACGGTGAGATACGGAGGAAGAGGAAGAGCTCCCGACCGAGGCGCGCAGCAAACGCGGAGCGATGCGTTGGCTCCCGGCCCGCAACGCGATCGGTCAACTCGAGCTAGAAACGCAGATGCGCCCTTGAGTTCCCGTGTTCGGCCGCCCGCGCCCAGCCTTGGCGGACCGAAAGAGCGCCAAGCACGCCTCCTCGACACCGGACGCCCGCGGATCGCCGGACTCGTAGACGCATGGGAGCGCGATCGCATGCAATTCGAGCCGTGGGACGACGGTACCCGCAAACAAATGCTGATCAAGATGCGACGCATCCGTCGCGCGTTAGGCGAACGCGCCGTCAATCTGACCGACCGGATGTTCTTGGAGGCCTGGCTGACTTCGTTCTGCACGCGCGCAGATGTGTTCAACAAGTGGCGCTGCGCGCCAATCCTCCTTTGGAAGTTTGCTGAGTCACGCAAGCTTGCCGATCTCTGCGAACCAGAAAAGATCGAACCGCGGAGCACGAGCAAGAAGATTCCGAGCAACCGGAAGGTTCGAAAACAGCTCGATCTGGATGGCTTCAAGGCAATCCACGCGCAGGCACCCGATTGGCTTCGCCTCGCAATGGAGCAGTCCTTGGTGACCCTCCAAGCACGCCAGGAAATCTGCAACCTGCGCCACACTGACTATCGCGACGGCTACCTCTTCGTGATTCGCGACGAGCCGTAAGTCTCTGGCCAGCAAGAAAAAAGAATGGAGCGGGAAACGAGACTCAGACTCCCACTCTAACTCCTTGACAACGTTACGCGCCTTTGCCTTTTAACGCTGTCGATGTACTAAATAATGTACTACTTGCGAGGACTTGGCAATGATCGGCGGAAGGCCACCAATCGAGTGCCACACTGGCGGGCAGATTTCATCCGGAACCAGCTTTTGAGCCGCGCCGGCCCAATCGAGGGAGCCACCACCACCTGAACGACGACCATTATGCGGGGTGCCGCGAAGCGGATTACTAAGGAAGGCAGGTCAGCGGCCAGCTCGCGAGGTCACCGTACCAGGAGAAGTCGAAGCCCACCCGGCGAATGGGCTCGGGCCGCTCACCGCCTCCGATGGGAAAATGCACGTTGACCGCGGCGTACCCAATAAGCTGGCGCCAATCCTCCGTTCGAATCCTGAGGGTGGCGGTGGTCTTCACGTCGATCAACATATCGTCCAGCAGTCGGTGTGCGCGAGGTCCAGTAGTTTCTATCTCCGCAACCTTCAGTACTCGTAGTTCGTCGGCCAGGAGCGATGGCGCGGCCAACAGGGCCAGCGATCGTTACGCGATGCCCGATCGGCGGCGATGTATCTTCACGAAGGTACCGCCAAGACGCAGGGCGCGCGTCATTCCGTTTGCGCCTCGAATACCAACAAGCGGGCACCGAGGTTTCCGCTGGGAGGAGCCGCGACGTAGAGACGGTCGCGCTTCTCATACCACACGCCAGTGCGGGTGCCGAGTGCGGTTGGGAATTTCCCCATGTCCGTGTAGTGGTCTGCATCGACCTGCTGCACCACACTCAGGAATCCCTCGCCGCCGGCCACATAGATGCGCTTTCGGCCGGCGTCATAAAACATATCGTCCATGTCGGCCGCCGTCGGCAGGCTGGCGACCACTCTGCCCGAGTCCATATCGAGGACGGTGAGGCGGGACGGCTTGCGGGTGCCAACGAAGATACGACGGTTGGCCTCATCCAGAACCATGGGAAAATTGGCGGAGTGTCCATTGGGTAACGCCCATGAGACGATCTTTCCGGTGTGGCGATCGATGACCTGGATGGTTTTCGTGTCGGCCACGTTAACGAAGATGCGTGGGCCCTTCGTTTCAAGTTGGAATCCCTCCGGGTGCCCCTCGAACTTGTATTCGGTGGGGAGACGCTTGTTGGTCGCCGGATCGATCACGCCTATGGCGCCGTCGCCATAGCCAAGATAGATCTTCTTCGCGGCAGCGTCGTAGCGTAAATTGTCCGGATCGGAGCCTTCGCCGAAGTCGATGCGATCGAGCAGCGTGTAATTCGTCCCGTCAAAGACGCTCACGTGACCGTCCGCGGAGTTCGCGACATAGAGCCTGTCCCATTCCGGGAGATAGAGCGTGCCCTGCGGCTCGGCAAGTCCTTCGATCTGGTGGATCATCCGGCCCGCAAAGACATCCACGATCTGCACGGTGTTGTTACCGAGGCCGGAGAAGATCACCCGCTTGCGCTTTCCATCGATCGTAAAGTGGTCGAGCCGGCCCT
>JAQGOG010000205.1 GCA_028293765.1 Gammaproteobacteria bacterium
CGAATGGGATGGTCGTGGAAGTTTCGACGATCGTGCCGAACGGGGAGGCGATTCTGGCCGAGGCGGCTTCAACAGCGGAGCGCGATATGAAGGCGTGGCTGTCCGGGCTGCGCGAGGGCAACAACCGCTGGCGCGGCAACACGAATCTTGAGCAGCCGTGAGCACGGCCGCCGGCGGCAATCGCAACCTGACCATCGAGCACGCTAAGGCTTTCGTATGAATGCGATGCTGCCAACGACTTTGGTTGGAAGTTATCCGCAACCGGATTGGCTGATTGATCGGGAGGGCCTCGGCAAACAAGCTCCACCGCGAGTCCGGGTCAAATCGCTGTGGCGGATTGCTGAACCTTGGTTACAGGGCGCGCAGGATGATGCGACGCTGTTGGCGATCCGCGATCAGGAGCGCGCGGGCATCGATATTGTCACTGACGGTGAGACGCGACGGGAAAGTTATTCCAGTGAGTTCGCCACGGCGCTCGAGGGCCTTGATCTCGAGCGTGCCGGCTGCGCACCGACTCGAATTGCTGGCGTGACTCAGGCCGTTCCCCGCGTGGTTGGCAAAATTCGCAGGCGAGGACCGATCGCAGTTCGCGACACGAAGTTCCTTCGCGAGAACACCGCTCGGACCATCAAGGTCACGGTGCCAGGGCCGTTCACGATGGCTCAGCAGGTCCAGGACGATTTCTACGGCGATGAATTGGCGCTGGGCATGGACTATGCGGCTGCGCTCAACGAAGAGATCGCCGATCTGTTTGCGGCGGGTGCTGACAGTGTGCAGATCGATGAACCTTACCTTCAGGCGTATCCGGAGAAAGCGAAACGCTATGGGGTGGCAGTGATCAACCGCGCCGTGGAAGGCATCACCGGAACCGTGGCGATTCACTTGTGTTTTGGTTATGCGCACTTCGGCATGGCCAAACCGGACGGCTATTCTTTTCTCGCCGAGCTTGCGCGCGCCCACGTCGCACAGATATCGATTGAGGCGGCGCAGCCGAATTTGGACTGCTCAATTCTGGCGCAGTTACCGAACAAAAAGATCGTCCTCGGCGTACTGGATCTGTCGTTTCCAAACGCCGAGACGCCGTCCACGGTGGCCGCGCGCATCCGACGGGCCATTGAGTACGTCAGTCCAGATCGTCTGATCATTGCGCCGGACTGCGGGATGAAATACCTACCGCGTGAAGTTGCCTTCCGAAAGTTAGTCGCGATGGTTGAAGGGGCTAGAATCGTGCGGCAATCGCTGTAGCGCCGGGCGCATATTGTCCGAATCCTGCGGCGCTGAGACACCTATTTCAGAGTATTAGCCGCATAGCGGCAATGATTCAGGGGGGCGTCATGGCAAGGGCCTATGTGAGTACCGTAATCGACGAACCCATCAACGAGGTCTGGTCTCGGCTGCGAAACTTTTAGGGGATTGCGACGTACCTATCTTCGATTGGGCGTTGCGAGCTCGATGGTGATGCGCGCGCGGGGATCAAGTTGGGTCCATTCGCACCGCGTATCTGAAAGCAGGCGGGGAGGTCCGCGAGCCCTTGGATTGACCGGAGCGCCGAGCCCCCCGAGTAGGGATTTCGATCGCCTCGTGCGAAAAGGCAGCTCGCCCGCTCGCCTCTTGCGCATCGTGAGCCGGCGGGCGCCGGGCTATGCCCTCGCGTGCAGCTCCGGGGCTGGCGGCAGGATCACGTTCTCGTCCGTCACGACGGAGATTACGGAATTCACGTCGATGAAGTTCTGCAGATCGGCCACGAGAATGCGTTTCGTCTCCTCGCCGGAAAAGGCGGCGTCCAATTCCTCCCGGCTGTCGAACCAAAGCTCGACCACGCCGTCCCAGCTGCCGCTCTGCGGCGTTCCGTCCGGCTGCAGGCAGTAGTTCTGGATGTATCCTCGTACACGGCTCCAGAAATTCCGGTCTTCCCGGGCGAGGCGTGCATGCACGTGCTTCCAATGCCGGGCGAATCCCTCGTGCGACAGATCGGCGCGGCGCTTGCAAAGAATGATCAGCTTTACCATAGGCGACTTCCGACGAGGAAAGAGCTACGTGGACTGAGCCATCCTGCCCATCGGACCGGCCTGTTCTTCGGTGAGGGCGGCGGTCGATCCGCGCAGCATCAGCGAAGGACTCAGGCGTATGGTCGTGTGTTCCTTCGCATGCCCGCCGTTCGCCCGTTCCGAATTCAGCTCGCTCAAGAGGACGCGGGTTGCGGTCTGCGCAACGTCCTGGACCGGCAGCCGCACGGTCGTGATTCCCGAACCGACCAGCTCGAACCAGGCGGGATCGTGATAGCCCACCAGGGATATGTCGCGCGGCCAGTCGATGTTGGCAGCGCGCAGCCCCTGCAGGGCGCCGAGGGTCAGCTCGGCACTTCCCAATACCAGGGCTGTGGGACGGCTCGACGGTGCCATGGCCATGGTCATGGAGATCGACGTGCGAGCGAAATCCGGGCGCGGCGGGCCCAACGCGATGTTGGAACTCGTGATCTTCGCATCGGCCAGGGCCGCCTGGAATCCCGCCAGACGCTCGCGGCCAGTGCTCAGTTCGGTGGTGCCGCCGATGTAGGCGATACGGCGATGCCCGCACGCCAGGAGATGGCGGGCGGCGGCGTACGTGCCGGCACGATCGTCGATGAGCACGGCATTCTTTGTGATCTTGGCGTGCGTTCTCACCAGCTGCACCGACTTCAGGTCGCGAAGCATGGCGATCATCTGCGGCTTCGGGCTGGCCGTCGGAACGATGATGACTCCGGCCGGCCGGGCCTCGAGGAGCGCGCGCAACTCTCTCAGCTCCCGATCCGGATCATCCTCCGTGACCGATAACATGAGCTGCATCGCATGGGCAGCCAGGTTGTCCGCGACGATCTTCGCCACCGTCGCATAGAAATCGTTCTGTACGTCGGGAATGATCAGGCCGACGACGGAGCTGCGCTGTCCCCGCATCGTGCGTGCCGACGCATTCGGCACGTAGCCCATTTGCTTGACGGCCTGCTTGACGCGCCTCTTGGTTTCCTCGCTGATGTGCTCGTGTCCGGCTATCGCCCGCGAGACGGTGGTGTGGGAGATGTCGAGGCATTTCGCGATGTCGAGGATCGTTACATCCTGCCCGCGGCGGCGTCGCAGCGATGAGGGCAGGGCCGGCTTGCCCAGCGAGTGCTTTCTTGTTGATCTGGCTGCCATACGAGCGCGCATGTTCCGTTAAGGCTGAAGGTTCATCTTGCGGCAGACGTATCCTCGACTACGGAGTTCGACAACGTTCCGACACCTTCGATTTCGACCTCGAAGGTATCGCCGGGCCGTATCGGACCGACGCCCGAAGGCGTACCGGTCATTATGATATCTCCGGGGAGGAGGGGCATGAAAGTGCTCAGATAGGCCACGAGCTTCGGAACGCTAAACAGAAGGTCGGAGGTGCTGCCTTGCTGCTTGACCACGCCGTTGAGACGGCCGGTGACGCGCAGGTTCGACGGGTCGAGGTCCGTGGCGATGAACGGTCCGATGGGCGCGAATGTGTCAAACGCCTTGCCGGCAAACAGGCAGCCGAATTTCATCTCCTTCGCCTGGATGACGCGATCACTCACGTCGTTGCCACAGGTGTATCCCAATACGTAGCTCAATGCGTCATTCTCCTTCACGCGCCGTGCGCGCCGGCCAATGACCGCCACCAGCTCGGCTTCGTAGTGGATGTTCTCGGCGCCCTTAGGATAGACGATCGGCTCGCCCGGTCCGATGAGAGCACTCTCGGGCTTCACGAACACGATGGGAACCTCGGGCATATCCCAGCCCGTCTCTTTGATGTGCGCGATGTAGTTGAATCCCACGCCGAAGATGCGTGGCCGCTCGACCGGAGCGAGCAGCTTCACCGAGCCCAGCGCCGCGGTCCTGCCGGTCAGATCCATCCGGCCCTCAAATGGCGATCCGGCCAGCTCCCGGACGATACCCTCGGCAACTGTGCCGTAGGCGATCCTTCCCGCATGTTCGTAGCGCGCAATCTTCATGGAATCTCCTCAGTGCGGCACACCAGCCGCGTGCGAGGACAATGGATTGCCGCCCGCATTTAACAAATGATACTTCGTGCACACGTGTGCGTCCAGCGGCATCCTGCTACACTGGACTCCCGGAATCGTTCCGCGTGCCGCATCATGCAAGCCGTCCTGCACCATCGAATCAGCAACCAACTCGCGCAACGCCTGCGGAACATTTCGCCCGCCTGGCTGGATCTGACCATCGTCGAGGAAGCCGGCGAAGCGCGCCCGGGCGCCCTGCGACACGCTGACGTACTCCTGCACGTGCTCCATCCGGTGACTGCCGCGCTCATGGACTCGGCGCCGGCGCTGCGTCTCATACAGAAGGTCGGTGTCGGAGTGGATGCCATCGATCGCGTCGCGGCGGCGGCGCGGGGCATCCGCGTAACCAACATGCCCGGAACAAACAGCCGGGCGGTGGCCGAAATGACGCTCAGCCTGATGCTCGCCGTGCTGCGGCGTATCGTCGTATTGGACAAAGCTACGCGGGAGGGCAGGGGTTGGGCCCTGTCGCCGGACACGTTGGATCTGGGCGGCGAAATTTCGGGACGCGCGGTCGGGCTCGTCGGTTACGGCGCGATCCCGCGCCTGCTGGCTCCGGTGCTCGGCGCGCTTGGAGCCCGGGTAATCTATCACAGCCGCGCTCCGGCGGCCGAGGCACCGGAAGGATGGCGGAGCCTTGGGGCCCTGCTGGCCGAATCCGACATTGTCTCGCTGCATGTTCCTCTGACACCTGACACCCGCGCCCTGATCGGCGCCGCCGCACTGGCCTCGATGAAGCCGGGTGCGATACTGATCAACACCTCCCGCGGCGGGCTGGTCGACGAATCCGCTCTGTTGGATGCGCTGGGGTCGGGACGCCTGCAGGGCGCGGGGCTCGACGTCCACGCGGCGGAGCCGCTGCATTTTTCCAATCCTTTGCTGGGGTTGCCCAATGTCGTCGTAACGCCTCATGTCGCGTGGCTCACGCCCGAGACGTGGACGAGAAGTTGGGCGCTGGCCATCGAGAACTGCGCGCGCCTGCGCGACGGCCGGGACCTGCTCAATCAGGTCTGAGGCTCAGGCACGGCCACACAAAAAGAACCGGTCCCCCCCCAAAAAGTCTGCCGCGTAAGTACGCCGCAACTGTGCAAGCCCACCGTCAGTGTCCCGGCCTCCCCCGGCTTCCGGCTCCCTCCGGGCCGAAAGCCGCTGTCAGAAAGGCGGCCGGGAACCGCGCAGTGGTTCTTAGAAGCGGACGTCGATCTTCACGCCGTAGGTTCGCGGCGGATCGATGTACGAAGCACTGGGGCCCGGCAATCCACCCGCACCCGCGGCGGCGAGTGTGTCTGCATTCTCAAGGTTTCGTCCCCACACACCGACACTCCACTTGTCCGAGGCCGAGTGATAGGTGAGGTTGACGCCGGTCTTCGTGTACGACTTCTGGTAGGTGTAGGGATCATGAGAATACAGCGCCCAATAGCCGTGGGAGATGAGAGAGTCGACGCGCAGATTGACGCTCGCCCCACCGGGCGCGCGCCATACGTGCTCCCAGCCCAGATTGGCGGTGTAGACCGGAGAATTCGGCAGCGCGTAGCCCGCGTAGTTGACGCCCGTATCCGTGGTGAAGTCCCTGATCTTCCCATCGAGGAGCCCCAACGCCAGCGACAGTCGGTCGGCGCCGGTCAACTGGTATTCGATGTTGAGCTCGTTGCCGAGGATGGTCGAGCGAGGCGCGTTGTAATTCGTCGAGGTGCCGGTCACACCGCTGAAGGCCGAGAGCAGCAGGTCCTTGTATCGATAGTAGAAGATTTCGTCGTTGATCTGCAGCCGGTTGTCGAAGAAGCGGTTCTTCGAACCCAGCGTGAACGCCAGCAGAGTTTGCGGCTTCACCACGTTGCTGAACTTCGTCGTGTTCTCAATGGGGTTGAAGGTCCCGGCCGTATAACCGGTCTGGACGCTGCCGTAGACCATCGAATGCTCGCCGACGTCCGCCTCGAGCCCTTCCTTCCAGTCGAAACGCCGCCAATTGTGGGAGAACGAGAACGGCGTGTATACCGGGCTGAAATCGCCGGTCACGAAGCCGTTCGTGCTAATGGTCGCGCTGTTCGGCGCGCTGACCTCGTCCCATGAGTATCTCACGCCCACCGTCTCGCGCACGCTGTCGGTGATCGCGTAGGTCGCCTGCGCATAGGTCGCGTAGCTGTTCAGGTTTGTCGTGCCGTCATAGCCGGCGAGGTTCGGGCCGAACGTGTAGAACAGATGGCCGTCGGACTTCAGCCAGGTCAGTCCGCCCAGCCAGGTGAGCTTGCCGGTGCTGTCGCTGGAGAGGCGCAGCTCCTGCGAGTACTCGTCGATGCGCGCCTTCCAGGGCAGGTCGAAGCCATCGACCGGCCGCTTCTCGTCCGTGTTGAAGTTGTATCCGAACGGAATATAGCTCAGCGTCATGTCGGCGAAATGCCAGTCGAACTGGCCGCCGAGTGTCGTCATATGCACGTGTGAAAGCGGCTGGAGAGTGATCTCTCCGGGCATGCCGGCAAAGGAGGACGCGACCGGCGGCACGTACCACGGGTTGCGGGGGTCCGGATACGGCAGGTTCTGCCAGAAGGCGTTGTGGAAGTCGTTCTGCCAGTACTGCGCCCAGAGGAATCCCGAGAAATTCTCATTGGGGTCCCACTGCGCGGAGAGGCGGCCCGCGAACGCGCGCTCGGTATCCCCACCATTGGTCTGGTAGCCGTGATGGGCCTGATAGTTGAACGCCGCGCGGGTGGAGAGCGTCGCGCTCACCGGGATGTTGACGGTCGCCGCGGTGTGCAGCAGGTCGTAGTTGCCATACTCCACCATCGCGGTGGACTCGTATTCGTGAGTCGGACGGTTGGTGGTGATCTGCACCGTGCCGCCGATTGAGTTGCGGCCGTACAAGGTGCCCTGCGGGCCCGCCAGGACCTGCGCCGAAGCGACGTCGAACAGCGAGGCGATGCTGCCGAAGCGCTGCAGGAAGCCGCCATTGACGAACACCGAGACCGACTCCGGTATCCAGATGAAGCCGGGGTCCGTGCCGACACCGCGCACGAACAGCTTCATCTCGGTGTTCTCGGAGTTGAAACGTACCCCGGGCAGGATGTTGGTGAGCTGCAGTACGTTGGAGATTCCCATCGCCGTGAGCGTGTCGCCGCTCACGGAGGTGATAGCCGCGGCAGCCTTCTGGCTTGACTCGATGCGCTTTTCTCGCTGAGCTCTACGTTGCCCGAGGCGTCAGCCTCCGGCACGTCGGACCCGGCAGCCTGGGAATGGGCCAGGTCGCATTGCAGTGCGAGGCCGCCGATCGCAAACACCATCTGCAAACCAGTGCGGCCTGCACCCCGACCAGAAGTGGCGCCCGAGCGCGTCAAGAACGGATTTTTCACGGTTTCCCCCTCATGTGGTGTAGTCGCGGCGGTGCCCGCCGCCGGGACGGACGATTGCAAATCGACTGCACACGTGTGCATAATAAACACGGGGTGACACTGCGAGTCAATGAGGCGCACACGTGTGCAGTCGTGTTAGCATCCGGACCAACGTAGATGGTCGGAGGGTGTGTCCGATGGCACTGGACGAAGAGGAGCTGCGCGGTTTGCGTCTGGCGATGGCACGGATGGGGTTGTTGGCGCACGGGGAGATGCCCCGCCTCACGCAACTCAGCGGCGGCGTCTCCTCGCGGATCGTCCGGGCCGATACGCAACAGGGTTCGTTTTGCGTCAAGCAGGCCCTGCCGAAGCTGAAAGTGGCGGCGGATTGGCTCGCTCCGGTGGAGCGTAGTGCGACGGAGGTCGAGTGGCTGAAAGTCGCAAGCCGCCTCGCGCCGGGCGCGGTTCCGCAAGTGCGCGGAGAGGACCGCGCTTCATTCGCCTTTGCGATGGATTACCTCGAGCCGCGCTCCTATCCCGTCTGGAAGGAGCAGCTTCGCATGGGAAAGATCGACGAGAAGTTTGCCGGCGACGTCGCACGGCTCCTGGTTGCGATCCATCGGGGGACCGCCGGCGATCAGGCCGTCGCTGCCGCGTTCGCCACCGATGCAGCTTTCCACAGTTTGCGGCTCGACCCGTATCTGGGCGCCACGGCGCTGGCGCACCCGGATCTCGCGGGCCCGCTCGAGCGGCTCATAGTGGCTACCGCGGCCGAGAAGCGCGCGCTGGTGCATGGCGACGTGAGCCCGAAAAACATCCTGGCCGGGCCGGCGGGACCGGTGCTGTTGGATGCGGAATGCGCCTGGTACGGAGATCCGGCATTCGATCTGGCGTTCTGCCTGAATCATCTGCTGCTGAAATCTCTGTATCGCGCGCGCTGGGCGCCCGCGCTCCTGCGCTGCTTCGACACGCTTTCCGCAACGTACCTCGCGGGAGTGGGGTGGGAACCGGCGCAAGCCCTGGAAAAACGCGCCGCGGCGCTTCTGCCGGGCCTCCTGTTAGCGCGGATCGATGGAAAGTCGCCCGTCGAATACCTGCCCGGCGACACCGAGCGCGAGCTGGTTCGCAAGTTTGCGCGGTCCAGGATCGCAGCTCCTCCCTCGACCCTCGCTGCAATTCGGACAGCATGGATACAGGAAATCTACAAGTGAACAATGCAATTCGCGCGGTACACGCTCGCCGTATCTGGGACTCGCGGGGCCGGCCTACCGTTGAAGTGGAGGTCAGCCTGGCGGGCGGGGCGCGTGGCCGCGGCATCGCACCGGCAGGCACTTCGCGCGGTAGTAACGAGGCCGTCGACCTGCGCGATGGGGGCGACTCGTTCGGTGGATTCGGTGTGCAACGGGCTCTCGCCAACGTGAACGGCCCGATTGCCGCCGCACTGGAGAATATCGACGCCGAGGACCAGGAGAGGGTGGACCGCACGCTGATCCAGCTGGACGGCACACCCAACAAATCCAACTTGGGCGGCAACGCGATCATCGCCACCTCCATGGCCGTATTGCAGGCCGCGGCGGCTGCGCACGGATCGAGCCTGTGGCGCTATCTCGCCGGCGCGGGCCCGACCGTGCTGCCGCTGCCCGAGATCCAGATCTTCGGCGGTGGCGCCCATGCCGGGCGCCGCACCGACATCCAGGATTTCCTCATCATGCCGCTCGGCGCCCAGTCGTTCGATGAGGCCATGGTCATGGCGGCGGAGGTCTACCGTGCCGCCGGCGAACTGCTGGCGGCCAAGGGCAGCCGGTGTGGTGTTGCGGACGAAGGCGGCTGGTGGCCGGATTTCGCCTCGAACGAGGAAGCGCTCGGGATGCTGGTGCGCGCCATCGACAAGGCCGGCTATCGCAATGGCGAAGTGGTGATCTCGCTCGACATCGCGGCCTCGGAGTTCGGCTCCCGCGGCCGCTACAAACTGGCGCTCGAGAAAAGAGAGTTGAGCACCGCCGAGTGGCTCGAGATGCTGTTGGGATGGGTGAAGCGCTATCCCATTGTGTCGGTCGAGGACCCGGTGGCCGAGGATGATCCCGACGGGATGCGCGCATTCACTCGGGCGGTGGGCGGCGCCGTGCAGGTGGTCGGCGATGACTTTCTGGTCACCAACGCGAAGCGCATCGAGGACGCGGCGGAGGCGGGTCAATGCAACGCCGTGCTCATCAAGCCGAATCAGACGGGGACGATGACCGAGAGCAAGCAGGCGGTCGCCGCGGCGAAACGGCTCGGTTGGGGCACTATCGTTTCCGCCCGCTCCGGAGAGACCGAGGACGTGATGATCGCGCACCTGGCCACGGGCTGGAACGCCGGCCAGCTCAAGGTCGGATCGTTCTCCCGCTCGGAGCGGATGGCGAAGTGGAACGAGGTGCTGCGCATCGAGGCGCAACTGGGGGCGGCCGCCCGGTTCGCGGGGGCGGGCGTGCTGCCGATGCGAGGCAAGCCCTCCTGATGCGCCCGCGCGCTCAGCCGTTGACCCGGTCCGGTGCGCTTGATAATCTGCACACGTGTGCAGACCAACATGTCCGGCGAAGGGGGATTCGCCGGGCGGTTTTCAGAAGGGGGCGAGGTGTGCGATGGCCAGCGTGAGCAGACCTTGGGGGCCGGCGGGAACAGCCGCGACGCTCAGCGTCACATTGGATAATTTCGGTGAGGCGTGCGATATCGCGATGGGCGTACTGCCCGCGGATCACGCATGCGGCGCTCACGACACTGCGGGCATCATTCTGCCGCGGGTTCTGCGGCTGCTCGGTGATTTCAAGGTCTCGTACTTCATCGAAGGTGTGAACGCCGAGGTTTATCCGGGGCCGCTGCGCGCCATCCAGGAAGCTTGGCACGAGATCGGGCTGCATGCCTGGCAGCACGAAGCCTGGAACGAACTGCCGCTGGACCGCCAGGAGGCGCTGCGGCGCAAGTCACTGGGCTCGATGGCCCGGATAGGAATCGCCCCTTCCGGCTTCCGGCCTCCCGGCGGCGCGATCTCGGCCGACGGGTTGAGATTGCTCGGCCGCATGGGATTCGATTACTGCTCGCCGCTGGGGCTGGGGGCGAGCCGCCTGGAGGGCGAGCTCGCGCTCATCCCGTTCCAGTGGCGGCATACGGATGCGTATCTCATGGATGATCCCCGCGCTCGCCTCATTCAGAGCGGCCCACGCCTCGAATGCGGCCCCGCTCCCCGCCGCCGCGTGGGCCTCACCGTTGAAAGAATCCCTCGCGCAAACTCTTGCGACGGGGCAACACCTCGTCGTCGTTTTCCATCTGTACCTGTTCGGGCGCGACGCTGCGCAATGGCAGGTGTTGGAGAACTTCATCAGCGGACGCCAGGTCGCGCGAGAACCTGTGGATCGCAAGGTGCCGCGACGTGTCCCGATGGCTCCGGCGCCAGCACGCGGACGCCGCGGTATGCGCCGGACGCCGAGTCGACATTTGATAATTCCCAGTCCCAACCTGAGGAGGCAGCGATGTCCCCGAAGCCGAAGAGTCTTTCGAAACAAGAAGAGAACGTACTGGCCGCAGTCAGCGCCGGGGAGCTGCATCCCGATGACAACAAGAACACACAGGAGCGCCGCTCGAAGAACAGGGTGAGGGGCCTCAACCACCACGCCTATTACGCGCGCGACGTCGAGCAGACGCGGCACTTCTACGAAGACATCCTGGAAATGCCGATGACCGTCTTCCTGACGATTCCGGACGAGGTCTTCACCGGAGATCCGTTGCCCTACTGCCATTTCTTCTTCGAAATGGGCGATGGAAGTGCAATCGCCTTCTTCGACTACCCGGCGTTTCACGACGGGAAGGCCACCTACCGCGCGCCGACCGTGTACGACCACCACATCGCGCTGCAGCTGAACAGCGATGCCGACCTCGAGTACTTCCGCCGCAAGCTCGAAGCCAACGGCGTGAAGCATTCATACATCGACCATGGCGCCTTCCACTCCCTGTATTTCGAGGACCCGAACGGGCTGAACCTGGAGCTGTGCTCGCTGCCGGAGATCGCGGAGGAGTTCGGCTACCGTGCGGCGAAGATCGCGCACGACGAGCTCAAGAAGTGGCAGAAGATTCGCGCCTTCGTGCGCAGAGGTTAGTCGGCGCCTCGAGTGCCGTTCGCTTCGGCGGCCGCGCCGTTGTGCAGGAAGGCGCCGCCCGCCCTTGCGAGGGTCGATGCGGGTCAAGACGGGAGCTGGATGATGAAAATTGTGATGCGCGAAAGCTTTGCAGATTCGGTCGAAAACGTGTGGACGACGATCCGGGATTTCGGCGGGCTCGGACGGTACTTCTCGCCCGTGTTGAAATGCCGCGTCGAGGGCAGCGGAGTTGGCGCACGACGCGTCGTGACTCTGCGGACTCCGACCGGAGCGGAGGTGATCGTCGTCGAGCGGCTCGAGGAGTTGGATGACAAGGCCAAGCGGATGTCCTATTCGATTCCGGATGCAACCGGATTTCCGATGAAGGACGGCTATGTGGGGACGATGCAATTGAAGCGCGTGGACGACAGGCGGTGCGAGCTGGAATGGACCGCGCTCATCGAGGTTCCCGAGGGGATCACGGAAGACGTGACGCGGGAGTTCGTGCGCGGTGTTTATGCGACCGGCTTCGCCGGGCTCAAGAATCTACATGGCGGCTGAGGCGATCGGCCGGGGCTGCGGGAACTGGAGGGGCAATGATACTGGTTATCGGTGGAACGGGGACCGTGGGGTCACAGGTAGTGCGGGAGCTTCTCGCGCGCGGAAGACGGCTGAAGGTTCTGACCCGTAATGCGGGGAAGACTCAGGCCGTCCCCGAGAGTGTCGAGCGCGTTGTCGGAAATCTCCTCGATCCCGAAACGCTCCGGTCCGTGTTCATGGGTGTAGATGCAGTCTACATGACGAATCCGTCCGGCCCGAGCGAAGCGTACGAAGGACTCAACGCCGTTGCGGGCGCCCGAAGCGCCGGTGTGAAGCGCTTCGTGTACCAGTCGGTGTTCGGAGCGGATGAGGTCGATGTGCCGATCGTCGCCTCCAAAACCATAATCGAGGCGAGCCTGAAGGCATCCGGGATGGCGTTTGTCATCCTGCGCCCCAACAACTTCTACCAGAACGATCACTGGTTCCGCGACGCCGTGCTGCAGTACGGGGTCTACCCACAACCGCTCGGCAATGTCGGTGTCTCGCGTGTCGACGTGCGCGACATCGCGGAGGCAGCGGCCATTGCCTTGACCACCGATATCCATGACGGCGCCACATACAACCTCGTCGGTCCGCAGAGCCTTACGGTGAGTGACGTGGCCGCCGTCTGGAGCGAGGTGTTAGGAAAGCCCGTCAGCTCCGGAAGCGACGATCTGAACGAGTGGGAGGCGGCGGCGCGGCAGTCGCTGCCGGCGCAGTCCGTCTACGACCTGCGGCTGCTGTTCGAGCTGTTCCACACACGCGGCTTCAAGGCCTCCCGCTCGGATATCGAGCGCCAGACGCGGCTCCTGGCCCATGCGCCGCGCCATTTCAAGACGTTTGTCGAGGAGGCCGCCATTGCCTGGAGAACCTGAGCCCGCCGGCGGCGTAAAGGGAACCCGAATTGGCGCGGCAAGCATGACCGACGAGCAGCGCAAGGCGCTGGCTGTTGACTATCTGAAGCGCATGGATCGCGGCGAATCGCTCTTGGAGCTGTTCGACGAGCACGCACTCGTCTACTTCCCGAAATGGGGCTTGGCTAGCGGGCGCGCCGAGATCGAG
Source organism: Gammaproteobacteria bacterium (assembly GCA_028293765.1). Taxonomy (GTDB): domain Bacteria; phylum Pseudomonadota; class Gammaproteobacteria; order Steroidobacterales; family Steroidobacteraceae; genus 13-2-20CM-66-19. The sequence goes on from JAQGOG010000205.1 coordinate 13,131, forward strand.
CGCCTCTTCAGCGACCTGGGCGGCCTCTTCGAGGAGCTGCACCACGAATCCGAGTACTACAACTACATCGTGAGCGGCGACACGGTGGTGCTGGAAGGTACGACGAGCGGAGTCGTCCGCGGCGGGGCACGGTGGAGCCACGGGCCCGGGTACGGCGGCCGCGGCTGCGCGGTGATGGAGATCCGTGATTTCAAAGTGCAGCGGCTGTTCATCTACGTCGATCCGGATTACGCCGGTGCTGACATCGCCCGCTACCCGTGGCTCTCGGCCGATGGGACGAGAAAGCGCTAGATCATGACGCCAACCAAAACCTCTGTTACCGCAATGCCAACGGGCTTTTCCGCTCTCCTGGCGGGAGCCACGGCGCCACACGCGCAGGCCGCCGGCCATAGCGCGCATGAATGGCCGTCCTATGGCCTCGATACCAACGAGGACCG
>JAQGOG010000049.1 GCA_028293765.1 Gammaproteobacteria bacterium
GGTGAGCTCGGGTTCGGCAAGCGGGCCTGGAGAGTCCTCGATTTCGCCCCGGGCACCCGGGCGCGGCTGCGACTCGGGCTTCGCGCCCTGGCGGGGGAGGATGGCTACCCAGGCAATCTCGATGTCAGTGCCGAGTTCATACTGGACACCGATCGGCTCGAATTGCGCTTCGAGGCGCGCTGCGATGCGCCTACACCGGTCAGTCTCACGTATCATCCTTACTTCAATCTTTCCGGCGCGACACGCTGGCTCGAGGATGATCACTGGTTGCGGATAGGCGCGGACCGCTTCCTGCCGGTGCTGGATCGGTGCATGATTCCAACCGGCGAGCTCTGGCCCGTTCAAGACACGCCCTTCGACTACCGGCGGTTGCGTTTGCTGCGCCCGGTGGCAGCCGAAGCGCATCCGCAACTCGCCGCCGCCGGCGGCTATGACCACTGCTTCGTGGTGAACCCCGGGGCAGAAGTGGCTGCCGAGCTGCGCTCGGTGCATAGCGGCGTCGAATTGCGCATCGGCACCGACCAGCCGGGTCTGCAGTTCTATGCCGGCCAGGCACTGCCGCGACAACATCCCGGCGTGGGTCAGGGGATCTGCCTGGAACCGCAGGGATTTCCGAATGCGCCGAACGAGACGGCGTTCCCCTGCACCATCCTGCGGCCTGGGTTGCTGTACTCCCGTTGGCTGGCCTACACCTTCAGCCACCACTGAGCCTGTGCACGCACCAGCGGCGGCCCGCGCGTGCGGGGGCAGGCGTCTCGAGCGGGCTTTCATTTCGATCTTATTTATCATATAAATGCGCGACAAGGGCGTCGAACGGCGCGCCCACGCCGGATCCGGCGCAAAGATGACCCATGGGAAACGATCGGCAACGCAAACGATTCCGCAGCGGCGACACCTACGGCAAGCTCGATCGCGACGGTTTCATTCATCGCAGCTGGATGAAGAGCGAGGGCCTGCCGGATGACGTGTTCGACGGCCGGCCGGTCATCGGAATCTGCAATACATGGTCCGAGCTGACCCCTTGCAATGCTCATCTGCGCGACATTGCCGAGCACGTCAAGCGCGGAGTGTGGGAGGCCGGCGGCTTGCCGCTCGAGTTTCCCGCGATGTCGCTTGGCGAAACGCAGATGCGGCCGACCGCCATGCTGTTCCGCAACCTGTTGGCGATGGAGGTGGAAGAGTCGATTCGTGGCAATCCGATCGATGGCGTGGTTCTTCTCGGAGGCTGCGACAAGACCACGCCGGGACAACTCATGGGCGCCGCCAGTGTCGACCTGCCGACCATCGTCGTCTCCTCCGGTCCGATGCTGAACGGCAAGTTTCGGGGTCGCAACATCGGCTCGGGCACCGACGTGTGGAAGTTCAGCGAGGCCGTGCGGGCCGGTGAAATGCCGCTTGCCGATTTCATGGCGGCCGAGAGCGGCATGTCCCGCTCCTCGGGCACGTGCATGACGATGGGTACCGCCTCTACGATGGCGGCCGTCGTGGAGGCCATGGGCCTGTCACTGCCGTTGAACGCCACGATCCCCGCGGTTGACGCGCGCCGACGTACACTGGCTCACGAGACCGGTCGCACCATTGTGCGCATGGTTCGCGAAGACCGGCGCCTCTCCCAAGTTGCCACGCGTGCGGCCTTCGAGAACGCCATCCGTGTGCATGCCGCCATCGGCGGCTCGACCAATGCCGTCGTGCATCTGCTGGCGCTCGCGGGCCGGCTCGGAGTCAAGTTGTCGCTCGAGGACTTTGACACCTTGAGTCGCACAGTGCCGCTGTTGGTCGACCTACAGCCGTCGGGCCGCTACCTGATGGAGGATCTCCACTATGCCGGCGGATTGCCCGCGGTGATGAAGGCGATGGGCTCGCTCCTGGATATCGATGCGCCGACCGTTTCAGGCGCTACGCTGCGGGACCAGGTGGCTGATGCAAGCTGCTTCGACGCGGAGGTGATCCGCTCGCTCAGTGCGCCTGTGAAGGCATCCTCCGGCATCTGGGTTCTGCGCGGCAATCTGTGCCCGGGTGGTGCGGTGATGAAGCCGAGCGCGGCGACGCAATCCCTTTGTCAACACCGCGGTCGCGCCGTGGTGTTCGAGTCGATAGAGGACCTGCACGCGCGGATCGACGATCCGGCTCTCGAGGTCGACGAGAACTCGATCCTCGTGCTCAAGGGTTGCGGCCCCAAGGGCTATCCGGGGATGCCCGAGGTCGGCAACATGCCGTTGCCGGCGAAACTCCTGGCCAAGGGCGTGAAGGACATGGTCCGGATTTCCGACGCCCGCATGAGTGGGACCGCGTTCGGCACCGTGATCCTGCACGTCGCTCCGGAAGCCGAAGCGGGCGGGCCGTTGGCCGTCGTCCGCAGCGGCGACGAGATCGAGCTCGACGGCGCCAACCGCACGCTCTCGCTGCTGATCTCGAACGCTGATCTGGAGGCGCGGCTGGCGGATTGGCGCGCTTCGCGCGGCCCTGCGAGCGCGACACGGGGCTACGTCAAACTCTACACTGAGCACGTGTTGCAGGCGGATAAGGGGTGTGACCTGGACTTCCTGGTCGGCGGCAGCGGCGCAGACGTAGCGCGCGAATCGCATTAGTGAGCAACGCGCGGTTCATTGCCGGCGATTGGGGCACTACCCGGCTGCGTTTAATGCTCTGTGCAGACGACAGCGTGCTCGATGTGCGCACCGGGCCGGGAATTGGCGCGTTATCGCAGCCTCCCGCTCAAGTGATTCGCGCCTTGATTCCAACCTGGATTGAGGCACACGGACCCCTGCCGCTCGTATTGTGTGGAATGGTTGGCTCCCGTAATGGTTGGGTCGAAACGCCCTACGCCCCCTGCCCGTCAGATGCCGCCAGCTGGTGCGCGGGGCAGGCACACTTCGAGTCCGACGGACTGATGATCCGCATTGCCGCGGGACTCTCATGCACGAACCGTCTGTCCGCACCCGATGTCATGCGCGGCGAGGAGACGCAGATATTCGGCTCCCTGGCGATTCAGCCCGAGCTCGCCCGGGGTCGCCGGCTCTTCTGCCTGCCCGGCACCCATACGAAGTGGGTATGCGTCGAGGACGGGAAGATCGGGGAGTTTCTGACGGCGTTGACCGGCGAACTGTTTGCGTTGCTCCGCGACCACAGCATGTTAGCCAGGGCGGGCGCTGCCGGCGGGACACCGGGCGAGGGCTTCGCCGAGGGCCTCGCGCGTCATGCGTCGCTGGGTGCTGCTGATCTGACGCACGCTCTCTTCGAGGCGCGCAGCCGGCAATTGATCTTGGGCGCATCGAAGGAATGGGCGCTGGCATGGCTGTCCGGCGTCCTGATCGCTTCGGACGTCCACGGCGCTCTTGGACTATTCGGCAGCAGCGCGCCGGTGGTATTGATCGGCGATCCGGCCCTTACGGAACTGTACGCCCAGGCGCTGATGCGCCAGGACACGGATGTGTTGTGTCTCGACGGCGGTGAATGCGCGCTCGCGGGCCTTCGCAGTCTCTTGGATCACTCAAGCCGGGCACAAGCACATGCCGCAACCTGAAGACCTACCCCCACTCGTAGCCATTTTACGGGGCGTGCGTCCGGATGAGGTTCTCGGCATCGCGACAGTGCTCGAGAACGCCGGTATTGGCGCCATCGAAGTTCCGCTCAATTCACCCGATCCACTCGAGAGCATTGCGCGTCTGTGCCGGGAATTCGGGGACCGCTGTCTGTGCGGGGCCGGTACCGTGTTGAGCGTCGCAGACGTCGAGGCTGTCCGTGCGGCGGGTGGCCGGCTGATTGTGACGCCTAACACCGACTCGGCCGTGATCGAGCGAGCCGTGGCTCTGAACCTCACGGTCATACCCGGGTTCGCAACGGCGACGGAAGCGCTCCGTGCCGTCCAGGCGGGCGCGCGCGCCTTGAAGCTGTTCCCGGCGGCGACGTACGGCCCCGGCCATCTGAAGGCGATCCGCGAAGTGCTGCCCAAGTCCGTGCGGCTGCTGGCTGTAGGCGGCGTCGGGGCTGCGAATCTCGCGCCATGGATCGAGGCTGGCGCTGCGGGCATTGGCGTCGGCAGTGAGCTGTATCGCGCCGGTGACTCGCCCGAGGACGTCGGTCGCCGGGCACACGGACTGGTCGGCGCCTGGCGCGCCGCAGTCGCAGTCCGTGCCGACACTCACAAAACATAGTACAAAGCGGATTATCGAGGGGGAATAGTGAGCCTAACGCCGGTCGATCTTGCAGTCCTGCCCATCTACGCGGTCGTCATCTTCGGACTTGCGCAATTCGTCTCGCGCGAGAAAACCGGCCACAGGAAGGACAGCGCGGGCTACTTTCTCGCCGGCAGGAGCCTGCCATGGTGGGCCATCGGTGCCTCGCTGGTCGCCGCCAATATCTCGGCGGAGCAGATCATCGGCATGTCCGGTTCGGGCTACGCCATTGGGCTCGCCATCGCCTCATACGAATGGATGGGGGCGCTTACGCTGCTGATCGTCGGCAAATTCTTCGTGCCGATCTTTCTCAAGAGCGGCATCTACACCATGCCGCAGTTCCTGGAGCAGCGTTACGGCCCGAGTGTGCGTTCGCTGATGGCCGTATTCTGGCTTGGCGTCTACGTGTTCGTGAATCTGACTTCGATCCTGTGGCTCGGGTCGCTGGCCATTCACACGGTGACCGGGGTCGATCAGATGTACGCGCTGGTGGCGATCGGCGGTTTCGCGCTCACGTATCAACTCTATGGCGGCCTGAAAGCCGTGGCGCTCACGGATATCGTGCAAGTCGCGCTACTCGTCACGGGCGGCCTGATCATCGCCTACATGTCACTCGACCGGATCGCCGGCGGCGCCGGGGCGTGGCACGGCTTTCACCTCCTGCTGGCGCAGTTCCCGGAGAAGTTCAACCTGATTCTCACGTCCGACAATCCGAATTACGCGCAGCTGCCCGGGATCTCGGTGCTCATCGGCGGCATGTGGATCATGAATCTGTCGTACTGGGGCTTCAATCAATACATCATCCAGCGTGCGCTCGCGGCACGCGACCTGAAGGCAGCCCAGACCGGCATCGCTTTCGCCGCGTATCTGAAGCTGCTGATGCCCGTGATCGTCGTGTTGCCGGGCCTGGCGGCGCTGGTGCTGGTGCCGCACCTGGCGAGACCCGATGAGGCCTATCCTGAAATGATGACGCTGCTGCCGGCAGGGTTCAAGGGCCTGGTGTTCGCGGCTCTGATCGCTGCGATCGTCGCGTCGCTGGCATCGAAGATCAACAGCACGGCCACGATTTTCACCCTCGATGTCTATGCCCATCTCAACAAGGCCGCAAGCCAGAGTCATCTCGTTGCGGTGGGCCGGATCACGGCAGTCGTTGCAGTCGCGCTCGCCGTGGTCACGGCGAGACCTCTGCTCGGCCGCTTCGATCAAGCCTTTCAGTACATCCAGGAGTTCACCGGCTTCTTCACCCCCGGGATCGTGGTGATTTTCCTGCTCGGCATGTTCTGGAAGCAGGCGACGTCTGCCGCCGCTTTGACTGCGGCCATCGGCTCGGCCGTGCTGTCATTGATGTTCAAGCTCGGCTGGCCCGCGTTGCCCTTCATGGACCGGGTCGGCATCGTATTCCTTCTAACCCTCGCCGCCGCTGTCGCCGTGTCGTTGGTCTGGCCGCAGCCGGAGCAACGCTGCCCGGTCAGTCTCGAAGGCGTGAGGTACGCGACGCCGCCGGCTTTCAACCTCGCCTCGACGGGTGTCATCGTTATACTGATCGCCCTGTACGCCACCTGGTGGTGAAGGTGAACGAGCCGACCGCCATCCGGTACCTGTCAAAATGAAAATGACCTTGCACTCCCAGGAGCTGCAAGGCGAGGAGCTGCAATGCGAGCGCCGCGAGACCACAATCTGACCTACAGCCTGGTGGAATCACTGGGGCAGGCGATCGTGATGGGGGAATATGAGCGCGAGCGCTTCCCCACCGAGGCGGACTTGACTAAGCAATTCGGCACGAGCCGTTCGGTGACCCGCGAGGCGGTAAAGATGCTCACCGCCAAGGGATTGCTGAGCGCACGGCCACGGCAGGGCACGACCGTTGAGCCTGAAGGCAGCTGGAGTCTTTTCGACCCCGATGTCCTGCGCTGGCTGCTCGAGCGAAAATTCTCGCTGAAGCTCCTTGCCGACTTCACGGAGATGCGGCTTGCGATCGAGCCGACAGCAGCGTACCTCGCCGCGAGCCGTGCCGATGCGGCGGCGCTTGCCGGCATTCGCCGTGGGATTGAGCGCATGAAGGCCGCGAGCCGCGGCGAGGACGATGCGCTCGCGGCGGACATCGCCTTCCATGTTGCGATTCTGGATGCCACCAACAATCCCTTCTTCGCGCAGCTGCACGAGCTGGTGAATACTGCGCTGCGGATCTCCATCCGCTTCACCAATCGCGTCAAAGGCCGCACCGCGAGCGTGCGGGCCCATGAAGCGGTGATGAACGCGATCATCGCGCGTGATCCCGAACGCGCTGCCGAGGCCTTGCGCGGGATCCTCAATGAAGTGCTCGAGCTCATCGCTGCCGCCTCACCCAAGCCTCGACGCAGGTCCGCTTGAGTGCCTCGGGCACGGCCCCTGAAATCCCTTCGAATCCCCCGAGCTGTCACGCGATCTGGCACTGGCGTTCCCGCCCCAAACAGTGAATAGGAGCGCGAAATCGCGGCGACGGAAGCCGATTTGCCCGCTGATACTCCGTGTGCGCGATGGCGCTTGAGACCCTACCGGTCAAGTCGTGCAGGCCGGCGCCGGACACAACCACAGTCAGATCATTAGCGCGCTGAAGGATGATAAGGAGAACGCCGATACGGTAAAGAACCACACCTTCCCGGTTCCGCCGGATTTCCCAGATCAAGTGGAAAAGAACGTCATGCCGAATGTGGACAATCAGACGCTGAACAACGTCACGTCAGCGATGGATGACCAGATGCAGCGCTTCGCCTCCGGTCGGCCCAACATCGATGGAGGGAACCTGTTTAACGCGAAGAACGCCAGCTCGGCGCTGTACAAATCGATGCAGGGTCCAGAGGAAGGCCGCACTGCGGCACGGTGCTGGCGGCGTGCCACGATCCCGCGGACGAATCTCACCGGTCTCGGATACCGAGGGCGCCTTCAGCCAACGCCCGACATACAGCAGAACCCACTTTGCCAGCGCACGGCGACGACGCTGCGAGCGGCTGACATCAGCGACAGAGCGGTGGATTAGCTCACGAAGACGCAGAAGTGGCGGAGGATCTCATAGCTGCCTCGGCTCGCCGCCGCATCTCCTCCGGAGGGACGTCTTCCACGTGTGTTGCAATCGACCAGACGTGTCCGAACGGATCCTCCAGCTTGCCACTGCGATCGCCGTAGAATTGGTTCGCGATGGGACGCTGCACCGTCGCTCCGGCGCTGAGGGCGCGGTCGAAAATCGTATCGACGTCATCAACGTAGAGCAGAATGCTCACTGACGAGCCTCCCATTGACCGCGGCCCCCGGTAGCCCATGTCGGGGTGCTCATCGGCCAGCATGATCACCGAGTCGCCGACTCTGATCTCGGCGTGCCCTATCCGACCCTGCGGGTCGGTCATACGAAGCAGCTCGGTTGCACCGAACGCGCGCTTGTAGAACTCGATCGCCTCCGCGGCCCCGTTCACGATGAGGTACGGCGTGGCTGTGTGATACCCGTCAGGAATCGGTTTGGTTGCCATGGCTTGAGCCCTCTGTTCGTCCTGCCAGCTTACTCCCGGGTCCACGCTGAAATCACTTCACGGGAACTGAAGCGGGAGCTTCCCCGAGGCCAGCTCAACCATAGACTTCACCCGCACTTACCGGGAGCTTCCGCGACTCTACGCAATCGGCGTTCAGGCGATCGGCGACAACGTTACCCGGCCCAGCGGCGCTCATCGCTGCATCGCCGTGTGCATCGATTGAGCCAGTGCGCGATTCTGTGCAGCACTATGACCTCTTGGAATGCGCATCATGGGCGCAGATGGTTTACGGGTGGCGTCGCTGCAGCACCCCATGGACGAATTCAGTTCGACTTCGTATTCGAAGGCATTCGATATCGCCCGACGATACGACGTCCGCCCTCCGAAGCCAATCTGCGTCGTGCACGTGAGCGCCTCGAAATGGCATCGTCAGTGTCAACAGAAGCGCGGGTCGCTGGCATCGACCGAAACTCAACCAAGACAGGCGAAGATCGGAGAGTTGAGCTGTGCCCGCGGGCGTTGGCCGTTCTAAAAAGGCAACTGCGCCTTCGCGCCCGACTCGTGGCGGCCGGCAAGATCGACCACGACCACGTCTTCTTCCAGAAGACGGGCGAGCTGCTGCGGAACCTTCAGTATCCGCAGAGCGAGGAGGGTCGGCCGCTAAGCGGCGGAAAACTAAGGGGAAGAACTGGCGGAGAGAGAGGGATTCGAACCCTCGAAGGGCTTTTGACCCTTACACCCTTAGCAGGGGTGCGCCTTCGACCACTCGGCCACCTCTCCGTCTTGGCTTTAAATGACCGCTTATCAATGACTTATAAGCTGGACGCGCCATGTCGCCCTTGCGGCGAGCACGCAATGATACTGAAGCGGATCAGAAAAGGTAAAGAAGAGTGGCGGCGGGCGCGTTCGGGGCGTCGGCTGCGCGCGCACCAGACAAACCCGCGCGGGCCGATAGGAGTGCGGAAGGGTCAGGCGGAGACGAACTCGGCGGGTCGCTGTCGCTGGGCTCGCTCTGCGATTCGCCCTGCGATTCCGCTTGCTCGTCGCGCCTTATGCGCCCGTAGATCTCTTCCCGGTGGACGGCGACGTTCTTGGGCGCATTGATGCCGACTCGCACCTGGTTCCCTTCACGCCCAGGACGGTGACGGTAACATCGTCGCCGATCATCACGGTCTCACCCACCCGCCTCGTCAGTATGAGCATTCGTCTTCCTCCTTGATCTTGGACCTGAGCCCCTCACGTC
>JAQGOG010000064.1 GCA_028293765.1 Gammaproteobacteria bacterium
TTACCAGGATCGCATCTTCTGGTATCACCTTCGTGACGCCCAAAGAGCTTCAAGAAGATTCCATAGAGCCGTTGGGCGAAACAGTATTTTTATTGAGCCTGAGATCAGATCTCGATTGATCAAAATCGACGGACTGATGTGGCGTGCACTGATCAGCAGGCGCGTCGGACATGAGGCCAACAATCACAAATTGTGGATGGAAGCCGCAGACCGGCTTTCGACGGAAATCGAGCCTCTCAAGAACGAAATTGAAGCCCTAGTTCAAAAACGACTTGGGTATGACGTGCCGGCTTCGTAGCCGAACGCGACACCCGTACATTAGGTATCAACGCGGGCCCGTGACTTATGTCAGCCAAATGTCTGCAACCGGACCAGAAGCGGCCAGTTCGAAGGTGAGCTAACCTTTCCCTCGCGCAGACTTTCCGAGGCCGTAGTTACCGCGATGAAGTAAGACGATGCCTCTTGGCACTATGGCGGCGACTGCTGGTTGTTACCAAAGGTTCCCATATCAGCGAATGCGGATTTCCTCAAGCCCCCGGTTGACCACGGCTTGGCATGCAGGCCGGACGGACACCAGCTCAAGCTGCCCTGCGCAATGCTCGTCGCCTGCGGAAATTAGCGAAGTCCTGCCCGGACTTCGCTTCGTGCAGACTAGGGGGGCGAATGGCCATATGCCACGGAGGGGGCGCTTAGACGGCTTTTTTGCGCACGGGAGCGCGGGAGCGCCTCGCCGGGTTGCGGGTAAAAAGCCGCTCAAAAACCAGCGGCCATTTAATCACCGTAACTTGGTAGCGGGGGCGTGCTTTGGAGCCACCAAAACCGAAGTGGTTTGCTTCTCCGCCGACAACGCCCGCCAGCCGGTCACATCCGGCCCCCGCGCGATACCAAGTGCTTGCGGCAATGGCCATCCGCTTTCGCCAGAAAACGTGCAGATAGATCAGGGCGAAGGCCGCTGGCGCTGCCGGCAGTGCGGTCGGGAGCGCGCGGTCGCGTTTCGGGGACGGCAGAAAGCGGCAGCCTAGGGTTTTGTCCATGCGTGAAGGGTAGTCCTGGCGAGCGCGAATACCCATTCGCGCAGATGACTAAATGCCCACGACTCGCGTGTTGCGCCTACCGTGTTTACTCCAACCGGATGCGCCACTATGCAACGAGATGCAACGGCGAGCGACGAAATGCCACGTCGTGGGACAGGACGCATCGTGGCTATCCGGCGGCACCTATCTCATTAATTGCGGAGCACAGCTGGGTCCCGGGGTTCCCAGCCCATTGGTCAACGCCAAAGTCGTCCCGGAACCGTCTTCGCGGCACCGCCGCGGAGAATCCTATGCCGTCCGCGCCGAATCAGTTCTTGGTGGGCTGCATCATGAATATTCCGTCGCGGTTACCTGCGCGTGACCGTTTTTCTGCGGACAACAGGTCTTTTGCTCTTTCCTGATAATCAGTCGCGGGCGGTCTGGCCATAAAGCGGCGGCGTCGCAGTCAACGATCCCGTCGTAGCCAACTGCGCTCGTGTCTGCTCAGGGTTGCGACTCATCCCTTGGCTATTGGCTCGTCGCGGAGTACGTGGCATCCGTGGGTTCGGGTGTCTCCCCGGACGGTGACAAGTACCTACCCCGGCGCCCGCGAGGTCGGCCGAGAGGCGATTTGCGCTGGTCGACTTTCTTGCGCCTGCACGCTCAGGGAATCGCGCCCGATTCGCATCCGGTCCGCGATGGGCTATCGGTCAATATGGGCTTCACCAGAACGATGCGGAGCCTGGCATTGCGGCCGAACAACGTGCCCTGAAGCCCTTTCAAGACTTCGATGTGGTCGATGTTGTTGAGTTCGAAGAGCGATGCATTGACGCTGCTGATGTAGACGTTATCGACATAAGTCGCAACGGACGCTTCATTGCCTACCGCATTGGTCGTCGTCCCGATGCCACGGATGAAAGGGGTTGCGGCGTTCGCTCCCTGGGTGTACGACAGTCCCGGCACCGCGAGCGACAGCGAGGCCGTGTCAGTGACGCCCTCGTTCAGAAGGTCGGTCGACGTAACGACCGTTGCGCAGTGACAACCACTGCTTCCAGCCGACTTCGGCTTTCGGCGGATTCGGAAACGTCTGCGAATCACGGCGGAGTGCTCTCGAGGAGGTTGCCGGTCATAGCGATTTCTTCCATCCGTTCTCGGCGGTGGCCGGCACAGCTACCGCATCGTTTGCGTTGAGGCGGATCAGCGGGGAAATGATCCCCACCGACGTGCCAAGTACCCAATTCCTACCCTGCCGCATCTGTGGCTGGCCTTCAAATCACTTATCGATGATACGTACTGCTCCCCGCGCGGCCGTGATGACCATGTTTGCCGGCTCCCCACCTTGGTCAGAGCCTTTGGTTTGTGGGGCTGGGGCGGCGCCGAGAGCAAGCATTCGTCCGGTCATTTAATTCCCCCTCAGGTCAATTCGAGGAGCAACATCGGAATCTCGCCGTTCCGGTTCGGGTTCCCGAACTTAAGGTCGAACGGTAGTCCTGGGATATTGCTCCGTGGTGGATCTTTCGAACTACGCGTTGTCGCCCTTGCGGACGGGCGCCCTCACGCTCTACCGAGGCTCCGGCAACCGCGTGGCGTCGGCCCTGTTTGTCACCGCAGAAAATAACTCGCTCGTGTGCCTCAAGCGACTCGAACACGAGTATGAGCTCAGAGGCGAACTTGATGCTGCCTGGGCGGCGCGGCCCGTCGCGCTGTCGCGGTACAACGCCCGCCCGACGTTGGTGCTCGAGGATCCTGGTGGTGACCCCCTCGATCGCCTGCTCGGCGGACCGTTGGACGTATCGGAGTTTCTGCGTATCACGATACCGCTTGCGGGGGCGCTCCGCCGAGTGCATGAGCGAGGTCTTGTTCATAAGGACATCAAGCCGGGAAATATCCTGTTAGACGTGGTCAGCGGTGGCGTCTGGCTGACGGGCTTCGGCATTGCGTCCCGTCTGCCTCGCGAGCGTCAAAACGCTGAAGCGCCGGAGGTGATCGCCGGAACACTGGCCTACATGGCGCCGGAACAGACCGGCCGGATGAACCGATCGATCGATTCCCGCAGCGATCTGTACGCCTTGGGAATTACTTTCTACGAAATGCTCACCGGCACGCTGCCCTTCACGGCGACCGATCCGATGGACTGGATCCATTGCCACATCGCCCGACAGCCGGTCCCGCCCAGCGAACGGGTGATTGCGGTGCCGGCCCAGCTCTCGGCGATCGTGATGAAGCTGCTGGCCAAGATCGCCGAGGAGCGCTACCAGACGGCCGCGGGCGTCGAGGCTGACCTCCGGCGCTGTCAAACGGAATGGACGGCGCTCCGTCGCATCACGCTGTTCCCGCTCGGCACGCAGGATGTGCCGGATCGACTCCTGATCCCGGAGAAGCTATATGGCCGGGAACGCGAGATTGACGCGCTGCTCGCTTCGTTCGAGCGTGTCGTGGCCAACGGCACACCGGAGTTGGTGCTCGTGTCGGGCTATTCCGGGATCGGCAAGTCCTCGGTGGTCAACGAGCTGCACAAGGTGCTTGTCCCGCCGCATGGTCTCTTCGCGTCGGGCAAGTTCGATCAGTACAAACGCGACATCCCGTACGCCACCCTTGCGCAGGCCTTTCAGGGCCTTGTGCGCCCCCTTCTGGGTCAGAGCAAGGCGGAGCTCGGCCAGTGGCGAGATGCCCTGCGCGAGGCACTGGGCCAGAACGGTCAGCTCATCGTGGACCTGGTTCCCGAACTGGAGCTCGTGATCGGGACACAGCCGCCGGTCGCGGACCTGCCGCCGCAGGACGCGAAGAACCGCTTCCGGATGGTCTTCCGGCGCTTCCTGGGCGTCTTCGCGCGGCGGGAGCACCCGCTCGCGCTGTTCCTCGACGATTTGCAATGGCTGGATTCAGCGACGCTCGACCTCCTCGAGCACCTGATCACGCACTCGGAGGTGCGGCACCTGCTGCTGGTCGGCGCCTACCGGGACAACGAGGTCAGTCCCTCTCACCCGCTTCTGCGGACGCTGGAGGCGATCCGCAAAGCCGGAGCACGGGTCCAGGAGATCGTACTGGCGCCTCTCGGACTCGACGATGTCGGCCAGCTCGTCGCCGATGCCCTGCATTGCGAGCCGGCGCGTGTGCGTCCCTTAGCGCAACTGGTCCAGGAGAGGACCGGCGGAAATCCGTTCTTCGCGATCCAGTTCTTCACGGCGCTGGCCGAAGAGGGGCTGCTCGCGTTCGACCCGGTCACGCAGG
>JAQGOG010000094.1 GCA_028293765.1 Gammaproteobacteria bacterium
CTCATCAGCGGTCTTCCAGCGTGTACAGATAGGCGGCAATGGTTCGGGCCTGTTCGTGCGACAGGCCCATCTCGGGCATCGCGTTGCCGGGAAGCATGTGCTGCGGATGTTCGATCCAACTGACCAGTGTCTCAGGGGTATTCGCGAAGTGGCCGGCGATGATCTGTTGCTTCGCAATGCCCGCCAGCGATGGACCGACGCGACCCTTGGCGCCGGAGACTCCAGGCACCTGGTGGCAGGCGGCGCAATCGGCGGCGATCAAAGTGCGGGCTTGCGCGAGGCGGGCGGGGTCGGGGCCGCCACCGCACCCGGCGAGTCCGGCAAGCGCCGCGGTCGCGATGAACCCGCGCACCGTGGCAGTACCATGGGGGTCGGCTGTCATCTCCCGAACCCCAGGTACGGAGTGACGTAATAGGTTGCGAACACGAACAGCCAGACGAGGTCGACGAAATGCCAGTACAGCACTCCGGCAGACACCGTCAGCCGTCGGCGGGGACTGAAATAATCGAGCGCCGTCCAGGCAAAGATCGCGACGAGCACGCCGATTCCGACGATGACGTGCGCGATGTGAAATCCCGTGGTCACGAAGTACAGCGAGGCGTAACTCGACGTGCCGAGGCCATAGGCCTTGGCTTTCCATTCGAACCATTGCACGACCACGAACCCGGTTCCCATGATGGCTGCGCCCCCAAACCCGAGCAACGCCTGCCAACGGCGCCGATCCAGGACCCCACGCTCGCCGACCCAGGCAACCAGGCTCGAGGCGAGCAACAGAATCGTGTTGGGCAGCGCCAGCTTCAGAGGCGGCGCGGGCTCGAGTAGCCAGCCCGGCTGGGCCGCCGCACCGGTGTAAAAGTAGGCGAACAGCAGATAGGCAAACAGTGCGGCTTCGCTCGCGACGAGGGTGCCCACGCCCCAATAGCCGATTCCGTGACGACCGATCGGCCCGACCGGAAGTTTCTCGGGTTGGGCGAGGGCTGTCTCACTCATGAGCCTGCCTCCCGCTCGCGTAGTTCACGCCGCGGCCACAGCCAGATGAGGATCGCGAGCGCCACGAGGCCGGTACCGCCTCCCGCCACGAGCCACGCCTTGAGCAGCAGGCCGACGAACAGAGCCGCTGCCCCCAGTGCCAGCAAAACCGGCGCGAAGCTGTCTTCCGGCATCTCGAGGACCATGTCCGGAACGGCATCCAGCGCGGTCGTGCCGACAGTCTCCTTGCCTTTGTCGAGAAGCATCCCACGCTCGATGGACGATACCGCGCCTTCCTCATCGAGCCGGTTCTCCCAGAGAGGATGCCGTGAGACGACCGTCGGGATTACCGCGAAGTTATACGGCGGGGGTGGGGAGGACACGGCCCATTCGAGCGTCGGTGCATCCCAGGGGTTGGGGCCCGCGTTGGCAACGCTACGCAAACTCTTCCAGACGTTGACGAAGAACAGCAATACGCCCACGGCAAACACGAAGCTCCCGATCGAGGTGATGAGATTCAGGGTGTCCCAGCCCATTCCCTGCGCATACGTGTAGACCCGACGCGGCATACCGAGGAGGCCGGTGACGTGCATCGGTAGAAAGGCCAGATTGAACCCCACGAACATGGTCCAGAAGTTCCAACGGCCGAGGCGTTCGTCGAGCATCCGGCCAGTCATCTTAGGGATCCAGAAGTAGGCGGCTCCAACGACCGGGAATACGTTGATCCCGATCAGGACATAGTGAAGGTGCGCGACGACGAAATAGGTATCCGTCAGTTGCCAGTCGACGGGCACGCTCGCCGTCATGAAGCCGGAGACACCGCCGATGACGAAGAGCAGGATCGTCGACGCAAAGAACAGAAGGGCCGTCGTGATGACGGGGCGCCCCAGCCAGATCGTGGCCAGCCAGGCGAACACCGCCACGGCCGAGGGCAGGGTGATGGCGATGGAGGCGGCGGAGAAGAAGGACAGGGCCAGACCCGGCAGCCCGGTCGCGAACATGTGATGAACCCACACACCGAAGCCGAGAATCATCGTGGCGACGGTGGAGAGCGCCACAGCGGCATAGCCTACGAGGGGACGCCGGCAGAAGACCGGCAGGCCGTCGGACACCATTCCCATCGCGGGCAGTACGATCGCGTAAACCCAGGGATGCCCGAAGATCCAGAACAGATGCTGCCACAGCAGCGGCTGGCCGCCGCCGCCTGGGTCGAAGAAGTGAGTCCCGAACTGCCGATCCATCCACAGCAGCAGAAATGCAAGGCTCACCGCCGGCACTACGACGAGGTTGGCGGCGCTCGCGGTCAGGGTCCCCCACACCATGATAGGCAGGCGGTTGATGGACATTCCCGGAGCCCGGGTGCGCAACGCCGTCACGATGAAGTTGGCTGCACCGACGGTCGTCGAGATGCCGAGGAATACCATGCCGAGCGAATAGAAGTCCTCGTTGAGTCCTGGGTTATAGTCCCGTGACGCGTAGGGGACGTAGTTGAACCAACCGTCATTCGGACCATTGCCGGTCAGAAAACCGGCGTAGAGAAAAATGCCGGCCGCGGCGTAGATCCAGTAGCTGAGCGCGTTCAGCCGCGGAAAGGCCATGTCGCGGCTTCCCAGCAGCAGCGGCCAGAGGTAGTTGGAGAATCCGGACAGGATCGGCGACGCGTAGAGGAAGATCATCGTCATTCCGTGCGTCGAGAACAGCTGGTTGTATTGTTCCGGCGTGAGCAGCGAGAGGTTGGGTCCGGCGAGTTGCAGGCGCATCACCAGCGCCTCGATGCCGCCCAGAGCGAGGAACAGGAAGGCCGTGACGATGTAGCGGATGCCGATCTGCTTGTGATCGACGGAGCTGAAAAAGCCCTTCAGTCCAGGGGCCGTCGCCCACACCTCCAGCAGTCTGGCCTGGTGCGCGAGGCTGTCGCTGCCGATCGCGGGCGTGCGATAGTCTGCTGGTCTCATCTGAGCAGTACCAGGTACGCTTGCACATCGGAGAGTTGCTGCGCCGACAGGTATTGGTTCGGCATCTGTGTACCGGGCTTGATTCCCTGCGGGTCCTGAATCCAGCCGATCAGGCTGCCGGGGTTGTTGAGCAGCCTGCCGGCCGCGAGAGTTCGCCGGCTCATGAGGTGTGTCAGGTCGGGAGCGCTGATCGCGCCCGCACCGGTTCCTCTGACCTGATGGCACAGTCCACAGCGATATTGGACCAGCGCCTGGCCGCGCGCCTGTGCCGGCGTGATGGGGTCGGGAGCGGGTTGGACCTCAGCGGCACGCCAGCTCGCAAAATCGGCTTGCGATTCGGCCACGACTTCGAAAGCCATGTTGGCGTGCTGGAACCCGCAGTACTCGCTGCATTGACCTCGATAGCGGCCGGGCTGATCCGCTTGCATCCAACTCAGGTTGGTCTGTCCGGGAATGGCGTCCGTCTTGCCCGACAGCTTGGGCACCCAGAAACTATGGATCACGTCACCACCGTGCAGCCGGACCAGTACGGGCACGCCAACCGGTATGTGGATCTCATTGGCGGTTGCGAACGTTTCGGATGGATTCGTCGCGTCGTAACGGACTTCCCACCACCATTGATGAGCGGTGACGTCGAGCGTCAACCCAGGATGGCTCGGCGGTCCCGACACGGCGGCCAGCGCCGCCATCGTCCAAACGAGCGTCACCAGCAACGGCACGCAGGAAATGAGCAGGCCAACGGTGATCCAGTTGATTCCATTGCTGCCGCGCTCGACTGGCACAGAACGCGTTTCGAGCGCGCCCCCGTTCTTCGGCGCCCGCCGTACCGCAATCCAAAGCAGAGCCGCTATGACGATGCAGACGGCCGTTGCGACGCTCAGAGTGAACCAGGTCAGGGGCAATATGGAATGCGCCCGCCGCCCGGCTGCATCGAGGTAGCCGAGGGGCGCCAGGCTCACGCCGTCTTCACTCCTTCAAGAGCGCTCCAGAGTCGATCCAGGGAGCGGATTGCGGCCCATAGAAAAAGGAGTATCCCGGGCACCCACATGAAGACCCCACCCAACTGCTGGTCCTGCAGGGGAGTGAGGTCCCAGGCCGTCGTCGCGCTGAGGAGATGCCAGAAGTACAGTGGGCGGCGGGCAAACGTCAGGACTGCGCCCAGCAGGCCCATTTGCATGGACGTGAGCGCGCCTGCGGCAAGGACGTCGATCGTGCGCGCCGGCCGATGCTGAAGCAGCTCGCGCCATAGCAGGATGCCGCTGCCGAACAGCGTTACATGCATCCACCAGTAAACGGCAGTCGAAGTGAAAGTGGCATCGTAGGGGCCTGGCATGTGCCAGAACCATAACGCCACGAAGAACGCGCCGGCGCTTGCCCAAAGACTCCACGTCCCCTGGCAGCCGGGCATCCGCGGGAGGGCCCGCGCGATCAACGGCGCCGCCACGAGAAGCAGAATCATGTGCTGACCGACCCGCGCCGAGAAAAGCGCGCTCGATAGCGCGCAAAGTGGAGAAATGAAGGCGGCGGCCGCAATCCCCCAGCCGGCCGCTGCCGACACGCGAGCACGGGTTGGATCGGCAGTTATGTGATGAGACGTAGCGAAAATGAGCAGGACGACGATGAGTACCGGATCGAGGTTGAAACGCGACAGCAGTTCACCCGGAACTGGCGCGGATCCGCAGTATGGCAGCTGCTCGATCATGGTCGCCCCTGTCGACTGACGCTAGTTGTTGCCCTCGAGGGCGGCGACCGTCGGCCTCGACGACCTTTTGATCCTGGTCGACAGTACCGCCCACAGGCGCCCCCGGCGCCCCTAGTTCCGGCGCAGGTTCAGGTGAATGCACGAGGGTGTAGCAAGGGACGGACCAGCCACGCGCTGGCGCGTCTGCGAGGTGTCAGTCGAGAAATTACTCCGTCACACGTGGAGCTTTCGGGTCGACGCCGGCCTCAGCGCGCTGACGCGCTTCGCGGCGATCGGCATGCTCGGGATTTCGCTCGGCTTCGACTGACGCCTGCCTGCCGTCGAGCAGTTCCTCGATGATCCGCGTCTGCGTGCGGGCATTGCGCTCGATGACCTCGAGGCCGTGCAGCATCTGCTCGGGCGGGTTCTGTGCGCGCAGCACCTGCGCCCAGCCGATGATGGTGCTCAACGGAGTGCGCAGATCGTGCGAGAGCTTGGAGAGTGCCGCAATCTTGTTCTTTTCGGCGCGGCTGACATCGTGTTGGGCTCGTTGCTCGATGAGCTGCAGCGCCGTTCTTTCTTCCAGGGCTGCGCGCCGCGCGCGGGCGCCGATGACGATGCTCAGCGCCGTTGAGATGGCAAAGGCACCCACCGTCCACAGATTCGAATCGGTCAACACCGGGCGGGTGGCCGATCCGCCCCAGGCCAGCGCCGCCGCGCAGACGGCAAACAACCAACCTATGACGGCCGGTCCGGCGCCGGAATAAAACGTCACTGCGAGCAGTGCCGGGAAGAATGCCATGAGCAGCGCGGGGCCCGCTCCAGTCAGGCGCCGGATCGCAACGGCAGCCAGCAGCGCCAACACTGTGACGGTGAAGGCGAAGAGGTAACGTCGCCCGCGTGTCGGCAACCAACGCTGCACCAGGCTCACCCCGCGAGTTTTACGAGGCGTGCGACCGCCTCCAGATCTACTTCCTTACGCTCGTAGCACAACTCGTACAAGTGGGAGACGAGGGTGGAGCGTTTGTTCAGAGGCAGCGTCAGGCCCGTTTTCAGCAATTCCGCTTCGACGGCGCCCATGACTCCCTCGTGCAGCGCGTGGTCCAGCCGCTCCGGGGCGCTGTTCTGGTACCCCGCCGCCGGTTCCCGGACGCCGAGCCCCAGGGCCTCCCGTTGACCTCGGCCGGCGACCAGCCATTCGATGCTGGTGCCGGTCTGCTCGCAGACGGAGCGCAGATCTGTGACGTTGGGCTCCGATTCCCCGCGCAACCATTTGCGGACGGCGCCTTCAGAGCGCTCGATGGCCTTGGCGAGACCGCTTGCGCTTCCATGTGCCTCGATCACTTCCCGCAGCCGTGCGGCGAAGCCGCTGCCTGCCTGCTTTTCGCGCTTTCCGGTCATGTCGACTTCCGTTGCGTCATACGGCGTTGGGGCATTGCAGCACAAATGTATTGACATGACACCTTCCCGCCGCGTTCGCATTACATTAGTATTGGTTCTTCGTACTAACGTAACGCAGCTTTCTCATCCGGCGCAAGCGGGGCGGCGCCGGTGACGTCTCAAGGGGGAGAGTGGAGGAGCAATATGGTGGCAGGCAAGTCGATCTCCAAGACGCGGACGGTGAGAACCCAACTGAGCGAGGTGGTAGTGCATTTGCGTCAGATTCAGTCGGCGGTGGTCGTCGCCGTGGCGGCCTTGAGGCAGCAAAACTGCGAGATTGACGAAGATATTGCGACGGTTCTGCAACGCAGTGTCGCGGACCGGATTGAGGACCAGATCGAGCGGCTCGAGGTGGCGATGCAGGTCGTGTCGAACACCAATCACAAGAGATAGCCCGCGGCGGGCAGCCTGGGGCTGACAGCCCCCGAATGCTCTCAGGGCCCGAACCTGCGCTAACAGAGGCTACGCGGCGCGGCGTCCGTCGGCGGTCACGCCGCCATCGGCACGACTTAATGACGTACGCGCGATCGAGCGCCATCTCCCCGCCCGGCCGGTTATAATGCTGAATCCCGACGCACGGCCGGAAGGTGTTGCCTTGCGCGCCGTACGTGCGGGCGCGCGAATGTGGCGGAATTGGTAGACGCGCTGGATTTAGGTTCCAGTGGGGAAACCCGTGAGGGTTCGAGTCCCTCCTTTCGCACCAGTATTGTCGATTGCCCTCCTTACTTTGTGAGCGCCGCGGCGCCGTTATTCGCAGGTTCGAGGATTTAAGAATGCAGGTATCACTGTCCGCCACCAGCGGGCTCGAGCGGCGTCTCGAAGTGGCTGTTCCCGCTACTGAGGTCGCCTCCGAGGTCGAGCAGCGGCTGAAGCAGATTTCCCGTACGGCTCGCCTGAAGGGTTTCCGTACCGGAAAGGCACCGTACGCGGTCATCCGGAAGCAGTTCGGCGAGAAAGTGCATTCGGAGGTCATCAGCGACCTCATGCGCAGCTCGTTCGCGCAGGCCTTGAGCCAGGAGAAGCTCACGCCGGCCGCGGGTCCCCGCATTGAGCCCATTGCGATGGGTCCCAACTCCGACTTGAAGTACGCCGCCGTGTTCGAGGTGATGCCTGAGGTCAAGGTCAAAGCGCCGGACAGCGTCACGGTCGAACGACCGACCGCATCGGTCACGGAGTCTGATGTCGATGCGATGATCGAGAGCATGCAACGCCAGCGACCGGTCTTCACCGCGGTTGAGCGCGGTGCGCACGATACCGATCGCGTCATTGTCGACTACGAGGGCCGCATCGACGGGCAGCCTTTTGAAGGCAGTGACGGCACTGACGTCAATATCATCATCGGCGCGCGCACGTCGCTGCCGGAGCTCGAAGAGGGCGTGAAAGGCGCCGTTGCGGGCGAGAAACGTACCGTCACCGTTTCATTTCCGGCCGAGCACCCCAATAAGGCCCTTGCAGGGCGCAGTGCCGACCTGCACCTCACCGTAAAGAGAGTCGAGGAGCAGTCCCTTCCGGCAGTGGACGAGGAATTCGGGCGCGCGTACGGTGTCGAAGAGGGTGGGATAGAAGCGTTGCGGATCGAGGTCCGCAAGAGCATGGAAAGAGAGCTCGCGGATGTGATCCGTAACCGCGTACGTGGGCAGGTGCTGGATGCACTCTATCGCGAGAACCCCATTGACGTCCCTAAGGCGCTCCTTGAAGAACAGGTGCAGCAGCTCCAGATTGATACCGCCCGGCGCATGGGAGTGAAGGATGCGAGCCAGCTCCCGCCGCGGCAGCCCTTCGAAGAGCCGGCCCGCCGGCGTGTGGCCCTCGGCTTGCTGATGGGTCAGGTCGTGCAGACAGAGCAGCTCAAGGTGGATCGCGAGCGCGTACAGTCGAGATTGAACGATCTCGTCGCGGGCTACCCGGACCAGCAGGACGAGGCGCGGCGCGCTTACCTGCAGAACCAGGACGCCATGCGGCAGATCGAGTCCGCGGTCCTCGAGGACCAGGTGGTGGATTGGGTCCTGGCACGGGCGAGCGTCACCGACAGGCCGATGAGCTTCAAGGAGCTCACGGGCTTTGGACAGGAACAGACCGCGTAAATTGAAGTCGAAGAAATTTCCCGAACCGGCGCTTTGCGCCGCTGCTCGAAGCGGGCTTCGCGCTCATGCGCGATGCCAGGTCCAGCGCGAGGCACTTTGAGGAATACTTGTATGAATGAACGTGCATTGAATCTCGTCCCCATGGTCGTCGAGCAGACGGCACGCGGCGAACGGGCTTATGACATCTATTCGCGCCTCCTGAAGGAGCGCGTGATTTTCATCGTCGGACCGATCGACGACTACATGGCGAACATCGTCGTTGCGCAGCTGCTATTCCTCGAGTCGGAGAACCCCGACAAGGATGTCGCGCTGTACATCAATTCGCCGGGCGGCGTCGTGACCGCGGGCTTGGCCATTTACGACACGATGCAGTTCATCAAGCCGGACGTGAGCACGATTTGCGTCGGCCAGGCGGCCAGCATGGGCGCCGTGCTGCTCGCAGCCGGAGCGGCGGGCAAGCGCTTCGCTCTGCCGCATGCGCGGGTCATGATCCATCAGCCGCTGGGCGGCTTTCAGGGCCAGGCGGCGGACATGGAGATCCATGCCAGGGAAATGCTCGAAACCCGCGACCGGTTGAACAAAATCCTGGCCAAGCACACGGGCCAGAGCGTCGAGCGCATCAAGCACGACACGGATCGCGACCGGTTCATGGACTGGCAGGAGGCGTCGAAGTACGGTCTCATCGATCGCGTGCTGGAAAAGCGCGGCGAGGTGCCCTTGGGCGCGACCGTACCTGGAAAACAGGCCTAGACGCCCACAACTCGTTCCCCATCGCATTACAGATTGCAAATAGTGAACCCGGTCATACAACTCCCGTCCACACAACGACTTAGCCGTGAGCCGACGCTTTGCTTCGCGGCCGGACACCGTGCTATAAGAAACTGCGCCTCATCCTATAGCCGGTCTACCGGTCGGGGGCGGTTTCATGAGGGCCTTCGATGACTGAAGATGCACGCGGCCGCCACGATGACGGAAAACTTCTGTACTGCTCTTTCTGCGGAAAGAGTCAGCACGAAGTCCGCAAGCTCATTGCCGGTCCTTCAGTGTTCGTCTGCGACGAGTGCGTCGAGCTCTGCAACGACATCATCCGCGAGGAGCTCGAGGATCGCGCCGAGCGCGCGCGCGACAAACTCCCGAAGCCTCACGAGATCAAGAAGGTTCTCGACGAGTATGTCATCGGCCAGGAGCGCGCTAAAAAGGTGCTCTCCGTCGCGGTGTACAATCATTACAAGCGTCTGCAGACGCGCACCGCCGGCACGCGCTCGAAAGACGACGTCGAGATCGCGAAGAGCAACATCCTGCTGATCGGCCCCACGGGCTGCGGCAAGACACTGCTCGCGGAAACGCTGGCGCGGCTGTTGAACGTACCGTTCACGATCGCCGACGCGACGACGCTCACCGAAGCCGGCTATGTGGGTGAGGATGTCGAGAACATCATCCAGAAGCTACTGCAAAAGTGCGACTACGACGTCGAAAAGGCGCAGACCGGTATCGTCTACATCGACGAGATCGACAAGATCTCGCGCAAGTCGGACAACCCTTCGATCACGCGCGACGTCTCCGGTGAAGGTGTGCAGCAGGCGCTCCTGAAGCTCATCGAGGGCACGATCGCTTCCGTTCCGCCGCAGGGCGGCCGCAAGCATCCGCAGCAGGAATTCCTGCAGGTCGATACGAGCAACATTCTGTTCATCTGCGGCGGCGCTTTCGCGGGCCTCGAGAAGATCATTCTCAACCGCACGCAGAAGAGCGGTATCGGGTTCACGTCAGAAGTGCGCGACGTGAACGTCCGTCCGCACGGCAGCGACCTGTTTCATGACGTCGAGCCCGAGGATCTGATCAAGTACGGTCTCATCCCCGAATTCGTCGGCCGTTTGCCGGTAGTGGCGACGCTCGATGAGCTCGATGTGGGCGCCCTGATCTCGATCCTGACCGAGCCCAAGAACGCGCTCACCAAGCAGTATCGTCGCCTGTTCGAGATGGAAGGCGCCGAGCTCGAGTTCCGCGAGGAAGCGTTGAAGGCGGTCGCCCATCGCGCCATGCAGCGCAAGACCGGCGCGCGCGGGCTGCGCACGATTCTCGAGACCGTACTGCTCGATACGATGTACGAGCTGCCTTCGATGCGCAACGTAGGGAAGGTCGTGATCGATGAAACAGTCATCGAAGGGCAGACGCAGCCTTACATCGTCTACCGCTCTGACGTGGCTGCTGCGACTCCCGCCGTCGAAGAGCCGCGCCGCGCTTCCGGGACGAACCATCACTGAGCGCCGTCCCCCTTGGGCTTGGGGTGAACCGTTGAAACACGGCGCCCCGGCCTCATTTCTCGTTAAACTAGCTATACAACGCTGTCGGTTCCCGCTCGCACCGGGGACTGCATCCCATTCCCCACCGAGGGCTTGAGCGTGTCCGATCCAACTACTCCTACTCCTCCGTCAACGCCAGCTGCAACAACGACAACCACGGGCATAGAGAATGTGCCGGTGCTGCCGCTGCGGGACGTGGTCGTCTATCCACACATGGTGATTCCGCTCTTCGTCGGGCGCGAGAAATCCATTCAGGCGCTCGATGTCGCCATGCGCTCGGACAAGCGGATCATGCTCGTCGCGCAGAAACAGGCCGATGTCGATGACCCGAAGGCAGACGATCTCTACCGCATCGGTACGGTCGCCACCATTCTGCAGCTGCTGAAACTTCCCGACGGCACGGTCAAGGTGCTCGTCGAGGGCGTCGACCGCGCGCGCATCGAGAAATTGCACGCGGGCGAGTACTACTCCTCCGACGCCACCTTGCTGCCTGACCTCGAAGCGTACGACGAGCGTGAGATGGACGTGCTCGCACGCTCCGTCATTTCGCAGTTCGAGCAGTACGTCAAACTGAACAAGAAAGTGCCGCCTGAGGTGCTGACGGCGTTGGCGGGCATCGAGCATGCGGGCCGACTCGCCGATACCGTTGCGGCTCACATGTCGCTCAAGCTCGGCGAGAAGCAGAAGGTTCTCGAGATCCTCGATGTGCGCAAGCGCCTCGAGCACATTCTCGTCGCCATCGAAGGCGAGATGGACGTGCTGCAGATCGAGAAGCGCATCCGCGGCCGCGTCAAGGCGCAGATGGAGAAGAGCCAGCGCGAGTACTACCTGAATGAGCAGATGAAGGCCATTCAGAAAGAGCTCGGCGAGATGGACGAGGGCGGCAACGAGATCACCGAGCTCGAGCAGAAGATCGCGAAGGCCGGCATGCCGAAAGAGGCGCGCGAGAAGGCCAACGGCGAGCTCAACAAGCTCAAGATGATGTCGCCCATGTCCGCCGAGGCGACAGTAGTGCGCAACTACATCGACTGGCTCGTGAAGGTGCCGTGGAAGAAGCGCACGAAGATCATCAAGGACATCGCCCGCGCCGAGAAGGTGTTGGACGAGGATCACTATGGGCTGGACAAGGTGAAGGAGCGCATCGTCGAGTACCTCGCTGTCCAACAGCGCGTCGACAAGCTGCGCGGCCCGATCCTGTGCCTCGTGGGTCCCCCGGGCGTCGGCAAGACCTCACTCGGCCAGAGCATCGCACGCTCGACGAACCGCAAGTTCGTGCGCATGTCGCTCGGCGGCGTGCGCGATGAGGCGGAGATCCGTGGCCATCGGCGCACGTACATCGGCTCGATGCCCGGCAAGATCGTGCAGAACATGTCGAAGGCCGGCGTTCACAACCCGCTGTTCCTGCTCGACGAAGTCGACAAGATGTCGATGGACTTCCGGGGGGACCCATCATCGGCGCTGCTCGAAGTGCTCGACCCGGAGCAGAACTCGACGTTCAACGACCATTACCTCGAGGTCGATCTCGACCTCTCGGAAGTCATGTTTGTCTGTACGGCAAACAGCCTGAACATCCCGGCTCCGTTGCTGGACCGTATGGAAGTCATCCGTCTCCCGGGCTACACCGAAGACGAGAAGATGAACATCGCGCGGCGCTACCTCGTGCCGAAGCAGATGAAGAACAACGGGTTGCGGGAGGAGGAGCTCAAGGTGTCGGATCCGGCACTGATGGACATCGTTCGCTATTACACGCGTGAGGCCGGCGTCCGTAACCTCGAGCGTGAAGTCGCGAAGATCGGTCGCAAGGCCGTGAAGCAGCTGCTCCTCGAGAAGAAGGATCAGAAGACCGTCGCCGTTACACCGCGCAATCTGGACAAGTACCTGGGCGTGCGGCGTTTCCGCTACGGCAAGGCGGAGGACCAGAACCGTATCGGCCAGGTCACCGGGCTTGCGTGGACCGAGGTGGGCGGCGAGTTGCTGACCATCGAAGCCGCCGTGGTTTCCGGCAAGGGCAAGCTGCAACACACCGGCCAGCTCGGTGAGGTCATGCAGGAGTCGATCCAGGCCGCGATGACGGTGGTTCGCAGTCGTGCGCAGGTGTTGGGTCTCGAGCCCGAGTTCTACCAGAAGCATGACGTCCATCTGCACATCCCCGAGGGCGCGACGCCCAAGGACGGCCCGAGCGCGGGTATTGGAATGTGCACGGCGCTCGTGTCGGCACTGACGAAGATCCCGGTTCGGTCGGATGTGGCGATGACCGGTGAGATCACTCTCCGTGGCGAAGTGCTGCCTATCGGCGGGCTGAAGGAGAAGCTGCTCGCCGCGCATCGCGGTGGCATCAAGACGGTGCTCATCCCCGATGAGAACCAGAAGGATCTGGTCGAGATCCCTGACAACATCAAGGGCAATCTCGAGATCAAGGCCGTCAAGTGGATCGACGAGGTGCTGGCGTTCGCTCTGACGCAGCAGCCGACGCCACACGCCGATACCCCCGTGGCGGCCCCCGCCCCGGTGGACGACAAGGGCTCGCGGCGCAACGGTCGGCGCTCCAAGCCGGTTGTGCCGGCGCACTGATGGAAGGACACCAGGCCTTACCCTAGCGGTAAGGCCTGCGTTCGGCCCAGCAGCTGGCCCGGTGGGGCATTTAGCGGTTTCCGGGTGGCGTGGTCTGGGGTGATTCTCTAGACTACGCCGCCCTCGTTTTGAGGCCATGACCGCGTCCGCGGGTGGCTCTCGGATGGGTGCTTAGCTCAGCTGGTAGAGCGTCGCCTTTACACGGCGAATGTCGGGAGTTCGATCCTCTCAGCACCCACCATTTCAAATCAATCGCTTAGGTCCCTATGCCACGAGCCGGAGCACGGTTGGCGCGGGAGATTTGCGGGACTTCGTGATGCGGTTGACCGCCTCGAGCAGGTTTTGCAGCTCGGAAGGGGCCCGAGTTTCCCTGCCCGCGGCTGTTGTAGATCATGAGGCGCAGCGGCGCTGTGCCGGACTCCTGACTCATGGCTTGCGCCTCACCGCGACAGGGCCGTGATCATCACAGTGATCCCCATGTGGATGATGCAGGTGGCCTTCAACCAGGTAGTCAAAGTGGTTACCGTGTGGAACGCACTCATGTCCACAGCCGGGACCGTGTGCATGAGCCCTGTCATGTCCGCCACACTCATGGTCAGACGTACATTGATCGGGATTTGTCGGGTTGATTTCCAGAACATGCTCGTCAACGTGATCGCTGTCTGTGTAATGCAAGTGGCCATCATGCAGATAATCAGTGTGACCGGCATGAAGGATAGCTAAATGCCCGCAGGCGAATCCGTGTTGATGGCTGTGCTCTCGATGCTTGGTGTGTGTGCTCATCGCGATCCTCCTGGCTACAACGGCATCCTATGTCCGCGGGCGGGCGCGAAACAATTCGTGTCCCGTTGATGCGGCGTTTCCCGACGGCAAATGGCCAGGCGAATGGAAACACCCGGATGACCGGACAGACTGGCCGAGCCGGTTGACATCTATCGGGAGGAAACGCTGCATCAACCGGATGCCGATTGTTTCATGGTCATCGGTCCGTAGAATGAACGCTCATTCTAGCCCGCTGGGCGGGGAGGACGGGAGGGGTTGTCAGTGAGGGTGCCAGATCCGTCGGGCGCCCGCGGATCAAGGCCTCGGGATGACGCCCCAGCAGCTCCGTGAGCGCGCGCAGCGAACCCACGGTGCGCTGCAGTTCGTGCAGCACCTGACCCAGCCTCTGCTGCAGCGACGAATCTTCGTCGAGCGTGCTGTTGGCCGAGCCTAAAGTCCGCTGCGCCTCGCGCAAGGGTACGTCGGCCCTCGAGCGGCGCTCTTGGAGAGGATTACACTCAAGTCGCAAGGGCGCGACCCCTTGTACCACCATCTGATAGCGGTACAGTCGAAAGTTCAATTTAGGCCCGGCATCAGCTTCCGTAGCCGGCTCGAGTTCTCCGGTGTTGGTCCGGAACACGACAGTAACTTCTGTCAACAAAACTCGAATTGTTCAGTTCATCGGCTGCGAGTCGAGGATCAAACAAGTCGAAGAGTTCTTTCGCGGGTGCGGCTCAGAGTAGAAGCTGCGAAGGAGAGCGGAAACATTCAAG
>JAQGOG010000110.1 GCA_028293765.1 Gammaproteobacteria bacterium
TGTTTCGCAAGAACATCGCCGAAGGTCTGAAGGAGGCCGCGGACAGCCTGAAGTCCGCAGGCGTGAACGCCGAATTTCTGCTGTTTCTGGAATATACGGATGCCCTCAAGTACGTTGCCGAGCATTCGCAGGGTAAGGTCGTTTTCATGGACAGCGGGGCGGGCGCCGCCGCGCGGATCGTACAGGGGGTCCTCAGCATGGGTGCGGAGGAGCCGGTTACGCCGCTGCCTCCCGCGCCTGGCGATTCGCTCTTGCGACGAAAAATCGACTAACTTCAGAAGCGGGCTCTGGCCATCAGGCCCGAGGGCCCATACAGTTCGTCGCTTGCGAGAACCCGTTTGAGACGCCCCCTCCGGCACTGCTGGCAGCGCAGTCGACGCGACGGTTTGTCTGTAAAGAGGAAGCTCCATGCAACGCGCTCTTAAATCTGTCCTCTATGCCGGGCTGGTCGCCGGCACCGTCGATATCGCAGCAGCGGCTGCGATCAACGGGCTGGGTTTCGGCATCATTCTGCGGGCTGTTGCCAGCGGACTGCTCGGCCATGACGCCTTTCAGGGCGACACCTGGGTGGCGGTACTGGGAATGGTCCTCCAATGGGCCATGTCCATCATCATCGCAGCCATCTACGTGCTCGCGGGCCTCAGGCTACCGATTTTGTTCCGCCGCTGGATTCTCTTCGGCACGCTCTATGGCGTCGTCGTCTTCTTCGTCATGAACTACGTCGTCATGCCGTTGTCCGCCGTAGGCCACGTCGCGCACTTCAAACCGGCGTCGTTCGTCGAGAATTTGTTGGCGATGCTGCTGTTCGGCTTGATCATCGCCTCCATCGCACACCATTTCTCGATTGGAGGGCAGCGGCGAGTTGCCGTCTCATGAGGCGCGCCTGCCTCAGCATCACACGTATCCGCTCGCCAGCGTGAATGTCTGGAGGAAATGAAAATCGGATCGCCTGAGGGCATAGTCCGGGTGCTGCGGATCGCATAACCGCGTCAGTTCTTCGTAATCGTCAGCCGCCAGGTACGGGCGCAGGCGCTCTCCCCAGGTGCCGCGGAAAATCGCCTCCAGCAGGTACTCCTCATCCGCGGCGCCCAGGGGTGACAGGCGCTCGATCACGAACGTCTGCACCTTGACGTTGCCGAGCCCCGCGCGACGTAGCAACCCCGTTAGCGCACGGGTCGAAGTCAGGTCGCGCTCATCGACCTGATAGCGGTCGCGGTAATATTGCCTCACCGCCTCGGTCACCAGGCGCTCGAGCCTCGAGTCCCAGGCGAAATACATATCTGGCAGGAACCCGCTCTGCCCGAGCGCCACACGGCCTCCAGCGCGCAGCAGGCCAGCCAGGGCCTTGACCCCGGCCAACGGATCCCGCAGATGATTGATCGTGTTGACGGACCACGCCAGATCGAAGCTGGCTGCGGCCAGCGGCGGCTGGCTGAGATTCGCCTGCAAGACGGCGGTCTCTGGCGAATTCGCGCGGCGAGCGGCGGTTGTATGTGCCGCGGCCAGATCCATTCCGACGACTACACCTGCAGCTTTGACCTCATCGAGGAACACTCCGAGCATATCGCCGGTACCACAGCCGGCATCCACCACGCGCATGCCGGGTGTCAAACCCAGGCTTGCAACGGCCTGCCGCAGCTCGGGTCGCGCGAAAGCGTTGAATAGTGTCAGCTTGCGCGAATAATCGCGCGTCACCGTATCGCCAAGCAGTGCTTCGACCGGCACCTACGCCTCCTTCCTCGAGATCACGCGCTCGATGCGCCGATCGGGAATCAGCCAGAACAGTGCCACCAGCACATAAATCGCCTGCGCTATCCGCGGCGACCAGAACGCGCACAGGACCGCCAGAACGTATAGTGCCGGCGACGCCTTGCCCTTCCAGTCCCCGCCAATCGCTTCCTTGAGGAGCGAGTGCGGGCCCTGGGCGGCGATGATCAACTGCTGCAGGATCCAATACGCTGCGCCGGTCATCAGGAGCACGAATCCGTAGAGCGCCGAAGGGGCTGCGGTGAAATGGTTTTCGCCCATCCAGCCGGTAGTGAAGGGGATCAGCGACAGCCAGAACAACAGGTGCAGGTTCGCCCAGAGGATCGGGCCGGTCACCTTGTCGGCCGCGTGCAGCATGTGGTGGTGGTTGTTCCAGTAGATCCCTACATAGATGAAGCTCAACGCGTACATCAGGAGTATGGGGACCAAAGGGGCGAGCGCGTCGAACCCCTCGCCGTGAGGAACCTTCAGCTCCAACACCATTATCGTGATGATAATGGCGATCACGCCGTCGCTGAACGCTTCCAATCTGCCTTTACCCATACGCGTCTCTCCCCCCTTTGTGTAATTTTTCTCTACCGACGCCCGCGCGGGAGATTCTGGCGACAGGTGACAGCGCCTCGTCGAACGACTAGGCCATGCCGCCGCTGACCGAAATAATCTGCGCAGTTACGTAGGAGGCGTCTGCCGAGGCCAGGTACGACACCAGGCTCGCAACCTCCTCAGGCAGCCCCGGCCGGTTCATAGGCACGAGCCGCTCGATGGTTTTCGCATCGAACAGGCCTTCGCTCATCGGCGTCCCGATGATGCCCGGAGCGACCGCATTGACGGTGATACCTCGGGTCGCAACCTCGAGCGCGAGTGCCTTGGTGGCGGAATTGAGCGCGCCTTTGGCTGCCGCGTAGTTGACCTGCCCGCGGTTGCCGAGGAGAGCGGAAACAGAAGAGATGTTGATGATCCGGCCCCAGCGAGTGCGGATCATCGGCAGCAGCAGCGGCTGCGTGACATTGAAAAAGCCGTTTACCGACACATCGATCACACGATGCCATTGTTCGGCGCTCATTCCAGGCAACACCGCGTCGTCGTGTACACCCGCGTTGTTGACGAGAATCTGGATCGGTCCCTCTTTGAGCGTCATTTCGAGTGCCAGGCCGGTCGCCGCCGCATCGGTGATGTCGAAGCACAGCGCCTTCGCGCGGCCGCCGGCCGCGATGATGTCGCTGACCACGGCGTCCGCCACGGCTACGCTGCGGTTGGAATGTACATACACTTCGTGCCCGTCACGAGCGAGCCGACGGCAGATCGCGGAACCAATGCCGCCGCTGCCACCGGTTACAAGGGCTCGCTGGCCGGCGGTTATGCTCATGCAGGGGTGCTCACTGAGAGTTCGCCGAAGGCGGTAGTAAATACAATGGCTGCACGGCCCTCGAGCAGGACGCGCTCACCGCTCGACACCGAAAATCCATACAGCACCGTACGCTCGTCGCCGGTCACGAGCTCGGCCGTCGCCACCAGATCGGTTTCAATGTCGTCGAGTCGGGCCACATGGAGCGTCACATTCCGTACGGTAGCGAGGTATCCGACTACCCGCGGAAGGCTCGTGCCGGTCGCCGCCCGATCAGAAGCAATTAGCGCTCCGTGTACCGCCATTGCCTGCGCGGCATATTCGATGCCACACACGGCACCGAGGCGGCCATGGGCGCGCAGCGGATTGGTGGTGGTGCGATGTGTCGAACTGCGGCACAGCACCCGCGCGGCATCCCAGGTGAGCACTTCGTCGAGCAGGCACATGGTGCCCTGATGCGGGATATGACTCTCGATCCAACGACGGTCTAGCGACACGGCGCCACCTCGATGGCCACACGCTGAGTCTCGAGGTAGTCGATCACCACATGTCCGGCTTCGCGACGCGCGAGTCTGAGCAGCAGCGGCAAGCTTCGGGCTGCCGGAATCGATGCTCGCACGGCTTCCAGTGGCGAGTCGGGAATGCGATCCGCGGGCGCATTTGTGAGCGTGGCGGTAAGTCGGGCGAGAGAAGACTCCCGCCTCCCGGGAGTCAGGACCAGGCCGACTCCAAAGGCATCCGGGATGGGCCGCTTGGTGTGCAAGGGCTCTGGATAACTGACGTCGCAGGCCAGAAGCAGTACGGCTGTTCGGTCGACGACGACCTGTGTCAACGCTTCCAACAGGCCGGCGGCAAAGCTGGCGTCGTACGCGCATACGACGTTGGAGGAGGGCGTTGCGCCAGCGGCGATACTCCAATAGCCCGCCGCCGCGTTGTGTACCGAGTTATGGAACCGCGTGGGCGATAGTTGCCGGTCGTCAGATGCCAGAGTCAGGCAGATCTCGTGGCAGTTGTGTCCATCGCCGCCCGATGACGCAAATACGGTGGGCAACGTTGCCGGACTCATGCCCGACCGGGCGGTTGCCTCGAAGCCGACCGCGAGAGCGAGCTTGACGATCTCGCCGGTGCGTCGCCGTTCGGCCGGCGGCAGGCCGGCGGGAGCGGGCAGCACCGTGGCTTGCCGAACGTAGGAAGAGGCATCCACAAGCAGCGGCGCTCCGCTCGCCCAATCGTTGAGCCCAGGGCCAAGAAGACCGATCCCTTCGACGTAGACAGTCAGCGGAGTCATTCGTCGCGGCGGCCTCGTCGCCCCCGCCCGAAGATGAGGCTGCAGTTCGAGCCGCCGAAACCGAAGGAGTTGCTCATCACGTGCGCCACGCGTCCGCGGCGGTTTTCGAGCAGGTAGTCGACGCCCGTGGTCGGATCGACCTCACGAGTGTTCAGTCCGGCCGGCATGAGGTCCTGTTGCAAGGCCAGCGCGCAGATCACCGCTTCCAACGCGCCCGCCGCACCCAACGTGTGTCCGGTCGCACCTTTTGTCGAGCTTCCCGGGACTTTCGAGCCAAGAACCGCCGCGACCGCACGGCCTTCCGCACTGTCGTTACTCGGAGTGCCCGTCCCGTGGAGGTTGATGTAGTCAATGTCCTGCGGCGTCAGGCCGGCAGTTTCGAGAGCTTGCAGCATCGCCGTCCGCGCGCCACGTCCCTCGGGATGCGGTGAGGACATGTGGTATGCATCGCTCGATTCACCGATCCCGAGAAGCGTCACCGCGTTGCTGTCGAGCGTCGCAGGGACGCGCTCTAGCAAGGCGAACGCGGCAGCCTCTCCGATCGAGATCCCGTCGCGGGTCACATCGAATGGGCGGCATGGCAGGCGGGAAACCAATTGCAAGGAGTGGAACCCGTACAACGTCGTGAGGCAGAGCGAGTCCACACCGCCAACCACGGCCGCGTCGATCAATCCCGCCTCCATCATGCGGCGGGCCGATCCGAACACCTTGGCGCTCGAGGAGCACGCGGAACAGACGACGGCCGCAGGCCCTTCGAGATTCAGCGCCTGGCGCGCGAAATCCGCCACAGAGAAAGCATTATGCGTGCCTCGGTATTGAAAACTATCCGGTAACGCGCCCGTAGCCGGGTCGCGATGACGATAAGCGAGCTCTGTCTCCAGGATCCCGGAAGTGCTGGTGCCCAGAAAGATACCAACGCGCCGTCGCCCCCAGCGGCGCGCGCTCTTCTCGACGGCCGCCATGAATCCGTCCTGTCGCAGAGCCAGCTGCGCAAGGCGGTTGTTGCGGCAGTCGAATTCCTGCAAACCGTCGGGGAGTCGTTCGCCGTCAACTCCAGGCACTTCGCCTATGTGGGTATCGAGCTCGACGCTCTCGAACGCGCAAGGGGCGAGCCCCGTGCGCCGTTCCTTCAGTGCCGCGAGCGTTTCATGCAACCCGCGCCCTATGCAGCTCGTCGCGGTGAAGTGAGTCAGCACGAGGGGAGTCATGTCAATGCCGCACGTAACGTGATGGGTTGGAGTTTTGCGGCTGCGACCGCGGTGAGCAGCCGCGGCAGCACTTCGAGAATGACTGGCATGCCTGACTGCGCCCGCGCCGCGTGCCCGTCGTGCAATAACAAGATGTCGCCGCCGCCGAGGTTCCTGGCAAGTTTGCCGAAAACGATGTCGGCGCTACGATTGACCGTATCGAAGCCGCGCCGGGTCCAACTCGCCAGGCGCAGGTCGAGACGCGTCAGCACGGGATCGAGAAAAGGATTGCGAAGGCCCGCCGGTGCCCGAAAAAACAGCGGGCGTTCGCCCGTAACCGCACCGATGCTCTCCTGTGCCCGCGTGATCTCATCCGCCAGCGCGCGCGGGCCGAGTAACGCGAAGTTATGTCGATGTCGCTGGCTGTGATTCTCGATTTTGTGGCCCGAATGCACGATCTCACGAGCGAGCTCGGCGTATTGGCTCACCCGCTCGCCGATGCAAAAGAATGTGGCCTGCGCGCCGTGCTCAGCGAGCAGCGACAGGACTCGGGGAGTGATTTCGGGATCGGGTCCGTCGTCGATGGTAATCGCAACCGCGCCGCGTGCCGCGGCATTGTCCGGCAATCGGGTCCAGTTCGGCCCGAGAAGCACGCTTCGTGGCCACAACCCGGCCGCGGTAATCCCCATGTGATCGACGAGCACGGCGCCCAGAGCCCACGGCCACAAGTGTGGTTCCGCGACGGCGGCGACGAGCGCGCCCAAATGCAAGGCCACCGAGCCGCTGACGAGCGGCGTCGGTCTCCAGCGTCTGTGAGTTAGGGAATCGTGCATTCGCCGGTCGGTCCTAAGTGGAGCGGCTTGGCCGCTCGGTCAGCGCGCTTTCCCTGGGAAATCGCGCATCGAGGAAATTCTCCCAAAGCCGGAACCACGCCGGCCATTCGTGCCCGCCGGGCACTACGTCGACGTTCTCGGGAGCGAGGGCGGCCGCCATCAGCCGATGGCTGTCCGCGAAACGGTCATCTCGCCCGAATCCCAGGTGCAGGGGCGAAGGTCGCGTGCGGTGAGCTTTGATGAACCGCCATATCCTACGCTCGTCATCGTCGTCCGCCAGGTCGCCGGGCTGCCACCCATGGACGCCGTTGGCCCGCTCGATTTCGCCCGTCACGATATGGTTGCCGAGGTAGGGGGCGAGCAGACATAACCCATCGACCTCGTCCGGGTAGCGCTCCGCATAGGCCATCGCCACGAAACCGCCGAGCGAGATGCCGCCCATCCAGATCGACCGGCAGCCGAGCGCGCGTGCCGGCAACACGACTTCGTGCCGCAGGCGGCGCAGGATGGTGCGATCGGTGAGGTGCTGCAGCCTGAGCTCCACAAAAACGAGGTCGACCGGCAGGATCCGCTCGCGAGCCGCTCTGACGAAGCCCTCGCGCAGGAAATCCTCGGGGGCCGTGTAAGCCGCCGGCAGCAGCAACACCCGGGTCGGAGCGACTGTCCCGGCCTGCGCCGGCTCAAAAATCGCGCGCATGAGCTAACCGCGCACCGCTTGTGCCGGCGCCGGCAGATGCCTCGCGAGCAGCGCGGAGAAGACGAGAGCAAGCAGAGTTCCCGGCGCCACCGTCGAACCCAACGCGGCGAGGACCGGGACGGAGGAGAACGCCAGAACGCCGAAGCTGGCAACAGTCGCCGCGTTTGCAATGAGGAGCGACGCCAGAGTCAGCGGCACGGAGCCCGCATGGGCGTCCGTCGCGCGGCGGTCGAAAAAGAGTGCGTAGTTCGAGCCCACGGCGACGATCAACAACATACCGATGACATGCAGAATGGTCAGTTGTCGCCCCAGCAGTGCGAATCCACCGGCTACCGCGAGGACTGCCAGTGCAAGCGGCACCACCACGCGAACGACCCGGGCGGGCGAGCGCAGGGCGACGAGCAACAGTATGACAATGGCCGCGAATCCCGCCAAGGACAGGCGTACGGCCTCGGAGAGGTACTTGGAATAGAGCCTGTCGGCTTCGCCCTTGAGATCGAGTACGGTCGCCCGTCCGGGGACCGCCGCGGCGACGGCCTTGCGAACACGGGCATCATCGATGGAAAACGGGTTCGAGGCTGCGGCGCGCAGCGGCAGCAGGGCGATCCAGCCGCTGCCCTCCGGCAGCATCAGGGCGTCGAAGCCGGTGGCAAGCGAGGTTCCCTCGAGATCCTTGCGGGTGATGAGAGGTTGGCTACGGGCGGCCTCGACATCGAGCAGGAATGGCTCGAGACGTTCGGCGCGAACCGGCATGCCGGCAACGGCCTTTTGCAGGCGCTCGCGCAGCTCGGCAGCGGCGGGGAGACTTGCCTGGCGCGCACGCTGTAGTGCGAGACTCGGGAGATAGCGCGCCGGTGTCTCATAGCCACCGATGACGTTCGCGTCGATGAGTTGCTCGAGTCGTGCACCAACCTTCTCCGCAGCGGCCAGCACCGACTCCCTGTCGGGCGCCGAGACGATGACGAGGTAGCGTACATCCGGAGCACGGATGTCGACCCGCAGCTGTGCGTCCAGATCCTGGTCCGCCTGAGATACGGGGCTCAAGGCGGACAACTCGCGATTCCAGAGCGTGTCCCGGTGCGTGTACAGGACTATGCAGGCGAGGACCGGTAACACGACGAGCGCAGCGCGTGCTCTCTGCGCTCGTTGCAACAATCCCGCGACAGCCACACCGAGTGGCGCGACGTCCCGGATCGCGAAGTTTCGGGGTAGCCAATGCGGAAGAACGAACCGAGTCACGAGGGCAGCGGCCACGAGGCCGGCGATGGAATAGAGCCCAAGCTGCGCGAGTCCGGGAAATCCCGACGGCAGCAATGAAGCGAACCCGCATATCGAGGTCAGCATGCCGAGGCGGATCGTCGGCCAGACGGAGCGCTGCCAGTTCGCATGTTCGGCGCCGCGCAGCCCCGTGCGCTCCTGAGATTGGATGAAGAGGTATATCGAGTAATCGACCGCTTCGCCGATCAGGGTTATTCCGAATCCCAGCGTGATGCCGTGAACGACGCCCATGCCCAGCGCAACCGCCGCAACCCCGGCGAGCGCACCCGTGGCGACCGGCACCAGGCCCAGCAGGAGTGCAGCGAGGGAGCGATACACCCCCAGCAGCAACACGACGATGATGAAAGTGCTGAGAATCGAGAGACGAGTGACTTCCTTGATGATGGTGGCCCGCGCCACTACCGAAAACACGCCCGGGCCGCTCATTTTCAGCGTGGCCGGCCGCTGACCCGCCGTTAGAACCTCTGCCGAGGCAGCCGCGAAGGCTCGTTGTATCGCCTCGACGGCCCGCTGTTGCCCGTCGGTGTCGGATCCATGGGCGCGTGTCTGTGCGACGATCAGCGCGCGCTCTCCATTTCCCGAGGCCCAGACGCCCTCGGCGGTGCGTGGCGATCCGCCACCGCTGAGCTGGCCGACGATCTGCACCATTTCGCCCGTGGGGTCGCTCGGCAGCAGCGCTTTCGCGAGCAACCCTGCGGGGGATGCCAGAAGGTCGAGAGTGTCCTGGATCGCATCTTTCAGGCCGTCAACGGTAAAACGCTGCGGCGTGACCGACTCACTCAACAGATAGCGATGATTGAACAGGAATTCCCGGTCGCGCTCCGTGGCGGCAGACTCTCCGTTGTTGATCGAGACGAAGTTGGAGTCGGTCCGCAGACGGCTGGCGACTGCCCTGGACAAGCGAGCCCGGGTCTTCGAATCCGCGCCACCGATCGCCACGATGATGAGGCGCGAGGCGAGGCCATCGCGCAGCTGGTCGACGAGGATTCGTTGTGTCTCACTCGGATCTCGAGGCAGGAACGCCGATAGATCCGTCGTATAGGTGGCTCGAGCGACGACGACGGCGGCAACTGCGGTAAGGATGGCCCACAGTAGCGTGCCGACGAGGCCCGGCCGTGTCATGGAGCGACTTCAGGGCCGATGGTCAACAGCGAGCGGTCACCATCCGCCTGCAGTATCTCCACGGAATGAATGGCATCGCGACGGCCTTCGATGCGGATCTGCTTGATGGTTTTCGCGACCGCCGCGTCCGAGGGCACCAGCAGCAACTTCCAACTTTCGAGGCCCCCGTCGAGCGTGACCTTGAAAAACTGTTCGAGTGAGGCGCGATCCCCCGCCAGTGTTGCCCTTATGCTGTCGATGAGTGGCACGATCTGCGGGTAATCGCGCAGCGCGAGCACGTACGTGTGGCGCCCGCGATGCGCGGTGATCACGCCGTTCTCCAGGATCAGCGTCTCCGGCTTTGGATGCAGCGTGCGCTTTTCGAGTCTATCCGGAGCGTCGTAGAGTAACTCCCCGGAGGACTCCAGCGGTCGATCGAGCACGGCCAGGAAATGCTCTTCGACGTAGGTGACGTGGCCGTGCTTGCGCTGAGCGAGCAGGCTCATCAGACCGTCCAGATCCGCCTGCGAGCCGCCAGCCGGCTGGTTGCCGGCAGACGCGCCCGCGGTAGACGCGCCCGGGGGAGGCGCGCCCACGGCATGTGCGCCAGCGAGGCAGGCGAAGCCCGCGATCGCGGCGAGCAAGCCGGATCGTTTTGCTTTAGCGTTTGTCACAGCCGTGCCAGAAGTCGAAGAAGTTGAACCAGTTATAAGGGTCGCTGCGGCAATATTTTTCCAGCAATGCCACGTAGCGTTGGATAGCCGTCGCGATCTGCGCCTCACGCTCCCCGGCGCGGGTCGCAGTGAAGTCGGCGAGCGGTTCGAACACCACCTGATAACGGTTCCCGCCCTTGTAGAGCCCCAGCATGAAGAAGACGGGACGCCGCAAGACCGCAGCGGCGCGCATTGGGCCAACGGGAAGCAGGGCGGGATGGCCGAGAAAATTAACCACCTGCCCCGGCTGGTCCCCGATGGTTCGGTCGCCGAGCATGCCCACGAAAACACCGTCTTCCAGGCGCTCGCGGATCCGCAGCATCGCCTCGATGTGGCCCAGCGCGATGATCTCCGGCTTGTTCGCGGCGTTGGCGGCATTGAACATGGCGCTCACCTTGCGCGCATTCTCTTCATACATCGCCATCGCCACGCGCAGCCCGGACTGGCGCCGTCCCAGAGCGCTCATGATTTCGAAACTGCCGAGATGGCCGCCCATGAGGAAGGCTCCGCTGCGGGCGCGGATGCTCTCGCGCATCAACTCCTCACCCTCGATGGTGATATCGAACAGGTCGTAGCGCTCGTTGACCAGGTACAGCCGGTCGAGAATGGTGGCGGCGAAGGTGAATACCTGGCAGAAGCGATCGATCGCGGTCGGGGGACGTCCAAGCGCGCGGTTCAGATACTCACGCGAATGACGTCGCGCGGTGGGCGCAAACAGGAAAAAATAAAGAGCAATGAAGAAAAGGAAAAAGCGGCCCACGCGGCGCCCGAGTCGCAGCGACAGGAAAGTCATCAGTCGCAACAGTGCGAGACTCCCGCGTTCGGGACTGTTGACCCACTCGCCCGAGGTCGCTCGGGGACGAGCTTGCGGCAGGTCAGCCGGCTTGGTGGCCATCGTCCGGCTCGTCTGCCTGGGCCGAAGGGATGAGCATACCGCTAGCCACCGGCCGGTCGCCGCTGCTGAGCGCAAAGCGTATGGAGCCGTTCGCCAAGCGCTCATGTCTGAGCGTGAGCGCCTCGCCGGGACGGACCGGCTCCAGGAATTTAGCGGTGGCGATCTGCCAGCCGTGCTCGGAAAGCCGGGCAGCGAGTTGCACGGCATGCAGCGTCTCGTCGAGCAGCACGACGCCGGGCAGGATCGGTGCGTCGGGGAAATGCCCTTCGAACGCGGGATGTTGTGCCGGTATCGTGAGAGTCGTGATGTTGCCCATAGCCGCTCGTGGCCCTCAAGGCGCCGGACGCAGATGCGCGGCGGCCAGGGCCCTCAGGGCAGCGTGCGGGAGTTTGCCGGTGCCGTTACGGGGCAGGCGGTCGACAAACAACAGCGGACGAGGCAGGAACACCGGATCGATCCGCTTGCGCAGCTCATCGGTGAGACCGGTGCCAGTCAGGCCAGGCGCCACGACGAACGCCGCGACGCGGGTCACGGCGGCACTCGAAGCATGAGTTTCATCTGGCAGGAAGAAGGTGCCATCGATGACGCCGTGGATGGAGTTCAGCTGATGGTTCAGGTAGGCGAGCGAGCTGCGCTTGCCGGCGATGTTGACGAGGTCGGCCATCCGCCCATGCAACAGGAACCGATCCTCGCCCTGCAGCTCGAGCACATCGCACATCGGTGTCGGCTGCTCGATGTGTCCACCTTGCGCCCATGCCTGCCCGTCCTGCAACGTGAGGCTCACGCCGGGCCATAACCGCCACTCGAGTGTGTGCGCCGTGCGGCGGGTCGCAATCTGACCGGTCTCCGTCGAGCCATATATCTCGAGCAGTCGTGTCGCGAACCGTTGCTCCACTTCCCGCGCCAGGTCTTGTGACAGCGGGGCTGTGGCCGACACGATCAGGTCGGTGTCGGGCAGGGCGACAGCCGCCGTGAGCAGCGCCCGCAGATGAATGGGAGTCGAAATCAGGACCCGCGGCCGTGGAACCGCGGCGAGTGTGCTGCAGATATCGGCCGGATAGAACGGCCGCTCCGCGCATAGCGCGCTGCTACTCTGCAGGCCCAGCAGGACGCTCGACTCGAAGCCGTACATGTGTTGCGGCGGGACGGTGCCCAAGATCGCGTGCGACCGGCCGTCGAGTAGCCCGAGGCGGCTGGCGCCGTCGTGTACGCACCGCAGTAGCCGCCCCCAGGTCTTCTTGTAGGGCAGCGGGGTGCCGGTCGAGCCGGACGTGAAAACGTAGGCGGCGAGCTGGTCGGCGTCGATTTCCGGACACTGCCAGGTCTCCTGCGCGCCCCACGAGGGATCACCGGGCGTCGCCTCGCCGGAGCCCTCGGGATAGAGGAGCTTCGGAAGGTCGATCTCGCATTGCGGGTCGTCGGTCAGGCAGAAGACATCCTGCGCGAACGCCTTGAGCTGCCGGATGGCTTCGGGGGCGTGCGTCGAGGGCAGCAGGCTTATTTTATGGGCCATCAGCCCGGCGGCAAATCCGACCGTGAAGCGATAGCGGTCCGTGCAGACGTTAATGACATGGTCGCCAGCCGGAAGGGCTGCAGCGACGCGCATGACGTCAGCGATAAAGTGACGGGCGAGAACGGCCCGACCCGACCGATACGCGACGATCGCATCGGGTTGCGAATGCGATAGCAGCGGGAGCGTGGCCAGACCTTTACTTCGTCCTGTGCGCGGCGATGTAGTCGACGAGATGCCGCAGTGAACGGAAGATGTGTTCATTCTCTTCGCTATCCGCTCGCAGCTGGATGCCGTAGTGCTTCGAGACTACGAGCGCGATCTCGAGGATGTCGATCGAATCGAGACCTAGACCCTCGCCGTAGAGGGGCGCGTCCGGCGTGATCTCGGCCGCAGTGACATCGAGATTCAACGCCTGGACGATCAGATCCGCGACTTCTCGTTCGAGGGCGGTACTGCTTGCCGGCGGCGCCGGCTGTCGAACGGGCGACGCGTTGTCGGGCATACAGGTAAGACTTCAGTCCGGATCTTTAGAATGTGTATAGGTGGCGGCGATTCCCTTCGGCGTCCACGGCCTTTCAGCAAGGCCGAGTGGACCTATGGGCCCCCCGGCCGAATCGTGCTCGCATCATTATACAGCGCCTCCCCCGGAAGCAACCATGCAGGCGTCGCCATTGGTGCTGCGGGCCCCAGAATGGCGCGCGCGACCGCGTCCTTCAGCGGCGCAATAGACGGCGAGCCCCCAAAAACGGCAGTCGCAGGATGAATCCGGCGAACAGGCGGCTGTGCATCGAGGTCAGGAGCACGTTGTCGCGCCAATAGTTGAAATGAGACACCCCGCCTTCCTCGGGGCTGAAGTACCGGACGGGGGCGGGAAGGTTGATGGCCGGCAGGCCACTCCAGCTCAGGCGCACCACGGCCTCGACGTCGAAATCGAAACGCCGCATCCACAGACTCGAGCGCATTACGCGTAGCAGGGGCGTAATGGGATAGACGCGGAAGCCGAACAGTGAGTCGTGGATGCCGGACCACAGGGTCTCGAGATTAGCCCACCAGTTGGAGATCTTTCGCCCTTTGATCCGGATCGCAGGCGCGCTCGCGTCGAATACCGGCTCGCCGAGCACCATGGCGTGGGGGTTGGCGGCCGATGCGGCCATGAAAACCCCGATGCGATCCGCGGGATGCTGTCCGTCGGAGTCCATCGTCAGTACGTGGGTGTAGCCATCCGCGGCGGCCTCGACGATGCCATCGAGCACGGCCGCGCCTTTCCCCCCATTTCTCGCCCGGAGCAGGATGCGCAGACCCGGATCGTTCCGGGCGAAATCCGCCAGGCCCTGAGCGGTCCCGTCGGTGCTGCCGTCCACGACCACCCAGACGGGGTTCCACTGCTCGCGCGCGGCCCGCACGGTTTCATAGACCTTCTGTCCCGGGTTGTAGCTCGGGATAAGCACCAGATGACTCCGGGACCGGGAGATCATTAGGTCTGGATCAGCTGGTTGTCCGGCGGATCGTTCGTTTGGCCGAGCCACCCCGATTGCGGTGCGCCGGCGAGTTGCGCGGTGAATTCGTGATCGAGCTCGTCCATGAAGACGGGGACGTCCGTGGGAGGGTCGAAGCGCCGGCCCAGGCGCACTCGACAAGTGATCGGCAGGGTGGGCACATGAAAGAGGGTCCAGCCCTTACTCAGGTAGGGGGAGTCCGTCTCGATGATGAGGACCTGCACGGGGACCTGCGCGTGCTTGGCGATCACGCCGACACTTGCGGTCAGCGGATTGACGGGCAGCCGGGTGCTGCGCGTCCCTTCAGGAAAGAGCAGTACGAGGCCGCCGCGCTCGAGCTCAGCGATGCACTCTTTGATCATCTGTCGCGGTTGACCACTGCGGATATACCGAGCCAGTCGGGCGCCCGCGCCGAGGAACACATTTCCCATGAGCTCTTTCTTCATCACACACGCCAGATTCGGGTGGCTTGCGAGAATGAAGAGGGCATCGATGAGGCTGGGATGATTCGGTGCGAGGAGCATGGGGGGTCCATCGCGCAGCGCGTCCAGCGCACTCAGATCGACGCGGTACGCTCCCGAGAACTCGAGGACCCAGGCGAAAAGCCGCAACCCACTCATGATCCCGACGCGTCCGAAGGCCGTTCCCCAGCGCCGTGGCAACAGCGGATACGACACCAGCGCAACGACCGACCAGCTCAGGCAGGCGAAACCGAGAAACGCGAGGATCCCGTAGGTTGCGATGTGTTCCAAAAGAGTCTTGAGCAGCCGCTGCATGGGGTCTGGACCGTCAATCTGGCACTTCAACGACGCGCGAGGAATTGCTGATCAGCCACGCAATCCCGATGCCCGCGGACCAGTAGCCACGACTTTTGACCAGCGGACTGCTCTCGAAGGTCGCGCCTGCGAGAGTGTCGTACCGAACGTATGCACCCGTCCAATACGAAGGAAAGCGTTTGGTGAG
Organism: Gammaproteobacteria bacterium; assembly: GCA_028293765.1. GTDB lineage: Bacteria > Pseudomonadota > Gammaproteobacteria > Steroidobacterales > Steroidobacteraceae > 13-2-20CM-66-19. The sequence continues at coordinate 15,077 of JAQGOG010000110.1, forward strand.
GGACGCGAGCACCTGCGATCCAGCGTACCCGGCACTTGCCCGGTAGGCCGGGCGGTCCGCCGTGGCGTATTGGGGTGCCACTGTGTAGTAGTACTCGTTGTAGCGGCTCGTGGCGAACAGGGGCCCGGTCAACATCCCGAGGTTCCAACCCGGCAACCCCGGGATGTCCTTGACGTCCATATTCACGTTCGGGGAGAAGAAATACCCTATGGCTCGAGGCGAGCCTTCGATCGTAAACGCGGCGCGCACCGGCATACGCACGTCGAATTTCACACGCTCATCCGCCGAGCGCCACACATGCACGTTCAGAGACGGCCCGAGCTCGATGGTTGGCCTGAGGTCAGGCATCCCTTGACGGGCCGCGTTATCGCGCACGGGTGTGGTGGCAGTCACGCTGATATTGAACTCGAGCCGGACCTGATTGAACAGTTTGCCCTTGAGTCCATCCTTATCTGCCTGCAGGACCTTGCCGCGGTAGATGAAATAGGGCACGGCCACAGGATAGACGTGAGTTGTATCAGCTCCGCGATAGTCCCTGAACGCCAGTGCGCCCACGCCCAGGCCGAGCTCCCAGAGCGGCTTTTCCTCGGCGCGGATGGGGCATGAAAGCGCCGTCGCCGCGATGAGCGTAACCGTTCCCGCCAGGGCGATTCGGCGCCTGAGGGTCGAACCGCTTACCACGCGCCGGGCACCATCGCTGTCGCCTCGATCTCGACCAACAGATCGCGACGGCAGATGTCCGCCTGCAGATATACGGCGCGTGAGGCTGGGCCGAGCGCCGCGCGCAACTCCGCCTGGATCACGGGGAGGTCCGCCGCATGGCGCACGTAGACCTTGCAAACCAGCGTCTCCAGCGTGAATTTCTCACTCCCCGTCACTCGATTGGCTTCCCCGAGAAGCGCCTCGATGTTGGTGATGGTTTCGCGTGTCTGGGCGGCGGTGTCGCCGGCGTGGATCGTCTGGTGTCCGATGATGCTTGCTGTTCCGGAGATAAACAGTGTCATGCCGTCCGGTTCGTGCAGCACGGTCGCCCGGGAAAATACCGGGGTGCGGGCGCCATATTGCGGTGGGTAGTTGTAGGCGCTCACCTGCCGGGGATTCTCGATGAACGTGGGCGCGGTGTGGCTCGCTACGAAGTAAATCACCAGCGGACTTCCCGCAGCTGCTCCGAGGGCGCAGGCGGCGGAGACGCTCCCGGTTACGGGCCGGCCGCTTGCGAGGAGCGCGGTCTGTCGCGCGCTGTTGAACTGTCGATAGCGCTCGGTGCCGTGCGTATCGCGATTGATCTCGGGGACGTAATTCCACACGCGGATCAGATGTGGATAACCCAGCGCGTCCAGCGTGCCGAGAATCTCACGGTAAGCTTGTTCGGTGGCACTGTGGAGTGGAGTCTGGTCACCTTCGACCGCGATCGGCGAAGGATTGTTCTCCGGGATCGCAATACATCCAAACACCATATCCGTCGTGCGTGCGTAGCGAACTCGCCCTCGACGCCCGGATTCGACAGCCTGCTTCGTTCGCCAGACCTCGCACAAAGCGCCTGCCTCGCCGAGAAGGGGAGTGCTGACCTCCGCTACGGGGACGTCCGCGTCGCGTAGTCCGAGCTGCGGGCCGTCGAAGGTGGCAACGCCCACGACGCCCGCCCACCGTGCCGCTTCGAATTCGGCAGGTGACAGGTAGTCGAGGTGCAGCCCGGTTCTTAAGCTCATCAGCCCGCGGTCATCCGGTCGCGCCCGGCGGGTTTGATTTGGCGCTGGCCATGAAGCGTGCCGCCACCGATGAGCACGTCGCTCTCGCTCGGAAACGTTGCCTGCGACCCCCAATCAAGATTCATAGCTGCTCTGCCGAAACTTTGCTCGCACTGTTTCGCTCGGAGTTTGTAGGTGCCTCCGCGCCGCGCCGGGACTTTATCGTGCCGGGAGTTGCCGGTCCACCGGCTGGCTGACCCGGCCGCGTCAGTGCTTCGCCGTTGAATCGTCCGCCTTGCGCGAGGTCACGGCCGTTTCGACCTTCTTCGTGTCTTCCTTCACCGTGGTTCCGACTGCTTTGGCGCCGTGCGCCACTGCGGCGCCGGCCTTTTTCGAATCCTCGGCAATCGCGTGGCCGGCTTCTCTCGAATCCTGCGCTATGGCGTGCCCCACTTCCTTCGACTTGGCGGCGACCGCGTGCCCGACTTCCTTCGACTTGGCGGCGACCGCGTGCCCCACTTCCTTCGACTTGACGGCGACCGCGTGTCCGACCTCTTTGCTACCGCGAGCAACGGACTGCCCGACTTCCCTGGTGTCTTCTTTGATGGTCGTCTTGGCGGCTTCGATTTTCTCGCTGGCGAATGCCGTTGACGACAGCACCGTGGCGAGTACGGCAAGTGCGGTTGCCAGTGGAAAGATGGCTCTCACGATTCACTCCTGTTGCGCGGGCATTCGCCCGCTCATTGTCGACCAGGGGTTGGTGCCGACTCCTGCGCGCGATGCATGCATCGCCCGCATTTTGCCCAACCCACGCTTGAGCTGAAGAGCTTACGCTTGGCAGACCTCGGGTTGTGTGCGGAAGCGCAGCTATTCTCAGCGAAAGGCCTCATTGAGCACATGCGCCAGCCGCGCGCCGGCGAGGGCGAGGCGCTGACGGGCCACCCCGTGGGCGACATTCCGATAGGCGCCATCAATCGAGAACGGTCCCGCGCCAATGCCTATCGGCGGCATGTAGACCGAGTTTTGGGCAATTTCGAAGCTCTCCAGCACCCATTTCGCTTCGTCGTCGATGGCGGCGACCCGCGGGTCCGGTCGCGGGAGGCGGTTGGCCCTTCGAATGGCCACCGCCGGCTTCTTACCGGTGCCGGGCAGATCGTCCCAGAATGCATGTAGCTCGTTTCGGCACGGCCTGTTGCACAGAGCCACCTGGTTTCCGCCAGCATCGCCGGTGGGCTGTGTCCGTGTGAAGCGCGAGGTCGCGTGGAGGGGCTGGTGCACATCGCCGACCAGGTGCAGGAGCCAGACCAGGTCGTACGACTTCAGGGCATCGCTCGCGCCGGGGGCGGACAACGTCTTTCGAAAATCGGCGATCTGCGTCTGCGCGTTGGGTGCCACGGGCTTCAGCAGTGCGGTGTGGTCGGGCGAAAACGGGAGATCGATGTAGTGCCAGTAGCGGTGCTGCAGCATGTCTGCATAGCCGATGTTTCGCGATGCATCCGGGCCTGACGGGCGATCGCCGTCCTTCCGGTAACCCTGTTCGGACTTGATCGCGTCCGCCCAGGTGGCGGCCATGACGAACGCGATTTCGTCACGCTCCCTTCCGTTCGCACGTGAGACCCACTTCGGGTAGTCGGGATTGAGCTGCAGCAGCCGCGTCACTTTTGCGTGCGCCGCCGGCGTGAGCTCGTCATACGCCACCGCGGCGACCATCATGTGCCCGAAGGCGTTCCACCCGAACGCCGCAGGGGCGATAGACATTGCGAGGCAGAGCGCAGCGACCGATACGAGTTTTTTCATGCGCGCCTTGTACCGGTATCCGGTCGCGCAATCAATCGGCGTCTCCAATCGATGACAATCCGGTCTCGGCCTCCAAGAATGCGTTCGCCCGGTAGTCGAGCGGCCGTACGTCTTCATACGCACGCGAAACCGCCTTTGTATTCGCGTGCGGTTACGCGTGCCGACCGCGACGAGATCGAGGCGTGAGTGACCTGCGCGCGGGAACAGTCCTGAGCGCATGTGTTACTTCGATAGAACAGAACATCAGAGTTGGTTGCATGCATCCGCGGGCCACGATACACAATCCCGACCCGGTGGCCGAGCAAGTCACCGATCATGTGACCGTACAAGTCACCGTACAAGTCACGGAGCAGGTGGCCGGCCGCTCGCCCGGCGCAAACCGGGAAGGGTCGTTTGGCACCCAGTCGGCACTGATTCGGCACCAAGTCGACGATCAGGTCGCGAGTCCGAACACCACGGTGAAGCGGCTGCCGCGGTTGTCGGGGCCGCCGCTGACTTCCACCGTGGCTTTGTGGAGGCGGGCGATCTCTTCGACTATCGCGAGGCCCAGACCACAGCCTTCGCCGCCTTCGCTGGGGAGACGATAGAAGCGTTCGAAGATGCGTGTGCGCTCCTCAGGCGGAATGCCGGGGCCGTCGTCTTGCACGGACAGCCTGGGATGCGGACCTCCTTCCACCATCAGTGTCACGCGGCCCCCCGCGTTTCCGTAGCGGAGGGCATTGTCGATGAGGTTGGAAAGCATCTCGCTAAGGAGCCGCTCGTCGCCGGCAACGGACACCTGCTCGTCCGGCACCGCGAGGCCGAAATCAATTTCGCGTTCGAGTGCGCGAGGGATCCATTCTTCGCCAACGCGTCTTGCGAGAGAGCCGAGATCCACGGATTTGAGCTCGATTGCCGAGATGGCTTCGGGATCCGTTCGCGCCAGAGCCAGAAGCTGCTGGCTTACTCGTGCAGTACGCTTCACCGAGCGATGCAGCGCTCGGAGCGCCTCCCGCTCGCTAGTTGTATCGGGCGCGCGCTCTGCGCGCTCGGCGTGCAATAGGACTGCGGCGAGAGGAGTTCTAAGCTGGTGAGCGGCATCCGCAACGAAACGTTTCTGCGCGCGCATCGCGTTGCCCAGCCGGGCAAGCAATGCATTGATGCGTGCCACGAGCACGCGCGTTTCACGTGGCAGGCCACTCTGTGGCACCGGAGAGAGATTGTTCTGGTCACGCGATTCGATCTGCGCGGCTAGATCCGTCAACGGTTTCAGCCCACGGAACACGCCGATCCAAACGAGCAGGAGAGCTATACCGAGCAGGCCAATCTGCGGCGCAGCCATTCCGACCAGAATTTCGCGCGTCAGCGTGGATCTCTTGAGGAGGGATTCGGCCACGGAGACCGTCACTGCGTCCCCTGCCTGCCCAGGCGCGATGCGGGTCGAGACGAGTCTGACGCGTTGGCCATGCGTGGTGGCGAAGGAAAGGCGCAGCCCCCCGACCGGTATAGGTCCGCTGTCGGGCAGGTCTCGGTCTCCGGCAATGAAGCCCTGCCGCCCGGAGGAGACCTTGAAGTAGGTTTTGTCGACCTCGTCGAACTGAAAGACCTTCAGGGCGACGCGCGGCAGGTCGAACTCGATCAGACCGTGCTCGGAGCGTACGGCTTGCGCGAGCGAGCGCGTCGAATCGATGAGCCAGCGGTCATAGACGAGGTTCGCGAAGTGCAACGCCGTGAAGTATGACGCCACACCGTCTAGGGCCAGCAGCAGCACCAACACGACTCCGAGCCGCAAAAGCAGTCCAGCGTGAAGGCTGCGTGAAACAATCACGGCGCTTCCAGTATGAGACTCACGCCCGCTCAGGTGCTGGCATCGGCTTCCAGCATGTAGCCGAAGCCGCGCAGCGTCCGCACCTTGAGTCCGAACGGCCCGAGCCGACGGCGGAGGCGGTGCACGCAGATTTCAATCGCGGTGTCGGACGGGGCGTTGCCGCCGCGGCTCAGTCGGTCCGCGATCGCCTGCTTGCTCACCACTCTGCCAGCACGTATTGCCAGTGTCTCGAGGAGCGCCATCTCGCTCGCCGGCAGATCGAAGCTCGTTTCTCCCAGTGTGACTCGCGGCTGGCCCGCGATCAGAACAAGGGGGCCGACGCGTATCTCTTCATCGCGGTCCGCGCGCTGCCGCCGAAGCAAGGCGCGCACGCGCGCTTCCAGCTCAGGCATCTCGAACGGCTTCACGAGATAATCGTCGGCGCCGGCGTCGAGCCCCGACACACGATCTTCGAGGGCGTCGCGTGCCGTGACGATGAGAATAGGCAGTCCGACGAGCTGCCGCCGTAAGTTTCGCACGAGGGCGAGGCCATTCATGCCCGGCAGCATCAGATCGACGATGGCCAGGTCGTATTCGCTCGCGAGCAGATTGTTGAACGCGTCACGTCCATCCGCGTAGGCATCGACTTCGTAGCCGGCTTGCCGCAGCAGCGCGGCGAGCGCTTCGCGCAGCTCACGATCATCCTCGACGATCAGAAGGCGCATTGGCAAAGCCCTATGGATTACAGCCTGAAGTTCGTGGGCCGATACATTCTAAACCGTCTTCAGTAATGCGCGACCTCTCATCCGGTTGTCATTGCGGTGCCAATCGGCTTCACGTTCGGGCAAACTTCCGCGGATGCGTCTCGACCGTCTCCCCATCTCGGTTCTCAAGACCCGGTTCGTTCCGGGCGGCTGGGATGTGCTCGCGTTTGTGCTGGTGTTCGCATTCTTCATTTACCTCGCGGAAGCCGCGCACGGGCTGACCGGATCGCTCGCGGGACTCCAGGCGACGCCGATCTCCCTCGCGCCGTCGGCCCTCGTCGGCTATGCCGCGCGCACCGGCTTGCGGATGCTGATCGCGATGATCGCGTCCCTCGTCTTCACGTTCACCTATGCGACGCTTGCCGCGAAGAGCCGTCGCGCGGAAGTCGTGCTGGTCCCGCTGCTCGACATCCTACAGTCCCTGCCGATTCTCAGTTTCTCGATCACGATCGTGTTCTTCCTGTCGCTCACCCCCGGACGCGTCGCAGGTGCGGAGATGGCCGCCATTTTCCTCATCTTCACCAGCCAGGCATGGAACATGGCGTTCAGCTTCTATCACTCCCTGCGCAGCATTCCGGATGAGCTGGACGAGGCGGCGCGTAGTTTTCGGCTCGGGCCGTGGATGCGGTTCTGGCGCCTCGAGGTGCCGTTCGCGACGCCGCCCCTGATCTGGAACATGATGATGTCGATGTCGGGTGGCTGGTTCTTCGTCGTGGCCTCCGAGGCGATCAGCGTGGGCAATACGACTGTCACGCTTCCGGGCGTCGGTTCGTACGTCGCGCTGGCTGTCGAGCAGCGCAATCTCGCGGCCATCGGCTGGGCGATCGGCGCGATGTTCGTGGTCATCCTCATCTACGATCAGCTGCTCTTCCGTCCATTGATAGCGGGAGCGGACTGGTTCCGCCTCGAGCAGGAAGCGGGGCTCACACCGTCCCACTCGTGGGCGCTCACGATGATGCGACGGTCGCGCGTTCTTGGCCTCGTTGCGCGCGTTTTTGCCGGCGTCCTCAATATCCGGTCCAGGTCTCGTAAGCCGCCGGTCATTTTGCCTAAGCGCGCGCTTACCGATCGCAAGCTGCGTTTGGGTGACATTCTCTGGTATGTCCTCATCACGCTGATTGGGATGGTGGCGCTCTGGAAGGCAGTGTGGTTCGTCCTCGAGGGAATCCGCCCGAGCGAGATCGGACGCGTGATGGTATTCGGGCTGACAACGCTCCTGCGTGTGGGTGTGCTGATCGCGCTTGCCAGCATCATCTGGGTACCGGTCGGCGTCTTCGTCGGGCTGCGTCCGCGGGTGGCCAGAGTTGTGCAGCCGATCGCGCAGTTTCTGGCGGCATTCCCGGCGATCCTCTTTTTTCCAATCGTGGTGTCCGGCATCGTGCTGTGGAAGCTGAATCCGGATATCTGGCTCAGTCCGCTCATGATTCTCGGCACGCAGTGGTACATTCTTTTCAATGTCATCGTCGGCGCGTCCGCTATTCCAACGGATTTGCGCTATGTGGGCGAGAACCTCCACGTTCGGGGCTGGTTGTGGTGGAAGCGCGTCGCTTTGCCGGCCATCTTTCCGTTCTATGTGACGGGAGCAATAACTGCGTCGGGCGGGTCGTGGAACGCAAGCGTCGTCTCGGAGGTCGCAGTGTGGGGTAAGGAGAAACTCTCAGCCAACGGTCTTGGCGCATACATAGCTGAAGCTACCGGCGCCGGCGACTTCCGGCGCACAGTGCTCGGTGTCGTAGTGATGGCGCTTTTTGTGGTCCTGCTCAACCGCGTGTTCTGGCGCCCGCTGTACGCTGGCGCCGCGCGCAAGTACCGGATGACTTGAGATGGGGGTGCAACGCGTGCGTTTCACGGGCGAGCCCGAGAGGGGCGCCCGGATCGACAGTGAGCAGGCAGTGCCTGCGCAACGGAGAAGCCAATGAACGCAAACGCTCTTGCCCTGAATCTGGCGCCGCTTCTCGACGTGCAAGGCGTCTGCAAATCTTTCCGCAAGCCGGACGGCGACGAGCTCGTGGTGCTCGAGAACGTGAATCTCACGTTGCGGCCCGGCGAGATCGTAGGCCTGCTGGGCCGCTCGGGTTCCGGGAAGTCGACGTTACTGCGCGCCATAGCGGGACTCGAGGTTCCGTCGCGCGGCGTGGTCAATTATCTCGGCAAGGCGGTGAACGGACCGGCCGCCGGCATCGCGATGGTGTTCCAGAGCTTCGCGCTGTTTCCCTGGCTCACGGTCCTCGAGAACGTGAAGCTGGGTCTCGAGGCGCTCGGCCATCCGGAAGCGGAGACGCGCAGCCGCTCGCTGAAGGCCATCGATCTCATCGGCCTCGACGGATTCGAGTCGGCATATCCGCGCGAGCTGTCGGGCGGCATGCGGCAGAGAGTCGGCTTCGCGCGCGCCCTCGTGGTACATCCCAACATCCTGCTGATGGACGAGCCGTTCTCCGCCCTCGACATCCTCACGGCGGAGACTTTACGCAACGACTTCCTCGACCTCTGGGGTGAAGGGCAGCTGCCGATCAAGTCCGTGCTGCTCGTGACTCATAACATCGAGGAGGCGGTACAGATGTGCGACCGCCTCCTGATCTTCTCCACGCATCCGGGCCGGGTCGTGAGCGAGATTCCCATTGACCTGCCGCAGCCCCGCCACGCGCTCGATCCGCGCTTTCGGGCGCTCGTGGAGCGCGTCTACGTGGAGATGACCTCCAAGCCTCGAGGCGACAGGGTAGGGCACAAGGCGGAGCGGTTTCCAGGCACCGGCATCGGCACCACGCTCACTCACGTGTCTTCGAACCTTCTCTCCGGGCTCATGGAGGCGGTGAGCGAGCCGCCTTACAACGGCCACGCGGACTTGCCGGCGATCGCGCAGGCGCTGCGCATGGAAGTCGACGAGCTGTTCCCCGTCGCCGAAGCGCTGCAGCTGCTGCGCTTCGCGGAAATCGAGGGCGGCGACATCAAGCTCACCGAGGCCGGCAGGGAGTTCGTGAGAGCGGAAACCGACGAGCGCAAGCGGTTATTCGCGCGTCACCTGCTCACCTACGTGCCTCTGGCCGCCCACGTGCGCCGGGTGTTGGATGAACGCGC
>JAQGOG010000119.1 GCA_028293765.1 Gammaproteobacteria bacterium
TTTCCGGTGGCTTCCAATGCCACCAACGCGGGACGTCAGCAGAATCGCCGTGTAGAGATCGTGTTCTCGGATGACGCAGGCCGCTTCGCGCAGGGCGGTTCGCAGAATTCGAGCTCGCGGTAACCCCCACAGTCAGTCCCGATCCGATCCGAAGCTGCGCTGAAGGTCCGGGTCGGGACGGCCGGAACGGACATTGCGAACAGGCAAAGGCGCACGGGCAACCGGTGCGCCTTTTTCGCATTGGGGCAAAAGAGGTGAACCATGAATCAGCGGGATGACAATCCGGGCAGCGACTATGGGGAGCGTGGGCGAGACACGAACGGCAGCCGGGACTTCTACCCCGGCAGCCACGGTTTCGAGGACGCGACTCACAGGGCCTATGGGGGGCGGGGTCCATCGGAGCGCGAAGGCTCGTCCGCTCAAGGGCAGAATCCTCCAGGCCAGTATGAGAGAGACACCTACGCCCAGGGGCAACACCGCCCGGGTCAGTACGGGTCGGATCGCTACGGTGGGGATCCGCGTCAGAGTGGCTCGAGCCAACACCCCGAGTCCGGGCCGGGGCGCTATGGCTCCCGTCAGCATGCAGAGGGACCGCGCGAACAGTGGAACAGCGGCTTCGGACAGCGATACGACCAAGGGCGCCAGGAGTCAGAAAGCTATGGCTACGGTGGAGGGCAAGGGTGGGGTCGCGCTTATGGGGACGGCGGTGACGAGCTTGGCTACGGCGGCGGAGAAGGCCGATATACCCACGACCATAGGGCTACGCAGCAACCCTATGAACAACGTGGCACCGCATTCCGGCAGTACGGAGCGCGCGGACCGCGCGCGGACGAGGAGGGCGCCCGTCCGTATAGGTCCCAGGATGAGCATCGTGCTGGGCAGTACAGCCAGCCGCAGTACCGACAGGGGCGGTACGCTGGCCGTTTTCCTCGCGATCAATATGGCCAGGAGCACTCGAGCGAGCAGCTTTTCGGGCGCGAGCCGTTTCGCCGTGACGATGAGCCGCGTTACTTCGGCACCGGCGCAGCAGGACAAGGTGGGCCCGGCTTCACAGGCGGCGCCTTCGCTTATGGCGATGGGCCCCGTGACGAACCGCGTCTGCAGGACACTGAGTATTCCGACGAGTCCGCTCTGAGCTACGGCCGCGGCTACCGCCGAGGTTACGGTGCCGGTGGATCCGGAGGCTCCGGTCGCCCCGGAGCGGCTCGCAACCGGCCGTTTCCGCCGGGCCCAAAGGGATATCAGCGCTCGGACGAGCGGCTCAAGGAGGACATCTCGGAGCGTCTCATGGAGGCCGTGCACGTCGACTCCAGTGAAGTCACTGTCGAGGTACGCGACGCCAAGGTCGTGCTCGAGGGCGTCGTACCGGATCGTCGCATGAAGCATGCGATCGAGGATCTCGTCGACGCTTGCCCGGGTGTGCAGGACATCGATAACAGGGTGCGAGTGGGAAGCGCGAGTGTGCAGGCTGCCGGGACGGTCGGGAGGACGTCAACGGCTATGGGAAGTGCTACATCACAGTCCGGCGCGGGAAGCGCAGCGACGGCGCCAGCCGTTGCCGGCAGCGCCGCGAGCACGACGACTGGGACTACGAACCCGAGCAAGTCCAAGTAACTTTAACCTTGGAGCATGGCGGGAGGCGAGGCGACGCCGCCTCCCCGCCGCCCGCGATTGCGCAGCGTTCGTCAGGCGCGTCGGAAGTCGACCGCCGGCAATTGCATGGAGCGGCGGTACTTCGTTACCGTGCGCCGCGCCACCTTCACACCTCGCTCCGACAGCAACTCCGTCAGCTGCACGTCCGACAGAGGGTTGCGTCGGTCCTCCGCCGCAATGAACTCGCGCAGCAGCGCGCGAATCGCTGTCGCCGAACAGGAGCCACCGCTGGTGGTGGCTAGTTGGCGCGAAAAGAAGCGCTTGAAGGCCACCACGCCGCGCGGCGTCGCCATGAACTTGTGGCTGGTGGCGCGCGAGACCGTTGATTCATGAAGGTTCAGCTCATCGGCAATCTCGCGCAGGGTGAGCGGACGCATTGCCAGGTCGCCGTACTCGAAGAAGTTCTTCTGTCGCGCGACCACCGCTTCCGCAACTCGCTGGATAGTGAGGAAACGTTGCTCGAGATTGCGCACCAGCCAGCGTGCTTCCTGCAGATGCTGCGCGAGCAGTGTCGTCTCGCCGTCCCGTGCCTGACGGAAGTAGTCGGCGTACTGCTGATTGACACGAATACGCGGATAGATCGCGGCGTTGACGCTCACCATCCAGCGCTTTTTTTCCTTCCGCACGATGACGTCGGGCACGATGGCCCGCGGTTCGAACGTCCCGACCTTGGAGCCCGGCCGCGGATCGAGACTGCGGATCAACTCCATCGCGGCGCGCAGCTCGTCCTCAGAACAGCCCAGTGCGTCCAGTAACCGGGTGTTATCCCGAGCAGCCATCAGCGCGAGCTTGTTCTGAACAATGTCGAGTGCCAGCTCACGCCCGCGCAGGCCGCGATCCAGGGCCTGCAGCTGCAGCGACAGACACTCCCCCAGATCGCGCGCGGCGATCCCATTGGGCTCGAGCGTCTGCACGATGCGAAGCGCGGTCTCGAGTTCGCCGGGCTCCGCTCCGGGTGCGTGGGCCGCGAACTCTTCGAGCGGCTGGCGCAGGAATCCGTCTTCGTCGAGCGCATCGACGATCAGATTGGCCAGCACATAGTCCCGCTCGGTCAGGCCGAGCAGCAGGAGTTGCTCCCGCAGCGAGTCATGCAGCGTGGACGGCGAGGCGGTCCATTCGGTCCAATCCGGCGTGTCGTCGCCGCCGCCCGCGCCCGATCCCGAGAAATCCAGGTCGGCGTGCCCGCTGTCTTCCGCAGCGCTGTCCTCGGCTTGGGACGACTCGGGGGTTTCGGCGCTCTCCTCCAGGAACGGATTCTGCGCAATGGCCTGGTGCAGTTCTTGCACGCACTCCAGTGCCGACAACTGCAGCAGCTTCACCGATTGCTGCAGCCTGGGAGTCAGAGTGAGCTGCTGCTTCAGGCGCAGTCCCATTACGGCGTTGGACATTCGAGGAACCCTCAACTTGTAATCCATCAACCTCGAGCAACAGCTATGCCAGCAACGTCGGGCGAGCGGCAATTGCCGCAAAACGTCCTTCTGACGAGGCTTCTCCCAGCGGATGTACCCGGGGAGAAGTTGCAACGGCGTGTAAAGAACGCCAGCGCCTCGAGCTGTCGCCCCGAAGTCTCGTGCGAACGACATGACAACAATTCACGACATCGATCCCGGTTCCCGCGAGCACGAGCTGGAGAGCTTGCTGCGGCGAACACAGCTCGCTTGCGACGTCCTGGCGCGTCGCAAGGACGAGCTCGATTCGGTTCTGGCGGCGGGCCGGCTGGGCTTCTGCCGCATCGCGGGTAAGACCCGTGAGGTGCTGACCACCAATTCGCAATTCAAAGCAGAGTTCGGCTGGCCTCCGGATGCGCAAATCAGCTGGCAGGAGCTGGAGAAGCGTGTTCAGCGCGACGACCGCCCGAAGCTCGCCGACGCGGTCGACGCGGCGTTCACCTCCGGCGCGGAGGTCGACATCATAGTGCGGACCCAATGGCCGACAAGCGGCAAGCAGTGGGTCACGATCCGCGGCCGTCCGGTCAGCAGCGACGACGCATTGGAGACGGACCTCATCCTCACCTCGCGCAACGTGAGCGCCGAGCGCCGCGCGGCGGTCGGCAAGCAGCGGGAACGGGCCTCACTCCTCGAGCAGGAGCGTAAGTTGCGCGAAGCGGCGGAGGCGGCAAACCGTGCAAAAGACGAATTCCTGTCCGTCATTTCGCACGAGCTGCGCTCGCCTTTGAATGCGATTCTGGGTTGGAACCGTATTCTCACGCTCAAGCGTCGCGAAGACCCCGAGGTCGCCTCCATTACCCCACGGATCGAGCAAAGCGCCAAGGCGCAGCTCAAGATGGTGAACGACCTGCTCGACCTGGGCCGGGTCGGCACGGGCAAGCTGAAGATCGAGGCGCGGCCGGCCCAACTCGCTAAGGTGGTGAGCTTGGCGCTGGACTTGGCGCGCCCGACTGCCGCAGCCAGGGGCATAGAGATCGTGGCCGACCTCGCTCCCGGCGCGGGGCAGTTGCGCGGCGATCCGGATAGGCTGCAACAGGTCGTCGCGAACCTCCTCTCGAACGCCGTCAAATTCACCTCTCCTGGGGGGCGAATCACCGTCACGCTGCGCGATGTAGCGGCGTTCACCGAGCTTGCGATCGCGGATACCGGGCAGGGTATCGCGCCGGAGTTGCTGCCTCACGTTTTCGATCGGTTTCGTCAAGGCGACAGCTCGAGCACGCGTCACTCTGGAGGGCTGGGCCTCGGACTCACGCTCGTGCGTGAAATTGTCGCGCTTCACGGAGGCTCGGTGGCCGCCAACAGCGAGGGGGTGGGGGCGGGAGCCGTGTTCCTCGTGAGGCTGCCGACTACCCACGGTTGGCCCGCGGCGGACAAGGCAGCCTCCGGCGGTAGTGAGCGCGGATCCACGCTTCGCAGCCTCGATGGATTGTCGATTCTGGTAGTCGATGACGAAATGGATGCGCGTACTGTCGTGGCGGAGACGCTCCGGCTCGAAGGAGCGCGCGTCACCGTCACCGATTCGGCGTGCTCGGCCTTCCAACACCTGCAGGCGGTCGGTGCGCACTTCGACATTCTCGTCACGGACATCGGGATGCCCGAGGAGGACGGCTACTCGCTCGTCAGAAAGGTACGCGCCCTGCAGATCGGCCGGCACATGCTGGCGATCGCGGTAACGGGTTATGCGTCGAAGGGGGATGTCGCGGCGGCCATCGAGGCGGGTTTCGACGTGCACGTGCCCAAGCCCGTTGATTTCGATACTTTTGTGCCGATGGTGCGCCGGTTGGCGGCGCTGACACGCAGTGAGGCATCGCCGCGCGTGTAGCCGACCACGCTAGCCCGTCCCGGCCCCCGCATTGGCCCGCAAGCGGACAAAAAAATAGCGGGCTGGTCGCACCACAGCCCGCCAAACGGGGGGTCTTCGGTAGCGCTGCCGCCCAAGGACGCGGCGTCAGCGCAAAAACTCCGGGCGCTGGTGAGTTGCAATCACCGTGCCCGCGCTCGCAGGTATGCAACCAACATGCCAGCAGCGCCGGCGGTGATTTAAGTTATCGGGACGCCGCGGAAGTACGCATTCGGGCCCATTTCCGCGCGAATTCGTATGTAAATCGTACAGCTGCTGAAAAATGTGCCGGCGCGCGCTGTATGGGCATGCAGGGCGAAGCGCGGGTTCGAGCGCGGCACATCTCATGCTTCCGGTAAGTCCCCGGTGCGCGCTGCGCGCGCGCTGCGAACAACAAGGCGGACCGCCATGAGCCACCGGTTCACGATAGACGCACTCAAAGAGTTGATTGCGGCCCGTAGCGACGGCGAGCAGGGCTTACGGATCTGCGCCGAACACGTTCGGACCTCAGAGCTGAGAGCGATTCTCCTGACGCACTTGCACGACTGCGCACAGGCTGTGCAGGAACTGCAATCTCTAGTCCGTGTACTCGGCGGCGATCCAGAGGCCGGCCTGCCGGCGGCCGGCATACGAGGGCTGAGCGCCACGGACTCAGCAGCCGCACACCGCCGGTGGGCCGACCTGCGAGCGGCTCTTGCTTGTGACGAAGACAGAGTTATTCTCGACGAGTGCGAGCGCGGCGAGAGCCGTGCGCTCGAGGTATACCGGAACGCTTTGGACGATCCGCTACCGGACCTCGTGCGCGCGATCGTGCTGCGCCAGTTCGAGGACGTGATGACCAACCACGATCAGATCCGAGATCTGCGCAGTCAGCAGTCGATTCGCGCCAATCTCGCGGCGGGCAACGGTGCGCAGGCAGGACAACATTAGAGCCGACCTGCCGCTCACGCGGTGGTCGGCGAATCCGGTTCTTTTTGGCCTCGCGGTCGGCCTCATCGCTGGCCCTCCAGGCCTGCACCTGCTCGAGCCGCACGTGGTGGAAGACAGCGCGCTGATCGAATCCGTCAGCGAGGTCGTGCTGCTGGTGGCCCTCTTCTGCGTCGGCCTGCGGTTGCGTATGCCATTTGAATGGCACCTCTGGCGCATGCCCCTGCGGCTCGCCACCTTGACGATGCTGGCGACGGCGACCCTCGCCGCAGCCGCGGCGCACGTGTTGTTCGATATGAATCTGCTGGAGGCGTTGTTGCTCGGAGCCGTGCTCGCGCCAACCGATGCCGTACTGGCCTCCGACATTCACGTTCCCGCCGAAGGCGATCCGGATCTGGTTCCCGTCACGCTCGCGGCGGAAGGGGCGCTAACCAGCGCGCTGGCGGCGCCGTTGATGTTGATGGTGCTCGGGTTCCTGGGGCTCGACGACTCCGGCTCCGACGCCCTCGGCTCGCACATCCTGCTCGCCATCTGGTCTGTAGCCGGCGGCACTGTTGTGGGCTGGCTCATCGGCGCCCTCATGATGCGTTGGCTCGCCCTGCTCGACCCGGACCGCCAGGGGGATCTGCTGGAAGACATGATCGTGGTTGCGACGGCGGTGCTGACGTACATCTGCGCACTCGCGCTGCGTACCGAAGGGCTGATCGCCGTCTTCGTCGCGGGCCTCGCTGTCTCCCATGGCGGTCGCCTGCGGCGTTCGCTCCGCAAGGCCACGCCGAGCCCGCGCGTTCTGCGATTCGCGGGGCGCGTGGAACGTTTTGCGGCCGTCCTGGTCATGGTATTACTCGGCGCACTGCTGGCCGGCGTGGACTTTCATCTGCGCATGCTCGTGTTCGCACTGCTGTTATTAGCGGGGTTGCGCCCGCTGGCCGTACGTCTTGGGCTGGGAGGGCTGGGGCTGCCCGCCGCCCAGAGGCGCCCACTGGAATGGTTCGGCGCCCGCGGAGCGGCGTCGCTTTACTGTCTGGGGCTCGCCATCAACCACGGTGTGGGCGGGCCATTCGCGCATGAGTTGGCAGCCAGCGCCCTGGTTGTCGTCGTGACTTCCATCGTGTTCAGCGCCGTATCGGCGTTTTCACTCGGGAAGCAGTCACCCGGGCCGGGTGCAGTTGACTTATGATCCCGATACCGACTCATGACCCCGTTGCCGTTGCGCCTGGAGTGTGTCCCGGACTCACTCACGAGGGCGCCGCCACGCTTCTTCCCAGCGGTCGACGTCCGGCCGTGCTAATCTCATGCGCTGCCGTTGTCGCCGCTGATCGAGCGTCATAGCTGCCAAACCCAAGGCAAACACGCCGATCGCCGCCACGAGCGATTCTCAAGCCCATCGAGGCCCCGGAATGTCGACTACATCCGTGCTGACAGACGCATCAATCGTTCCCGTGGAACGGCGCGAATGGCAGCGGGCACGGCGCTTACGGCTACAGTGATATAGACAAGGTCCAGAGGATGACATGGCACACGCTCTGATAGTCGACGACGATGCGGATGTCGTGGACTGGCTGCAGGAAGTTGCGCGCATGGAAGGGTTTACCGTCGCGCGGGCACACAGTCTGCGCGATGCGCGCATCGAGCTCGGACGGCAGCGTCCCGACGTCCTGCTGACGGACCTTCGCCTTCCGGACGGCGAGGGCATCGAGCTCGTGCGCGAGCTCGATAAGCCGGAAGCAACCGAAGTAATCATCGTTACCGGGCACGCTACGGTCGACAGCGCGGTGGCGGCGCTCCGTGCGGGAGCGAGCGATTACCTCGTGAAGCCTGCCGATCTCGAGCGGGTGCAGGCGGTTCTGCGTCACGCGAAGAAGGCTTCGGCGCTTCAACACGAGATCGGCGCGCTGCGCGAGGAATTGCGCAAGCTCGGCCGGTTCGGCCGCATCCTGGGCAGCTCGCCGCGGATGCAGGTGTTGTATGACCAGCTTTCGCGTGTGGCGCCAACATCTGCCACAGTGATGCTCATTGGCGAGAGCGGTACGGGCAAGGAGCTCGCCGCCCAGACGCTCCACGAGCTCTCACGCCGCCGCGACGCCGCCTTCCTGCCGCTCAACTGCGGTGCCGTCGCCCCGCAGCTCATCGAGAGCGAGCTCTTCGGTCACGAGCGCGGCAGCTTCACCGGCGCCGACCGGCAGCACAAAGGCTTCTTCGAGCGCGCGAACGGGGGCACTATATTCCTCGATGAGATCACCGAGATGCCCATGGAGCTGCAGGTAAAGCTCCTACGCGTCCTCGAGACCAGCGCGGTGACGCGTGTCGGCGGGACTCAGCTCATCGCGAGCGATGTGCGCGTGATCTGCGCCACGAACCGGGAGCCCGAGAAGGCGGTCGCCGACAACAAGCTGCGCGAAGACCTGTATCACCGGCTGAACGTTTTTCCGATCCGGCTGCCGCCGCTGCGGGAGCGCGACACCGACATCGAGCAGCTCGCACAGTTCTTCCTCGACGGACTCAACAAGGATGAGGGCACCAACAAGTCCTTCTCGCGCGACGCGCTGGTTCGCCTGTACCAGCACAGCTGGCCTGGCAACGTGCGCGAGTTGAAGAACTACGTGCAGCGCACGTTCATCATGGCGGACGACATCATCGAGCTCGATGTTGCCATTACCGACACGCCGCCCAAAACGGATGACGGCACGACCATCACCATCCGCGTCGGCACCCCCCTCGAAGAAGTGGAGCGTCGCGTGACCATGGCCACGCTCGCCTACTGCGGCCACGTGAAGCGCAAGGCGGCGGAGATTCTGGGCGTGAGCCTCAAGACCCTGTACAACCGCCTCGAGACTTACAATGGCAAGGAAGCGGTCGGCGCCGGCGACAAGGACGAACCCACGAACCTGCACGATTCGCTGCGCTGACGTTGCGCCGGCGCGCAAAGACCCGGGTACGCCGCATGCTGCTGGGTCTGGCGCCCCGGCGGGCGGGACGCCGCAGGGCCCGCGCGTCAGACAATTCCTACGATCCGTTGCGTTACAGCTCCCGTTGCCTGTGCCCGCTCTCCCACATAGATCCCGACGCAGTATCGGTAGTCTCTGGTTCCGCACGGGACGTGCGGTTTCCTCAGGCACCGGGCTGACGGGGATGCCACGATAAAGTAGCTATGCCGAGCACACGAGTCGCAGTCGTAGACGATCATCAGCTCGTGCGGATCGGGCTCAAGCAGATTATCGAGGCCCAGTCGGACTTCGCCTGGGTCGGGGAAGCCAAGAACGGCCGCGAGGCCCTGGCGTTGCTGCGCACCACGCCGTGCGACGTGCTGCTGCTCGACCTGTCGTTACCCGACATGTCGGGGCTGGACGTCCTCAGGCAGATCAAGGCGCACCACGAATCCGTAGCGACGCTCGTGCTGAGTGCGTATCCAGAGAACCAGTACGGACTCAACGTGCTGCGGGCGGGAGCCAGCGGGTTCCTGAGCAAGACGGCGGATGACGGCGAGTTGTGCCGCGCCATCCGCGCAGCGATGCGGGGCGGACGCTATGTGAGTCCGGAGCTCGCCGAGATGCTGGTAAGCGGCCTGCAGGGCGCACCCGGCGAACCCAGGCACAGCGTGCTTTCGGAACGCGAGTTTCAGATCTTCTGCAAGCTCGCCGAGGGTAAGAGTGTGTCGGAGATCGCGGCGAAGCTGTTTCTGAGCGTGAAGACCGTCAGCACCTACCGCACCCGGATTCTGGAGAAGATGGCGATGAAGACCAACGCTGACATCACGTACTACGCGATCAAGAACAACCTGCTGCAGTGAGCGTCATGGGCATAGCCGAAGAGCGTTCACCCGGCCTGAATGGCTCGACTGCGATCGAGCGGCGGATTCTGCTCATCGAGGATTCGACAGTACTGTCCCGCCGTCTCGTCGATCTGCTCTCTGAGCCGGGGCGTGTCGCGGTCGCTGCGCAGGCCGCGACGCAATCGGACGCTGTATTGAAGCTGCAGGAAGCGACGTACGACGTGTTGGTCGTCGATATCGAGCTGGCCGAGGGTAACGGCGTGGCCGTCATCCGGCAGGCGCGGCAGCTGTATCCGCCCGACGCACAGCCGCTCATCGTCGTGCTCACCAACTACGCATCCGATTTCGTGCGTGACCACTGCTTCGCCGCGGGCGCCGACTATTTCCTCGACAAGATGCGGGACATCGCGCTGCTGAAGGCCGTAGTCGTGGACGGGCGTTCCAAGTGGACCCCGCCAGCGGTGAGTCACTGATCTAACGGGTGCCTGCGGGCACCGACACACTCAGTGTCGTACCCGTGCCCGAGTCCGACTCCAGCAGGAATCGGCCGCCCAGTGCCCTGACGCGCTGTTGCATGCCCATGATCCCGTGAGGCCACGGGTCGGCGTGGTCTTTCTGATCGAACCCGCTCCCGTCATCGCTCAGCGTGAAGGCATAATTTGTGTCGTCGCTCGTGAGCTCCAGCCGGACGCGTTGCGCGCCGGCATGGCGGATGATGTTGTTCAGCCCTTCCTGCACGATGCGAAACAGGGCGATCGCGATCTCCTTCGGGATGGCCCGGCTGTCTTCCGGCACGCTGATGTCAGCTTGCAAGCCCGCCTTGGCGCAGGCCGAATCCACATAGGCGCGCAACGCCGTGGCCAATCCGAAGTGATCCAGCAGGGACGGGCGTAAATCCTCGACCACCCGCCGCTTCAGACTCATCGCCTCGTCCAGCACGCTCCCCAGTTGCGCCAGGCGCTCCTGGTGGGCCGGCGTGTCCACGCGGGATTGCAACCAGGACAGATCCATTTTGGCGGCGGTCAGCAAGCCGCCCAGCTCATCGTGCAGAGTGCGGGCGAGGGCCGATTTCTCTTTTTCGGCCAGGCTCTGCAGGTGATTCGAGAGAGCGGAAAGTTCGAGCGTGCGCGATTCCACGAGCCTGTCGAGCTCGCGTGTATCCGCTGGCCCGGCCCCGGCCTCTACGGCGGCGGTCCGCTGCTGCTGCTCGTTGTTGTCGGTCATCTGCCTCACGCCTCCACTGCGGGGTTTAGCAGAAGATCGCGGCAGAGGCCAGCGCGTCTGCCTTGCGGTACCGGATCAGGCCGCGGCGAGAACGAGCAGCATGCCGACAACGAGTGCCACCAGTGATAGAAGATCTCGCATGGTCATACGCCCGACTGTCGCGTGATCGGTTCGGAAACGCCAGCGGTAGCCGGTCAGGCACCCGTAGCCGAAAGGCTCAAAGCGCCGTCGGAGCAGTCCTACGGAAGGCCGCGTCGCCCCGCCCGGCGCGCTCCCCCTCCACGAAAACAAAGAGCCCCGCGGCAGGGGCGGGGCTCTTCAAGTCGGAACAGTACTGTTGTCTTACTGGTGCGGCTTACTTGGGCGCGGAGGCGTCGGCGCCCGTCGCGGCCTTCGTGTGCTTCTTGCTGTGGGAGTGCTTCTTGGCGTGGGTCTTGGCCGGGGCCGACGCCGACGTGTCCGACGCAGGAGCGGTGGTGTCGGCGGCGAATACGGGACCCGCGAGCAGGAGCAGGCTGATAACTGGAACAAGCTTCTTGAACATCGATCGGCTCCACATGTGAAAAGGTTGGGCGATTCAGAAAATCGTGCTTCGCGCTTCGGCCCGCTCGAAGCCTGGATATTATGACTGGAATCGCCAGCGCGCGGCTTCAGGATGACCGCAACGTAATGTTGCGGGCCGCACCGACCGCGCCGCAGCACCCCCAGGGGGTAGACGGGGCTCAGTGTCCGGGGAAAGCAACAAGGGTGCGGACCGGAACTTCCAGATCGGTGAGCCTGCGCGAGCCGCCGAGGTCCGGCAGATCGATGATGAAGCAAGCGCCCAGAACCTCGGCACCCAGCGAGCGCAGCAGCTTCACGGCCGCCACCGCGGTACCGCCAGTGGCGATCAGGTCGTCGACCAGGATGATCTGCTCGCCGCGGGACACTCCGTCGCGGTGCATCTCGATTTCGTCAACCCCGTACTCGAGCGAGTAGGCCAGGCGCACGGTGGTGTGGGGCAGCTTGCCCTTCTTGCGGATCGGCACGAAGCCCGCGGCCAGCTGATGGGCGACGGCGCCGCCAAGGATGAAGCCGCGGGCCTCGATACCCGCGACGCGATCGACCTTCGTCCCGGTCCAGGGCTGCACCAGCTCATCGACCACTCTGCGGAAGGCGCGGGCATTCCCGAGGAGAGTGGTGATGTCGCGAAACATTACGCCCGGCCGCGGATAGTCCGGGATGGTGCGGATGGAATCCTTGAGTTCCTGGAGGGTGTGGGCATCCATCGGCCACACTCTACTCTGCTCCGTGCGGCGACTTAAGGTCGCTGGTCGAGATATTGGACGTTGAAATAGTTCTGCACGTCGGCCCAGGTCCGTTCGGCTTTCCAGCCGGCGGCGGCCGCCTGGGCGGCAAAGGAGGCGGGTGTGTACTTGTGGCAATGTTCGGTGACGAGGTGCTCATTTTCGGCGAATGAGAGCACTTCCCCGGCAATCGTCACCTCCTGCCGGACGGTACTCACGAGGTGCATCTCGATGCGGCTGGCGGCCGGGGCCCAGAGCGCCTGGTGGCGGAAATGGCGCAGCTCGAAGTTCGCCCCCAGCTCCCGGTTCAAGCGGCGCAGGACGTTGAGGTTGAAGGCCGCGGTGACGCCGGCCGAGTCGTCGTAGGCCTGCTCGAGAACGGCAGGGTCTTTGACCAGATCGAACCCGATCACGAGCGCGCCCCCGATCCCGGCCATCCGTCGCATGACCCTCATGAGATCGATCGCGGCCGGAGTGTCGAAGTTGCCGATGGTCGAGCCAGGAAAGAACACGACGACGCGCGCTGCCGCCCGCCTGGGTTTAGGCAGCGGGAAGTACTGCGTGAAGTCGGCGCAGGCCGGCAGCACCTCGAGCTGCGGGTAGGCGGCTGCGATTCTCTGCGCCGCCCCCATCAGGTGACTGCGCGAGATATCGACTGGGACGTAGCCCGCAAGGTTCGGCAGACGGTCGAGCAGGAGGCGCGTCTTGGTACTCGCACCGCTACCGAGCTCGACCAGCAACGCATCGTCGCCAATGCAGCTTGCGATGTCCGCTGCGTTCGCAGCAAGAATCGCCGTCTCGGTGCGCGTGGGGTAATACTCCCGGAGCTCGCAGATCTGGTCGAACAGCTGGGAGCCGCGCTCGTCATACAGGTATGTGGGCGAGAGCCGTTTCGGCGTGCTCTGCAATCCCCGCAGGACATCCTCGACGAGCGCAGGGGCAGCCCCGCGCCAGTCCGCGGACTTGCGGGCGGATGGTGTCCGCAGGACGTTGAACCTTTTGGTCATCGCGATATGTCATCTCGGGCAAGGCGCACGCCGCTGAACTGCCAGCGGGCCGCCGGGTTGAAGAAATTCCGGTACGTGGAGCGGATGTGGCTGCGCGGCGTAGCGCAGGAGCCGCCCCTGAGGACGAGTTGATTCACCATGAACTTGCCGTTGTACTCGCCCAGGGCGCCGCTAACCGGCCGATAGCCGGGATAGGGCGCATAAGCGGATTGCGTCCATTCCCACACGTCGCCAAACATCTGCAGAAGTGGCGGCAGACCGGCATCGGACGCCGGCGCCGGATGCGCCGCCGGGAGCGGGTGCCAGTGTTGGTTCTCGACGAAATTGCCGGCCTGGGGCGCCGCCGCGGCGGCGATTTCCCACTCAAACTCCGTCGGCAGGCGGGCGTTCGCCCAGCGGGCGAAGGCGTCCGCCTCGTAGCAACTCACGTGGCAGACGGGGGCGTGCGGATTCAACTCCCGCAGCCCGGTAAGCGAGAATTCCCGATCCAGCGACTGCGTCCAGTAGATCGGCCGCGCCCAGCCCTCACGCTGCACAGTTGCCCAACCGTCGGAGAGCCAGTGCGCCGCGGTTTCGTAACCGCCGTCGCGCACGAACTCCAGGAATTCTGAGTTCGTGACCGCACGGGTCGCGATGTGAAACGATGCGACGTAGACGCGATGGCGCGGCAACTCGTTGTCGAAGCAGAAGTCCGCGCCGGAGTGCCCGATCTCGACGAGCCCGCCGTCGAAGGTCCTGTAGGACAGTGTCGGAGCTGCACGCGGCGCCGCCGGCGCGTGTTGAATGTAGGCGGGCAACAGCGGGTTGCAGGAGAAAAGGTGTTTGAGATCGGTGAGCAGCAGCTCCTGGTGTTGCTGCTCGTGGTTCAGCCCGAGCGTTACCACTCGCGCCAAGGCATCGGATATCCGACCGCCGCTCAGAAGCGTGGCCATCCGCTCGTCCACGCGGGTGCGGTACGCCATGACCTCCGACACGGTCGGCCGCGAGAGCAGCCCGCGACTGGGGCGGCTGTGCATCGGGCCGACGGTGTTGTAATACGAGTTGAAAAGGTAACGAAAAGCCTTGTCGTGGAACTCGTAGCGGTCGGCCGCGTGCTGGAGGACGAATTCCTCCCAGAACCACGTGGTGTGCGCGAGATGCCACTTTGCCGGGCTCGCATCGGGCATGGATTGCACGACGAAGTCCTCGGCCGAGAGCGGGGCGCATAGAGCGGCGGTTGCCGTGCGCACCTGCCGGTAACGCTCCGCCAGGCGCGGCGCTTCGAAGGCAAGCGCCGCTGCGGCCGCCGCGGAGGGCAGTTTTGTACGTCCTATGGAAGCCATTGGTTGTTTCCCGCAAGTTGTATGCCGCCGGCTGGGCTTACCGCTGCCCGGCAGCCTGCGGTCTGCGCCACACGAGGAGCTGGTTGTTCGCCGGCATGCTGTGATCGGCCTCGAGCTCGAGACCCGCCTCACTCGCGAGTGCATTGACGCTCGCAAAATCGCGGATTCCGCTTTCCGGATCACGTGCTTGCAGGAAGCGGTCGAACTCGGCGTTGCTCGGGCTCGTGTACCGGCCGCCGTAGCGGAACGGCCCATAAATACACAAAGTGCCCGACGCGCTCAGCCCGGTAGCCACTCCACGAAAAAGGTCGCGCACGGCGCTCCAACCCATGATGTGGAGCGTATTGGCGGTAAACAAGGCATCGACCGGGTCGAGTGGCCACGGCTGGCGGCGGACGTCGAGTTCGATTGCCGCCCGCAGGTTCGCGGGCCCAGAGAGCGCCAGGTGTTCGCGCAGTCCAGCCAGGTATTCCGCTGTATCGCTCGGTTGCCAAGTGAGGTGGGGCAGGTGAGTGGCAAAATGCACGGCGTGCTGGCCTGTGCCGCTGCCTATTTCGAGCACGACACGGCTCTGCGCGAACGTCTCCGTGAGAACACGGAGTATCGGGCCCTTGTTGCGCTCGCAAGCTTCAGACAGTGAATGCACCGCCCGAGTGTGCCACGGGGAAATTGCAGTCGCCTGCCTCGAACGGGGGAGAAAAAGGCTGCGCCGCTCGCGTTCGTGCGCGAGCGGCGGGACTTTACTGTCTCACGGAGCGTGATTGTGTTTCTGAAACGCGCAGGGCGAGCGTTGCAACGGCGTCTACGAAATCGCTCTCGTAGCTCCAACCGCGCGCGGATGCCCGCCATACGTTTCCTTTCCCGCAACGCTCGACCCGGGCTTCGCGGTCGTAACGGACCAGCCTCGCCAGCGCCTCATGGGCGATTTCGAGGCGGTCACGGGGCCAGATGGCCCACAGTTGCCCGCTCATTTCTCCCGATTCCGGGCCCGCACTCGTGTGAGTTGGAACTCCGAGGCGCTGCGCGGCATCAATAAGAGGATCCTGCATAGATTAAGCCCTCCTATACCCGCAGACGTGCCACGCAGATATCGTGCCTGCCAGCGCTTCCGGCTCCGCCCAAATCGGCGACAATCACGCGGGACAGGCCTTCTTCTGCCACGACCAGGACTTCTTCCACAACCAGGACACCGCAGGACATGCAAGTGATCGACGCTCTCTTACAACGGCGCTCCGCCAGAGCTTTGACCGGGCCGGCGCCCGATGCGGGCGCGCTGGAGCTCATTTTCGCAAGCGCGGCGGCTGCGCCGGACCATGGGCGCCTGCGGCCCTGGCGTTTCATCGTCATCCAGGATGGCGGTCGGGAGCGCTTCGGCGCGTTGCTCGCGGACCATCTGCGCCGCGCGCACCCGTCGACGTCCGAAGAGAAACTGCAACGTGAGGGTCAAAAGGCTTTTCGGGCGCCCATGATCGTCGTGGTGGCCGCGATCTGTACTCCGGGCGTGAAAATCCCGGTGATCGAGCAGGTGCTGGCGGCTGGAGCGGCGGCACAAAACATCATGCTCGCGGCCTCTGCGCTGGGGTTCAACTCGATGTGGAAGACCGGCGGCCCGGCGTATGACGAAACCGTCAAGGCCGCACTGGGTCTGGAGGCCAAGGACGCCATCGTCGGCTTCATGTATCTCGGTACCGATGCGGGGAAGCCCGACATGCAGGCGCGCCCATCGTGGAAGGATTCGGTGCGGTACTGGGGTGACCAGCCTACCGGCGAGTAACCTGGTGCCGGTCGATGTCCGAACGGAGCCGTTGCCGTACGCGTGGGCGCGATGAAGCGAATCCTGCCAGCGCTGGAGCGAACACGGAAATTCGCGTCCCGCGCGTTTCATGAACGCACGCCGGTGGCGTGCAGTTCTGCCGTATCATTTCCGATAAGTATCATCGAGGGGTTGATTCCACATGAGATCACTGCCATGGATGGTGGCGGCGATTGTTGCCGTCACCGCGTGTTCGTCGCAGACCGCACAGGAGAAGTCGGTGTCCACTACTGTTGTCCCCGGAACGGCAGGCGCGCCGTCTTCCGAGCCTCCGGCGCCCGGATCCGGGGCAGCCATCGGCGCTTTCGGCCTCGACCTCACGACCGGCAACCCGGCCGTCAAACCGGGCGACGATTTCTTCGCTTATGCGAGCGGCGGCTGGTACGACTCGTTCCAGATTCCTCCGGATCGCGCGAGCTTCGGAGTATTCAACCAGCTCGACGAGCTGTCGAAGCATCGTGTCCGTGAGCTCATCGAGCAGGCAGCCGCTTCGCAGCCCGCCGCGGGCACTCCGGCGCAGAAGATCGGCGACTACTACGCGGCGTTCATGGACGAGGCGGCCATCGAAACCAACGGGCTCGCGCCCGCGGCCGGGGATCTGAAACGCATTGCGACGGCCGCCACCAAAGCCGATATCGCCACACTCTTCGGAATGCCGGGTTTCACCTCGCTGTTCGATCTCGACCTGCCGCCGGATCTGAAAAACCCGGACCAGTACTCCGTCGTGATCAGCCAGTCGCACCTCGGCCTGCCCGACCGCGACTACTACCTGAAGGATGACCCGAAGCTCAAGGAGGCGCGCGAGAAATATGTTGCCTACATCGCGCAGATGCTGGCGCTGGGCGGCATTGCGGACAGTGGCGCGAAGGCGCGCGAGATCATGGCGTTCGAGACCGCCGCTGCCAAGGCGCAGTGGCCGAACGAAAAACGGCGTGATGTCGATGCCACATACAACCCGCGCACGAAGAAGCAGCTTCTGACCTATGCGGCGGGTTTCCCGTGGCAGGCGTTCTTCGCGGCCTCCTCCGTGGGCGGACGGCAGGATCTGGTCGTGAGCGAGCTTACGGCGGTCAGGGACCTCGCCGACCTTTTCAACCATACGCCGCTGCCGACGCTGAAGGCTTATCTCACATTTCACTATCTGAGCGACCACGCGCCATACCTGCCGAAACGCTTCGATGAGGCGCGGTTCGCTTTTTATGGGCAGGCGCTTCGGGGGCAACCGCAACAGCGCGAGCGTTGGAAGCGTGCGGTCGACGAGGTGGATGGCGCACTCGGCGAGCAAGTGGGCCAATTGTATGTCGCCCGCTATTTCCCGCCCGAATCCAAGGCGAAGATGCAGGACCTGGTGGCGAATCTGCGCGCCGCCCTGAGCGAGCGTATCGACACGCTCGACTGGATGACGCCAGAGACGAAATCGCGCGCTCACGAGAAGCTCGCGACCTTTACGCCCAAGATCGGCTATCCGGATGTGTGGAAGGATTACTCCACACTGCAGGTCCGGCGGGATGACCTCATCGGCAACGTGCGCCGCGCGGCCGAGTGGCACTGGCAATACCAGGTGGCGCGGCTCGACAAGCCAGTCGATCGCGCCGAATGGCAGATGACGCCGCAGCAGATCAACGCGTACTACAATCCACTCAACAACGAGATAGTATTTCCCGCGGCGATCCTGCAGCCCCCCTTCTTCGATCCCAAGGCGGATGCCGCCGTGAACTACGGGGCGATCGGCGCCGTCATCGGCCACGAGATCGGGCATGGATTCGACGACCAGGGCCGCAAGTTCGGCCCCGACGGCGGTCTCAAGGACTGGTGGACGCAAAAGGATGCGGACGTTTTCAACGGCCGCGTGACGAAGCTCATCAGGCAGTACGACGGCTTCGAGGCGCTCCCCGGGCTGAAGGTGAATGGCGCCAACACCATCGGTGAGAATATCGGCGACCTCGGCGGCCTCAACATGGGCTACCACGCCTACCAGCTGTACCTCAAAGGACGGCCGGCCCCGGTCATCGACGGCCTCACCGGCGACCAGCGCTTCTTCCTCTCCTGGGCACAGGTGTGGCGCGCCAAATATCGCGAAGGGCAGCTGCGGGAGCTGGTTATGTCAGACGTGCACAGCCCGCCGTACTTCCGTGTGAACGGCCCGTTGCCGAACATCGATGCGTGGTACACGGCATTCGACGTGCACCCGGGCGACAAGCTCTACATCAAGCCCGAAGATCGCGTTTCGATCTGGTAGTGAACATCCGCCGCAGCACGCGGTGGGAGACCGGACGGCTGATGAGAAAGCCCTGCGCCTCATCGCAGAGGTTCGAGCGTAGAAAGCGCAGCTGCTCGTCGGATTCCACGCCCTCGGCTACGACCTTGAGTCCAAGGTTGTGGCCGAGGGCGATGATCGTGCGCACGATCGTCGCGTCATCCGCGTCGCTCGCGATGTGCTCCACGAAGGAGCGGTCGATTTTCAGACGGTCGACCGGAAAGCGTTTCAGGTAGGACAGGCTCGAGTAGCCCGTTCCGAAGTCGTCCACGGCGATCAGCACGCCGAGCTGCTTCAGCTCATCGAGCATAGCGACGAGCTGCGGCGCGTCGTGCATCACCATACTCTCGGTCAACTCGAGCTCGAGGTAGCGCGCCTCGAGACCGGTATCCCGCAGGACTTCGGCAACTGTCGACACGATGTTCTCCTGGCGAAACTGCCGGGCGGAGACGTTTACCGACACCACGATCGGAGGCAATCCCTCGTCCTGCCACGCCTTGTTCTGGGCGCATGCTGTCTGCAACACCCATTTTCCGATCGGTACGATGAGCCCCGTCTCCTCGGCGAGCGCGATGAAGCGCTGGGGGGTGATCGTGCCGCGCTGGGGGATGCGCCAACGCAGCAAGGCTTCCGCGGCCACGATACGGCCGCCATCCAGGTCGATGCGGGGCTGGTAACACAACACGAACTGCTGTCGGTCGAGGGCGCGGCGCAGATGACTTTCCATCTCGAGCCGTTCGGTCATGAGCGTATTGAGCTCGCGGGTGAAGAACTGGAAGTTATTGCGGCCGCTGTCCTTGGCGCGATACATGGCCGAGTCGGCGTGTTTCAACAGGGTGCGGGCTTCTTCGCCGTCTTCCGGATGCAGAGCGACGCCGATGCTGCAACTGACATCAAATTCCCCCTGCTCGACGGTCCACGGTTGTGCCACCGCGGCCAGCATGCACTCCATCGTCTGCCGCACGGATTCCGGACCCGAGTGGCCGTTGATGAGGAGCACGAACTCGTCGCCGCCGAGGCGCGCGACGGTGTCGCAGTCGCGCACGCACGACTGGAGGCGGGCGGCGACTTCCTTCAGCAATTCGTCGCCCACGTGATGTCCGAGGCTGTCGTTGATGAACTTGAATCGGTCGAGATCGACGAAAGCGACGGCGATGCGCGTGCCGAAGCTCGTCGCGGTCAGCAGCGCCTGTTCCAACCGGTCCTGCAGCAACGACCGGTTGGCCAGGCCCGTGAGCGTGTCGTAGTTCGCCTGATGCTCGATGCGGGTCTGGTAGAGCCTGCGCTCGGTGATGTCCTCGACGGTTCCCTCATATGCCAGGGGCCGGCCATCCTCGCTGATGACGACGCGCGCGTTCTCGGAGATCCAGATCACGTCGCCGTTCTTGCGGTAGACCTGCGACTCGAAGCCGGTCACCGAGCCGCGCGCCTTCACGATCCGCATGAATTCATCGCGACGTTGGGGGTCTACATAGAGCTGCCGCCCGATGTCCTGCAACGAGACCATCAGTTCCTGCGGCGACCCGAAACCGTAGATGTGCGCCAGCGCGGGATTCGCGTCGAGGTAGTTGCCCTCGACTGTAGTACGAAAAATGCCCTCGATGGCATTGTCGAACAGCCCGTGGTAGCGCCGCTCGGCTTCGCGCAGGGCCGTCTCAGCACTTTTGCGCTTTGTGATGTCCTGTATGAGGCCCTCGAGCGCTATGGGCCGGCCTTCGACGTCGATCACGCCGGTACCGCGCTCCCATACCCAGCGGACTCCACCGTCCGCGTGGACGATCCGGTATTCGAGGTCGAAGGCGCGGAATTCGGCGACCGCGCACCGGATCGCCTCGCGTACCCACAGCCGGTCATCCGGCAGTGTCAGCTCATCGTAGGCGACGCGCCTGTTCAGCAACAGGTCCGCCGGCTGGTGGCCAGTGACGCGCTGACATCCCTGGCTGACAAACTCCATCGTCCACTCGGAATCCAGGCGGCGGCGGTAAACCATGCCGTCTACGTTGGCGAGCAGCGTCTTCAGCATCCTTGCATTGTCCTGCGGCATATCGGCCGCAGACAGTGAGGGATGGGGCTTTAAGGGTCTGGCGGTGGTCATGTCCGCGGCACAATGTGAAGCGGAACCGTAACAAGTTCAGCAGGGTGCGCTGTCGGCGGCTCGTCACAGAACGCGACAGGAGTTGCGGATGGCGGCGGATCCGCGGTCAATCAGATCTTGGTCTGTGCACCAGGAGGGTGCAGTAGCCAGCGTGGAGCACGGCGCACTCGTTGCACCGTGCTCCCGCCCCTTGGTTGTCAGCGCACTTCCCGATAACCGCCCGTGACGCCCTTGGGGGACATGACGATCTGCCAGAGCTGGGTCTTGCGCGCACGGAAGTTCGCCGCCGAAGCCATCAGCCAGAAGTGCCACATGCGGCGGAACCGCTCGCCGTAGCGGGGCGCGATCTGTGCCCAGTGGCGCTCGAAATTCTCCGACCACGCCATCAGAGTACGGTCGTAGTCCGCGCCGAAGGAGTGGACGTCCTCGATGACCCACAGACCTTCGGCGGCGGAGGCGATCTGGGCCAGCGACGGGATCTGTCCGTTGGGGAAGATATATTTTTCGATCCAGGGATCGGTCGCTACCGACGAGCGATTGCTGCCGATCGTGTGAAGCACGAACAGTCCGTCCGGCCGCAACAGCTCGTGTACCTTCGTGAGGTACGTGCGGTGGTTGCGCACGCCGACGTGTTCAAACATGCCGAGAGAATAGATGGCATCGAAGTTGCCCGCGAGGCTGCGGTAGTCCTGCAGACGGATGTCCACCGGAAGGCCCGCGCAGCGCCGCTGTGCCGTCTGCGCCTGGTTTTGCGAGACGGTCACTCCCGTGACCGACGCGTGATACCGCTCCGCCATGAATTGCGCTGCGCCACCCCAACCGCAACCGATGTCGAGCACCCGCATTCCGCGCGCCAGGCCTATCTTGCGCGCGACCAGGTCGAGCTTGGCTTCCTGCGCCATGTCCAGTGTCTGCGCATTCGCCCAGTAGGCGCAGGTGTAAATCATTCGCGGGTCGAGCATGCGCTCGTAGAGGTCGTCGCCGAGATCGTAGTGTTGCTTGCCGACGATAAACGCCCGGCGTTGGTTCTGCATGTTGATGAGGTGCGCGGTGATCGCAAGCAGCAGGGCGCGGGGTGAGCGCAAATGCTCCTCGATGTCGTTGCGCAGGACGCGCGTCAGCATTTCATCGAGCTGGTCGCAGTCCCACCAGCCGTCCATGTAGGACTCTCCCACTCCCAGAGTCCCGTGCCCGAGCACGCGTTGAAAGAATCGCTCATCGTGCACCCGGATGTCCCACGGGCGCGAACCGTTGATCTTCACGTCGGAGCCGGCAAGCATTTCGTTGATCGTCCGCTCATACGAAACGCGACCGCCCGCCGTCGAGTGGTGGTTAAGAATCTGTGACGCTCCAGGCTCAGCCATTTGCCGTCCCCTTAGTTATTCTTCGCACCAGAAACATAACTCGTGCCCGGCAGGCAGAGCCAGTCCAGGTGGCGACGCAAGGGGCGCCGGCAGAGGCGCCAAGAGTGTCTGGGTCGTCTAAGGTATTGAAATTAAAGAACAAACAAAGTCACGCACATTCCTTTGCAAATTGCTCACCTGGCGGTGAGAAAGGCCGCCGCCAGTGGAAAAAATACGCGACCGGGTTGAATTGCTGCATCGCAACGATGCCCGCGGGTTCGCTATGGCTTCACGATGGCGAGCACGACGATGGCAACCAGCAGCACCGCGGGGACCTCGTTGAACAATCGGTACCAGCGCTCGGAGTGTCGGTTGTTCCCCGTGCGCAGCGCGACCATCAGGCGGTAGCACCAGATGTGGTAGGCGATCAGAACGGCCACGAGCACCAGTTTCACGTGCAGCCAGCCGAAGGCCAGGTATCCCGGCGCTGCGACGATCATCGACAGGCCGAACAGGGCCGCAAGCGCGCCCCCGAGGGTCATGATCCCGAAGAGCCGCCGCTCCATGACCATGAAGCGCTCGAGCCCGACCGCATCGGTCGCGTTCGTGTGGTAGACGAACAGCCGCGGCAGGTAGAACAGCCCCGCAAACCAGGTGACGACGAACACGACGTGGAACGCTTTGAGCCAGAGCATGGAAATTTACCTCGAGGCGATTCTGGCGAGGCCCCGCCCAAACGTCGAGGGACTTACACCGGGTAAGCATCCGATCTTGACTCTGGACGTCGCTTCCTGACGAAGCAGTGGCGCCTGACCGGTCACTTCTTACACCGCACGCAGGGTGTACGTTGTGTTGGATAGCGGTGAATTGATATGTGGCGGATGGCCGTCGCCCCGGGGGGTGCCACGTCGCCAATGTCCGGCTCGGCTGCGTGAAGCGCATCGACGAACCGGAGGACCAGGGGTGCGGCGCCTCGAGCACCGACGACAGCGGGATTGCTGGTGCGGAATTGTGGCGGGCCTCTGAGCTCGTTGTCCGTAGGGCGGCCAGTTCGCGCGGTCGGGCGACCTCATAATGTAGACTTCGCCGCACTCCCCTGGTCCGAAATGGAAACAAGAGCTGATGACATCATCCAGTCCCGCCGCCCCCAAACCGCCAGTTCCCAGCAACATCGATATCGCACAGCAGGCCAAGATGCGGCCGATCACGCAGCTCGCCCGCGAGCGGCTGGGAATTCCCGAAGAACAGCTCGAGGCCTACGGCCGCTACAAGGCGAAGATATCGCTCGACTACGTGCGCGAGCTCAAGGATCGCCCGGATGGCAAGCTCGTGCTCGTCACGGCGATCTCACCCACCCCCGCAGGCGAGGGCAAGACCACGACGACAGTGGGTCTGGGCGATGCCCTGAACCACATCGGGAAGAAGGCGATCATCTGCCTGCGCGAGCCGGCGCTGGGGCCGGTGTTCGGTATGAAGGGTGGCGCCGCAGGCGGTGGCTACTCGCAGGTCGTGCCGATGGAGGACATCAATCTCCACTTCACCGGTGACTTCGCGGCCATTGCGCTTGCGAACAATCTCCTCGCCGCTCTCATCGACAATCACATCCACCAGGGCAATCAGCTCGGTTTCGACGTGCGCCGAATTGCATGGCGTCGTGTCGTGGACATGAACGACCGCGCATTGCGCGACATCGTGGTCGGACTCGGCGGTACGGCCAATGGGTATCCGCGCGAGGACGGTTTCGACATCGTCGTGGCGTCCGAGGTCATGGCGATATTTTGCCTCGCGAGCAGCCTCAGCGATCTGAAGGAGCGCCTCGGCAACATCGTCGTGGGCTACACGGTTGATCAGAAGCCGATTCACGCACGTGATCTGAAGGGGCATGGCCCGATGACCGTACTGCTGAAACAGGCTCTGGCGCCGAATCTCGTGCAGACGCTCGAGAACAATCCGGCGTTCATCCACGGCGGTCCGTTCGCCAACATCGCACACGGTTGTAATTCCGTGATGGCGACCCGGACGGCACTGAAGCTCGCAGACTATGTCGTGACGGAGGCCGGTTTCGGTGCCGATCTCGGCGCCGAGAAGTTCATCGACATCAAGTGCCGCAAGGCCGGACTCAAGCCTTCAGCGGCGGTGATCGTGGCGACGGTGCGGGCGCTCAAGTATCACGGCGGTATCGAAGTTCCTGATCTCGGGCAGGAGAATATCGCGGCCCTCGAGAAGGGCGTCGTCAACCTCCAGCGTCACATCGACAACGTCCACAACAAGTTCGGGCTGCCGTGTGTCGTGGCGATCAACCATCGCGCTCAGGACACCGACAAGGAAGTGCAGCTGCTGATCGATCGGGTTTCTTCTCAAGGTGTGAAAGTCATCCTCGCGCGGCACTTCGCGGAAGGCGGCAAGGGTGCCGTCGACGTCGCCGAGGAGGTCGTACGCCTGTGCGAACAGCCGAACAGTTTCAAGTTCGCCTACGAAGACACCGCCACCTTGTGGGACAAGATGAAGGCGATCGCGCAGAAGATTTATCACGCGAGCGACATCACCGCGGACAGCAAGGTGCGCGCGCAGATCAAGAAGCTGCAGGATAGTGGCTACGGACACTACCCGGTGTGCGTGGCAAAGACGCAGTACTCGTTCTCGACGGACCCGAAACTGCGCGGTGCGCCGTCGGATCACGTGGTGAACGTTCGAGAGGTACGGCTTGCCGCAGGCGCCGAGTTCGTGGTGATGATCTGCGGCGACATCATGACCATGCCGGGCCTGCCGAAGGTGCCTGCCGCCAACTCGATCGACGTGGATGAGAACGGGAGGGTCGTCGGCCTGTTCTAAGACGGCCGAGTCAGCCAGGGAAGGCCATTTTTCTGCCCTGGTAGAGACGGGGCGGGATCGATCTGATCCCGCCTCTCGTCGTGGTAGGTCGAACGCGCCGTTCCGGTCCGGTCGGAGCGCGCCGACTGCGGCTAGTGTCTGTCCTCGGTTCTGTCCTGGGCGTCTTTTACCGCATCCTTGACGCCGCCGACGGTGTTCTGGATTTTGCCGGCGACCTGGTCAGCCTGGCCTGAGCGTTTCAGCTTCTCATCGCCCGTCGCTTTGCCGGCCGCCTCCTTCACCTTGCCCTTGGCCTGCTCGACTGCGCCTTTTACGCGATCTTCATTCATGCTGTTCTCCTGTTACGCAGGCGGTGCCTGCCGTGCTCACTGTCGATCCGGGGGTGTCCCTCGGGAGCCACCCCGTGCGACGCACACGTCGCACCTGTCACGCAGGCATCGCCTGCCCACAACTGTCGCAGGTTATAACGGAGGCCGCGCCGTTCCGTTCCGTGATGCGTCGGGCCTCGCGCAGGCTCGGACAGAGACTCTGCGGTGCCACCAACAGCTCCGCTCAAGAAATGGCCGGCAGGGGACGGGGCGGTTAGCGACTCCAGCCCTTGCTGCGCGCGGCGGCTTCGGCGCTCGCATCAAGCGGCTGACCAGCAATCGTTTCGTCCACAGCCTGCAGAATCGGACGCGGCAGCGACGACGCTGCCGGGCGGAGCTGACTGCCGCTTTCGGAAGTCGGCTCGCTTTGCGCGAGCGCCCGTACGCGCCAGTCCTGCTGCTCGCGGCAGGCGAGGCCGGCAACGGCGGCCGTCTCGCGCAGCACGAAAGTGCGGCAGTAGTCGCCGTTCTTCGACCTCAAACTGACGCCGATCTGCACTGGCGCTGCTGGCGCCTGGTTGCTGGCGAGTTGGTCCGAGAGGGCCTGAGCCAACACACCGCTTGCCAGCAGTTGTCCGTTGTGTGTCGTGATCGTCCCCGCACCGGGAGCGCGCAAAAGGACCTGTCCCGCGAGCACGCCGACGGCGAGGCTCGCGGCCATTGCTCCCCACTGGGGCCATGACCAGCGCGCCGCTTGCTTGCGGCGCAGGGGTATCACGTTGCCTTCGCGCCGAACCGCGGGAGCGCCTCGGGCGGCGGCCGTCAGGCGAGCCGGCGGCGGCTCGTCCAGTACGGGGTCGAACGCGGCTCGCAACCTGCCGCGCAACGCTTTGTGTTGAGCGACCTCCCGGGCGATCTGCGGGTCTACCGCCATCGCGGCTTCGACTGCGCTGCGTGTCTGGGGGTCCAGCTCACCATCGGCGTACGCCATCAGTGTTTCTTGGGAGAACGTCATCGAAGCGCTCCTGTCGTATCGGCGAGCATTGCCTGCAGGGCCTCGCGGCCACGCGCGAGGCGGCTCGTCAGTGTCCCGATCGGCACGGCCATGATTTCGGCAGCCTCCTTGTAAGAAAGACCCTCGACGAGCACGAGACCGACGGCTATCCGTTGCTCGTCAGGCAGCCGTGTCATCGCATCCTGCACGGACAGGATGTCGGCATGGGTCTCGCTCGACGCCTCCCCGACGTTCTCCCCCAAAGCCTCCGGCGCAAATATGCGATCGCGTCTCCCGCGCGTGCGAATCTCGTCGAGCCACGCATTACGCAAGATGCCGAACATCCAGCTCGACAGCCGGGAGTCCGGCCGGAGTTGCTCGGACCGCGCCAGCGCGCGCTCGATGGCGATCTGCACCAGATCGTCGGCATCGTGGGGGTTGCGAGCCAGGGTGCGGGCAAAACGCCGCAATCGCGGCAGCAGGCCCACGATCTCCTCTCGAAGCTCCTCAAGCGGTGCGTGCATGCCTCTATATCTATGACGGTGAAGGCGGCCATTTTCTTCCATGGCCGGCAACATTCAACTAGTGTGCGCGCATGGTGGCGAAGTTTTTGGTGGCAATATTGCCGCTCATGCTGGCACAGGCGGCCCAAGCGCAGGTTGCGGTTCCGTCCGTGCGAGCCCCTGGGCTTCCTGGGAGCGGCCTGCCCCCGATCGGGCTGCCGGGGTCCGGCCTGGCGGTGAATGCGGACCGGGCGCTGCGTGCGCTCGGCGGCGACCTGGATCCACGACGGCTGCAGGATCTGCGGCAGCTGCGCGTCCTGGAGCTGATTCGCAGTCATCCGAAAGTCATCGAGGCTGACCCGAACGGTGCGCCAATTCTGCGTAGTGAGGTGCTCGCGTTCTCGCCGTCCGATGCGCTCTTGGAGAAGGTGCGCGCGGCCGGCTTTTCAGTGCTGAGAGAACGCGCACTCGAGGGGCTCGAGGCGCGCATCGTCGTTCTGAAGGCGCCGGACGGCATGTCTACTCGGCGTGCTTTGAAGCAGCTGAAGGCGTTGGACCCTGAGGGAGTATACGACTTCAATCACGTGTATACGGATAGCGGGCTGATATCCAATTCGACAATCGCCGCATACACAGGCGGGGCGAACGCAGGCCACGATGCGAATGCGGGCGCTGGCGTAACGGTTGGCGTTAATGCGAGTTCGGGCGTGGGGGCGAGTCCCACGGCGAGCGTTGGGCTCGTCGACGGCGGTGTTGACACCACGCATCCTGTGTTTCGAGACATCGTTATCCATCAACATGGCTGCGGGGGCTCGCCGACCCCGGCGGCGCACGGAACGGCTGTGGCCTCTCTCATGATTGGGCGTTCGCCGCGATTTCATGGCGCGGCGCCGGGGTCCGAGCTGTACGCGGCCGATGTGTATTGCGGCCTTCCAACCGGCGGGGCAGTGGATGCTGTTGCTGACGCGTTGGCGTGGCTTGTTCGAGAGCATGTTCCTGTAATAAATGTGAGCCTCGTCGGGCCGCCGAACGTGATGCTGGAGAATGTTGTTCGCATGGTGATCGCGCGCGGGCATGTAATGGTCGCTGCCGTCGGAAACGACGGGCCTGCGGCTCCGCCTCTCTACCCGGCGTCTTATCCCGACGTAGTGGGCGTCACTGCCGTGGATGCGCGCCAACGCGCATTGATTGAAGCCGGACGGGGGCGGCAGGTGAAGTTTGCGGCGCCTGGCGCCGACATGGCGGCGGCGAACCCGTCCCAGACTTTCGTAAGTGTTCGCGGCACCTCCTTCGCCTCTCCGATCGTCGCCGGTCTGCTCGCGGAGCAACTGCATGAGCCTAACAAGGCGGCGGCAGAGCAAGTCGTAGCCGACCTCGCACGGCGCGCCCTCGACCTTGGCGCGCCGGGACCCGACCCGATCTATGGGTTCGGGCTGGTCGGCGGCGATCTCCGGCCTGAGATCGCTCTGGTTGGCAGGGCGACGAATTAGTGCACCATCCCGGTCGGTCGCCTCCCGGCAGATCCTGAGCCGGCCGCAGCCGATCTGTTTTGGCTGGCGCGCGGTCGGGCGCAGACGCAGGCGTGCCGAAGGCGGGTACCGGAGGCGCGAGGCGCAGCGCGCAACCCGCGGGGAAGAATAAGTAAAATGGCGTTTATTTTTCGCGGGATGGAAGATTCCGGGCTGACGGGTCGTAGTTCCCTTTGAAGGTCGCGGATGGGCCGCGGCATGTGGGAGCAGGTCCATGAAGACGAATCATCTTTTCGCGAGTGCCGCCGTCATCGCTTTGTTTACTTGCACCGCGCCGGCGCAGGCGCAGGTCTTGGGTGGCCGTGCCGGCGGTGGGCTTGGCGGCTCGCTCGGTGGAGGAATTGGAGGCCTGGGCGGCGCCATGGATGGGGGCATGAACGGCGCTATGAACGGATCTTTCGGGCGGGACGTGGGCGGCCTCGGGCGCATTGATCACACCGCTTCGGCGGCGGCGAGCAGGGCCACGCAGGGTGCGGGCAAGATCGAGAAGACCGCGAAGAAGGATGGCAAGAGCGTTGGCGATGCCGCGAGTGGCGCGGCGAACTCATCTGTGTCATCGGCGTCGTCAGTTGCCGCTAAAACGGAGGACAAGGCCAAGTCCGGTGCGGCGGACGCGCGCGGGTTAAGCCCGACGGGGGCTAGCAGCGAGGCTTTGTCGACCATCGGTGCTGCAAACGCCGCAACGTCCCTGGGTAAATCAGCGAATGGAAGCGGGGCGATCGAGAGTGGCAGCGCGGGAAGTGCCACTGCGTCGAAAGCGCGCGAGGCGAACGCGGACGGCGCGTTGAATGGTGCGATTTCCGGGAGCGGCGCCGGTGATACCGCTGCGTCGAAGAGCCGTGAGGCGAACGCGGGCAGTGCGCTGAGTGGTGCGATTTCCGGCAGCGGCGCCGGTGATACCGCTGCGTCGACGAGCCGCGAGGCAAACGCGGGCAGGGCGTTGAGCGGTGGGATCTCTGGTCAGAGCGCCGGTGATGCGACTGCGTCGAAGAGCCGTGAGGCTGACTCGGGTGGTGTGCTGAATGGTGCGACCGCCGGCAGCGGCATGGGTGGAGCGAGCGCCTCGAAGGGGCGGGGGGCTGGCTCGGGCGGTCCGCTGTATGGCACGTTCGGTGGCGGTTCGACTGCCAGCGGTTCCTCGGCTAACACGGCTGCTCCGGCGTCGGGTCGGACATCGAGGCAGGGTAACTCGTCCGTGAGTGGTAGCGGTGGGGTTTCCGGGCAGGCTTCCAATACATCGGGTGGGCGCGCTGCTGCCAACAGTTCGACCTCGGTGGAAGGCAGCGGATCGATGAGCGCGTCGGCGTCTCGCTAAATCACCTGCGAAATTAGCTTATCGAGGCGGCGGGACCCTGAAGTCCCGCCGCCTGATGCATTTTGAGCGTGAGGCGCGAGCGCGGCTTGGCATCACCAGAGTTACGGCGGCGGATTGTTGCCGGAGAATTTGACCGCCGTGGCTCCTTCGACCAGTCCGATCGTGGCGTGATCGCTCACATACAAGGCCACTTTACGTTCGAATCGCAGCTTGCCTTTTACCACTGTCCCCGGCCCGATCACCACACGCGGGATCTCCTGAAAGCCGAAATGAAACCAGCTCGAATCCTTCTGCATGGTGACGTTTCCATCGATGTGGGCATTCGGGCCGAGGGTGATGCCGCCGGTCGTCGTGTCGATCGAACCGCCCACGTGGGCGGCCGCGACGTGTATGCCGCCGTTGACGTTACCCAGGTCACCTTTAACGTCGGCCCCGTTGTCGACGTTAAGTGAGCCGTTCACCGAATGGACTTGTCCCGTCACACGCGCCGCATCATGTACATGGACGGATCCATTGACAGTGATCAATTCGGCGGCAGTGGCACCCCGCTCCAGATTGACGCTGCCATTCACAGTGTTGGTGTGGCCAACGACCGCATTTTCGCCGATGCGGACGGAGCCGTTTACTGTGGATACCTCCCCGGCATGCTGGCCGGGAGCGATGTCGACCGAGCCCACGACCTTCGAGGTCCCCGCGTCGTCCGCCAACGCCATGCTCCATGCCGTGCTCGAGGCCAGAGTGGCTACGATGAGTTGCCGAATCATGCGATGCGCTCCCTTTCCTTTGTCCGGTTGATTTTGCTTTGGATGCCGTCGGCGGCTGCAGCGTTTATATCCCAATGGCCAAAGACGCTGATCCCGGTGAGAATCCGCGCATGCGAGCAAAAAAGAAAGCGCCCCGGCGGATCCTCGTCATCGACGTCGGCGGCTCGCACGTGAAATTGCGTGTCGGTAACCGTGGGAAGACTCAGAAATTCGTCTCCGGGCCGAAAATGTCCGCCGCGGACATGGTGAAGGCGGTCCGCAAGCTCACCGCAGGGGTAAAATACGACGCCGTTTCCATCGGTTACCCCGGCCTCGTCATCCGCGGCAGGATCGCCGCCGATCCGTTCAACCTCGGGCACAGCTGGCTCGGGTTCGACTTCGAGGCCGCCTTCGGCAAGCCCGCGCGGGTCATCAACGACGCGGCGATGCAGGCGCTAGGGAGTTACACCGGGGGCCGCATGTTGTTCCTCGGCCTGGGGACCGGCCTGGGCGCGACGCTCATACTCGACGGAACCATCGAGCCGATGGAGCTCGGACACATGCCGTACAAGCATGGGCGCTCTTACGAGGATTATGTTGGCGCGCACGGGCTCGAGCGGCTTGGTGCAAAGAAGTGGCGCAAGGTCGTGAACGAAGTCATCGAGCAGTTCAAGACCGCGTTCGAGGTCGATTACGTCGTCCTGGGTGGCGGCAACGCCGAGCGGCTGAAAACGATACCCAAGGATGTGTGCCTGGGCGACAACAGCAATGCGATGACCGGTGGTCAGTTGCTTTGGCAGCAGAGCGACGGCCCGCTGGTGCTGAGCTCCGAGTCCCGCTCTCGACGCCCCCGAGCCGGCGCGAGAAAAAAATGAATTTCGGCCCTTCGAAAGTGGCGGTCAAGGGATCGGGGGGATTTCCGCGTCGCGACCTGATCGCGCGGAAAGAGCTTGCAGGCTGTCCTCAAGACTGACAGCCTTCCCGCATGCCGTTCACCCTCGCCCACCCGGCAGCCGTTCTGCCGCTGCGGCGGTTCAGATATCTGCAGACGGTTCCGCTCATCGTCGGCAGCATTACGCCCGACCTGCCGTATTTCGTGCCGGCGCGGTTCGGCCGCTTGATGGCCGATACCCATATGCTCTACGGCTCGTTCGTGTACGACGTTCCGATCGGATTGGCGGTGATTCTGTTTGGATTCCTGCTGCGGCGGCCGTTGACGGTTCTGCTGAGCGTTCGCGCCCGAGCGCTGTGTCTTCGGGCCATGGAACGCTTCAGGGACCGGCCGTTGTCGTGGGCGCTTGCTCCGATCGGGATTCTCATCGGGACCTGGACGCACATCATCTGGGACTCGTTCACGCACGAGACAGGCTGGATGGTGAGGCGCGTCTCTGCGCTCAGCGCACCGATCACCATCGGCTGGTATACCGGTACGCTCTGCCACGTCCTGCAATACGTGAGCTCGGTAGCCGGCCTCGTAGTGCTCATTACCTGGTATCGGCGTTTGCCGGCGCCGGTGATCGGGCCGGCGGATGCCGGCACGATTCATTCATCCGCCCGCTGGATGCTGCTGCTGGTGTCCGGCGTCGCAGCTCTCATGGGCGGATTTCAGGCGCTGCAGGCTGCACTGCATTCGCAGACGAACTACCGGATCATCTACCTGCTGCTCACTCGGAGCATCGCCTGGTTCGCTGTGCTGTACCTGCTCGCCGGCGTGCTCTTGATGTTGACTCGCAAAGCGGAGCCCCTGACCCAGGCCTGAGCGCGTTATGCCAGGAAGCCCGCGATGCCGAACGCGACCCCGATGACGGCCGCGATGCCGCCGAAAGTCGGAAAGAAGCGGCGCTTCGATAAGAAGTACAGGGACGACAACACCAGGCCGAGCTCGAGGAAACCCTCGCCCATGTCCAGCCACAGGGCGCGCCGCTCCTGGTGCAGGGTCTCGTTCTCCTTGGCTTGCGCTTCCTTTTGAATATCGTCGGCGTCGTGGGCGTAGCGGTCGTGGTCCTTACCGAATTTCTCTACGAGGCCCTGGACTCGCGAGGGATCGCTCGCAAGCGCGCTAGCCAGGCTCGAGCCGACCTCAACGAGGTGCTCACGCAGCTTCTTTGCCTGGTAAAACGCCCATTGGTCGTTCGCTTCGGTGCGGACGATTACGGCGGCGGTGTGCGCGCGATGTGACGCGATGGTCACCACGGCCAGGATGATACCGATTATGCCCACCGCCACGCCTACGCGACGCCCGAAACTGTCATCGGGGTGCCCGTGGCCGGTATGAATCTCGACTTCCGCCATCAAATTCTCCTACTGGGCCTTCCGCCCGCGCCGATCCGGTTAGCGCCTTCTCGAGGCGCTCAAGCTCAAGGCGCGCGATCTTACGAGATTGGAGACAACGTGGGTACATCGTCCGGTGACCGCGTGACCGGCGTCTACGTGGGAGTGATATGGAATATCCGCTCGGCGTTTCTGCGGAAGAGTTTCCGCCGGTAATCCCCCTCGATCCGTTTCTTGGACTTCTGTAAGTGCACACGTAGGCTCATCGTAGTGGGCGGCGCCATTCGGTGGAACCGGGTGGGCGACCGCACATTGAGCTGAGTCTGACATCGTGCCGGTCGCAGCTGGCGGGCCGTACCTGGTCCGGCCGCGCTTAGTCGTCACAGCTGGCCGGGCGCACCTAGCCGGCCGCACCTAGCCGGCCGCCCCAACCTTCTAGCATCGAGGCACTATGAACATCGGATTTATTGGTCTCGGAAACATGGGCGCCGCCATCGCCGGCAGGCTCCTCAAGGCCAACCACACCCTGCACGTGTGGAATCGCTCACCAGCAGGCGCTCGCAAGCTCGGCGCGGAAGGGGCGCACGTCGTGGAGGCACCCGACGACGCATTCAAAGGTGACGCCGTATTCTCAATGCTCGCAGATGACAACGCGCTGAGTGCGGTCCTTCTCGATGGTGGAGTGCTCGATCGCGCATCCGGCGAATCGGTCCGCGTCCATGTCAACATGGCGACGGTTTCGGTCGCGTTCGCCGACGAGATGGCTGCCCGACATGCCGCGCGCGGCATAGCCTATGTTGCGGCGCCCGTGCTGGGTCGACCGGATGTGGCGGCGGCGGGGAAACTCAACATCGTCGCGGCTGGCCCCACGGCAGCCCTCGACTTCGTGCAGCCGCTGCTGGATGTCGTTGGACAGAAGACCTGGCGGTTCGGTGAGATTGCCTCGCGTGCCAACGTCGTCAAACTGTCGATGAACTTCATGCTGGCCGCGGCGATGGAATCGATGGGTGAAGCGGCCGCTCTCGCGACCGGTTACGACATCAAGGCAGGCGACATTCTCGAGTTGGCGAGCCAGACCCTGTTTCCAGGGCCCGTGTACCAGGGTTACGGGCGACTGATCGCTGCAAGCGCCTTTGAGCCCGCGGGATTCAAGGCGCGACTCGGACTCAAGGACGTGCGTCTCGCGATTGCTGCGGCCGAGGCCGTCACGACGCCGATGCCTCTCGCCAGTCAGATACGCGACACGATGCTCGAGGCGCTGACGCGCGGCGAGGGAGACAAGGAATTCGGCGTGGTGTTGGGCCGGGCCGCCATGCGTCGCGCCGGGCGGTGATCGCGCACGCGGACCCCCACTGCAGCGTCAATGACAGCGACATCGCCTGACCGAGGAGCTCGTTCCGTCGCTGCCGGAGTGACAGACGGTGGCCCTGCCAGTCAGCGGATGAGGCACGGTCCACAACGACACCGAGGGCGGTGGCAGTGTAATAAAACTTTAATCTAGCACCCGGGTGGAGGTGTTGATCCGTTCACAGCCGCCGGCCGACCGCTCCGCGTACCCTTCACGTCAAATGAAAGAAGCGATTCAGGGGCTGGTCGCGGGAGAAGCGCTGTATACGCTTTTTCAGCCGATCATCGATGGCGCCACTCGGGAGCCGCTCGGATACGAAGCGTTGACGCGGGGTCCGGAGGGTAGCCCGCTCGAGTCGCCCGCCGCTCTGATCGCCGCCGCCGCGAGCGCGGGCATTACCGTCCAGCTCGAACGCAAGTGCCTGGAATCCGCGTTGCGCAGTTTTCGCTCGCTGGGGTTCGAGGGCCGTTTGTTCCTGAACCTGCTGCCGCAAACGCTGCTCGACTGGCCGGAGCTGGCGCAAATGGCTCAGTGGGCAGTTCGTCAAGCACCAGATCGATCCACACGATGTCGTACTCGAGGTGACCGAGCACGGTTTGACCGAGGACGAAGTACTTCTCGCCGCAGCGGTTGCCCCGTTACGCGCTCTGGGTTGCGACATCGCCATCGACGATCTCGGCGCGGGCTCTTCCGGACTCAAGACGTGGGCGGCGATCCGCCCCGATTATGTGAAGGTCGACCGCTACTTCGTTGCCGGTATCGAGCACGATGCCGTGCGCGGCGAGATACTTCGCTCTGTCGTCGACATGGGACGCGTCACGGGCTGTCGCGTCATTGCCGAAGGCATCGAGAACCGCGAGCAGTACGCTCTCGTGGTCGAGTTGGGTGTGGATTACCTGCAAGGGTATCTGTTGGGGCG
Organism: Gammaproteobacteria bacterium; assembly: GCA_028293765.1. GTDB lineage: Bacteria > Pseudomonadota > Gammaproteobacteria > Steroidobacterales > Steroidobacteraceae > 13-2-20CM-66-19. The sequence continues at coordinate 34,750 of JAQGOG010000119.1, forward strand.
GCCGCACCGCGTGCCGCAACCGAACGCAGCGGTGCTCAGCGAGCTCGAAACGCTCGCGCTGGGACCGACTGCCGATTGCGCCGAGCATCTGGTGCTCCCTATTCCCGGTATCTCCGCGGCCATGCCGGTTGGCGAAGTGGTCGAGATGTTCCGCGATAACGCGGGTTGGACAGCGCTCGCGGTATTGGAAGCGGAGCGGCCGGTCGGGCTCGTTTACCGGGATGAGCTGCTCATCTTCCTCAGCCGTCCCCTGCATCCGGAGATCTACAACCGTAAGCCCGTGACCAGCGTAATGACGCGGGAAACCGTGCAGATCGAAGCCCGCGCGCGGCTCGATCAGGTCAGCCGCCTGGTCACTGCGCGCAGCGCCCGTCCGCAGCGTGATGACTTCATTATCACTCGTAACGGTCTCTATCTTGGACTGGGCAGGACGCTCGACCTGCTGCGGCAGATCACCGCGCAGCAGATCCAGGCTGCCCGGCAGTCAAATCCCCTTACCGGGCTGCCTGGTAACCGGGAGATCCAGAGACATCTCTCTCAGTGGCTCGCGCGTCGCCGCCACTTCGTAGCCTGTCATCTCGATCTGGACCACTTCAAGGCGTTCAACGATGCGTACGGATACGCTCGCGGCGACCAGGTGCTGCTGCACGTTGCGCAGGTGATCAGCCAGATCGTCCGCCCGCGGGTCGATTTCGTCGGTCATGTCGGAGGCGACGACTTCGTATTTCTCCTGCGCAGTCAGGACTGGACGCTGCGTCTCATCGCCGTCATCGAAGAGCTGGCGGCTTCACTCGTCAACTTCCATTCGAGCGAGCATCGTGAGGCCGGCGGCCTGGCCGGCGTCGATCGCGACGGCACACCGCGTCATTTCCCGCTGCTCAGCACATCCATTGCCGCGTTTGAAGTCGATGGCTCGCACTCGATCACCCCCGACGTCATTGCCGAGACTCTTCGCCACACGAAAGCTCTGGCCAAAGCGAAGCCGGGTTGCACATGCCTGCTCGCCGCCGGTGACCGCATCATCGATCTGGTCAGCCGTTCCGAATCGCCGGATCGGTCCGTACTCGAATCGGCGCCACGCGTCGCGGCCAACGCGTAACCCTAACGCGGCGTTCCGAAGGTCTGGGTCCAATACACTCCCGCATCGGTTGCCGCATTTACGGCAAACGCCACGCCCATCTCGGTGAAGCGCGGCGTCATCAGGTTCTCGCAATGGTGAGGGCTCTGCAGCCATCCCGCGACGGCCTCTTCAGGAGTCATGATACCGCTGGCCAGATTCTCCCCGACCATGCGCCACTTGTAACCGGTGCGGGTGATCCGATCCGCCGGTGAACTCCCGTCGCGCCCCGTGTGGTCCATGTAGCGGTTCACCGCCATGTCCTTCGAATGATCGAGCGCTGCGCGCTCCAGTGGAGCACTCAAGGAAAGCGGTCCTGCGGCCGCGAATGTCGCGCTTCCACATCGGCGCGCGCGTGAGCGGGCCTCGTTCGTTAGTTCCAGTATGCGGCGACTTACCGCACCCGCATCTCGAGCGGCCGGAGGAGCGAAGGGCTGCGCCAACGCGATCCATACATCGGTTCCGCGCCTGAACGTGCCGATCTCGCGAAACGTCGGGTCGGTCGACGGGGAGCAGAATTGCCGCCCGACGATGCTCTCGACATCGCCATTGGGAGGCACTCCCGAGATCCGCACCGAAGCCGACGCTACGGCGTGATAGCCCGCGTCGCTCTGCGCCCGCCGGAGGTCGATTCCGCGAGATAATTGCCGTGCGACCGCGTTCAATCGCGGGCTTTCGCGCAGCCGGGAAGCCGTACCTGGCCCGCCCGGGCAGCCTTGGGCACGAACCTTGTTAACTGCATTGACGACATCTGCCGCCGCGGTCAGGGGCGTCAGCGTAATGACCAGGAACACGAGGATCTGGCGTAAGACATGCGGCTCGGTCATTGTTCTCCCATGGCGGACATTCAGGATACGGAACAATTTACAGGCGGGGGACGGCCTTGGCGAAGCGGCAATCGTTTTCACCTGCTCGCGGACAATGAGCAGTTCTTCGAACGCATGCTGCAGACGATCGAGGCGGCACGGGAATACGTGCTCCTGGAAATGTACCTGGTGGAGTCCGGAATCATCGCCGGCCGGTTCGTCGAGGCGCTGGGACGCGCGGCGCGCCGCGGCATAAGAGTCTGTGTGGTGTTCGATGGGTTCGGATCACTGAAGCTCGCCGCGTCCTATCGCCGGAGCCTCCTCGATGCGGGCGTGGACCTCCGCATCTTCAACCCGATCCGCCTGCGGACCCGGTTGCACAATTTTTTGCGCGATCATCGCAAGCTGCTGCTGGTCGACGGGCTGACCGCGTTCGTGGGTGGCGCGGGCCTGACGGACGAATTCGCGATTGCCGACCGGACGCGACAACCCTGGCGGGATCTCATGGTCGAGATTTCTGGGCCAGTGGTCACGGACTGGCAACGGGTGTTTGGGCGAACCTGGCGCCGAAGCGGGGGAGTGCTCGAACTTCCGGATCCGCCTCCCTGTGCCGACATCGCGGATGGAGCCGACGGCAGGGTGGCATTGAGCGAAGCGCGGGAGCGGTCCGTTCTCGCAAACGGCGTCGTCCGTCGAATCGAGGCCGCACGCACGCGCGCCTGGATCATGAGCGCGTATTTCGTGCCGTCCCGCCGCTTTCGTAAGGCGCTTCGCGTGGCGGCACGTCGTGGGGTCGATGTCCGCCTGCTCGTGCCGGGGCCGAAGACCGACCACCCGTGGGTGCGGCATGCGGCGCGCCGGTACTACGGCAAGATGTTGCGTAATGGCGTGCAGATCTTCGAGTACCAGCCGCGCATGCTGCACGCGAAGATGACGGTCTGCGACGACTGGGTGTCCATAGGCTCCAGCAATCTCGATCGGTGGAGCTTCAAGTGGAACCTCGAAGCGAACCAGGAAATTCGCAACGCCGCCTTTGCGGCCGTGGCGGTCGAGGTGTTCGAAGGCGATTGCGGCCAGTCGGAGCTGCTCAGCCGCAGGCATTGGCCGCAGCGCGCCTGGCTCGATCGCCAGCAGGAACGCATCGCCGGACTGTTGGATCGCCTGTTGGATCGCTGGCGCCGGCCGCGAGTGCCGTGAGCACCGCTATTTCTTCGAGACCGCTGCCGGCACGGGAAGTGCCGAGTACAGCTCAGTCGTGCGCACGAACGCGAGCAGAAACGACGACATGACTTCCATTTGTGTCTTGTAGGCGCGCACGGCCTGCAGCTTGCGCGTCTGCTCGTCGTCGGTAAGTACGAAAGCAGTGGGGTCCAGCCCCTTGCCGCGGGGCGGCGGGTTGAGCGGGATATCCGGGTAATAGCCGCGCGGGCTCGGCCAACCCTCGCCGCCATGCACGATCCAGTAGCGCCCTTTCGCCAACTCGTTCCGGTGGCTCAATGCGCGGATCGCGAGAATGCCGCTCGCCCGATGATCGGGGTGGCCGTCCTCAGGGCTGGGCGCGAGAACCAGTGTGGGGTGGACGCGATCGAGCACCGCGTCGAAGTCCCGTTCGAGACTCTGCCCCGTGTAGGGGTCACCGGGAAACAGAGCCGTCGCATAGGGGACGCTCGTCGCTCCCGTGAACCTCGAGTGATAGGGCGTCGCGTAGTTGTCGGTCATCAGCAGCAACAGGCCGCGGTCGGGATACCCCAGGAAAAATTGCTGTGCGGCCGGTACGCCCAGCAGGGACGTTGCGGCTCGGGCTTCCGCCATTCGCCTTGCGGCAAGATCGCGCAGCTTGTCTGAATTGATGAACAGGCTCTTCTCGACGATCAGCATCGACAGCTCGGAGCCGTCGCCGCTCGTGAGCCACACGACACTGACGCGACCGCCCGCTTTCAGGACGCGCTGGATGGCGCCGGCACAGCACAGCGTTTCGTCATCCGGGTGCGGCGAGACCACGAGCAACGTCGTAGTCGCATCAATCCGTGCGAAGTCTGTGGATGAGTCGGAGCGCTTCGGCGCCGTGGTAGCAGCAGTGCGCGCGGCCTTGCTGGCCGCGCCGTTGGCGGCGGCCTCGCCGGCATTTCCGACACCGGCCACAGCCACCGTGAGGAGCATCGCGACGAGCGAGGCAAAGATGGCTGAATGCAAATGGGCTCGCGGCAAGGAGAAGTGAGGTGCCTAGTGTACACGCCGAGACCCAACGGGCGTTATATCGAGGAGGCAACCGAACTCGCCCGCCTCGTCACCGAGTGGACTCTTTCGCTGCCGGACAACGGGCACCGGCTCGTAGTGTGCTCGGGCGGCGGCGGCGGAATCATGGAAGCGGCCAATCGGGGCGCGGCCCTGGGCGGCGGCCGAAGTGTGGGGTTGAACATCGGCTTGCCGCATGAGCAACGGCCTAATGCTTACATAACGCCGGAACTCTCCTTCGAGTTCCACTATTTCTTCATGCGTAAATTGTGGTTCGCGCATCTCGCGCGTGCCATCGTGGTGTTCCCCGGTGGATTCGGCACATTCGACGAGTTGTTCGAAATGCTGACACTCGCCCAGACTCGCAAGCTGGACCGGAATATACTGATCCTGCTGTACGGTTCCACGTACTGGAAGGAAGTGATCAATTTCGAGGCGCTCGTTCGCCATGGCGTCATCGCGGCGCAGGACATGAGCCTGTTCTCGTTTGTCGATACGCCACGTGAGGCGCTGGAACGGCTCAAAAGCGGCATCGTCCTCGAACCCGCGGACGGCGCCGCGCAGCCGGCCTTTGCGAAATCCCGGCAGCCGGAAGGGGAGGAGCGCGACAGCGGCGAGCGTGATGAGAAGTCCTCGTTCCGAACCTCCGGGAACGCGTCATAATCGTCCGCCACCACCGCCTGTCAGCGTCGCGAACCCCGCGGCGTTGTAGAGGTCTACAATGGTGGCATCTGGCAAGCTGAGGTGCGGTCATGTCCCCTTTAAATGCACGCGCGTTGTTCCGGGTAGGCGCTCTGGTCGGGTTGGGTTTTCTGCTGGTCGCCTGCGAGACGCGGCCCGAGATCCGCACGCAGGCAGCGGCCAATGCGAATCTCGCGCACTACCGTACGTATGGCTTCATGCCCAAGCCGGGTACCGATAAGGACGGCTACAAGACACTCACGACCCAGACTCTGGAGCGGTCCGTGGGTCGCGAGATGCTCTCGCGCGGCTATACTCCTGCCGGCGGCGGACAGCCTGACCTGCTCATCAACTTCAGCGTCAAGACCAGGGACAAAGTCGAAGGCGACTCCGGTCCGGCGTTCGGCTTGGGCTACGGCTACGGATGGGGGCGGGGCCACTACGGCTATGGTTTCGGCTTCAACGATTATTACAACGATATCCAGACCGTCACGGAGGGCTCGCTCATGGTCGACCTCGTCGATCGCGAGCACAACGAGGTGGTATGGAGCGGTACGGCGGTCGGGCGCCTGACGAAGAAAGTGCTCGACGATCCGGACCCGCAGATCGAGCGGTCGGTTGCCGAGATCTTCGCGCGCTATCCGATCAAGGCAGCGGGACAGCCGCACTGAAGCGCGGGCGCTAAGGAGCGGCGTCGCCTCAAGGTCCGAGCGGGGCGACGAGTCGCCGTCAGTGGGCGACCAGATCGAGGTAAACGCGCTCCAGGCGCTCCGCGCTTCGATCCCATGTCAGCAGCCGCTCCGCGCGCAGCCGCGACTCGCGTCCCATCTCGCGCAGGCGCGCGGGATCGGACAACAAATCCCGTAGGGCCTGCGTCAAGGCGCCGAGATCCAGTCGCGGCACCAGTCGCCCGGTAACACCCTCAGCCACCAGCTCCGGCACACCACCGCAGTCGCTCGCGAGCACCGGTACTCCGCTCGCCATCGATTCGGCGACCGGCAGCCCATACGACTCCCGCCAGATTGACGGCAGCACGAGGAGGTCCGCCTGGCGATAGAGCCGGGTGAGCTCCTCCAGCGAGACGCTGCCGCGAAAGTGCACCCTGCCCGCCGTCTGCGGCGACAGGCGTGCTTCGAGGTGATCGCTATAACTGCGCCGCTGGCCCAGTACTTCCTTCGTCAGCCAGGCCAACATCGAGCGCCCGTAGAACGGGCGCAGACTGTCCAACGCCGCCGCGTCGTCGCTCAGCAGCAGGCTGACGAGATCGAAGGGCAGCATGCCCACTTTGCCCACGAGGGTGAGCTCTATGTCGGGCCGTTCGCGAGCGACCCGATCGAATGCCTCGACCAGCAGATGCACGCCCTTGTCAGGCGAAATGCGGCCCACGAACAATACACGGGTCGGTTGCCCGGACTCCGAACGCGCTGCGTCGGGAGCAAACCGCCGTACGTCGACACCGTTACCGATCGTATGAATGGACGCGGCACGCTCCGGAAAGCGCGCGCGGGCGCGATCCGTCACGAAGTCGGATACAGCGACCACCGAGTCGACATTCGCCAGTTGGCGGCGCAGCAGGTCGTAATTCAGCTGCGCCAGCTCGTCCTGATGCATGTGCAGAACGATCTTCGCAAGCGGCGCCGCCCGCCTGAAGTGGCCGGCGAACTGCAGCTGCTGCGGAAAGTGCAGCACGTCGACGGGATGCGTGCGCAGATCCCTGGCCACCTGCATGAAGTACTCGCGATAGTAGAGCGGCGAGTTGATGTACGGCGGCCCGACCCTGAAGCGGCCGGCCAGCAACTGCATGCCCTTGTGAAAATTCTTCGCCACGTAGCGCACGCGCCGCATCTCGATCGTTTTCCAACGTTCGGACGAGGCCTGTCCGGGTGCGCGCGGCGCGTAGACAGTGACTTCGTGACGTTCGGCCAGGCGCTTGGCCAGCTCCCAATTCACGATGGCCACGGAGCCGCGCTGCTCCTCGCTGCCGACTATCGGGTCCTGCGGCTGATTGACGATCGCGATCTTCATTGGAACGTGTGCAATGTGGCTCCGGCTTGAGGCCAATGAGGGCGTAGCGGCTCGAGGCCGGCCACCGTAGCCTGCCCCAGCAGCGGTCTCACGTCCGTGTATTGGTTTTGGATAGTGTACGAGCGGCCCTGTTAGCATTCGGCGTCGGGAGTCTTAATTTTACGTAATGTGCGCTTTCTCACGGAGGCTGGATGAACATCGATCGCCGGACACTGTTAAATGCATTGGGTACGGCCGGCTTGGCCGGCATGACGGCCGCAAACGCCTCGGCTGACAGTTCCGCCGCGGTTGAGACGGAAGCAAAGCATGTGCCGGACAGCTCCAGCTCGCCGGCCAAGGTTATCGACGTACATACCCACATGTACGGCAACGCGCACCGGCTGTTCGAGCTTTGACAGGTCGTCGCGCGCTAGTTTGAGAGGCTCTTGGGGTCGTTCGTACCGATGCACCCGGCCAGGCGGCGTGCGGCGGCGACGACGACTTCCGGGTGATCGCGCTGGATGTAGTGGCCGCTGTTATCCACGCGGACGTGGCTCGCTCCGGGAAAATCCGCGGCAATCTCGTCCTGCATGCCAGCTGACATCGCTCTGGACGACGGTGTCTCGCCTGGCGGCGCGCGAGTGCTCGACAGTACGATTGTTGGAACGGCGAGGGCGTGCGGGCTCGCGTGAACCTGTTCACCGGCCGCGCCGCTGTCGTTCAGCTCGCGACGCATGATCCAGGGCATGAACAAGGTGACGGCGCTGCGCCCGGCATAGGGAGTGTTGGCAGAGTTGTCCACCAGCAGATGCTGATGCCAGCTGCTCGAGTCGATGAGCACGAGTCCCGCGATTTCCTTGGGATAGTTGCGCGCGAAGTACTGCATGTACAGTCCGCCGAGCGAATGCCCGACCAGCACGTAAGGCGGATCGATGTTCCTGCGCTTGAGCTCGGCGCGCAGCTCGGCGACGATCGTTGCCGAGTCGCGTGGGCCGATCGCGGGATCGCTGCCCTGGTAACCGGCGCGATTGTAAGCAAGGGTGCGTGTGCAATTCGCGGCGATCTGCGGCTGCACGTCGTTCCAGACGTCCATCGTGTCTCCGAGGCCCGCTTCAAGGATGACCGTCCGCGATCCGCTTCCCTCCATCCGGATGACGTGGTGCAAGTCCACGTCGGCCAGAGCCAGCGCATCCGTGCTCGTCAGGCACAATAGTAGCGTTTGCAATCGCGCGAACAGCTTCATGAGTCTTCACCTTCGTACGACGGGGCGAGCTGCTGCGTCGATTCTGTCTCGCAGGCGCCGGCTGCGTAAACCTCCGCTCAACGAATTGCCGGCAAGGGTCGTTCCTGATGGGGACGCAATGCGGCGACGAGCATGAGCGCGGCGGCATAGAGTACGACGGCAACGATGAGCCAGCGGAGCCAGATGGCGGGCAGCGACTTCACGATGAACGCGGCCAGCAGGACGCCCGGGACGCCGCCGATCGCGAGCCCAAACGCCGCGCGGGCGCTGTAGCGCTCCGTGCGGATGAAGGAGATCGCCGTGACGCGGCATGCGAGTTTGGCTCGTCGGTCTGGCTCGCTCGAGGGCGATCCACCGCCAGATGTACCACGCGGCGACGAGCGAGACTGCCGTCACGAGCGTGCGTGTGCCTATCGTCACGTCAACCTGCCAAAGCGCCGGAGGTCGAACGCGTCGATGGCAAAGCGGGGCGTGCGCGCGGCGACCAGATCTGCGATCAACTCGGCGGTGGGACCGGAGAGCGTCAACCCAAGATGCTGGTGACCGACCGCATATAACAGGTTAGGCGCGCCGCGGGCGCGCCCGATGCCGGGCAGATAATCCGGCAGGGTGGGGCGCGGCCCCATCCAGCTCGGGCCGTCAGGCTCACAACGGTAGCCCAGCGCGCGCAGCTTGGCCCGCAGTCGCGCCGGTTTGCGGGGATCCGGCGGCGCGTCGAGACCCGCAAACTCGAGATAACTCGAGCCTCTGAGGCGCGCGGCCATTGGAGTGACAACGACCTTTCGGTCCGAGTACACGATCGGGGCGTCCACTACAGGCTGGTGATCCGGCAACTCGACGTGATAACCCCGTTCGGCCTCCAGCGGAGCACGCAGCCCGAAAGATGCGAGCAGCGGGGGAGACCAGACGCCGGCGCACACGACTGCGGTTGCAACGCAGAACCGATCCGTGTCCGTAACGATTTCGATTTTATCGCCGCAGGGCCGCAGCTCGCGCACATTCGCACGCCGCACGGTCGCGCCGCGTTCCATTGCACCCGATGCGAGCGCGCGGGCCACTTCGGCCGGATCGAGCACATGAGCGCTGTCGGGAAACCACAAACCGGCAACTGTTGTCTCGGTGGCCTTCGCGGCCACCGAGCTCAACAGGTCCGCCGGGGCGGGAGCCGTGCGAACTTCTAACCGCCTCGCGTGGGTCGCTGCGCGCGCGGCCCGCTCGAGCGCCCCAGTGCCGAACCATACAGAGTAGTGGCCTCGACGCCTCAGCAGATCGCGGCGCCCGATTTCGCCAAGCAGGTGATCCAGAGAATCGGCCGCGTGCCGCACGAGCGGTGCGAGATGACGGGTATTGGCCTCCTGCCGGAATGCTGCCACGACGAAGCGCGCGATCCATGGAGAGAGGCTTGCGACCCGCCGCAGAGGAATGTCGAGAGCGCCATCGAAGGCGAACAGCTCGCGCCAGAAGGCAAATACGAGTTGCTTCGACGGCAGCGGCTCGACCTGTTCGGTGGCGACGTGTCCGACATTGCCGAAGGAGGCGCCCGCCGTGGCTGGCGCGGCGCGATCCAGCAGCAGCACGGGCCTGCCTTCCATCGAGAGCGTGCACGCTACGGCGCAGCCGACAATCCCGGCGCCGATGACGGCAATGGGGCCCTTTCCGATCGTTCCGCTGGTCATGCGTGGCGCATCGCCCGTCTTGTCGGTCTGAGGGTATACCGTATACGATCGCCTTACATCCCTCAATCGTCCCATGGTGCCGCGATGCCCACACCGCTCGCCTGCAACTGGTCCGGAGTCTTCCCGGCCGCCACGACGCAATTCGATCCGGATCTGAATGTAGATCTGTCGGCGACGCAGGGGGTCCAGGCGGCACTCGCGCGCGATGGCGTTCATGGAATGGTCGTTCTCGGCACCGTGGGTGAGAACAACTCCCTCAGTGCGGATGAGAAACGTACGGTGCTCAAGGCCGCGGTGGAGTCCGTTGGCGGCAAGGTGCCCATCATCAGCGGGGTTTCCGAGTTCACGACCGCCGCGGCGGCGGCATATGCCCGCGATGCGGAGCGTATCGGGGTAGACGGCCTGATGGTCCTGCCGGCAATGGTCTATGTCCCTACGCCCGCCGAGTTGGAGCAGCACTTCCGCGCCGTCGCCCAGGCGACCGGGCTGCCGATCATGCTGTACAACAATCCGCCGGCCTATCGCGTCAACATCGAGTTGGGCACGCTCGGCCGGCTGGCTGAAATCGCCAACATCGTCGCCATCAAGGAATCGGCGCCTGACCCGCGCCGTTTCACGGATCTGTTCAATGCCTTTGGCGAGCGGTTCGTGCTGTTCGCGGGTCTCGACGACGTCGCGTTCGAGGGACTCTGCCTCGGCGCCAGGGGTTGGGTGTCTGGCCTCACGAACGCGTTCCCGCAGGAGTCGCTGCTGTTGTACGCGGCACTGCGCGCCGGGGATCTGGAAGGGGCCCGCCGCATTTACCGCTGGTTCATGCCGCTGTTGCACCTGGATGCCGAACACGATCTCGTACAATCGATCAAGCTGGCTGAAAGCCTCATGGGCCGAGGGTCGGAGCGCGTACGGCCGCCGCGGCTGCCGTTGGCCGGCCAGCGGCGGGAGCAGGTCGCGCAGATGGTACGGCGGGCAGCGGCTGCGCGGCCGGTGTGAGGAGCCATGAAGTCGGTATTTTTCTGCATTGACGGTCATACGGCGGGCAACCCGGTACGGCTCGTCGCGGGTGGCGCGCCGTTCTTGTCCGGCAACACGATGAGCGAGCGGCGACAGGATTTTATGGCGCGTTTCGACTGGATCCGGCGCGGGCTGATGTTCGAGCCGCGCGGCCACGACATGATGTCGGGCGGCTTCATCTACCCGCCGTTCGATCGCGCGAACGACGCGGCCATACTGTTCATGGAGACGAGCGGCTGCCTGCCCATGTGTGGCCACGGCACGATCGGCATCATCACCTTCGCGCTCGAACACGGCCTCGTGCGCCCGCGCACATACGGCAGAATGAGTATCGAAGTGCCGGCGGGGCTCATCGGGATCGAATATGCCACGCAGGGTGACAAGGTCACGAGCGTTACAATTCGCAACGTGGCTTCCTACGTCGCCGCGCGGGGAGTTCGCATCGATGTGCCGGGACTCGGTCCCCTCACGCTCGACGTCGCGTATGGCGGCAACTTCTACGCTATCATCGAGCCGCAACAAGGTTACCGCGGTATCGACGAGTTGGGCGCCGCACGGATACTTTCGTTGAGTCCAGTCGTGCGCTCCCTGATGCGCGACGTGCTGGAGCCCGTGCATCCGCTCGATCCCACTATCCGCGGCGTGAGTCATGTCATGTGGACGGATCGGCCGAAAAGCGCGGGAGCGGACGGGCGCAACGCCGTGTTCTATGGGGACCGGGCAATCGACCGGTCTCCCTGCGGTACGGGAACGTCGGCGCGGCTCGCGCACCTGGCGGGGAACGGGCGCCTGAAGCAGGGCGATACGTTCGTCCACGAAAGCATCATCGGCAGCCGTTTCGTCGGTCGCGTGCAACAGACAGTGGACCTGGAGGGCACGCCGGCCATTATCCCCTCCATCGAGGGCTCTGCTTACGCGACGGGGTTCAATACGGTCTGGATCGATCCGGCCCAGCCCTTTCCAACAGGATTTCAGGTCACATAGGGAACATGTCCGAACCTCTAATCCGCACCGTGAGTGGCCAGCTCACGGCCCGCATCCGCGAGAAGATACTGAACGGGGCCTACCCGCCCGGCTCGGCGCTCCTGCAGGACGTGATTGCCGCGGAATTCGGGGTCAGCAAGATCCCGGTGCGCGAGGCGCTGGTGCAATTGCGGGCGGAAGGACTCGTGGACGTATTCGCTCACCGCGGCTTCCAGGTGAGGCCGCTGTCGTCGCTGGAGGTGGATGAGGTATTCCGGCTCAGGCTGCAGATCGAGCCGGAGGCCGTGGCGGAGGGCGCGAGGCGAGCCTTGTCGACCGATTCCGAGGCGGCGCGACTGGCCTTCACGAACCTCAACGACGCGCTGGTGGCAGGCGAGTTGTACGACTCGGGCGACCTGAATCGGAACTTTCACTTGGCGCTCATCGTGCCCAGGCTGCAGCCGGTGACGGCAGAGGTGCTTGGACGGTTGCATACGTTGTCGCAACGGTATGTTCGGATGCACTTGTTGCCAAGAGGGCGGGTGAAGCGGGCCACCAAGGAGCATACGGCGTTGTATGAGGCGTGGGCGGGGGGGAAGACCGCGGAGGTCAGCCGACTGACGCATGCGCATATTGAGACGACTCGAGAGGATCTCGCGCGGTTACTGCAGGCGCCCAAGTAGCGCTGACCCGGCGCAGTCCTGATCGATAAAGGGACATTCGCGGCGCTCGTTGTGCGAAGCGTATTGTGCACCATACGTCGTTCCCCGTACGCTCTGCGGGCGGCCCGGAAGCTCACTCCCGGCCCGACTTGCGCGGGTGCTCTGCGTAAAGGAGGTCTTGCATGAAGTCTTTTTCACCGACCGCATCGCGCCGCCTGTGGGACGCCAACTCATGAGCCGGCCGCGTTTCCATCTGGCTTTCCCGGTGCGCGATCTGACCGAGGCGCGCCGTTTTTATGGCGGGCTGTTGGGCTGTGCCGAGGGGCGTTCCGCGCCGCAGTGGGTGGACTTCGACTTCTACGGTCATCAGATCGTGGCACACCTGTGTGCTCCGGGCTCTGACACAGCCAGTAATGAAGTGGACGGCGAGAGCGTCCCGGTGCGGCATTTCGGCGTGATTCTCTCACTACCGGAATGGGAGTCCGTGACGCAGAAGCTGCGGGCGGCCCGGATCGATTTCATCATCGAGCCGCAGGTTCGCTTCAAAGGGCAGGTGGGCGAGCAGGCGACCTGTTTCTTCCTCGATCCTTCCGGCAATGCGCTCGAGCTCAAGGCATTTGCCGACGATGCGATGGTGTTTGCAAAGTAGCTGCGCCTGGAGCGCTGCGCACCGTTCCCGCGCCCACGAGAATAATTCGTCTCTCTGTCGCCGCCCGCGGACAGTTTCGTAGCGCCGCCTCAGGCCGTACGCTCCCGTCCGATGTGCAAGCGTCTTGTGATCCCGGAACAGGAGGATGCGGAGAATGAAATTTCCGTCACGCATCCCTGGTGGAAGTTCTCCGTGCGTTTCAACGTCGCGGTTACGCAGAGAGTGCCCGTGGCCCGCCTCCACGACCTGGAAACTGAGGGCGTCATGATGCGCTGGGGGTTTGTGCCATCGCCCGAGGAGGGCGATGAAACCCGTCCCGGCGCCGCGCACGTGCGCAGTGACGCCATTCTGGGCGCCCATGACTACCGTAAGGCTTGGCTTTACGGTCAACGGTGCGTGGTGCCTTTGGCGGGATTCTATATATGGCACCTTACCGCGGCGGGCGTCCACCAGCCGTTTTACGTGCGTCTCGTAAATCGCGCCGTTTTTGGTGTCGCGGCCCTGTGGGAACGCACCGTGATCGACGATGAGGACGTCATCGACAGCTGTGCGCTGATGACCGTTCCCGCGAATCCGCTGATGGCGGAGCTCGACGACAGGAGCCGGCAGATGCCCGCGATTCTGCGCCGGCAGGACTATCACACCTGGCTCACGTCGAACGCAGCTCGTGCGCAGGAATTATTGCAGCCGTATCCGCGCGACCGGATGGTGACCCACCCTGTGAGCCCGCTTGTGAACGATCTGAAGTACGACGATCCGCAGCTGATCCGACCCGCCTTATAGCTCGCGTCCAGCCTCGTTTCGCCGGTTCCCCGGCTCGCCGCGCCGCATGGATCGTTTCAGGAGGGTGCCTCGAAGCGTATCCTTCGCCGCCAATTGGCATGCCAACGGCGTGCAGAAAGAATCAAGGACCCTGCGTGAATCGACACCTTCGCCTGCTTCCGGTGACTGCACTCCTGTGTTGCGCTGCTGCCTGCCGCCCGACTTCGCCACCACCGCCACCACCGCCAGTGGCGAGCGCGGAAGGCCGGTTCAGCACGCTCGAGCACGAGTACGCCATTTACATGATGAGCCGCTTCCCCGTCGTAGCGACTTACCTCGGCGGTTCGGCTTTCGATCCTTCGCTGGCTCACATCGACGGCAAGCTGCGTGACTACTCGGCAGAGGCGTTGAAAACCGAAGACGCTCGCCTGAGCGATTTCCGCGACGGCTTCACGGCGCTCGACGCCGGCAAGCTGTCGGCCAGGCGGCGGATCGATCGGTCGGTCGCGCTGGCGGAGATCGAGTTTCTGCTACACCAACATCAGGTGCGCCGCCACCAGGAGCGCTCGCTCGATTCCTTCGTGGATGAGCCGTTTCGGGGCGTCGACTGGCAGATCCAGGGCATGACTCCCACCGGCGCTGCGACCTATGGCACGGATGCGGAGTGGCAGGAGGTCATTGCCCGCACCCGGGCGGTACCTGCGTATCTTGCGACGGCGGAGCAGCAGATTGCCGCCGGTGTAACGGCAGGTAACACGCCGGACTGGCGGGTTCTGCTGGAGTACGGTTTGCAGAGCACGAGCGCCGATGCCGAGTATTTCTCGAGGACCCTGCCGCAGCTTGCCGCGACGGACATCGCTTCGCAGCAGCGTGAGACCTTGCTCGAGGGTCTGCAGGCGGCGGCCAAGGACGCGGCTGCTGCTTACCAACACCTGCGCGCCTTCGTGGCGAGCACATTCTTCGACGCTCCCGCCGGCAAGGATGTGTCTGCGCTCAAGCCACAGTTTCGCGCCGACCGGTTCGTGTTCGGAGAGACGGAATACAACTGGGCGCTGCATAACAACCTGCGGTTGACCACGACCGCCGGCGACCTGTTCACGCAGTCGTGGCCGGTCGTCGAGAGCACGCGCGCGACAATGGTCGCCACTGCCCGGGATATCGCGAAGAGTCACAGGTGGAAAGCGCCGGCCGCTGGGCCGGCGCTGGTCCGGATGGTGTTCGCGAAGCTGAGTCTGGATGCACCCACCAGCGACGCCCAAATGATCGAAGGGTACCGCAAGACCGGTGAGGACCTCGTTGCCTATGCCCGCAAGACGGGCCTGTTCGATGTCCCGGCGGACTACCGGCTGGATGTTACGGTGACGCCGCCGCCCCTGCAGAATTCCATCGAGGGAGCTGCGTACTATCCGGCGCCCCCGTTCAAGAAAACGGGCGTCGGTCGCTTCTATGTCACGCCTACCGGGAACAACCTCGCGGAGTTACGCCAGCAACACAACCGTGCGGCAATGGCCGATCTCGCGGCACATGAAGGTTTCCCAGGTCATGACTGGCACTACAAGGTGATGACGCGGTTTCGAGACGGCATCTCGCCGGTGCGCTGGCTCACGCCCGGCGCCGTTGAAGACTCATCCTCGATGTGGCAGGACTCGATGGCCGCAGAAGGCTGGGCGCTGTATTCCGAGGCGCTGCTCAGCGAGCCGCAGAGCTCCGCGCCGAACGGGTTCTATTCGCCGGAGCAGCATCTTTACCAACTTCGAGGGCAGCTCTACAGGGACCTGCGCGTACGCATCGACACTGGAATACATACAGGACGCGTGCAGTTCGATGAGGCGGTGACGTCATTCTCGGAGGTCGTCGATTTTCTGCCCGGCTCCTGTCAGGACGCCAAGGCGCTCAAGGTCGAAGCCAAGCGTGCGAGCTGCGACGCGGCACGGCGTGCGGTCACGCGCTACTCGCGGTGGCCGACGCAGGCGATCACTTACGAGATGGGCAAGGGTCAGATCCTCGCGTTACGCCAGCGGGCGCAGCAGGAGTCAGGCGAGCGCTACTCGCCACAGCGCTTCCATCTCGAGTTCATGAAGCAAGGGACCATCCCCGCAGGCTACTTCGGCGACGAGTTGTTACAGGCGCTGAAAGGTCCAGTCGCGGCTCAGTGACGCCTTGGTTTGGTGAGGAAGTCGTCACGATCTGCCGAGGTGACACGGATGCGCGAGGTGCTTTTGCCTCGCGCCAATGTCATGAGGACCTCCGCGCCGGCGGGGCCCGTGCTCCAGATTCGGCGGAACAGGTCGGCGAGGTCGGCAACGGGCTCGCCCGCGATCTCGAGAACGACATCTCCGAGTCGCACGCCGGCGCGATGGGCCGGTCCATTTTGAGTGAGGCCGCCCACCACGAGATTGCCCTGCATGGGCGTCGTGTACATGCCGAGCCAGGGGCGTGGGGCGCGGGCCGGTCGCCCTTGTTTGGTCATGTCTTCGAGAATGGGCTCCAGCAGATCGATAGGCACGAACATGTTGGCGTCCAGACTCTCCGCGTCCACGGTTTCCTGCACCAGGAGTGAGCCAACCCCCAGGAGCCGGCCATCCTCGCCGACGAGGGCGGTGCCTCCCCACTGCGGATGCGGGGGCGACGTGAACAGAGCGTCGTCGAGCAGGTATTCCCAATAGCCAGCGAATTCGCGGCGGGCGATGACCTTCGCATCGAGAGTGTGCTCGAGGCCGCCATGCCCGATGACGATCACACTGTCACCAACCGTCGTCGTCGCCGCGGACCCGCGTTCGATCGCAGGCACGCCCAGGCGTCCCAGCGGAAGGATGAGTCCGAAGCCCGTTACCTGATCGTAGGCAAGGGCGTGACCGGGAACGACTGTGCCGTCATGGGTGGTGAGCCAGATCGATTCGGCTTCCGTAATGAGATAGCCAATGGTCAGGACGAGGCCGTCCGGTCCGATCACCGTTCCGTGGCCAATACGTTCGGTTCCCAGAATGGAGGCGGTGAAGGCGTCTTCGGGAATCTCGGCATGCACCAGCACTACCGAACGCAGCGCCGAGTCGAGGTCGAAGCGCAGCTCTTCGGGCCGCGGCTGCAGGCGTGGGGGAAAGGCCCAGTTGCTCGTTTCAGCCATAAGACGATGCTGCCGCTCGCGGGCAATTTTTTTCCGTGAAGTGGACCCATTCTACGCACCGGGGCGGGAGTTTCGCATCTGCCACGCGATGCCGCGCTCAAGCCTTGACGACGATCGTGTCCGCGATCCTGTCGTGAAGGCACTGTCGCGACTCACCGTAGATCATGAGCGCATCGATCAACTCATAAACGATGCCCACTTCCGCGAGCAGCGTAGGCAGCAGGCTGACTACGTTGCGGAGCCAGAACAGCCGCGCCAGGGACGCCGGCGAGCCGTCCTTGCGCACGACCTTGATGCGGTACAGCCGCTTCCCGATCGACTGGCCATAGCGTTGCATGAGTCGCAAGGTGATCGCCAGCCACACCGTCAATGCGGCCAATGAAATGCCGGAGCCGATTCCGAGGAAGTCGGCCATCGCAGGGGGAAAAGTGTCCGCGTGCATCACCGCGTCGATGCACGCCGGGACCACTATGGCAGTGAAGAGCAGTTCGTCAACGGTCGCGGCCTTCAGCCGCGTGGAGCGCTCGGCCGGCTCGCCGGCCGTCGCAGCAACCATCGCGACCGATCAGACCGTGTCGGGCTGGCAGAAGAACAGGTGGGCGGGCAGGACGTTCAGCGGCTCGAACTGCCGCCGGACGTAGCGGAAGATCCTCTGCAGATCCTCCAGAACGCGGGTAGAGAACTGGAATACCAGGAACGAGCCGCCGGGCTTCAACACCTCGCAGGTCTTGCGCAGAATGCGCTCGCGCACGGGCGCGGGAATGGTGCTGAAGGGGATACCGGAAATCACATAGCTCGCATTGCTTTGTCCGTATTGCCGCAGGATCTCGTCCACTGCTTCAGCGGAGGCCTCGACCACGTGCAGCCGCTCGTCCTGGATCGACGAGCGCAGGTACTTCACGAAATCCGGGTTGGTTTCGATCGCGATCAGCATCGCGTCGGGGCGCATGCGCCGCAGAACCTCAGCCGTGATCCCGCCGACTCCCGGACCGTATTCGACGATCACGCGCGCCTGCTCCCAATCGATAGGCTCCAGCAGTTGCTTGATGAGAAAGCGCGAGCTGGGAATGATCGAGCCGAGCATCCGCGGATGGCGAAAAAAGTTGCGGGCAAAAAGCAGGGCGCCCCCGCTTGGTGACCGGACTGCTGTTCTTTGATTGTTCGTCACGTCGTAACCCGCCTGGCTGGTGCCCATTCCAAACTCCCACATTATGCGTAAGTTCCGGGATGCGCGTCTCAAGAAGAGTGCGCTAAGCGCTCCGTGCGGACTTTCACCCTTTCGCGTCCGGCAATCTATAGCAATAATTGACACCGGTTACCACTGAGGAATTTCCGCGTGCTGGTTGCGCTCGGGGCGACAGCGTGCCCAACTTCGCGGATAAGGTAAAGGTCGTGCCCGTCCAGAGCGCCACACCTCGCTCTATCGACGGACGTTATGTTGCGGATGAGCACGCGACCGCATTGCAGGTGAAGCCAACGCACAACGGGCGCTTCCCGTCGACATCCAGATCAGGGACCGCTCTGGCCGGCGCGCAATCTTCTTGCTGTATGAGGTGGTGCTGCCTCAGGCGCCTAGCCGCCCGACCGTTTGGCGTCGTAGCCGAGCTTCTGCAGCTCGGCTACCAGACGGTCGCGGTGATCCCCCTGGATCTCTATGGTGCCGTCCTTCACGGCGCCCCCGGCGCCGCACAGCCTCTTGAGCCGTGTGGCGAGCTCGTCCAGCTCGGTGCCCGCCAGCGGCAGCCCGGAAACGACCGAAACGCCTTTACCGCTTCGGCCGGAGACTTCCCGGCCGACCCGCACCCTGGCCGGGCCTGTCTTTGCCACCCCCGGAGCCCGAGTGACCGTCCTGAAGCGCGGCTGGTCTTCGTGAATGACGACGCCGCGAAAAGTGTGTTTGGGTTTCATGGGAGGTTGAACAGCCGTTTGCGGTCTTCAGCCGACAGCGGCTGCGAAAAGTTGGCCAGATCCTTGCCCACGTCGGCGCCTTTGCGCACGGCCGGACGGGCTCCGACGGCGTCGAACCAGCGTTTCACATTCGGATAGTCGTTCAGGTCCTGCCCTTGCCAGTCATACCGCACGACCCAGGGCCATGCCGCGATGTCGGCAATCGAGTAGGCGCCGGCGAGGTACTCGTGCTTGGCCAGCTGCTTGTCCATGACCTGGTAGAGCCGCGTCACTTCGTTGCGGAAGCGGCGCATGGGGTATTCGATCTTCTCGGGCGCATAGCGCAGGAAATGATGCGCCTGGCCGGCCATCGGGCCCAGGCCGCCTACCTGCCAGTAGACCCATTGCAGTACCCGATATTTCCCCGCGGTGTCGGCGGGGAGCAGCTTCCCGGTCTTCTCGGCGAGGTACTGCAGGATGGCACCGGATTCGAACACCGTAATGGGCCCTCCCGCGGCGCCGTGGTCGACGATTGCGGGCATCTTGTTGTTCGGGTTGATGGCGTCGTATTCCGGCGTAGACTGGTCACCCTTGTTGATGTTCACGGGAACCACGTTGTAGGGGAGGCCGCACTCCTCGAGCATGATCGTGATCTTCTTGCCGTTGCCGGTCGGCCAGAAGTAGACGTCTATCATGAGGTCTCCCGTTCGTGTGTTCGCAGCGTGTATTTTACCCGTTATGGGACCAGGGTCGGAACTTGCTGAGGAAAACTCGAGGGCAATTTCATGGCTGCACGATCAATAGCGTCACTCACCGTTTCCTTCGGGCTGGTCGCGATTCCCGTGAAACTCTATTCGGCGACCCGCAATACCGCTTCCATCCGCTTCAACCTGCTTCACAAGAAGGACGGCTCGCGGCTCAAGCAGCAGTACATCTGTGTGAAGGAGGGCGTCGTCGTGGACCGGGACGAGATCGTCAAGGGTTACGAGTTCGCGAAGGACCAGTACGTGCAGTTCACGCCCGAGGAGATCAAGGCGCTGGAGGAGGCCGGCAGCCACAGCATCGACGTCCATGAGTTCGTGCCGCTGGAGTCGGTGGACCCGGTCTATTTCAACACGACGTATTACCTCGCGCCCGACAAGGGGGGCGCCAAGCCTTACACGTTGTTCGTAACAGCCTTGCGTGACAAGAAGCGCTGCGCCGTTGGGCGTTGGGCCACCCGGGGCAGAGATCACGTGGTCATCCTGAGGCCGATCGAGAATGCGCTGGCATTACATCAGCTGCACTTCGCCCCGGAGGTGCTGCCGGTGAGCGAGTTGGGTGTGGAGGAGGCGAAAGTGCGGGAGCCTGAGCTGAAGCTCGCGGAGCAGCTCATCGATCAGCAGACGACCGATCACTTCGATCCGAGCGCCTACACTGATGAGGTCAAGGCCAGAATCGAGGCGGCTATCCAGAAGAAAGTGGAGGGCGAGCAGATCACTGTGGCCGAACCGCTGCCTGCGTCGGATGGTAAGGTGATCGATCTCATGGACGCGCTGCGCGCGAGCCTCAAGCGCAACACGCATGCGCGTGGCGAGACGGCGCGGCTCGGCGAGCGTAAGCCACCCAAGCGCGTGCACAAGAAGGTTGCCGGTTCCGGTAAGGCTTCCGGCCGATAATCCCCGACCGGGATCATTCGTGCATTCCTACGGTGTCAGCGATGTTGAGCGGCTGCTGCACTTGTCGCGCGGCACGATTCGCGGACTCGTCTCTCGTGGTTTCGTGTCGCCGGTGCGGGGGCCGCGACGCGAGTATCGCTTCTCATTTCAGGATCTGATCGTCCTGCGTACCGCGCGGGCGCTAGTGCAGGCCAATGTACCGGTGCGCCGTATTGGCCGCTCGCTCAATGCTCTGCGGCGGCGACTGCCGAAGTCGGTGCCGCTCACCGGTTTCACCATCTGCGCGGTTGGCCATGAAGTCGTCGTTCGCAAAGGCGGCAGCCGCTGGCAGGCCGAGTCCGGTCAATACCTGTTGGAGCTGGATGTCAGCGTTGCCGGTGATTCGTTGCAGATCGTCGAGATCAAGCGCCGCTCCGAGCCTGCGCGCGACAGCGATGACGCCGGGAATGGCTCCGTGCATGTCGAGGCGCAGACCTGGTTCGAACACGGACTGTCGGCGGAGGAGGGGGACATAGGCAAGGCGTTGGAGGCCTACGAACGTTGCCGGGCCCTCGACGCCCGTCACGGCGCCGCGCGAATCAACCTCGGCCGGCTGTATCATGAGGCCGGACGTTTCGAGGAGGCGCAGCGCGTGTACCACGAAGCCCTGCGCGAGTGCGAGCCCGATCCAACGCTGTTCTTCAATCTGGGCGTGTTGTTGGAAGACACCGCGCGCAATGACGAGGCGATCGAGGCTTACCTGCAGGCGCTCACCGAGGATCCGGATTTCGCCGACGCGCACTTCAACCTCGCGCGCCTGTATGAATCGCTCGGCAAGCCGCAACATGCGATCCGACATCTGGGCGTCTATCGGCGCCTGCTCAAGGCTTAACGCACGCTGAACGGCGGGACGTTTGTCGCTGTTGCCGCGCACGAAAATCGTGCGACTCGATGTATAACTTCTAACCGCTAAGTCCGAGCGGGAACCGGGAGGCCGGGTGGGCGTTTCTGTACCCGTGAACAGCAACCCGAGTGGAGGATAAACATGACTAACAAACCAACAGCACTCCTGGCGGCCCTTGCCATGGGCTTTGCCGTCAGCGCGGCGCAGTCCGCGAATGCGACGCATGAAGAGGCGGCGCTCAGCAACGCCAAGGTATCTCTCAACCAGGCCATTGGCATGGCCGAACAGCAGGGCAGCGGCCAGGCGATCAGCGCCGAGTACGAGCCGCACAAGGGCGCGGCCGGCCATTATGAAATCAAGGTACTGAGCAGCGACGGCACGAAACTCGTCAAGTATCGCCTCAGCCCCAACACCGGCAAGGTGACGCAGGCCGACAACGAGCCGTTCGAGAAGGTCTTTACGCGCATCAAGCCGAATTCCATTCAGAATGCCCCGACGTCGTTGAAGAGCGCGATCACGACCGCCGAGGCGCAATCTGGCGGCAAGGCTGTCGATGCGTCCGTGGATCGTGACGGCGATCAGGTGAAGTACACCGTGAAGGTTGTCAAGGCCGATGGCACCACGGAGAAGATCAAGGTGAATGGCGCGGACGGCAAGGTTGCGTCTGCGAAGTAACATTGATGTGAGTCGACGTTAGTCTTTCGCTGCGGCGGAGAATCGGTCGTAGCGGGCCGCGTGTTTTCGCAAGGACACGCGGCCCGTTTTTCCTTCAGAGGCAACCTGATCCGCGCGGTGGCCGCGGGCGCCGAGGTTGCCCAAGGCTGGATCGCCGCAGCCGTCCCGCTGTGTGCAGGCGATGCTTTATCATGGCCGTCTCGCCCCGGCGGAGCTTCGGTCGGGGCGCATAGGAAATGCCGACACCATGACTTTTGCTTGTGTCTCGACCTGTCGTCCCGCCTCCCGACTACGAATCCGGCCTGGTTACCTTCCTGTGGTGATTCTCGCGCTAGCCGCTCTGTGCGCCGGCCGGGTGCTCGCCGCGAACCCGCAGGATGCTTATTCCGCGGTGGACCCGTTCATTGGGACGCAGGGCGGCGGGCATACTTTCCCGGGAGCTGTAGTGCCCTTTGGCATGATCCAGTTGAGTCCGGACACGCAGACGCGCTATTTCAAGCAGAGTTATCCCTGGGCGGCGGGATATCAGTACCAGGATCCGACGATCCTCGGCTTCTCGCACACGCACTTCTCCGGTGCCGGCCACTCGGATCTCGGCGACGTTCTCACGCTTCCGATTGCGGGCGACGTTCGTCTCGAGCCGGGGGATAGCGATAAGCCGCTCTCGGGGTATCGTTCGCGCTTCACGCACGACAGCGAGCGGGCCGAGCCGGGGTACTATGCAGTCACTCTCTCGGACTACGGGGTGCGCGCCGAGCTGACTGCAACCGCGCGGGTTGGCTTGCATCGCTACACGTTCCCGGCCGGAAAGGCCGCGCATGTACTCGTGGATCTGCGCTCCAGCATCTACGACTACCCGGGCAAAGTGTCGTGGTCCAGGATCCGTGTCCGTCCGGATGGCGCGGTCACTGGTTATCGCGAGACACGTGGCTGGGCTCCGGGCCGGCAGTTGTATTTCGCCATGCGCTTTTCCCGCGCGCCGGTCTCACAAGGGATCTACAACCGTGAGCCGAAGCCGCAATACGATCCGAAATTCGCCCCGTGGGCCGAACGGGACGATGTGGTGTTTCGTGAAGGTCGCGGACTCGTGGCCGTGTTCGATTTCGGCGTGCTTCAATCACCGCAGGTACTCGTGAAAGTAGCCATCTCTTGCGTGAGCGAAGCGAACGCGCTTCGCAACCTCGACACCGAAGCGCCGCAGTGGGACTTCGACGCCAAGCGCGAAGCCGCCGCCGCGGCGTGGCGTAACGCTCTTGCCGCTCTCGACATCGAAGCGGCCGAGCCGATGCGCCGCTCGCTATACACGGCTCTCTACCATTCACTGATGGCGCCGAGCCTTTTCATGGACGTTGATGGCTCCTACCGGGGACCGGATCACGAGGTTCATCACGCGGACGGCTTTGCGTTTCACTCCACGTTCTCCCTCTGGGATACGTACCGCGCCTTGCATCCATTGCTCATCCTGGTGCGGCCGGAAGCGGATAACAATGACTTCATTCGCTCGCTGCTGGCGTCGTGGCGCTGGAGCCCTGACGGCGTCCTGCCCGTTTGGCAGTTTCAAGGCCAGGAAACGTGGACGATGATTGGCTATCACGCGGTTCCAGTGATTGCGGATGCCTACCTCAAAGGTATCCGCGGCTACAGCGCGCAAGAAGCTCTCGATGCCATGATCGCCAGCGCGACCAACCCGCGCTATGCCGGGCTCGATCAATACACGAAGGTGGGTTGGGTACCTGCTGACAAGGAGCGCGAGAGCGCTTCGAAGACGCTTGAATATGCCTACGACGATTGGACGATCGCCCGGGCGGCGAGTGCGATGGGGCGCACGGACGTGGCCGCGCGCTTCACTGAGCGAGCCCGCAATTGGCGCAATGTCTTCGATGCGAAGACCGGGTTTGTCCGCGCGCGCAACAGCGACGGAAAATTTCGTGAGCCTTTCGATCCAACCGTGGCAGGCAATGGCGATTACACCGAAGGCAACGCGTGGCAGTACAGCTGGTACGCCCCGCAGGACACTGCGGAAATGGTCCGGCTCATGGGAGGGGACCGGCGGTTCGTGAAGAAGCTGGATGCCCTGTTCGACACCAGGGTCGACCCCGCCAGTTTCGCCAACGTCGAGGATATTTCCGGGCTCATCGGTTACTACGCCCACGGCAACGAGCCGAGTCATCATATCGGCTACCTGTACGTCTATGCGGGCAGCCCCTGGCGAACTCAGGAGCGTCTGCGGCAGATTGTCGAGAGCCAGTACCACCCCACTGCGGACGGCCTGTCAGGCAACGACGATCTGGGTCAGATGTCGGCATGGCTCATCTTCACGTCACTCGGTTTCTATCCCGTCACGCCGGGCTCGGGCGAATACGTCATCGGCAGACCCTTCGTGAACCACGCCGTGCTGCATCTGCCGAACGGCAAGCAGTTCTCGATCGTGGCCGACAACCTGTCGGATGCGAATCGTTATTTAGGAGCGGTCCGCCTGAATGGCCGGCCTCTGACGCGCGCCTTCATCCGTCACGAGGAAATCATGGCGGGCGGTGAGTTGCACTTCAGCATGCAGGCGCGGCCCGATAGGAGCTGGGCGACGGCTCCGTCGAGCCGGCCGTATTCGCTCTCGTCCGCCTCGCACTGAGGACACGGAGGCTGTCGCCGCAGTGCGACGGCGGGCCCGCACGGGAATGCCCTTTGCGCCCTGTTGAATGACCGGACTGCTTGCACGCAGCCTCGTGTCTGACATCGTCAAGCAGAGGTATTGCCATGAATACACTTCGCAACTTCACCGTGTTGGCGGCTTTGAGTCTTGCCGGGGCGGCTTATGCGCAGACTCAGGCCACGCCGGACCCGCAGACCGGGCCGCCATTGCCGAGCCAGAGTTCGCGGGGCGCGCCGGCGTCGGATGATTCGACCCCCAGTGCCGCATCGAGCCCGCACCAGAGAGATGTGACTTCGCAGTCGACGCAGGAATCAACTCCTGACGCGAACCCCGATCCCTCATCGGCCGCCACACCCCACCAGCGCGGCGCTACGCGTATGGCTGCCGCAGGCACCATCTCCTCCGGAATGGAGGTCAAGACACCGTCAGGGGATTCACTCGGCACGGTGGCGGCGATCGTTCCCGGTGTCTCCAGCGGTTCGGGTTATGTCGTGATCGCGAGCCCGCCCGGCAGTGCGACTGCGGTCCCGTACGCGACAGCCAGCGCGATGGTTCGAAACGACGCACTGGTCATGGATAAGGCGAGTCTGCAGAACGCACCCAAGGTGCAGCAGGACCAGATGGAGGATGGCTCCAGCAAGACGTGGCAGAAGAAGGCGGACAATTATTGGAGCAAGTACAGCCCGATGAGTCCCGGCCATGATAGGCAAAAGAACCCCGATCAGGCTGACAGCGTACCGCGATAGATTCGAGGTGGAATGGAGGGCATTCCGATAAGT
The DNA here is from genome assembly GCA_028293765.1 of Gammaproteobacteria bacterium. GTDB lineage: Bacteria > Pseudomonadota > Gammaproteobacteria > Steroidobacterales > Steroidobacteraceae > 13-2-20CM-66-19. Next base: position 60,215 of record JAQGOG010000119.1, read on the forward strand.
CCGAGGAAACCGCGACGTCCGCGGGCCTTGAGGTCCGCGGCGACGCGAAGCGTAAAGTCAGAGGAGTGAGCGGCACGCGAGGGGTGCCGCTCACTCGTATTTGGCCGGGGGCCGCTGAAACGAATCGTGCGTGCCCGCTCGCCCCAGGACTCAAATTGGAACGCCTGTTGCAGGCAAGGCCCAGTACTATTCGCTTCCCTCGCCCGTCACCTGGTAGCGGTGCCAAAGATGAAGCCCCTATGACGCCACGGTCGCGCCTGCATATCCCCTTTCCGCCGGCCCGCCCGGGCGATAAGCCGGACTTCAGTTACGTGCAGATCTCGCCGGCCGGCGCCGTCGCCCGCCCGGAAACGATGGCGCCGGCTCGCGACATCGAAGACCTCGCGGGCCAGATGGTGCGGGTGCTTGGCGATGACGCCAAAGCGGTCGGTTCCTGGAATCCGCATCTCGAGCCCCAGGACCTGCAGGTAGGCTTGAGGTACATGCTGCTCACCCGGCTCTTCGATGACCGGATGCAGCGCATGCAGCGGCAGGGCCGCATGTCCTTCTACATGAAGTCGACGGGCGAAGAGGCGGTCTCGATCGCCGCCGGCATGGCGCTACTGCCGACCGACATGCTGTTCCCGTCTTACCGGACGCAGGGGCTGCACGTCGTGCGCGGGCACAGCCTGGTCGATCTCATGTGCCAGTGCCTGTCGAATACGCGGGACATGTGCAAGGGACGCCAGATGCCCGTGATGTACCACTGGGCAAGCGGCAACATCTTCTCGATTTCAGGCAACCTCGCCACGCAATTCCCGCAGGCGGTCGGCTGGGCCATGGCGGCGGCCATCAAGGGCGAGGACCGCATCGCGGCGAGCTGGATCGGCGAAGGCTCGAGCGCCGAGGCGGATTTCCACCACGCGCTGACGTTTGCCGCTGTTTATCGTGCACCGGTCATTCTCAACGTGGTCAACAATCAGTGGGCGATCTCCACATTTCAGGGCTTCGCGGGCGGGGAGCTGCAGACATTCGCAAAGCGCGGATCGGGCTATGGCATGCCGGGCATCCGTGTGGACGGCAATGACTTTCTGGCGGTCTACGCGGTTACGCAATGGGCGGCCGAACGCGCGCGTCAGAGTGGCGGGCCGACGCTCATCGAGCACGTCACCTATCGGGCGGCGGCCCATTCGACCAGCGATGATCCGTCCCGTTACCGGCCGAAGGAAGAGTGGCAGGCATGGCCGCTCGGAGATCCGATCGTCCGTCTGAAGCAGCACCTCATCGCTCTCGGGGAATGGTCGGAAGAGCGTCACAGTGCACTCGAGAAGGAGCTCTCGGCGCATGTCACCGCTTGCTGGAAGGAAGCCGCCAGCTACGGCACGTTGACCGAAGGGCCCACTCTCGATCCGGCCACCATGTTCGAGGACGTGTACAAGGAGATGCCGCCGCATCTCGCGCGGCAGCGCGATGAGTTGCTGGCGCTGTCGCGATTGCAGCCCGCGCGGGGCTCGGATGAGGAACAGCGGCAGACGCAGGCCGTGGCGAAGGAAGGCTGATCCATGGCAAACATGAACATGGTCCAGGCGCTCAACTCCGCGATGGACATCATGCTCGAGCGCGACCCGCGGGTCGTGATCCTGGGCGAGGATGTTGGCTACTTCGGCGGCGTATTCCGGGTGACCGACGGCCTGCAAAGAAAGCACGGCGAGCATCGGGTGCTCGACACTCCCATCGCGGAAGGCGGCATCGTCGCCGCGGCCATCGGCATGGGTGTCAATGGACTCAAGCCGGTGGCGGAGATCCAGTTCGCCGACTACATCTATCCCGCCTTCGACCAGGTGGTGAGTGAGCTTGCCCGGCTGCGCTATCGGACGGCCGGCGAGTTTTCCGCGGCAGTGACGATTCGGACGCCCTGTGGCGGCGGAATCCGCGGCGGCCAGACCCATTCACAAAGTCCGGAAGGCATCTTCACCCATGTGTGCGGCATCAAGGTCGTGATGCCTTCCAACCCCTACGATGCCAAGGGGCTGTTGATCAGCTCGATCGAGGACGAAGACCCGGTCGTCTTCTTCGAGCCGAAGCGCATCTACAACGGGCCGTTCGACGGCGACCCGCACAAGCCCGCGATACCGTGGAGCTCACATCCCAGCGGAGCGGTGCCGGAGGGTTACTACACCGTGCCCATCGGGCGCGCCGAGATCGTTCGCCCGGGAAAGGATGTGACGGTGTTGGCTTACGGGACCATGGTTCACGTCGCGGAGGCTGCCGTACGCCTTGCGGGAGTCGACGCGGAAATCGTCGATGTGCGCACCCTGGCACCCCTCGACGTCGACACGCTCTGCACGTCGGTGTGCAAGACCGGCCGCTGTGTCGTCGTGCACGAAGCTACCCGGTTCAGCGGTTACGGGGCGGAGCTCGTCGCCACGGTACAAGAGGAGTGCTTCTGGCATCTGGAGGCGCCCATCCAGCGGGTGACCGGTTGGGATACGCCGTATCCGCATGCATTCGAGTGGGAATACTTTCCCGGTCCGGCCCGGATCGCGGCGGCTCTCAAGAGCGTTATGGAGGCGGCGTGAGTCAGTTTGTATTCAAGCTGCCCGATCTCGGAGAGGGCACGGTAGAGGCGGAGATCGTCGGCTGGCGCGTGAAGCCGGGCGACCTGGTTTCCGAGGACGACGTCATCGTCGAGGTCATGACGGAAAAGGCGGCGGTGGAGCTGCCGTCGCCGGTGACCGGTCGCGTCGTATCGACGACCGGCGGCCCTGGCGACATGGTGCCGGTCGGAGCCGCGCTGATCGTGCTCGAAATGCAGGCCGCTGACACCCCGGCTGCGAAGCCTGGCGCGCAGCCCGCCGCGCCAATCACCGGAAAAGGTTCCGCTGACGGTGCGCCGGCCGTGCCTGCGACTGGCAGCCAAAACAAGGGCACGGGCCCTCGTTCTCCCGTGGCGGCGCTTTCGGGAAATGGGGCGGGTGTTGCTCACTCCAACGTCGAGCGCAACGGACGTGTGGCGACATCGCCCGCGATTCGTCGCCGGGCGCACGAGGCGGGGATCGATCTGAGGCAGGTGGCGGGATCCGGCCCCAACGGCCGCATCGTTCGTGCGGACCTTAACGCCTACGCCGAGCGGCAGGCCGGATCGCACGCTGCTCAAGGTAAGGTTGCAGGCAGAGGTGCGACCCAGGGACTGGAAAGCCCGACCGCGCTGCGCCCGCGAACCGTGGACGGCGCTACTGAGGAGATCAAAGTCATCGGCCTGCGGCGCTTGATCGCGCAGCGGATGAGCGAGGCCAAGCGGAATATTCCGCATTTCGCGTATGTGGAGGAAATCGACGTCACGGAGCTCGAGGCTCTGCGGCGCCATCTGAACGGCAGACTCGCGCCCGGTACAGCGGCTTTGACTTATCTGCCTTTCCTTGTCCTCGGGCTCGTGCGTGTATTGCGCGATTTCCCACAAGGCAATGCGCTTTATGATGCGGAGCGCGGGGTTATCATCCGCCACCATGCCGTGCATGTCGGTGTTGCGACGCAGACGCCGGAAGGCCTGAAAGTCCCCGTGGTGCGCGATGCTCAATCTCGATCGTTGTGGGATCTCGCTGCGGAAATGCGACGGGTGACCGAGGCGGCTCGCACCAACAAAGCGACGCGGGACGAGCTCAGTGGCTCTACGATCACAGTGACGAGCCTCGGCAAGCTCGGAGGCATCGCGAGTACGCCGATCATTAACGCCCCGGAAGTGGCTATTATCGGTGTCAACCGCGCGGTAGAACGGCCAGTGGTGTTGAATGGCGGCATTACGATCCGCCGCATGATGAATCTGTCTTCGTCGTTCGATCATCGGTTCGTCGATGGCTACGATGCCGCGGCGATGATCCAGGCGTTGAAGGAATACATTGAGCATCCCGCCACGCTTTTCATAGGCACCTGACACGGTCAACCCCTCGTGACGGCAGTGAGGGCTCCAAGCAAGAAAGCCGCCGCAGTAGCGCGCCAGCGCAGGCGCCGGACGGCCGGGCGCATCGTGACTCCGATTCTCGTGCTCGCGGGCATCACGGTGCTCGCGCTCGGGTTCCATCTCGGGCGGACGCTGTTCCTCCTGCACTCGACTGGCGAGCGCGTCCTGGGAACCGTAGCGTTTCTGGAGTTGAAAACGACACTCCACGGCGCAACCTATTATCCAGTGGTCGAGTTCACGGTCCAGGACGGTGCAACCGTACAGTTCCGCGACCGGATGGGTAGCCAACCGCCAGCGTATCGCGAGGGCGACGTGGTCAGGGTGCTGTATTTTCCGGCCTCCCCGCGGGAGAGCGCGACCATCGACCGGGGCATGCTGAACTGGATCGTGCCGGGTGCTCTGTGTCTGCTGGGCAGCCTGCTTGCCGCTGTTGCCCTGCTGGTCAGACTCGGGGCGCCGCCGCCCACGTCGCGGAGCGCCTGAGATGTCATTCAGGCGCCATTCGGGTCGAATCAGACTCACCCTTTCGATCCATGTCAGAATTACGCGCGCCGTGGCAACATCCGGGTCTGGCGCACTGACCCGTCCGGTGATCGAGGTTTGGCGCTGGGGCGGGCGAGGAATGAGATGAGCGAACTCATCGCGGAATACGGGCTGCTGCTGGTTTTTGTGAACGTCCTGCTGGAACGGGCGGGACTGCCGCTGCCCGCCACCCCAACCCTGATCGTGTGCGGGGCCCTTGCGGCGACCGGGAGGCTGTCCGCCGCGGCGATTTTCGTCCTGGCGGTGGCAGCCTGCGTCATTGGGGATTCGCTTTGGTACTACGCGGGCCGGTTTTACGGTCGCCGCGTCATGAAATTTCTCTGCCGCGTCTCGCTCTCGCCGGATTCCTGCGTACGCACAACGGAGAACCGCTTCGAGCGCTGGGGCCGGCTTACGCTCGTGGTGGCCAAATTCGTTCCCGGCCTGTCCACGGTCGCGCGGCCGCTGGCCGGGGCGATGCGCCTGCCGCTGGGGTCCTTCGAATTGCTGAATGGCCTGGGGAGTGTGCTGTGGTCCGGCGCGGCGATCGGTACCGGAATGCTGTTTCAGACGCAGATCGGTCTCCTGCTGCTACGTCTGCGGGACCTTGGGACGTTGGCCGGCGAACTGACGATTGGAATCCTTGCGGTCTACGTTGCCTACAAGTGGTGGGAACGCCGCCGCTACAACAGCGTGTTGCGGCTGCCCCGCATCACTGTCGAGGAATTGCGTCGGCTTGCCGCAAGCGAACGTGCTCCGGTGGTAGTGGACGTACGCTCGGCGATCGGTCGCGAGCAGGATCGTCGCTGTATTCCGGGCTCCCTGGAAATGGGTCTCGAGGAAGTGACCGCGCGTCTCGCGGAGTTGCCGCTGGATCGCGAGATCGTCTTCTATTGCGCCTGCCCTAACGAAGCTTCCGCCGCATTCGCGGCGCGAAAGTTGCTGGATCGTGGCTATGTTCGGGTACGCCCGCTCGGAGGTGGGCTCGATGCGTGGGCCGCGGCGGGTTATGAAGTGGAGCACCGCCTCGGCGCAGCGGACGTCCCGAGAACCTCATTGACTGCACTGCCGGCCGTCTCAACTGCGGTTGCCCTCGGCAGTGATATGACCTCCTCCTCCTAATGGGAGACGCCGGGTCGCCGACACAACTTTAGTATGCGTCGACGGTAGGTTGGCAGTCAGTGCGCAGGGCTGTTGCGACTGCGAGAGGAGGAGGTCTGCCATGTTCGCTAAAACTGCTGTAGAGAGGTGGCAGCGCTTCCTGACGCTGCCGGAGGCGCGGACGGTGGCGCCCGTCGGCGCGGTGTTGCCCGGCGAGCGCGGTTGGGCCCTCGAGCCCGGGGTCGTTTGGTATTGGTACGACCTGCTGTGCCCCTTCTCGTATGTCGGGCAGGACCTTCCCGGAGTCCTTCATCAGCAGGGCTTGCGGGTCATCGGCCTGCCGCTGCAGCTGCATCCCGAAATTCCGCCCGGCGGCATTCCGATGGGCTCACAGGACGCAGCGTTACGCGAAATCCTCGAACAGGAAGCTCCTAAGTGCGGCCTCGAGTTGCGCTGGCCCGCGCGTCTGCCGTACTCCCGCCCGGCACTGGCGGCTTTGGAGTGGGTTCGTGAGCAGGAGCCCTCCGCGTTTACGACGCTTCAGAGCGCCCTTTTTCGGGCGCACTTCGTGTCAGGCGAAGACATCGAAGCGCGCTCTGTGATCGAAGCGCATGCTGCTGCCGCCGGTGTGTACCTGCCTTTTCTATGCGAGGCGATGGCTGACGGAAGCGCTGACGCGGCCGTTACGCGGGCGGAGCGGAGCGCGCGCGCCATGGGCATGCGCTGGACGCCGTCGTGGCTTGGAGATTGAGCCCTAATGACTGCCGGCGTACTTCTTCTCGCCGGCTGTGACCTGTAGCTTCAAGCGGTTCTGGTAGGGCGGCAGGGGACAGGTCGCGAAGTCGTTGAAGGCGCAGGGTGGGTTGTAGGCCTTGTTGAAATCCAGCACGGTCCTGCCGTTCGTCGCGAAGGGGACATGGATGAACCGGCCGCCGCCGTAAGTGTCGTGGCCGCTCGTGCCATCCGCGAAGAGGATGAAGAGGTCGTTGGCGTCGGGTCCGTCCAGCACCGCATCCAGACGGTACTCCTGACCCGCTTTCGTGAAGATGAGGGCGCCGGGGGAGTCCATATCCTCCTCCAGGCCGAGAATGTTGACGATCCTGATGTGCCGGCGCGGCTCGTAAGGTTCGAAACGAGCCTCGACCGCCCACTCCGAGGCGATTGGATAGTATTGGAGCCCGAGGAAATCCTTGCGTCGCGGGCTCTGGACGTCCCGGACGCGAACTCCGAGCTGGCCGGCGCGCTCGATGATGAAGAATCGCAACGGGCCGCTCGAGACGACTGTCGGGGACTCTTTCGCATCCGACACGAGGTCGATTGTCGTCAGCGGCCGGCCTGCGTGCGTGATGCCGCTCCCCGGGCTGGCCGTGAAGCGGACCTGAGTGCCGGTTACGAGAAACGATCCCGCCGTCGGGGCCAGGCTCGGGTGATCGAGCACCAGCGCGTTGGAGGCGGCGCGGCCGAAGGTGTTCTCGCCCGGCTGCAGCCAGAAGAGGCCTGTCAATGTCAGGAAGCCGGTGTCGCCCGTCAGTTCGGCGACTCGCTCGGTGCGCCAGTGCTCGACGCTCGTGCGTTCGGTTTGCAGGTCTATCGCATTGGCCGCCGCGACCAGAGCCATCGCGCTCAGGAGTGCCAACGACTTGAGAATGGCGCGCATGTCTGCTCTGCCGATGTGTGGCTGCATTTTAGTCACGGCCGAGGATTTCGTCGCGGACGTCCGCAATCTCCCGCGCGCGGGACGGTCGGGCTCCTTCGCATCGGTCCGCCCGTGGGCAACGGGTGCTCCGGGGACAGATGATGCGTGCCGGTTGCGTCAGAGCATCTTCGATCCATGCGATGTTGAGTACGTTGGCCACTGCGCTGAGAACTTCTGTTGCAGCTTTCGGGATGCGCGCTTCACCGCGCCGCTGCAGGCACTCCGAGAAGATCGTGTCGATGAGGTCGGCGCTCTTTACACCGTTCGAATCGAGGGCCGGCGCCAGGTCTACGCCGATGGAGAGCACGTGGGGATTTCCCGCCATGTCGCGCACACGCATCGAGTGGCAACAGTAAAGCAACGCGCGCTCACCATCGCGGAGCACCGAGATCTGCGATCCCGACTCGCCGCGATGCCCGTCGATCATGCGAAAGACAGCCCAGTTAGGACAAGGATCGCTCACCTGCGCCAGGTTACCCCAGGGGAGAGGAATGCCGTTTCCGCGATAGACCGCGCGCAGATAGCCGGGGGGGTAGGCATCGAAAAAGTGCCAGTAGGGGTAGGGTGAGACTTTGGTGACGCGTCGCATGATGACCGCGGGCGTCAGCTCGAGCTTCATCCCCGCTTCGATCCGATAGCGCTCGCGGGCGAGAAAGCGTCTGAAGGGCGCTCTCGGCGCCAGCAGGGCGCCGGCAAAGAAGCTGCACTCGAAATCGCGCCACGCGTGCAGCACATCCTGTGCGTTCATGCCGGCCGCGCCGGAACCGCCTTCCGGACTGCCCCCCATCTCGCCACCCGTGGCATGCGCCGACTTCATGCCATCGCCGCCGTGCAGCACCCTGTGGGCTATGTGGGCGGCCAAATCGAATTTGAGCCGTGCCGGCTCGGACTGCAGGGCGCGGTTGGCATAGATGATCCCGGGCGCTTCGAAGAAGGAGCGCACCATGCTGCGCACCTCGCGGTCCTTGTCGCGGGCGAGCACGGGCTTGCGGTCGAACCAGCGGATCTCGAGTCCATGGTGTTTGCACAGGCGCAGGAGATCGTCGCCCGAGAGCGGGAAGCGACGGCCCCCGACGTTATCCGCCGCACGCTCGAGATCCGGAAAGTCGTTGCGCGACATTTCCTGATGCGAGCGGATGAGGAGGTGTGCGAACTGACGCCCGGTCGTTCCAGTCTGCGCGAGCAGCTCAGGAATCGCCGCCTGCAGCACGTCCTTCGAGAACAGGAACGCTGGTTCCAGAGGAATTCTCACCGCGCCCCCGGAGGGTGCGGTGGGAAGCGACAGCTCGAGGTCGGCGCTTTCATCGAGGAACCAGGCGGGGTCGCGCTGGAACACCGCGGCAATCAGTTCCAGCAGGTCCTGCGAGGGCGCCCGCTTGCCGCTCTCGATCATGCTCAGGTAGGAGACGGAGGGCGCGGTGTCGGCATCGCGCTGAATACAGCGCGCGGACAGCTCTTCCAGCGTCAGGGCATTGCGCTTACGCAGGGAGCGGAGCTTGGCGCCCAGGAAATGACCCTTACGCAGAAGCGGCGGCATGGCAGTACCTGGTGGCGGGTTCGGTGTGAAATTAACAGTGTGAAGTTTCTGGAGTCAAATTCCCGCCGGCATGCGGATTATGCTGCCGACATGAACGCGAAGCCAGAAGAAGCACTGTATTCCCGGGAACAGAATGGGCCGCGGATCGAGATCCTGGGGCAGCATATCGAGCGTTCCGACGAGGTCCTGACTCCGCTTGCACTGCAACTGCTGGCGAGCCTGCATCGACGGTTCAACTCGCGGCGACTGGAGTTGCTCGCGGCGCGCGAGCGTCGGCAGGAAGAGCTCGACGCCGGAGTGAGGCCGGAGTTTCTCGCCAGTACCGCGGAGGTGCGTTGCGGGGATTGGCGCGTAGCTCCCGTCCCCCCGGATCTGGTCGACCGGCGGCTCGAGATCACCGGTCCCGTCGATCGAAAAATGATCATCAACGCCCTGAACGCGCCGGTGTCCGCGTTCATGGCGGATTTCGAGGACTCCTGCTCCCCAACATGGACGAACCTGATTCGCGGGCAGCTGAATCTTGCCGATGCGATCCGGCGTACGATCACTTACGGCGACGCCGCCACGGGCAAGATCTATCGACTCGCGGAGCGTACCGCGACCCTCATCGTCCGGCCGCGTGGCTGGCACCTGCCCGAGAAGCACGTGCGCATCAACGGCGAAACGGTTTCGGGGGCGCTGTTCGATTTCGCGCTCTTCATCGCCAACAACCACGCGGCGCTCGCGAAGCGCGGCACGGGCCCGTACTTCTATCTCCCCAAGATGGAGAACCATCTCGAGGCGCGGCTCTGGAATGACGTGTTTGTAGCGGCGCAGGATGCGCTCGGCTTGCGGCGCGGGACGATCAAGGCGACGGTGTTGATCGAAACGATCCTCGCGGCCTTCGAGATGGACGAGATTCTCTACGAGCTGCGCGAGCACGCGGTGGGACTCAACTGCGGCCGTTGGGACTACATTTTCAGTTTCATCAAGAAATTCCGCAATCATCCGCACTTCCTGCTGCCCGATCGGGCCACGCTCGGGATGGACCGCCATTTCCTCAAGTCGTACTCCAACCTCCTCATCAAGACCTGCCACCGGCGCGGAGCGCACGCTATCGGTGGCATGGCGGCGCAGATTCCGATTCGCCACGACGCGGCGGCGAACCAGGCGGCAATGAACCGCGTGCGGGCGGACAAGCTGCGGGAAGTTCGCGCCGGGCACGACGGCACCTGGATCGCGCATCCCGGGTTTGCGCAACTTGCCCGCGACGCGTTCGATTCCGTCATGCGCGGACCGAACCAACTCGATGTCCTGCGCCTCGAGGTGAACGTGTCGTCTGGCGATCTGCTGCACATTCCCACCGGGGGGATTACCGAGAACGGACTGCGAACGTGCATACGAGTCGGAGTTCAGTACATCGAAGCGTGGCTGCGCGGCAGCGGCTGCGTGCCGCTGTATAACCTCATGGAAGACGTCGCGACCGCGGAAATCTGCCGTGCGCAACTCTGGCAGTGGATCCGTCACGGCGCGCGCACCATCGATGGGCAACTCGTCACGGTGGAGCGCTTTGATCGCTTGCTGACCGCGGAGTTGGACCGGATCCATGACGAGGTGGGACCGGCGCGGCTTGCCACAGGGGTTTTCCCGACGGCGGCGCGCCTGTTCGAGCGAATGATCAAGCAGGAGACGTTCGACGAATTTCTCACGCTGCCCGCATACGAGCTGTTGAGCTGACCGATTCACCGTGGAGATTGTGCCAATGAGTGTTACCCGACCGCTTCCGACCGCAGAAGAATTGCGCCGCCAGTGGGCAGAGAGCCCGCGCTGGCGGGGGATCGAGCGCGGCTACCGGGCTGAAGACGTAGTGCGCCTGCGGGGGACGATTCCAGTGGAGCATTCCATTGCCAGGCTGACCTCCGAGAAGCTGTGGCGTTACATCAATGAAAAGCCCTTCGTGAATGCGCTTGGCGCCCTCACGGGTAACCAGGCCATGCAACAGGTGAAGGCCGGGCTCGACGCCATCTATCTGTCCGGCTGGCAGGTTGCGGGGGATGCGAACCTTGCCGGTGAGATGTATCCCGACCAGTCGTTGTATCCCGCCGACTCGGTGCCGGCCGTTGTCCGGCGCATCAACAACACCCTGCGGCGGGCGGATGAGATCCAGCACGCGGAAGGCAACGACGAGATCGACTGGTTGAAGCCGATCGTGGCCGACGCCGAGGCGGGGTTCGGCGGTGTGCTCAATGCGTTTGAGCTCATGAAGCAGATGATCGATGCCGGTGCCGCGGGCGTTCACTTTGAAGACCAACTCTCGTCCGCGAAGAAGTGCGGACACATGGGCGGCAAGGTGCTGGTGCCGACGGCTGACGCCGTCAGCAAGCTCGTTGCGGCTCGGCTCGCGGCCGACGTTTCCAACGTGCCGACGGTGCTAGTGGCCCGTACGGATGCTGAGGGCGCGAATCTGTTGACGGCCGACGTCGATGAGAGGGACCGGCCCTTTATCGATACGACCAAGGGCCGCACTCGCGAGGGATTCTTTTATGTGAAAGCGGGACTCGAGCAGGCTATCGCCCGCGGACAGGCGTACGCGCCGTATGCGGATCTCATCTGGTGCGAGACCGGCAACCCCGATCTCGAGGAGGCGAAGCATTTCGCCGCGGGCATTCACAAGCAGTTCCCCGGCAAGCTCCTCGCCTATAACTGTTCGCCGTCATTCAATTGGAAGCGCAAGCTGGACGACGCAACGATCGCGAGGTTCCAGCGTGAGCTCGGTGCGATGGGTTACCGGTTCCAGTTCATCACGCTGGCGGGCTTCCACGCGCTCAACTACTCGATGTTCGATCTCGCCCGCGGCTACAAGGCGCAGCAGATGACGGCGTACGTAGCGCTTCAGCAGGCGGAGTTCGCCGCTGAGGAGAAAGGCTATACGGCAACGAAGCACCAGCGCGAGGTGGGGGCAGGGTATTTCGACGCCGTCACGCAGACGGTCGCCGGCGGGACCTCGTCGCTCAGCGCCCTGGTCGGCAGTACCGAGGAGCAGCAGTTCGAGCAGGCCTAGGCCTGAATCGACGGGGAACCACGCTCCCCTGTGCTTGAGGCGATCTGTCACTCTGACCGGGTGAGAGATCGCGGTCCTGGCATTCGATCTGACCGCGCGACGGATAATGTGCGGAAAAAAACATCGAGCCCTGACGCGTCGAGTCGCGGCAGTTGCAATAATCGCCCCGCGCCCCGGATTTCATCGGGCGCTCACCAGGGGAATCGATGAGCGGCTTGCTTCAGGGTGGAGTTGCAATTATTACGGGCGCCGGGCGCGGCTTCGGCAGGGCGATTGCAACGCGCCTGGCCCGTGAAGGCTTCGCGGTCGCGCTGATCGCCAGGACGGAGCAGCAGATTACCGGCGTAGCGTCCGAAATCAACGTGGCGGGTGGGCGTGCCGTTGCGATTGCCGCGGACGTTACGGATGGAGCGGCGGTTACGCGCGTCGTTGCAGAAACCGAACGAAGCCTCGGACCTGTGACGCTCCTCGTCAACAACGCCGGTGTGCCGGGGCCATTCGGTCCGATCTGGTCGGTGGATCCCGAGGAGTGGTGGGCCTCACAAGCGGTGCACATTCGCGCGCCCCTGCTGTTCTTACGCGCGGTGCTGCCGGGGATGACACAACGCCGTGCGGGTCGGGTCATCATCGTGTCCGCGAAGGCGAGCCGGATGGTTGCGGCGAATCTGTCGGCCTACTGTGTTGGCAAGATTGCACAAACTCGGATCGTGGAGGAGGTTGCGGCCGAGACGAAAGAGCTCGGCGTAGCCGCGTTCGCTATCGATCCGGGTTTTGTGTTTACCGATCTCGCGGCACAGACGATGAATTCGCCCGATGCGCAGCGGTGGCTGCCGGGCATGGTAGCCCGCGTGCGCGAAAAACGGGATGACCCGAACGCGGCGGCCGATCTGGCGAGCTGCGCCCAGCGTTGCTTCGATCTAGCGTCCGGCCGTTATGATCGGCTGTCGGGTCGCTACATGGAAATGAGCGACGATCTCGAGCAGCTGCTGCGCACCCTGTCGGAGTGAGTAGGAACTCGCCCATTGATTGCTCGCTCTGTCGCTCCGAGATTATCCGGGGGCCCAGCGAGGCGGGGTGAGGCGGCGTTTGCCGTCGGAGGAGAGTTTTACGTCGGGGTCGTCGAGTCGCTCGCGGTCCCATAGTTCGCAGGTGACCTGGCGGTGGCGCTGGTCGAGCGCTTCGCAGTAGTTGGTATAGAGGCAGAGGCGGACTTCGTGGCCGCGGCCGGTCGCTACTTTGCGGAACCAGTCAGGGTCGGCGAGGGCCTGGCGGGCGAGGCCGATGATGTCGGCTGTGCCGTTGGTGAGGGCCGTTTCCGCCTGGGCGAAGTTGTGGATGCCGCCGGCGGTTACGACGGGCGTGGCGAGGTCTTGCGCGCGGATGGCGGAGCGGATGCGGGCTGTTGGTGCGAGGTTGCGGCCGAAGGGGCCGTGGGCGTCGGAGTAGTAGGAGGGCATGCACTCGTAGCCGCTTCGGCCCGTGTAGGGGTACGAGGCGCCGCCGACTTTGGGTTGCTTGGCGTCGTCGAATTTGCCGCCGCGGGAGAGGGAGAGGAAATCCATTCCGGCGCGGGCAAACTCGCAGCCGAAATAGATTGCTTCGTCGACGTTAGTGCCGCCGTCGATGCATTCGTCGGCGAGGAAGCGGCAGCCTACCGCGAAGTCGCGGCCCACTTCGGCGCGCACGCGTGCGTAGACCTCCAAGGGAAGGCGCACGCGGTTGGCGGGAGGGCCGCCAAAGCCGTCGTCGCGAAAATTCACGCGGGAGAGAAAGGACGCCATTGTGTAGGCGTGGGCGTAGTGAAGCTCGACGCCATCGAAGCCGGCCTCGCGGGCGCGACGTGCGGCGTCGCTGAACAAGCCCGGGAGCTGGAGCGGCAGGTCCCGGATCTGCGGTAACTGCAGGTCGGTGACGCGCTCCCGATATCCGAAGTCGAGGGCTTCGAGCTCACGGGCATCGAGTACCTTTTCGAGTTCGTCGCGCGCGAGAGTTGGAAGCCATTCGCGCACTTGCGCATCCTCGGCATCGTGCCGGCCGAACGCGCTTCGGTGGCGAGGCGTGATTGCCAGGAATTGCGCGAAGTAACGCGCGGGATCGGGGCGACGGCGGATCGTCAGGAAGTCGATGATCTGAATGAAGACACGCGTCTCGCCGCCGCTCGCCTCGCGCACCACGCGTACGAGATCGCGTAGGCCGGGGAGGAAGCGATCGTGTCCGATGCGCAGCAACGGGCCGCTCGGAACTTCGCGAATGCCGGTTGCTTCGACGACGATTGCCCCCGGGCGTCCGCGGGCAAAGCACTCGTACCAGTCGAGGACATCGGGTGTAACAAAGCCATCGTCGCTCGCACGCCACGGGACCATCGCCGGGACCCAGGTGCGTTGAGTCAGCCGGACCGGTCCCACGTCAACAGGCGAGAACAGTCGGGAGGCAGCTGCTTCAACTGCGGTCGGCCAGAAACCCGGCCCCGGGTCATGGCGAATACGTTCAGGGGGCCGCCACATGACTGGATACTAGCGGCAACTATTCAGGAAACCGGAGCGAGCCTTCAGGGACGGATTTACGGCGTCCCCAGAAAGCGTCTTTTTCGATCGGGGCTGCGCTAGCGTCAGGGATCGCATGATTGCTGGACTCAAAGTGTGTCCGGCAAAACGGCCGTAGCTTCGATTTCCACCTTTGCCGCGGCCTCCATCAGGGCTACAACTTGCACCACGCTCATCACCGGAAAATGCTTGCCCATCACCGCGCGATAGGCGGCGCCGATCTCGCGGAGCTGCGCGTAGTATTCGTCGCGGCTCGTGACATACCAGGTCAGACGGACGATGTGCTCCGGGCGGCCGTCCGCCTCGGCGAGAATTGCCACTATGTTCTCGAGCGCCTTTTTAACCTGGCCGGCCATTTGCGGGCTCGCGAAGCGCTCGTCGGCATCCCACCCTACCTGGCCGGCGATGAAAATCTGGCGGCCCCGTGCGGCCACGCCGTTGCTGTAGCCTTTCGGGCGCGGCCAGCCCTGCGGCTGCAGAATCTCAAAACCCTTCAAATTCATGTTGTTTTCGCCATGTTGAGAAGCTCGCGGCCAATGATCAACTTCTGCACTTCCGTGGCGCCCTCGTAGATGCGCAGAGCGCGGATGTCGCGGTACAGCCGTTCGACCGTTTCGCCATGCACGACGCCCCGGCCGCCGAACATCTGCACCGCGTGATCGATCACGCGTTGCGCGGATTCGGTCGCTGTCATCTTGGCCATAGCCACTTCCTTCCCGGAAGGGCGGCCGGTGTCATGCAGCCACGCTGCGCGGTAGGTCAACAGGCGTGCCGCGTCAATCTCGGTCGCCATGTCGGCGAGCGCGGCCTGCGTGAGCTGGAAATCGGCCAGCTTTTTGCCAAACATCGGGCGGTCGACGGCGTGGTCCAGCGCTTCATCGAGGGCACGTTGCGCAAATCCGAGGGCGGCGCCGGCGACAGAGGTACGGAACACATGCAGCGTGCGCATCGCCAGCTTAAATCCCTCTCCCTCAACTCCGAGGAGTTGTGTTGCCGGTATGCGGCAACCTTGGAAGGAAAGGGTGGCGAGCGGATGCGGTGAGATGACATCGATACGCCGGGAGATCGAAAATCCCGGCGTATCGGCATCTAGCACAAATGCGCTGATGCCTCGCGCCGAGACGGTACCGTCAGGACGCACGTCGGCGGCACTTGTGCGGGCAAAAACGCAGTACAGCTCTGCAATACCGCCGTTGGATATCCAGGTCTTTTCGCCGTCGAGGACGTACGAATCTCCGTCTCGTCGCGCGCGGCACTGAATCGCGGCGACATCGGATCCGGCGGCCGCCTCGGACAGCGCAAACGCGGCGATGGCTTCGCCTGCCGCTACGCGAGGAAGATAACGATCCTTGAGCTCCGGCGAGCCGGCGAGCGATATGGCGCCGCTGCCGAGCCCCTGCATTGCGAATGCGAAGTCCGCGAGGGCGTCATGGCGCGCGAGGGTTTCGCGGATGAGCGCCAAAGATCGCACGTCGAACGCCGGAGGCGGGCTGGTCGTGCGCTGCGCGCCGAGGTTACGGGCATCGCCCGCGGCGGCGGTTCCTGACGATGGACTGTGAACCGCGGGAACGGAGTATCGCGTCCATCCCGCGCGTCCCAGGTCACGCACGAGTTGCCGGCAGGCGTTGTCGACCGAGTCGCGATCTTCCGCGGTTTTCCGGTTAGCAAAGTAACGCGTCGCCCAGTCGTTCACGCGCCCAGCGAGCTCGCGATGCTCGGGCGTGAAGAAGGGCCATTCGAGAAAGCTTGTGGCGTCCACGAGGCTCAATCCCCCTCGAACTTCGGTTTCTGTTTCGCGACGAAGGCGTGATAGGCGCGGTGGAAATCCTGCGTCTCCATGCAGACCGCCTGCGCCTCGGCCTCGGCATCGAGCGCGGCATCGACGGACAGGTTCCATTCCGCGTGCAGCATCTTCTTTGTCATTGCGTGAGCGAAAGTCGGACCCGCAGCGATTTCGGTGGCAAGTGCGAGGGCTTCCGCAAACACGGTCTCGGGAGCGACCAGGCGGTTGAAAAATCCCCAGGCAAGCCCTTCGTCCGCGGACAGGGAACGGCCGGTGAACAGAAGCTCGGACGCGCGTCCCTGGCCGATGATTCTCGGCAGGATCGCGCAGGCGCCCATATCGCAGCCGGCGAGCCCGACGCGCGTGAACAGGAAAGCCGTGCGCGCCTTGGGCGTCCCCAACCGAAAGTCCGAAGACATTGCAAGGATGGCCCCGGCGCCGGCACAAACGCCGTCCACGGCCGCGATGATGGGCTGAGGGCAGGCGCGCATGGCTTTGACGAGATCGCCGGTCATTTGCGTGAAGTTGCGCAGGCCGGCGGCATCCATACGTGTCAGCGGGCCGATGATCTCGTGAACGTCGCCGCCCGAACAGAAATTACCGCCGGCGCCTGTAATGACGATCGCGCGGATCTCTCGCACCGTCACGAGCGTGCGGAAGAAATCGCGCAACTCGGCGTACGACTCGAAGGTGAGCGGATTCTTGCGCTCCGGGCGATTCAGAGTGATGACGCCGACGCGCCCTTCCTGATTCCACTGGAAGTGCTGCGGCCGGAACCGCGCCAGATCGAAAGGAGAAGTTTGAGTCATGAGAAATCACGCAACTCGGGCACGCGCCCGTCCTCACCCCGTTGGCAATGCTCAGCTTTACAGTGCGCGAGATCCACAGCAGCAGTTGCAGTCATGAGCACTTTCAACTGCCCTGGTGCCCGATGACGTGCGCCTTGAGCTCGCCCAGCAGGTCGACGAGCTGTTTCTTCTGTTTCTGGCTCAAGGGCGCGAACAGGTCGATGACCCATTGCTCGTGTTCGGCGGCCATGCGCTGGAATTGCCGCTGTCCGTCCGCAGTGAGCTTTACTCGGAACACGCGCCGGTCGGCCGTATTGACTTCGCGTACCACCAGGCCTTCTTTCTCCAGGCCGTCGGTGATGCCGGTGACGTTGCCCCCGGTCACCATCATGCGTTGCGACAACTCGCTCATCTTCAGGCCTTCGGGCGCGCGTTCGAGCTGCGCCATGAGGTCGAAGCGGGGGAGCGTCGTGTCGAACTTCGCCTGCAGGTTCTGCCGGATGCGATTTTCGATCTGGTTGGTGCAGGAGAGGATGCGCAGCCACAGCCGCAGCGACACGTGATGGTCGTCGTGGACACGCGTCTCCGCGTCCACCGGCGGCGTGGCTACGACCTTGAGTGCAGCCCTTTCCTTCGACACTTCCTTTGCCATTTAAGTCACCTCTCCACCAGCAACCACGATACTTTGACCCGTTATGCTCTCTGCGCCGGGCCCGCATACCCATAACACAGTATGCGCGACCTCCTCAGGGGTGATCAGCCTGCGCTGCGGATTCGTTGCAACCAGGGACGCCAGTGCTTCGGCTTCGCTGCGGCCGGTCTTGCTCACGATGTTGGCGACAGCGCCGCGAACGATGTCAGTGTCCGTATAGCCGGGACAAACCGCGTTCACAGTGATGTTCCTGGTGGCAAACTCCAGCGCCAGCGACCGCGTCAGCCCGATTACCGCGTGCTTCGATGCTACGTAGGCCGAGATGTATGCCCCGCCACGCAAACCGGCGATGCTGGCTACGTTGACGATGCGGCCGTACCCCACTTGCAGCATGTCCGGTACTGCTTGCCGGGTGCACAGATAAGTGCCGGTCAGATTGACTGCGAGAATCCTGTTCCACAGGGTCTCGTCCGTCTCCGTGAACTTTGCGCTCGCCGCCTGGCCCGCGTTGTTGATCAAAATGTGCACGGGTCCGAAGTGCTGGCGCGCCGTTGTGAAGGCCGCACTTACGCAGTCCGACTCAGTCACGTCCACGGCGATTGGAACCGCTCGGGTCGTTCCGCCCAAAGTGTTCGAGACTATCGTCAGATTCTGCGCATCGCGTCCGAGCAGGGACACCCGGGCGCCGCGCGCGACCAACGCCGCGGCGATCGTACTGCCAATGCCGCGGCTCGCTCCGGTCACGACCGCGTGCCGGTCGGCAAAAATCGCTTCGTGTCGGTTCATGAGGCCTCGTCCACGATGATGGGAGCGGCGGCCGTTTGAGCCGCGCGCTGCAGGTTACGCTCGAGCTGATGCTTGCCCGTCAGATACTGTTTCGGCCACCACTGATCCTCGTACCCCTGCCTGGCGGCGGCCTCCAGAGTCCAGGCCGGGTTGGCGAGATGCGGACGTGCGATGGCGCACAGGTCCGCGCGACCCGCGGCGATGATCGAGTTGACGTGATCGGGGTCGTAGATATTGCCAACGGCTAGCGTGGCGATACCGATCTCGTTGCGCACCTTGTCGGCGAAGGGTGCCTGGTACATCCGGCCGTATACCGGCTTCTGCCACGGAACCGTCTGTCCGGTCGAGACATCGATGAGATCTACTCCCGCTTCCTTGAACGCTCGCACGATCAGGAGCAGGTCATCTTCGGACAGCCCGCCATCGGCCCAGTCGGTCGCCGAGATACGCACCGACAAAGGTTTTTCCGCCGGCCACTCGGCTCGAACTGCTTGCAACACTTCGAGCGGATAGCGCAAACGGCCGTGGACGTCGCCGCCATACTGGTCCAGGCGTTGGTTGGTCAAGGGAGACAGGAACGACGCGAGCAGGTAGCCATGGGCCATGTGCAGCTCGAGCATGTCGAACCCGGCCTGCCAGCCGAAGCGCGCCGCGCGCACGAAATCGGCGCGGACCTTGTCCATGGCCGCGCGAGTCAGCTCGTGCGGCGTCTGGCTGACGCCCTTCAGGTACGGAGTGGGGGACGCCGACACGACGGGCCAGTTGTCCCGCGGCAGCGGGTGGTCGATTTCCTCCCAGCCGAGCTGCGTCGAGCCCTTGCGGCCGGAGTGCCCGATCTGCAGGCAACACTTCGCGGGCGTGCGCTCGTGTACGAAAGCAACGATACGGCTCCAGGCGTCGCGCTGCTCCTCATTCCACAGCCCCGTGCACCCGGGTGTAATGCGGCCTTCCGCAGAGACGCAGGTCATTTCCGTGTACACGAGGCCGGCGCCGCCCATGGCGCGGTGGCCGTAGTGAACGAGATGCCAGTCATCAGGCATTCCGTCCTTCGCGCAGTACTGCGCCATCGGGGACACGACCACGCGGTTCACCAGCTCGAGCTCACGTAGCTTGAATGGAAGGAACATCGGCGGCCGCGCGTTCTCGGTGCCGTTACCCGTCGCCAGCCACCGCTCGTAACCGGCTACGAACTGCGGGTCGCGTAACTTCAGGTTCTCGTGACCGATGCGCTGGCTGCCGGTGAGCAGGCTGTACGCGAACTGCTCCGGGGGTAGGCGCGCGTAACGGGCAACGTTCTCGAACCACTCCATGCGGTTGCGGGCGGCGCTTTGCAGCTTCAGCACTTCGAGGTTGCGTTCTTCACGGTAGGCGCCGAGCGCGCCGTCCAGGTGCGGGTGGGCGGGGCTAGTGACGTACTTGGTCAATGAAATAGCGTCTTCCATGGCGAGCTTGGTGCCCGATCCGATGGAGAAGTGCGCCGTGTGCGCAGCGTCCCCTATGAGAACGAGCTTGCCATGATGCCATCGCTTGCAGACCACGCGGTTGAAGTTGAGCCAGGCCGAGCCGCGCAGGTGCGCGGCGTTGCTTTGCAGCCCGTGCCCATCGAGGTAGCGGCCGAAGAGCTGCGCGCAGAACGCGATCGATTGCGCGGTGTCGAACTTGTCGAGCCCGTGCGCCTTCCACGTCTGCTCGCGCGTCTCGACGATGACGGTCGAGAGGTCCTTGCTGAACTGGTAGGCGTGGATCTGGAACCAGCCGTGCTCGGTGCGCTCGAACGCAAAGGTGAAGGCCGAGAAAGCCTGCGTCGTGCCGAGCCAGATGAAGCGGCATTTGCGCTTATCGATATCCGGCTGGAATATGTCCGGGTGCTGGCTGCGTGTGCGGCTATTGCCCCCATCCGAGGCAATGATGAGATCCGCGTCGGCGAAGGCCTGTTCGTCCGCGATCTCGTGCCGGAAGGTCTGATGCACGCCTAGCTCACGGGCGCGCTCCTGTAGAATGTGCAGCAGCTGCTTGCGGCCGATGCCGCAGAACCCATGGCCACCGCTGACGAACTTGCGGCCGCCGAAATGGATGGCAATATCGTCCCAGTGATGGAAATTCGCGAGGATCGCGCGATGCGATTCGGGATCGGCAGTGCGGAAATTCCCCATCGTCTGATCGGAGAACACCACGCCCCAGCCGAACGTATCGTCCGGCAGGTTACGCTCGTAAACCTCGACCCGCGCGGCGGGCAGCGCCTTGCGCAGCAGGATGGACGAATAGAGTCCCGCAGGGCCGCCGCCCATACAGACGATTCGCTTCATGGCGGCTTGGTTCCCCTCTTAAAACGTATCGCGACCTTGCGGCGTATGTTATATTGCCGAATACTTGAAGTGTCAATTATCTTCGCCCACTGAGCACGGATATATGGCCGCACAACCTGCCTCTAAAGTCCCTTCCGAAGCACTCGCGCAGCTGGTGAGCGGTATTGTCACCGGCGGCATCCGCGTCGTGGATTTGACGGTTCCCCTGGAGGCGTCAACGGTGACTATTCAGCTGCCGCCGCCGTTCGCGCCCTCCGCACCGTTCTCCCTGCAGGAGATCTCGCGGTACGACGAACGGGGCCCCGGCTGGTATTGGAACAACATCGCGTGCGGCGAGCACACGGGCACGCATTTCGATGCGCCGGTGCATTGGGTGACCGGCAAGGATTACCCGAATAACTCCACGCACAATATCCCCGTGGACCGGTTCATCGGTCCGGCATGCGTCATCGACGTAGCGAAGCAGGCGCAGGAAAACGTCGACTTCCTGCTGACGCAGGCGGTAGTGGAGGAGTGGGAAAAGCAGCACGGCCGCATTCCCCCCCACGCCTGGGTGCTGATCCGGACCGACTGGTCGAAGCATGGTACGGGCAAGAAGTTCCTGAACGCGGGACCGGATGGCGCTCATACGCCCGGATTCGATCCCAAGTGCGTGCCGTTCCTCGCGAAGGAGCGGGACATCCTCGGAGTGGGCGTGGAGACGGTTGGTACCGACGCCGGGCAGGCGCACAGCTTCGACCCGATGTTTCCCTGTCACACCATCATGCACGGCTCGAACAAGTTCGGGCTGGCCAGCCTGACCAATCTCGATCAGCTGCCCCCGACCGGTGCGGTGGTCATTGCGCCGCCTTTGAAAATCGTCAACGGTTCCGGCAGCCCCCTGCGCGTTCTGGCTCTGGTTCCGGTTTAACTAAGGAGAGATTTCCGTGGCCGAGCGCTCGTTTGCGAAAGAAGTCCAGTCGCTGCGCCTCGGCGACGGGGCTGAGTTCCGCGGCGAAGGGATTCTCGCGGTCACCAAGGCACTGCTGCAGTCGGGAGTCGCTTACGTCGGCGGCTACCAGGGAGCCCCGATCTCTCATTTGATGGATGTCCTCGCTGACGCGGAGGAGATCCTCAACGAGTTGGGCGTGCACTTCGAGACCAGCGCTTCGGAAGCCACGGCCGCGGCGATGCTTGCCGCATCGATCAACTACCCCATACGAGGCGCCGTGACGTGGAAATCCACGGTCGGGACCAACGTGGCCTCCGATGCTCTCGCCAATCTCGCTTCCTCGGGAGTGCGTGGTGGCGCTCTCATCATTCTCGGCGAGGACTATGGCGAAGGCGCGAGCATCATGCAGGAGCGCACGCACGCTTTCGCGATGAAGTCGCAGATGTGGCTGCTGGATCCGCGGCCGCATTTACCCGACATCGTGCGCGCGGTAGAGACAGGTTTCGAGCTTTCCGAAGCCACCAACACACCGGTCATGCTGATGCTTCGCATCCGCGCGTGTCATGTCTACGGCCGCTTCACGACCAAGGCGAATAGGCGTCCGGCGTTCGCCGCCGCCGATGCTCTGGCCGCACCATCACGCGACTACAGTCGCATCATCCTGCCGCCGTCCACGTACGCGCAGGAAAAAGAGAAGATCGAAAAGCGCCTCCCGGCGGCGCTGCGGTTCGTCGCCGAGCAGCAGTTGAACGATTTCATCCCCGGCGAGGTCGACGACATCGGCATCGTTCTGCAGGGCGGCTTGTACAACAACACCCTGCGTGCGCTCGAGCTCCTGGATTGCGCCGACACGTTCGGCACTACCAAAATTCCGCTGTACTGCCTGAACGTCACTTATCCCCTGGTTCCGCAGGAGTGGGTGAAGTTCTGTAGCGGCAAGCGCGCCGTGCTGATCGTCGAGGAGGGCCAGCCCGAATTCATCGAGCAGGCGGCAAACCAGATTCTGCGTAAACACGATGTCCCGGCGCGCCTTCTCGGTAAAGATGTGTTGCCGATGACCGGGGAGTACTCGGTCGATGTCCTGCGCAGGGGACTCGCTGAATTCATCGGTCGCTGGGCGCCGCAGCTGCGCGCGACGCAGCCCGCCGCGCCGGCTCGCGAGATCGTGGAGACTCCGCTCGTGCCGGCTGCGCGGTTGGCCGCCTTGATTCCGGCACGGCCGTCGGGTTTGTGCACGGGTTGTCCCGAGCGCCCCTTCTTTGCGGCGATGAAGTTGCTCCAGCGGGAGATCGGGCCGCTGCACATCAGCGCCGACATCGGCTGTCATTCGTTTGCGACACTGCCACCCTTCAACATGGGCAACAGCATCATGGGGTACGGGCTCGGCGCTGCCGGGGCTGCCGCGCTCGGCACCGAAGGCGGCCGGCGCGCGGTAGCCGTCATGGGTGACGGCGGCTTCTGGCATAACGGCCTCACCAGCGGCATCGGTAACGCGGTATTCAACCGGCATGACGACCTGACTGTCATCGTCGATAACGGCTACTCCGCGGCGACGGGCGGTCAGGATATTCCTTCGTCGCGTGCTCCTAATGAGCATCGCGCCGGGAATAACACGATCGAGAACGCGGTGAAGGGCGTCGGGGTCAAGTGGGTGAAGCGCACGCACACCTTCGACATGCAGGGGACTTTGAAGGTTCTGCGGGAGGCGCTGAGTACGGGCTTCCGGGGCCCGAAGGTGATCATCGCCGAAGGCGAGTGCCAGCTGAATCGCCAGCGGCGCGTGAAGCCTCTCATGAAGAAGGCGATCAAGGACGGCAAGCGCGTGGTGCGCGAGCGTTTCGGCGTCGATGCCGAGACCTGTACCGGGGATCACTCCTGCATCCGTCTCTCGGGATGTCCGTCATTGACCGTCAGGAAGAACCCGGATCCCCTGCGCACCGACCCGGTCGCGTATGTTGACAACAGTTGCGTCGGTTGCGGTGTGTGCGGCGAAGTAGCGCACGCGGCAGTCCTTTGTCCGTCGTTCTATCGAGCGGAGCTGGTATACAACCCCTCGGGCTGGGATCGTTTCCTCAGCAGGGTGCGCGGCGCAATCATCGGCGCACTGCAACAGCGAAGCGAGCGTAAGCGGTTGCAGTATGCCCTCTGAGCGACCGATCAAACTCACCATTGCCGCGCTGGGCGGTCAGGGCGGCGGTGTACTGGCGAACTGGCTGATCGGCATTGCGGAGTCGGAAGGTTATATCGCGCAGACGACGTCGGTGCCCGGCGTTGCGCAACGTACCGGCGCGACGATCTATTATCTCGAGTTCTTTCCGCAAGCGGCGGCAACCGCGGCGGGACGCGATCCGATCATGGCTCTCATGCCGGTCTCGGGCGATGTCGACTGCGTGTTGGCCTCCGAGCTCGCCGAGGCCGGTCGTGCTATCCAACGGGGTCTGGTCACTCGGGACAGGACTACTCTGATCGCGTCCTCGCACCGCTCGTACTCGATCAGCGAGAAGAGTGCGATGGGGGACGGCGCGGCCGACGAGAATCAGCTCATCGAGCTGGTGGGGAGCCAGTCGAAGCGGCTCATCCTGTTCGACATGGAGGCGCTGGCCGAGCAGCACCAGAGCGTCATCAGCTCCGTGATGTTGGGCGCGCTGGGAGGCAGTGGAGTGCTGCCGTTCCGGAAAGCGGCCTTCGAAGCGGCTATCAAGAAGGGCGGCATTGCGGTCAAGACGAATCTGGCCGCGTTCGAGGATGCATACCAACGCGCCTTCACGGGCGGTGATGGTGGACGTGCTACGCAGGCCGAAGCGGCTGCGACCGGCGAGTTGAGTGAAGTGCCCACGCAGGCGCGCTCGCCCAAACTGCAGCCGCTGTTGGATCGTGTGCGGCGCTTTGCCGTGCCGGTGCAGAAGACGGCGCTCGAGGGGGTACGGCGTGCGATCGATTACCAGGATCCCGCTTACGCTGCGCTCTATCTGGATCGGGTGGAGAAGGTGGCTGCACTCGACGCGAAGCAGGACGGCGGCAGCGACGGTCAATGGTCGCTCACGGAAGCTGCGGCGCGCGGTCTTGCGTTGTGGATGACGTTTGAGGACACCATCCGGGTTGCGGATTTGAAGACGCGGCCGGCACGGTTCGTGCGGGTGCGCGCAGAGATTCGGGCGGATGCCGGGCAGTTGTTTGGCATCACCGAATTCATGAAGCCGCGGGTTGTCGAGATGGCAGGGACCCTGCCAGCTGGATTGGGGCGGTGGGTATTGCGGTCGCCGGGAGCCTCTAGCTTCCTCACGCGATTTACGGGTGGCAGACACGTGCGGACTGGCACTGTGTCCGGGTTTCTCATGCTCCACATTCTTGGCGGCATGAAGCGGTGGCGCAGGGGCACACTGCGGTACCAGGAAGAGAATGGTCGCATCGAGCAGTGGCTCGGGCGCATCGCTGGGCTGGCGGGAACCAACTATGCGTTGGCGGTGGAGTTGGCGCGGGCCCAAAGACTGGTGAAGGGATACGGCGAAACCCACGAGCGCGGCTGGCGGAACTTCAGTACGCTCGTTGAGAAGGTTGATGAGTTGGCGGTGAGACCGGATGGGGCTGCGTTGTTTGCGCGGCTCGTTGCGGCGGCTCTAGCGGATGAGGAAGGGAAGGCGCTGGCGCGAGAGCTGGCGGAACTCAGTAGTTTGGCAGTCGTGAAGGTTGCGCTGGAGAGGGCGCGGGCCTAAGGGATTGGAGTGGGGCTTGCCCCCCGCGGACGAATACGTTACCGCCGGGGCGTGGCCCGGCCGAGCTGAAACAGGTCCCGACCCGTCACTCTAGAAAGCGTTGAGGCCCGTCAGCGCGCGTCCGATCGTAAGCTGGTGGATGGTTTGGGTGCCCTCGTAGGTGATGACGCTTTCGAGGTTGAGCATATGGCGGATCGGGACGAACTCGGCGCTGATGCCCGCGCCGCCTAACAGGTCGCGGCAGTCGCGGGCGACATCGAGGGCCATGCGGCAGTTGTTCCACTTGGCCAGGGAGACATGGGTGGGCTGCAGGGTGCCTTGATCCTTCAGCCGTCCCAGTTGCAGGGCGAGCAGTTGCGCGGTGGTGATGCCGCGGGCCATCTCGGCCAGGCGGATCTGGGTGGCCTGGTTTTGGGCCAGCGGGCGGCCGAAGAGGATGCGGGTCTTGGAGTAGTCCAGCAGCTGCGCCAGACAGGCCTGGGCGGCGCCGATGACGCCCCAGGCGATACCGTAGCGGGCCTGGGTGAGGCAGGACAGGGGGCCTTTGAGGCCGACCACACCGGGGAGCACGTTCTCGGCCGGGACGACCACGTTGTCGAAGAACAAGGCGGAGGTGACCGAGGCGCGCAGGGAGAATTTGCGCTCGATCTCCGGGGCGGCGAAGCCGGGGGTGCCTTTCTCGATGAGAAAGCCGCGGATGCCCTCATCCGTCATGGCCCACACGACGGCCAGATCTGCGATGGCGCCGTTGGTGATCCACATCTTCGCGCCGTTGATGACCCAGTCGGTGCCGCGCTTTTTGGCGTGGGTCTTCATGTTCGCCGGGTCCGAGCCGCCATGGGGCTCGGTGAGGCCGAAGCAGCCGATGACTTCACCCCGGGCCATGCGCGGGAGGTACTTCTGCTTCTGTGCCTCGGAGCCGAAGGCGTAGATGGGGTACATGCACAAGGAGGACTGCACGGAGACGAAGCTGCGGATGCCGGAGTCCCCACGTTCGAGCTCCTGGCAGATCAGGCCGTAGCTGATGCCGTTGAGTCCGGCGCACTCATAGCCTTTGATGGAGGAGCCCAGCAGACCCAGCGAGGCCAGCTCCGGGACCAGCTCCCGAGGGAAGCGGTGCTCCTCGAAGCACTTCTGGATGATCGGCAGCACCTTCTCGTCGACCAGCCGGGCGACCGAGTCCTGCACCATCCGCTCCTCTTCGGTCAGGGCGC
>JAQGOG010000126.1 GCA_028293765.1 Gammaproteobacteria bacterium
GGCCGCGTCCGCACCTGTAGGATCGAGCCCAAGGCACTGAGCTTGGCCGAACAATGGATCAACCAGCGACGTGCAGAGTGGGAGCAACACTTCGACCAGCTCGGCGAGTATCTGAACACCCTCGTAAAGGGAGGAGGAACCCATGCCAAAGACAAGTAGCAGTTCGCCGCGCTCGGTGGTGCACGCGACGTTCTGCATCGAACGGACCTACCCGGCTTCTCCGGCGCAGGTGTTCAAGGCGCTGACCGATCCCGCAGCCAAGGCGAAGTGGTTCACGGGTGGCAACGGCTACACACTGCTCGCTCGCGAGATGGATGTGCGGCCCGGAGGTCGCGAGCATGTGAAGGGGCGCTGGGAGACGGGCGTCGTGTCAACCTTTGATGCCGTTTACCATGATGTCGTAGCGGACGAACGGATCGTCTATGCCTATGAGATGCACTTGGACGATCGCAAAATTTCTGTTTCTCTGGCCACGTTAGAACTTAAACCTGCAGGCACCGATACCCATCTCGTGATGACCGAGCAGGGAGCGTTTCTAGATGGCTATGACGATGCCGGTTCTCGCGAGCACGGCTCTAATTTCCTGCTCGAGGCGTTGGGAAAATCGCTCAAATAGTGCATGGCCGGTCACTGTTTTGATACTCCGCAATCGTTTGTTGATCCCAAGTAGTTTTCAAAGGGAATCTGTATGTCGCTGACTCTCTACGCTCACCCGTTCGCCTCCTATTGTTGGAAGCCATTGATCGCCTTGTACGAGAATGCGACACCGTTTACCTATCGATTGGTCGAGGACGCGGCGGGATGGGCCGAACTTGAGTCGCTTTGGCCAATCAAGAAGTTTCCTCTTCTCCGGGACGGCGACGCGACGATCGTCGAATCCAGCATCATCGTAGAATACCTGATGCGTCGTTATCCCGGAACGACGCGAATGATACCGGTGAACGACGACGCAGCCCTAACGGTGCGCTTCATGGATCGGTTCTTTGACAACTACGTCATGAGTCCGATGCAAACGCTGGTCTCGGATCGACTGCGAACGGAGACCGAGCGCGACGCCAAAGGCGTCGCCGATGCCAGGAAGATGCTGGACGTTGCGTATGGATGGCTCGAAGAACAGCTCACGCCTCAAGCGTGGGCGTTTGGTAGCACCTTCTCCCTGGCGGATTGCTCCGCCGCCCCGGCGCTTTTCTACGCGGATTGGGTGCATCCAGTCGGCGATCGATTTCCGGGAGTTCTCGCCTACCGCGGCCGGGTTCTTGCCAGGCCCTCTGTCGCCCGCGTCGTTGATGAGGCGCGTCCATTCCGCAAGCTCTTCCCTCAGGGAGCGCCGGATCGGGACTGATAAACGGCCGGCCGTAAGCTCTGCCTGCCGAAACGTTGAATGGCTGCTTTCCGATGAGCATTCTAGCGTCGTGACCGGCGCCATCTGGCCGACCTCCGCCGAACATGCGTCTGCGGCGAATGACCGCTTGGGGGCTGCAAACTGGAACCTGCTCAGGCTGATCGTGCTTCCGCGTAGCAGGATCCAGCTCCAGCTCATTGCAGCGGCGGCGCGACAGTCTCCGAGATGCCCGCAAGGCCTTCAGCGGACGTTGAGCTCACAATGATCCAGACGTTGATAGGAAATGCCGTTCCGGCCGGAACGGCGCCAAGCGGATTGTCTGTCATTCCAGACAGCGGGATGTCGAGGCTCGTTCCAGTTGTGCCCGGAAACGTCTGACATCCGGTATTGATCGCTCTTTGTGACACGCCGGGCACTACGCCGCAGCCTTGAACGCGATACGTCAATGGGACGGCACCTCCGACCGCAGCGTCCCACAGGATGTGGAAGTGGTCAGCGAGCCGAGTAATCACTAGATTTGTGACGGGGCCTGGTTGGTCAATTACGGTGACATTAAAGTTATTCTGCACCACACCGCCGGGCGATGTAGCTTGCACCACGACAGGATAGGTGTGGCCGACGTCGGCCGGCGTCGGGACCCACGTGAAAAATGCTCCCCCATAACCACCTTGCCAAACACCCCCAACTACGGATGCGGGTATAGAGAGGTTACTGACCATCAAGGCGCGGGGAGGACCCGACACCAAAGTGATCACAGGGATGTATTTCGGATCCGTGGCTTGGGTGAGGCTCTGCGCCACGATCTCGAAACTCTGCGACAGAGGGTCCAGCAGCCAATTGCCCTGATTAAATGGAATCGCGGAATTGAGCGATGTCGTGAGATCGGGCAATGGGCCGACTACGGGAGGGGAGCCGAGGATGTTGCTTGCGGGGGCACTCTGCACGAAGACAGGCGCGGCTGCCACGACGACTTTGCCGCCGCCGCCGCCACCCCCTCCTCCTCCGCCACCGGCAGCCAACGCGCAGGCACTGGCGCACAAACTTAGAGCCAAGACAATTTTGCACCTTGCTGAACGTCTCATTCGCGATCTCTCCAGAAATGAAATAGTCGATTGCTTTGGGGAGCCGCCGCCCATCCGCATCTGATCGTGTGACTTGCACCTCCCGCGTTTCGGGGAGACTGCCGAGCGAACAGTCACGAATAACCAGGAACGATTCGAGTTTATTTGCCCGACTCCCTTTCCAGTTTCTACTGACCGATGGATCCGCGAGCGCACGGTCTGAGCAGCGGCAATGTTGAGTTTCCGGCCACTGAACATAACCGCAACGACGCGGTTATCCTCCCACTGCCGTAAGTAGCCGCCAGGAGAAAAAGAGTTTCAGGTAGGAGAGGACTATTTTATTGGTACTAGATCATCGAAGACCTTGACGAACTGACGGACGAGCCGAAAGACGCTTGGCTCAAATGGTTCGACGAGCACGAGCGCACCATTCTGGACGGCATACGTCGTGCCTTTGAGAGCGGCGATGGGTGGGACGAACGCGGCCGGCGCCGCGTCATAAGCGACCCCATTTCCGAGCTCGCGTAGGGGCGCTACGTGCGCGCGCAAGATGTGCAGGAATGGCCGACGCCATCAGCCCCACGCTAGAACGAGGTCCGCATTTCCACTCCGATGGTCCGCGGCTGGTTCACGAACAATCGCGGCCGCCCAGGGACTTCCGCGGCGATCGAGCGATTGTCACCCAGGTTCGCCACCTCGTTTGTAAGATTCTTGCCCACCAGCGCGAGCTCGATTGACCCGTTCGTGAACGCGAAGCGTGCATCGAGGAGGCGGTAAGACGGCCGCTCGCGTGGCGAGCTCGGATTGTTGTTGCCGCTAAAGCTTCTGCCGATGTATGAGTAGTCTAGTCCGCTGATGAGGTTCCAGCTGTTTGTGACCGGGGAGGTGTACGACAGTGAGGCGTTTCCAGTCCAATTAGGCACCTGGAACACCGGCGAGCCTACCGGTTGCGGTGAGGAAGGGCCCGTCCCGGTGATCTTTGCATTCTGGTAGCCGAGGCCGAGCGACGCTTCCAACTGCTCGGTGGCGCGCGCGCGCAGCTCCAACTCGCCGCCTTTGCTTTCCGCGCCTCCAGCGTTCGCCGTGTACTGAAAGCCGCATGGCAGGAGGATTTCCTGCTGGATGTTATTCCATTTGATGAAGAACGCCGCCGCGTTAAGCGTGACACGGCGATCGAGCCACGCCGTCTTCGTGCCGAGCTCGTAGTTCCAGAGTGAGTCGGATTTGAAGGTGCGCGTGTCCGCGAGCGTGATCTTGGGGTTCACCTGGGCGAGCGCCGCAACGCAGTCGTTGGGTGTGCCGGCCGTTCCCGGCGGCACCAGCGGCACGAGGCCGCCTGGCCGAAATCCCTTGGCAGCCAGCGCGTAAACCATCTGGTCAGCCGTGAGGTGGTAGTCGACCTCCACTTTCGGATTGACGCCGCTCTCCTTATCCGTTGCCCTGGGGCTGACGAGTGGCGGGCCGCCTCCCACTGCCAGGCCTTCTTCGAAGCCGAATGACGTCGTCTTCACTTGATACCAGCGCAGGCCGCCTGTCACTTTGAGCGCGGGAGTGACCTGGTAAGACACCTCGCCGAACACAGCCGGCTCTTTGATGTCGGTGTGGAAATCCTGGGCAAAGATCAGGTTGGGGAAGTCCGGGTTGTTTTGCCCGCCCAACTCATTGTCCAAGTTGGGGACCTCGGACGGCGGATAGAGCGCGGCAAAGGGCAGGCGGCCGTGGAAATCCGAATAGAATCCGCCGATGACGAATTGCACCGGTCCGGGAAGGTTGGACACGAAGCGTGCTTCCTCGACGAAGCGTTGGTAGTCCTTCTCCTCGCTGATCGGGCCCGGGGCGGGCGGATTGCAGTAAGGTGACGGATTGGCGCAGGCTCCCGAGGTGATCGCGGCCCACACGAAGTCCGACTGGTCCTCGGTTTCGTTGACCTTGCGGTCGAAATAGGCCGTCGATGATACGAATTCGCCCCAGCCCGTCTTCCAATGCACGGCGAGGGAATACAGGTCCCACCAATCGGAGCCGCCTTCCGGAATGTTGAAAAAGCGCTTCTGGGTGAAATTGGATGGCGTCATGGCCGGCGGCAACGTGTAGGGGCCTGAGGGAACGGGGTAGCCGATACCGTTGCCGGGCATGCTCAGGAAGTCCGCCATCGGAAAACCATTGTAGTTCGCACGCTGCATCATGATGCGCGGCGTGACAGTGACGGAGTCGCTCGCCTTGACCGTGAGGCTTGCCGACCCGCCATACGTATCGATTGCCCCAACATTCCTCTCGGTCGTCCTGCCGGTGCTGGACAGCGGGAAGCAGCTGATCCCAGCGGTCGCCGGATCCGTGCAGTAGCTTCGCTTGAAGTAACCGGCCTCCTCGTCGTAGAAGCCCGACAGTCGCAAGGCGGCGCGGTCCTGGATTATGGGGATGTTGACGATGGCATCGGCGGTGTAGTTAGGCTGATCCGTGCGGCTGGTCGTGGATACGCCGCCATGGACGGTCCCTGAGAACCGGGTGAGGTCCGGCTCCTTGGTGATGATGCGTACGGTGCCTCCCATTGAGCGCGCGCCGTACAAGGTGCCCTGCGGTCCGCGCAGGACCTCGATGTGATCGATGTCGAGGACCCGCGGATCGAGCGAGTCCGGCAGCGGAGTCTCATCGAGATAGAAGCCCGTGACGTTGTCGCCGGAAATGCCGCGGATCGAGACGGTGCGAGAGGTCCCGACGCCATCGCCCGTAGGGGCGAAGGCCAGGTTCGGCACCTTCGTGGCGTAATCGAAGAAGTTGTTGATCGCCTTTTTCTCGAGCGCGGCGCCGCCGAAAGTCGTCATCGACATTGGCACCGATTGCTCACTCTCCGAGCGCTTTTGTGCCGTCACGACGATCTCCGCGAGACCCTCGCCACCGCCCGTATTCGCGGGCGCGGCATGGACTGCGGCCGATGCCATGAACA
The DNA here is from genome assembly GCA_028293765.1 of Gammaproteobacteria bacterium. Lineage (GTDB taxonomy): Bacteria > Pseudomonadota > Gammaproteobacteria > Steroidobacterales > Steroidobacteraceae > 13-2-20CM-66-19. The sequence continues at coordinate 5,345 of JAQGOG010000126.1, forward strand.
GGACACTGGCGCCAGCCAGGAAACGCTTCATCGTTACCATTGCTCCCCCAGTACCCAAACGCCGTAACGCGCAAATCGCTCTTTGTGTCGTCACCTCAATCTGTTTTGCCCTCCTAACCGGTTGCCGTAGTCGGTCGCGTGCCGCTCGACTGACTCGGCGCGCCAGCCTGTTCCGCGTCGATGAGCTTGCCAAGAACGCGTCGAAAATGCGCGAGCGGCGCATCCGCCAGGATGGCCAGCATCTGGAAGCTCGGATCCTCTTCGAGCGTCGTCTGCTGTCGCTCGATGATCGCCTTGTCCTCTATGAAGCCCTCGATGAGGCTGTTCAGGAGTGAGCGGGAGATCGTGCTGTCCTCCCCCTCGAAGTTGTTGAGATACGACCAGAAGAAGTGGGTCGTACGCTCCGTTTCCGGCGTCATGAACTGGCAGTTGCGGTATTCCCTGCCCCCCGCGACATTGCCCACCTGTGCGCCCTGGCCCGCGGCGGCGAACAGCGTCTCCATGGTGAAGATGCCGGGTACCAGCATGGTCGCGATGTTGCGGCGATCGACCTTTGCGGTCTTGTCGCGAATCACCTTCTGGTGGAACGGAGGCGGATCGCTGTTGAGATGCCAGCGCTCGACACGAAAGCCGCGCTCCTGCCGCTCGATCGCGCTCGGCTTCGTCACGAATGCATACTCTTCCGAGCCTCCCAGCGTCCGGGTGTGCACGAAGGCCAGATGCGAGAAATCGCTCAGGTTGTCCACGATCAACAGGTAGTTGGCATCGTAGTGCAGATACGCGGGGATGCCTTTCCACTTCGGGTCGTGCATGTACGGGAGATCGACGATGAGCGCCGGATCTGCCCTGGCCGCCTCGCCCATCCAGACCCAGATGAAGGGGCCGCGTTCGACCACCGGGTACCCGCGCACCCGCAGCTTCGGCGGAATCATGTCCTGGCCGGGAATCTGCAGGCACTTGCCGGAGCCGTCGTACTTGATGCCGTGATACATGCAGCGCACGCCGTCACGTTCGAGGCGGCCTCGAGACAGCAGAGCGCCGCGATGCGGGCAGCGGTCATTGAGGGCGAACACTGTGCCGCTCTCGCCGCGGAACAGGAGCACGTGCTCGCCGAGGAGCCTCCGGCTCAACAGCCTGCCGTCGATCAACTCATGATCCAGGGCCGCGACATACCAACAATTCTTCAGGAACATGTTGATCCCCCTACCGGCACCAGTCCAAATTGTTTCGCATAGAGAAACAGCGTTTCGGCTATTATAGCGCTGCGGGCGCGCGCATGCGACTCGCGTTCCTACGCATTGCGGACGGATGGCGCTCATGAAACACAAGACGAGACCACGGACTGTACAGCCCCCGGCGCGGGCCGGACGCTCGGACGCCGGCGATGGCCTGCAGTCGGTGCAGACTGCGTTTCGCATCCTTGACGAGTTGTCGAAGGCCCACGGACCGGTTGGCTTGACCGATCTCGCCGGCACGCTCGGCGAGCTCAAACCGCGCGTTTACCGCCATTTGTCCACGCTGAAGGGCCTTGGAGTCGTATTCCAGGACGCGCGCAACGGGGGCTACAGTCTAGGCGGAAAGCTTTTTTCGCTCGGGGAAGCGGCTCTGGAGCAGTTCGATCTGCGCTTCGTCGCAGCTCCCTTTCTCACACGACTGCGGGACCTGACACAGCAGACGGCGCTGCTGTCCGTTCCGGGTAATGGGGAACCCATCGTACTGTCGTGTCTGGAGTACCTGGACAGGCTTTCGATCGCTTCGCGGCCCGGCAACAGGCCACCGCCGCACTGCTCGTCCCAAGGCAGGATCGCGCTCGCCTTCGCCGATGAGTCCGCACGCAAGCGGGTGCTTGGGCGCAAGCTCGCCGCATTCACGCCGCATTCGATTACCGATCGTCAGCTCATCGAGGCGCGCCTCAACCTCATCCGCGAGCGTTTTTTCGAAGAGGCCGTCGATGAGGTCCGGCTGGGGATCAATGCCCTCTCCGCCCCGGTGTTTCGTGACGACGATGAGTTCATAGGAATTATCGGCATCGTCGGCACATCGGCGGAGATCGGCACGCCGCCGCCACGACCGCTGATCCGCGCGCTACATCAGGTCGCCGGGACGCTCTCGGCCGAGCTTAATTGCCGGATCTACTACGAACAGGGCCTCATCAAATAGGAGCAGCCATGCGATGAATCCACTGAACGTTTCGGAGGAGGAGTTCCGGAGGCTGGCGGCCCGAGTGAGCTCCATGGCCGGGGACTATTACGCTCGGCTACCGGACGTGCGCGCCTATCCGCGCACCTCGGGTGCGCAGACGCGGGAGGCTCTGGATGAGCCGCTTCCGCTGGAGGGCTTGCACGGTAGGGCGCTGGATGCGCTGGGAAAAGTCATGGCGATGTCGCGCGCTCCTAGTCCGCGCTTTTTTGGCTACGTTCTGGGCTCGGGTGAGCCGGTGGCGGCCCTCGCGGATCTGCTGGCGAGCGTGCTGAATCAAAATGTCACCGCCTGGCGCTCCGCGCCCGCCGCAATCACGATCGAGCGACAGGTCGTGCGCTGGATCGCACAAGCGCTGGGCTGCGAAGGGATGAGCGGCAGCCTGTGTGGTGGGGGCTCCTCGGCGAATCTGATGGCGCTTGCAATGGCACGCGAGGCGCGGTTGCCAGCCAATGAGCGCGGTGCGCAGCCGGGCATGGTCTACGCGTCGAGCGAAGCGCACATGTCGTTGGCCAAGGCCGTGGCGCTGCTGGGCCTGGGTCGCCGGAATCTGCGTCTGGTGCCCGTGGACGAGCACTTTCGGATGAGCGCGGCGGCGCTTGAGGCGGCGATCGCTGAGGATCGCGCCGCGGGCCGTGCGCCGATCGCGGTCGTAGCCTCTGCCGGCACTGTGAGCACGGGGGCCATCGATCCCCTGGAGCAGATCGGCGCGATCTGTCGCGCGCAGGGGTTGTGGCTGCACGTGGACGGGGCGTACGGGGTGCCCGCTGCACTAGTGGCCGCAGAGAAATTCCGCGGCTTGAGTGCGGCCGACTCCATGTCGCTGGATCTTCACAAATGGCTGTATCAGCCGATGGATTGCGGGATGCTGCTGTTCAAAGACCCCAGCCACGCCCGGGCAACCTTCTCGCACACCGGGGAGTACGCTCGGGTGCTCGATGCAGATCCGGTGGAAGGGTTTGCGTTCTTCGAGGAGTCGCTGGAGCTGTCACGGCGCTTTCGTGCGCTGAAGATCTGGCTGTCCTTGCGCTATCACGGACTCAATGCCTTTCGTGCGGCCATCCGGGCCGACCTCGAGCATGCTCGTCAGTTGGTTGAGAGCATTCGCGGCACCCCGCAACTGGAGCTTCTGGCGCCTGTGGAGCTGAGTGCCGTGTGCTTTCGTTACCGTGAGTGTTCCGCGGGCGCGGACCTCGATGAGCTCAATTCGGCGATTCTGCGCCGCGTGATCGACAACGGTCGCGTGTATCTGTCCAACGCCTCTGTCCATGGGCACTTCGCTTTGCGTGCCTGCTTCGTCAATCATCGAACGCAGCCGGCCGATGTCGCGCAGATCGTGCCGGAAGTGTTGGAGGCTGCGCGAGAGATCGTTGCCGGAGGGAGATGATTCCGTGACCGAAGTTTCCCGACGCGCTCTCCTTGCTGCCGGGAGCGTTCTCCTGGCCCAGAATGCCAGTGCCCAAAGTGGAGAGCTTCGCCGCCGGGCAGGACATCTGGCTGTCGCCGATCATGCAGTCCCGGTGGCACCGCCAGACGGGGTGCACACTGGCGGAGCACGCACCGTCCGCATCGACGGAAAGTACGACGTATGGGTGAAGCAAATCGGAACCGGGGAGATACCCGTTCTGACACTGCACGGGGGCCCTGGTTTCAATCACTTCTATCTGGAGTGCTTCGAGGATTTTCTGCCGCAGGCGGGCGTTCGTTACTGGTACTACGATCAACTGGGCTGCGGTTTCTCCGCAGCACCTGACGATGCCACGCTGTGGACACTGGACCGCTATCGCGAAGAAGTCGAGCAGGTGCGCAATGCGCTAGGTCTCGAGCGCTTCATCCTTTTTGGACACTCCTGGGGCGGCCTGCTTGGCATGGAGTACGCGTTGCATTACCCGCAGCACCTGCGCGGACTCGTCATTTCGAATATAACGGCGAGTGTCGCCGAATACGTCAAATACGCAGAGGTGTTGGTGAGCCATGTGCCGCCAGCGGCGCGCGCTGTCATTCAGCGCCATCGCGCTGCGGGCGACTATGAATCTCCCGAATACGAACGCGTTCTCATGGAGGAGATCTACAATCGGCATTTCTGCCGTCTCGATCCCTGGCCGGAACCGGTACAGCGCGCGATGCGCACGCTCAACTCAAAAATCTACAATACGATGCAGGGTCCGGACGAGTTCACCATCATCGGCAATCTCAAGCACTGGGACGTCTGGGACCGCTTGCATGACATAAAGATGCCGACTCTGCTCATCGGGGGCCGCCACGACGAGATGTCGCCGGAGCAGATTGGTCGGATGGGGAGCCTTATTCCACATTCCCAGGTCGTCATCTGTGAGGGCGGGAGCCACATGGCCATGTACGACGACCAGCGTGCCTACTTCGCCGCCCTGCTTCCGTTTCTTCAAGACGCGCATGCGGGGAAGTTCCCGGGTGCGTGAGTGAGCCTGACACAGGGCCAGGTCAAAGCTTTGCAAAAGCCACTCGACCCAACGAGCCGCCGGAGGAACCCGTATGGTCGCGAATCCCAATGAAGGTCTCTGCTGCACCGCCGCAAGCGCTCAACACCACGCATGGGAACGTGGCAAACCCACGTGACATCCAATGTCATGTCGGCAGCAAAAGCTGCCTCACGCGCAGTCCCCTCTGCTCGCGTCGGGCGATTGGCCTCTACTGGAGACAAATACGATGAACATGACCTCCGCAGTGCGGGCAAGCCTACTCGCCTTCATTATCGCCGGCGCCTGGGCCCAGGGTGCCGGCCCGGATGACCCGCAGATCGCCGCAATCGTGGTGACCGCGAACCAAGTGGACATCGATGCCGGCAAACTCGCGAAATCACAGGCGCATTCGACCGAAGTCAAAGACTTCGCGCAAGGAATGATCACTGACCACAGTGGCGTCAACAAATCGGCTACCGAACTCGTGCAAAAACTCCATGTGACGCCTGAGACCAACGCGACGAGCCAGAGCCTGCAAATAGGCGGCGAGCAGAATCTTGCGGCCTTAAAGAAGCTCAGAGGCAACGAGTTCGATCGGGCGTATATCGATCACGAGGTGACCTATCATCAGAGCGTTCTGGATGTCCTCGACAAGACTCTGATTCCAAGCGCGAAGAGCGAGGAGCTCAGAGCGCTGCTCGTCAAGGTCCGCCCTGCCTTTGTCGCGCATTTGGAGCACGCCAAGCAGTTGCAAGCAGCACTAAACAAGAGCGGCTGATGATTGCGGTCGCGACCATTACGGGTCGTTGCTCGAATACCCAGCGCCGGGCGCTCCTGGCGCGGGCGATTGGTGTTTTATTCTCTGGCTCGCTGGTCGTCTCTGGGGCTGGTTCGAGAATGTCGCAGACCAGCGAGACGCCGCAGACTTATTACGTCACGATCGAAGCCATGCGCTTCACTCCGCAGGCACTGACCGTCCGCCGAGGCGATCGGGTCATATGGATCAACAAGGACCCGTTTCCCCACACGACGACCGCGGATCGCAGGACATTTGATTCGCGCAGCATCGAGCCGAACGCATCCTGGACCTATGTGGCTCGCAAGTCGGGAGACTATGATTACGGGTGCACCTTGCACCCGACGATGAAGGGGACCCTCGCCGTCCAATGAAGGCTGCGGGAGAGCACCGGTCTATGTCTAAAACCGAACCGCCCGTCGCGACCGATGAGGCCTCGATCGTCCGGCGCGTCGCTGCGGGGGACCGATCGGCATTCGAGCTGCTGATGCGGCGGTATAACCGGCGCCTGTACCGACTCGCGCGAGCCGCGTTACGCGACCAGACGGAGGCTGAAGACGCGCTGCAGGAGGCGTATCTGTCCGCCTACCGATTAATCGGTCAGTTCCGGGGCGAAGCCGCGCTATCGAGTTGGCTTTCGCGGCTGGTGCTCAATGAATGCCTGGGCCGCCTGCGCCGCAGCGCTCGCCGTCACAATCTGGTACCCATCGTGAGCTCAGATTCCGCTATCGATATCAACGCCATGGCCAGCCGTGATTCCGATCTGCCCGACAAAGTTCTCGGACGTGCGCAGATGCGCGCGCTGCTCGAGCATAAGCTGGATGCGCTGCCGGAAAGCTTCCGCGTGGTGTTCGTGCTCCGCTCAGTCGAGGAATTGAGCGTGCAGGAAACCGCGCAGTCCCTCGGCATCCCGGAGGAGACCGTACGCAGTCGACATTTCCGTGCGAGGAGCCTCCTGCGTGAATCGTTGGCACAGGAACTTGATCTGGCCGAGCGCGATGTGTTCGAGTTCGGCGGCGCGCCCTGCGACCGCATAGTTGCCAAAGTTCTGGCACGCCTTACATATTAGGAGAGCGGCGGACGTTTGCGTCGGGGGCTGACAAACCTGGTTCGCTTCGGAGGTTGACGCTCGCTCGCCCCGCCTTCGCGGGGCTCCTCTGCAGGGGGGCATCGCCCGCCGCGCCTCTATTCGTCGGTGCCGCCATGAAGATTGCGTATGACGTTCCTTGCTTCCGCAGGCGCGATTTACTTTGCCTGTGAATTCCTGCGGTCGCCCAGCATCAAGCGATGCCTCGCACTAACGGCCAAGTAGCGGCGAGTGACCGAACGCTGTGAGGCTAACAATATGAGCTGCGGCCGACGCCTGAAGAATGCCCTTCGTGACATCGACGCAAGGCCGCGACATTGAATAGACGATCCCAGCCGACTGTGTTGCATAGAGAGACCGATGTAGGCACCGTGTATTCCCGGACTCTGGAGTCCTTCTGCGGCGTAAGCTCGACGGACCGAGGCGTAGCGATCCGCTGGGGAACACGAGAACTGCACGAAAAGTGCTGCTCACCCACGCAGCATTGAACTCCCCGGGATGCACCAGGCACTCACCATCGCTTCCAACGCGAATCGAGCCGACGGTCCGCACGAACATCTTTCCGCCCAGCCCGCCTCAACAAACCAGGGGGATGCCGACATGAACTCGAGAGCTCTCTTCGTTTCATTGATGGTTGCAGCGATATGTGCGACAAACATTGCACGCGCGGAAAACGACGATTTTGCGTATCAACAGACCAACCTCGTATCAGATGGCGCAATCACTGCTAGGACCTCGGACCGGAATCTGCAAAATCCCTGGGGACTGGCGGCCTTCCCGGGCGGCCCATTTTGGATCGCCGACAATAAGACTGGTGTGTCGACTCTCTATACGGGGCAGGGCATGATCGTCCCGCTGACGGTCAAGATCCCGGGACCGAAGAACTCCCCGGCGGGATTCACCGCAGCCGCCCCCACTGGAATTGTCTGGAACCCAAATGGGTCCGTCTTCAATGTCGCCCCGAATACCCCTGCGCTCTTCATTTTCGCGACGGAAGACGGCACGATCTCCGGCTGGAGTCCTGGCCAGACAGATCGGAACACGGCAATCCTCGAGGCCGACAATTCTGATGGCGGCAACGGCGCCATATATAAGGGGCTCGCACTCGCAACGAATTCAACGGGCGTTTTTCTGTACGCGACCAATTTTAGGGCAGGTACCATCGACGTGTTTGACTCCAAATTCCAGCCGGCGAAGCTCGCAGGATCGTTTTCCGATCCGACACTGCCGAGCGGTTACGCGCCGTTCGGCATTGCGCTCGTTGATGGCAATCTGTTCGTGACATACGCAAAGCAGGACGACCTGAAGCACGACGATGTGAAAGGACCGGGAAACGGCTTCGTCGACGTGTTCGACACTAACGGCAACCTGATCACTCGTTTTGCGTCGCGCGGCACGCTCGACTCTCCCTGGGGGATTGCGCAGGCACCCTTGGACTTCGGACCGTTCAGCACTCGAATTTTGATCGGCAACTTCGGCGACGGTCGGATCAGCGGCTTTACTTCGGGCGGCGACTTCCGCGGCCAACTGCGTGACCCTAAGGGCCGGGCCGTCCGGATCGACGGACTCTGGTCGATCGTCTTCGGCAATGGACTCGCTGCCGATCCCAACAAACTGTACTTCACCGCCGGTCCGAATGGCGAGGCAGATGGACTGTTTGGATCGCTCAGCGCGATTCCGACAAGCGATCACGACTCAGACGACAAGTAGGCTTATCTTTGCCGGTTCGTGCTCGGGAAGCAAGATTCGCGCGTTGCTCTCCGATTAGAGACCTCGCACGCGGCCCGAGTCAGGAGGCTCACGCCATCACACGCGCATACGATCTGGTCGTCATTGGAAGCGGAACCGCCGTGCAGGTCGCGAGTCACCGTATGGGCTCTGCCGGATGGAAGGTGTCGGTGATCGACCATCGGCCGTTAGGCGGCACCTGCGCACTGCGCGGACTGCGACCCCAAGGAGATGCTGCTCACCAGCGCTTCGACACCGCGCGGCGTGCCGCTTACCGAGCGGCACGCCGCGCGGGGCACAGTTGCGCTCCTCAGGCAGCTCGCGCGACCGCCCGAGCGAGGCGCGCGCCGACCCTGTGGCCGACGGTTTATCGGAGCCCGATGTTTACGAGGATCGCCCAAGGTGGATGGGAACCGTCGATTTCTCAGGTCTCAAGATAAAGCTGATCGCATCGATCGTCGCGATCAGCGCCATTGCGTGCCTTTCTGCCTCTGGGCAACACCGGGGCAGAGGTGGATGGCCCTCGTCTGCGCTGGATGGTCGCCATTCATCTGACCTTCATTGTGTCCGGTGTCTTGATGGCGGCGATGGATTGGATCGCATCGAAGACCGAATAGTCCGTTCCTTCGCGGAACACTGATTCCAGCCAATGGATTGCAATCTTCGCTGCTCAACCGTGCGACGAGCCCATCTGCCACGCCATCAGTACCGCGGCGAACACCGCATACAGCCAACCCACCTGCGCCAGCTTCAAACTGTTCACACGTGGAGAACGGAAGAGCCACTGCAGAAAAATCACAGCCACTGCTGTCACCATCGCGGCCAGGATCGACGGCGTAGACAGAATCCAGGGGGTAAAGAACAAGCCGAAGGCTGTGGGCACCGTGGCCTGAATCATCATTGCGCCGCTGATATTCGCGAGCGCCAGCCGCTCTTTGCCTTGCCGTACCCAGATCACTGCATTCATGACTTCAGGGAGCTCGGTCGCAATCGGACTGAACAGCAACGCCGCCAGTTGCGGATCGAGACCCAGGGCAGACCCGACCACCTCGAGCTGCTTCACGAACACGCGGGAGGCGGCGAAGATGACGAGGAGCGCTGCTGTGGTTTGCGCCATCGCCCAGCCGAGCGCCGGCGCCGGGTCTCGAGGACGAATCTTCAGAGGCTCCAAATCGCCCTCGTCGAAGCCAGCTTCTTCGTGGCTCAGCTCTTTCCACGTATACAGAGCGTAGGCCGCCAGAAACAGAATTCCCAGCCAGGGCTTGAATGAGAACACCACGACGCCCAAGGCGATCTTGAGCGCAAAAATCATCAGGAACCAAAGCTGATCCCGCCGCAGTCTGCGCGCATTCACCTCGACTTCAGGTTGGCGCCCGAGCCGGCGAGCGGTGAGCAGAACGGCTATGCCGACCACCGCATACGCGACTGTGCTCAAGGCCAATGGACCACCTAAAGCGGCGCCAATTCCGATCTCCTTCTGTGCGGGGCTATGCCCGAACGCAACGGCCACCAGCGTCACGACACTTTCGGGCAAGGCAGTTCCAAAGGCCGCCAGAACGGTTCCCGTCGCGGTCTGACCGAGGTGGAGTCTGTGGCCGAGCCACTCCACTCCATTCACAAAGGCTTCACATGAAAAGTAGATGACTGCTGCGCAGCCCAGCAGAAGAACGAGGGCGGTGATATCCAACGTAGAGCTCCACGGGCCAGGCGATCAATGACCCATGACGTGCCATAGCGCCCGGCCCGGGTTGCATGGCAACGTCATAAGTCTCGCCAAACCGCGGAAACGGTCGCCTTCGCCATGGCGTGTGTGCGCCAAGTATGTTGACGAAGGCCCCTCACATTGCGTGAGGGCGACTACTCCCCCAGGACGAGGCGGATTGTACGGCACCGGCGTGGTCGAGGCCAGCTTCCCGGCCCGCCTGGCGCTGGAAACACACGACTGGGCCGGCGCCCTGGCGCTCAAACCGGCGGCGAACGCCACTCCGAACCCCCAGAAGGTCACGTACTGGCCTTATGCGGTGGCCGCGAGCCTACGGAGTAGTCGCCGAGTGGCACGTCAGAGGATCGCGGTCACTTTCAAGACTCCCGAGATGGGTTCCAGAGGATGGATTTGGAAATCCTCGACGCCTTGGGCGGGTTCGCCGGGCAAACGCGCGGCGTAGTAGTAGGCGGAGGAGTCGGCCTTGGTGTTGAACAGGTTGTAGATACTCAGTTGCACTTTGAGATGCGAGCTGAGCTTGTAGCCGACGTCGAGATTGAACTCGCTGTAACCTGGATTCTGGGGATTCTTTTCGCCATCGCTGATGGGATAAGGGCCCAGCTTGCGCCACTGCAGGCCGCCGAACCACCGGCCCAGGTTGTCCACCAGGACACCGAAGGAGCCGATGAATTTCGGGGCGCCGGCGATGTAGGGACCGTGCAGGTCGAACTCCGCCAGATCGCCCCGGTAGCGCGCCTTAGAGAACGCCACGTCCGTATTGAGCTCGATCCATGGAAGCGGGCGATATTCGCCAGAGAGCTCGACTCCCTGTCGGCGGCTTGGGGCGCTGGCGGCGTCCTGCCCCGCGTCGGCGTTGTAGGCCAACTCGGAGTTGAAGTCCTGTTGAAACACGGCAAGTTGCATCGGCAGTTTTGGCACGATGTTACTGCGAACCCCCACTTCCACACCCCGAGTCGGAGCGAGCAGCGGCGTAGTGCCGGCGGTGCCCGGGATGCCTTCGACGGGCACGGTGCCGAATACGCCGCGAACGTCGTCGGAATGAAAGCCGCGACCCGCACTGAAATAGATTTCAGTCTGGGCGAATGGGCCAAGAATCAGGCTGCCCTTGGGTTGGAAGAGCGTCTCGTGGGCCGCCCCCTGAAAATCCGTCGTCAAGCTGTGATCGCTGGCGCGATAGTATTCCTGACGCAAGCCGACCACTGTTCTCAGCCACAGTGTCCAGTGCGTGGTGTCCTCGATGTAGGGACCCAGATCGAGCAGGTGAACCTGGTCCGCATTGCAGATGCCGCCCGCCATGGGCACTTGAAGCGTCCGGCCGTCCGCCTGCTGCACGGAGCAGTAGCCCAGGGCGACACGCTGCAGAGTATGTTTGCGGTTGACATACGCCTCGTCGTATCGAAGTTGCACGCCCGTCGCAACGTCATTTTGAAGCGAGCCGTAAGTCTGACTGATGGTGAACGCGGCCTGGCCGCCGGCGGTAGAGCGGCTCTCGGTCTGTTCCTCCTGGTCGCCGTTGATGGGATCGTCGAGATAGTGTGTGAAGTCGTTCCACAGAATCATCTTACTGTGGATGAAGTAGGCGCTGGAGCTGAGTTTCCAGGCATCGCCCGCGGCTCCATAGTGACCGGACAGACTGTAACGCTCGGACAGGTTGCCATCGCTCCGATCTAGTGTCCCATACCGGCCAATCAATCCTTCCTGGATCGCGCGCAGCGGCTGGTCCGTCGTCATGTTTCCGTCTCCGTGGAAGTACATGGCGGTAGCGCCGTAGCCGTCCGCGTCGGTTCCATGGCTGTAGCGGAGTGTGCCGGCGATCTTTCGAAAATCGTCGGGGTGGGTGAACGGGCCGTCGACGTGTCCGTAGTAGACCCCTCCGAGCAGCCGATCCTGGTCGGTGAGGCAGTCCGTGCCTCCGGCAAATACGTTGTAGATCCCGAGCGTGCCGCCGGCGAGCGAGACCTGGTCGGGGACGTCGTTGGCGAGGCGCATATGGGTCGACGCCACGGAGCCGAAGTCGCCGACCGAGGCGTAGTACGGCCCTTTGGTGTAGTCCAGGCCATTGGCCAACTCCGGCATGAGGAAGTTGAGGTCCGAGTAGCCCTGCCCATGGGTATTGGTCGGCCGGTTGATCGGCATGTCGTCCACGAAATTGGCGATATCGGTACCGTGATCGAGGTTGAAGCCGCGGGCCAGATACTGGTTTGCCTTGCCCTCACCGGAGTGGGCCGTGACGACCAGTCCAGGGACGCTTTCGAGCAATTGTCCGACGCGGTACGCCGGACGAAGGTCCAACTCCTGCTCCGTTACGGAGCCCTGACTCGCGGTCGTGGCACTGCCCAGAAGGTTCAAGCGTGAAGAGGTCACGGTCACTTCCGAAATGGCGCCGGCCGGCGGGGCCGGGGCATCGGCGTCACTCGCGGCATCCTCGGCCACCCCAGGGGTTGCATATGCTGCGGCACCCGCGCTCAACCACAGCACGACCGTTGCACCCAGCCCGGCGCGCCCTGTTTTTCTTGCGGTGACCGCCTTCGAGGGTCTCGGGCGCTTGCGACCGGTAAACTTCATCATTCCTCTATCAATACTCGTGAGCCGGCCGGATGCTAGAGGAGGCAGCGGAGACAAACAAAAGATTACGGTTAAAACAGCGTTATACAACGTTTATTAACGGCTATGACATGGGCGAATCAGAGCTACACCGGCGGGGAGACAACCGACGAGGCCACCGCTCATGACGAGCCATCATGAGCTCATTGGTGTTCAACAAGTGTCGCAGGTGCCACCTGAAAGGACGTCCTCGGCGAATGCGGTCTCACATTCGACGGCCTCCTCGATCATAGTGCGCGCCTGCAGGGACCACCCGGCATCGAAGATGCGGCAGTACTTCGCGCCGGACGGTCTCTAGAACCTCGAACGCGAACGCTTTCCAAACGACCGGTCCGCGCAAAACGCCTCGTTTGCGTGGATTTGTGCTGATTGACCGCCGCACATTCTTCGCAGACGTGCGATTTGCCAATCCTCACCCCAGACTTATGACGTAATCGTTCAGACTGGCCGCATAACGGGTAGTGGGGATGGTCAGTATGTCAGGAGCAGATGCGCAACGCGTATCCCATGTTCCTGGCAAGGAACTACGCGGATCGTTGGCACATGCGCGCCTTGAGCGCGATACCGACCAGGCCAAGGACGCAGAAGAATGCGCCAGCACTAAACGTAGACGATGCGCCGAGCCGATCCCACAGCAAACCCGCCAGCGCGCTCGCAATCAGCATGCTCAGACCGCTCAGCAGGTTGAAGAACCCGAAGGCGGTGCCGCGTAAGTCAGTAGGTGCTGCGTCAGTCACAATGGCGGCGAGGAGTCCCTGCGTCATGCCCATGTGAAGTCCCCACAGTGCAACGCCAAGGAAGACTGCGCGCCATGAGTTGCTAAACGCCAGAACGAAATCGGCAGCAAGCAACACGACTAGACCTATTGCGAGAAGCGTGCGATGGTTCATGCGGTCCGACAGTTTACCGAACGGGTAAGCGGACAAGGCGTACACGAGATTCATCGCCACCAGGACGAGCGGCACCCAGGCCAGTGGGAGACCACCTTGTTGGGCGCGCAACAGGAGAAATGCCTCGCTAAAGCGCGCTAGCGTGAAGATCGCGCCGATTATTACGACCCACCAATATGCGTTGCTCAATCGCTTGAGCTGTCGCCAGTGAATGGGATTGGTGCGTCGTTCGTTGCGCGGCCGCTCCGGTTCTCGTACACCGAATAGCAGTACTACCACTGAAAACAGGCCCGGCACCACGGCGACCCAAAACACCACGCGAAAGTCGTTCGCCCACAGCAGCATCAATACCATTGCCAGCAATGGGCCGGCGAAGGCACCGACCGTATCCAGTGACTGTCGTAGCCCGAAGGCCGCGCCACGCAGATGCGGGGGGGCGATATCAGCAACCAGCGCGTCGCGCGGAGCGCCGCGGATTCCTTTGCCGATGCGGTCCAGCACGCGTGCGACAAACACCGTCTCGACACTTGCCGCAATCGCAAACAACGGTTTGGTTAGTGCGCCCATGCTGTAGCCGACCAGGGTCAATGCCTTGCGCTTGCCGAGGTAGTCGCTCAATGTGCCAGAGAACACCTTGACAATGAGTGCCGTAGCTTCAGCCGTGCCCTCCAGTACGCCGACGGCAAAAACACTGGCACCGAGCACCGACACCATGAATACAGGCAGCAGACTATGAATGAGCTCCGACGAGATATCCGCCAGCATGCTGACGAAGCCCAACGCCCATATACCGGCGGGTATTTGTGACGCGCGCTCAGGCTGAACGTGCATTAATCAAGTCACCTTCCCGTTTGCCGAACTTGCCATAGTCGGCATCCAGGCCCCAGGCCATGCCTTCTGTGAGCACGAGTTCCTCGTAATGCGAGATCAGCAGAATCGAGTTGCGTGCGCTGATGCCGAACAAGGCGATGAACCCGACCAGCGAACCGATGGACAGCGACGCGCCGCTGAAAAGTGCCGCCAGCGCACCCCCAGCAAGCGCAAACGGCAGATTCGCCAGGACGAGCAACACGCACTCGTGTGCGTCCGGCTGCAATATCAGGATCCCCATTTCACGTTCGCAAGATCGAGCGCGGCACGTATCCCTTCCGCCAGTTTCGCCGCGTTGTCGTTCGCCCAGAAATGCATGAAGAACAGGTGTGGCGAGTCATCGATCATATGGCTGTGGAGCGCCGTGACTTCGATGCCATGTCCGCGCAACGTCTTCAGAATCGGATTGACCTCGCTGCCCAGGAGCACGAAATCGCCCGTGATCGCCGCCTTGCCGCCGCCGGTCGGCTGGAAGTTGACGGCGATAGCCGTGCCCATGGACGGGGGAATAGCCATGCCGCCTTCGGAAATCGCCTCGGCTCGCGGCACGCTGAACTGATACACACCGCCGTTCGCGGTGCCTTTGAAGCCCAGCGTTTTCTCGATCGCCGCGGTATCGAGCTCGAGAGGCGGCGGGGGCGCGGCGGCAGGCTGGCTCAAGGGAGTCTTGCTCAAGGCGAGCGCCGCATGCACAGTCTGCGCGAGCTTCACCGGATCGCCATGCCCACCGATATGCATGTAGAAGACGGGAACCGACGTGCGCAACAGGTGATTGTGGATGGCCGTGATTTCCACACCGTCATCGATCAGCCGCTGCATCACCGGACTGATCTCCTGGTCCGTAAGCACCAGGTCGCCCATGACCATCGCGCCGTCGCCGGTGGGCTGAAATGCGACCCACGAGCCGAACGCCAGGCTGGGTTTGATTGCCACGCCATCGACAGTCACTTTGAGGTCCGAACGCGGCAGGCCAAACTTGTAGACGCCCCCTGGCTGCACGGCGCCTTTCTTGCCGATCGCCTGATCCACCTGGGTCCAGTCGATCTCGGCCGAGGCAGCCGCAGCCGCAGCCGCCATCAGGAGGGCCGTGATGCCTGCGATCGCCGTCGCACTGTGCTTCATCTTGTCTTCTCCGAAAAAGTCGATCGTTATTGGGTCAGGGAATAGCCGGCGGGCGGACATTAGTTAGTTTCCGCCTGCAATTGGGCACACCAGGCGTACAACGCGTCATTACAGAATGAGTCCGTGACGCAACATCTCATGATCGTCCGCGAAGATGGCCGAGAGTCCCAGCGAGATCGCATACAGTCCGGCAGACTGCGGCGTGAGATCGAGTCGGGATGTGTCGGCGCCGCGCACGATGGCGGCGAGCCGAGACAATGGCACGGAGTCGAGCTGATATTTCTCAAGGAACGCATCGAAGGAGCAGAGCTCGCCCACATGACTCAATTCCACACCGGGAACGTCATACGGGATGGCCGAAGACTGTTCGGCGACCGCGAGCACCTGCCCCGCGGGGACGTAGAGCAACTCGGCATCCATTTCCGTAATATCACCTACACACTTTTTTTGCGCGGCAGCTCGCATGGCTTTGATCCGTAACCGTCTATCCGTCTGCTAAGCGTACTTGTCCCCGCGTGCCTTGAGAATTGACGTCACACCATGAGCCTCGTCCAGATTGCGCTCCGGCGGCCCTACACGGTGCTGGTTCTGCTCTTCGCGCTTGCTGTCGGC
>JAQGOG010000160.1 GCA_028293765.1 Gammaproteobacteria bacterium
TCGACGAAGTATCCCCGCGCGAGCGCCGGGTCTTGCGGACGTTTGCCTCCGAAAGCCAGCCGTGCGCCATCCTGCTTGGCAACTTCAATATAGTGCAGAACGCGCTCGTACTGCGCGTGGCTTGTGAGCGCGCCCATCGTGGTTTTGGGATCCGTAGGCAAGCCTGGCTTGAAAGCCCCGAGGCGGTCCTGCAAGCGATCCATCACGGCGTCGTGAATGTCATCATGAAGAAACGCCCGACTCGTCGACCCACAGGATTGGCCGCACCAGCCGAAATTCATGCCGGCGACGACGGCATTCGCAACCTCATCCGGATCAGCGTCTGGAAACGCAATAAGCGCGTTCTTGCCCCCGAGCTCCAGGAGAATCGGCTTCAGCGTGTCGGAGGCTGACTTCATCACTGAGCGACCGGTGGGCACGCTGCCGACCAGCGTCACCATGGCGATCCCTGGATGCGCCGTCAACGCCGCGCCCAGTTCCCGGCCGCCAGTCAGCACATTGAACACGCCTGGTGGCAGCAGCCCTTCGAGCAGTTCGGCAAGGCGGATCGTGGAGAGCGGCGCCTGCTCGGGAGGTTTGATGATGACGGCGTTGCCTGCGGCGAGCGGGGCGGCCGACTTTAAGGCCGAGAACATGAAGGGATGATTGAACGCGACGATGCGCGCGATTACACCGCGCGGCTCGCGCACAGTGAAGTTCACCGCGCCTGGACCCATTGGGATCGAGTCACCCTTCATCTCGGTGACGAGTCCCGCAAAGAACTCCCAACCCACCGCAGCCATTCGCACGTCTCCAGACATCTCCGTGACGGGATTGCCACAATCGGCGGAATCCAGCATCGCCAGCTCGTCTGCATGGGACCGGATGACGTCGGCCACGCGCCGCATGATGCGCCCACGCTCAAGCGGTAGCGTATTGCGCCACTGTTGAAACCCGAGTTGCGCGGCCTCAACTGCGGTATTCACGTCAGAAGTCCCACCATTCGCGGCGCGGCCAAGTACCAGCCCCGTAGCGGGATTATGCGTTTCCTTGTAGAGGCCGGTCATCGGTGCATGCCAGGCACCTCCATAATACAGCCCATGATGCCTTGGCAAACTGACTGCCTTCGCTGGACCGGATATCGTCGAACTCGCGGACATTTTCTCTCCTAGGCGCCCGCCACTTGTGTAGGGACGTGTTGATCGCGAATCGCTTCCGACCCGTGAAGTTCGCGCCATACCTCCTTCGGTCGGCACGTACAGCAAGATGGTACCCACCAAATCTTGCAACATGTATTAAGAGATGAATCGGCGACCGACCCCGGAAATTCCTACGGTACGCCGACGCCGAACACGATAGCGCCGTCAGTGTCCACCGTTATTTTCCCGCCGGCGTCGAACAGTTTCCGTATCGGATCCCGATCTGGTCAACGCAATGACGCTTCTCCAGGACATGGCTGCGCACGAGAGAGAGCCGGCCCCATGCAGCTCCACCAGCCGATCTGCGCCTAGCCCCTCACAGCCAAGCTCGGACCGCGCTGCAGCTCAGCCCTGCGTGGCGCTGATACGGCATGACCGCGCGAGCCGGTAGGCCGCTTTACAAGCCGTCGATGGAAATGGCCTTTCCGGCCGCTAGTCCCTTCATCGATCACGCCGCCGGGCGCTATGACCTTGATCAGGTCGTCACCGGCCCTGTAGCGGAGGCGGACTGCCTCGGCTCTCAGTCGACCATCGACAGCCCAACTATTTTACGCGCGTGCCGCACTGCCGAACATGATGTAGAGCAGCCCCGGAAACGGCATCCGCTACGTAAGCGCTCAATGAACTCAATGAACCAACAGCAAACGCGCGCGTTGCCGCGAAATGTCCGATAATGTCAGGCAATGTCGAGGAGGCGCAAACGTGCCCGCGCTCGCGTCGAGCATGGCAAAGTCGCAGTGCGTTGATGAGCGTGCGTCATCAGCGCTTGAATGGCGCTCTCGGTAATTCCGCGCGAGCGGAAGAGCCGGGCTCCTACGGCGCGAATGTCCTGGAGGTTGAGGTGCGCATAACGAGAGTGACCAGGCTCGTGTGACCTTGGCCCGCCTATTCTGATCTTACGGATCTACGCGTAGCCGGGCCAAGATCAATTGCCTGCAGGCCGGCCTGACTGGGCATTGTACGCTGGCCGTCGGGATGACTGGGCGATACGGCCCAAACCTTCGCGCTCACGTCCGCGCCAAGAGTAATAGAACGGAACGCCCGTCAGGATCACCGGACCAGCAGTAGTAGGAGCCAGCCCACGAAAAGCGCGACGTGGGCGTAAAGGATCGCCTGGACCACAATCCGGCGTGCACTCGTGAGAATGTTGCGTCGCGACATTCTGGAAGCCGCCGCATGCATTGACTGATGAAGGGGGGAGTTCATCACAGTGCCGGCCGGTGCCCTGTGGTAATTCCTAGCACTCATTGCCCATGATCTAACAGCATGAAGACACTGATCCAAACTGCGTACGGAGAGCCCTCACGCGTGCTTGAATTGCGGGAAGAACCGGATCAGCTGCCGGACACCGGAGAAGCCTTGATCGGCGTGGAGGCCGCCGTCGTTCAAATGGCGGATGTGCACACGGTGTCCGGTCGAGACGGCTTTCGAAAATCGCTACCTCGCACGCCAGGGTACGAGGGCGTCGGGCGCGTGCTCGCACTGGGCGCAGGGGTTTCGAATGTGGTCGTTGGGGAGCGAGTTCTCTGCCCGGTCGGATCGGGCACACACCGAGAGCAATACTCCATCAAGGCTGACCATCTGACGCCCGCGCCTGAAGGGGATGCTGAGCAGTTTGCGCTTTTGGCGCTCAATCCAGCCTCTGCGCTTCTGATGCTGCAGGATCACGTAAAGCTGTCCGAGGGCGACTGGATCATTCAGAACGCGGCAAACTCTGCGGTGGGACGCATCCTTCAGCAGATCGCCACCGAATTGCATTTGCGCGTCGTCAATGTCGTCAAGAGTCCCGATGTGGCCGCGGAGCTGGGTGACCTCGGTACCGATACCGTTCTGATCGACGACAAAGATCTCGCTCAAAGGGTCAGCACGACAACTCAGGGAGCTCCCATCCGCCTGGCCCTCGACGCGGTGGGTGGGAGTGCGACGGCGGTACTGGCCGGCTGCCTGGCCGAAGGCGGTACGCTCATCAATCATGGCGCGATGAGCGGCGAGGCTTGCCAGGTAACCTATGACATTCTGTCGAGCCGCGAGATTCGACTCGTGGGATTCAACCCCGCGCGGCGTCTGGCGCGATGCTCGGCTCAGGAACGCAAGCAGCTCTATGATCGACTCGGTGCATGGGTGAGCGCGGGTGCGCTCCGGGCGAAGATCGCTGCCATTTACCCGATCGACAAGGCGATTGAAGCCTACGAGCGAGCCATGAGCCTGGGGGACAAACGCTTCGGTAAAGTGGTGATCCGGTTCCGCGACTGGCCGAGGCCCACCCCGGCAGCCTCCTTACCTGAATCGTCACCTGAATCCTCCTCCGCTCCTTCGTCGGAGCTCCCTCCTGCCGTCGCATCGGAACCCTCACTGTTGGCGTCCGGATAGGGCTGTCCGATGGAGCAGGCGTTGGCTCCAAGCGCCAGCGCCTTCAGCACATGGGTGCCGAAGGGGAATGTCGGGTACCGCGCACGCATCCAACCAGCAGGGACCGCATATTCTGGTCCGACACTTGCCGTAAGGCTTACGGCGCTGCCGAACGGTAGAAGGGAAGGGCGCGTCCCGACCAATTGCGCGCAACATTCTGATCTATTTGCGCGACCCATTTGACCCCGGACTTCTTTCACAATCAAAAACCTGCGAGGCTTGGCGTCCGACCTTGCCAAGGTCGGGGTCGCGAGTTCGACTCTCGTTTCAAGCTCAATAGTTATCTTGTTATCAATGAGTTGCGTGACATTCCGGACGTGACTTATCGCTGTTGAAGCACACCTCAATTTTACCGCCCGACCTCCGGCCGACGCTTAGCCGGGCGTGCTGGGCACAGCGCTCACATACGCGACTAGGACTACTCTTCCATCAGCGCTGCGTCGGGCCAGGACGCCGAGGCGCGCGAAGTGATCGATATCGATCGATCCAAATCTTCGTCGCCTAACTGGATGAAAATCCGGCCGGTTGGGCCGTTCCAGTCCAACGGATGCCTGCCATCCTCGAGCATTCCAGGTTCTCGGAGCTAGCCGCCGTGGATGTCTTGCCCAGGAGCGAGCATTCCCGCCGAGCCTGTGGGCTTCCTAGAGTTGGTTCCACAGGCGACCTGCTTCGGTGGCAAGAGCTTCAGGCGCGGATCCGCGTCGGGTCCTGTCGGGTTGGCGGCGCCGGCCGCCGCAGAAGTTGTCACGATCACCAACGGCCCCGCGCAGACGACAAGCGGCGTCGATTCGATTCTAGCCGATCAAGTCGCGGTAAGCATGCCAGGTCGCGTGTCCCAGAATTGGTGCCACGACGATCATTCCGACGAGAAAGGTGGCAAAGCCGAGCGCCGTCAACGCAACGATGAGCGCACTCCACACGATCATCGCCGGCAGATTCCAGAAAGTGCTCTGGACGCTGATCCACATCGCATCCAGGGCGCTGGCATGACGATCGATGATGAGCGGCACGGACACGACGGATAACGTGAAGGCTACCGCGGCTACGATTGCTCCCGACCCGACGTACGCCAGCACCTCGGGGCGGCTGATATTGTCCGTAATGCTGCCCCAAAGTGCGACGGAGAGACTCGGCGCCGAAGTGTGCAGGACCGATTGCAGCACGAGCTGGGATACGACGAACCAAGCCGCCGCGCCGATCGCGAGCGCCGCGCCGAAGTAAAGCAGGCCTTCCGGGTTGCGAGAGATAGCCTCCAGCGACTCATCGAACCCGAGCGGCTCGTGCGCGGCACGCCGACGCGACAACTCGCAAAGCCCGCTCGTCATGATCGGGCCGACCAGAAGATAGCCGGAGACCGCGGCGGCAATCAGATACGGGTGACTGCTGCCGAACATCAGCAAGATGCCTCCCAGCATCGTAATGAGCGCTCCATGCCCAACGCTGGGCCATCCGATGCGCCGCAAATCGTCCCATCCGCGACGCAGCCAGCGGATCGACTGGAGCGCGGGAACACGGCGGATTTCGACGCGGAGAGTCTGATGTCTGCCCAGGCTGATTGACGCTGTCATGGCCGTCTCCTGAGTTACGTCTTTCGTGTGTATTTGAACCTCTGCCCTGCGACGGATGCCTGGAACATTGCGCCGCCTTTCACGATCGTAAACACCGCGAGTCCTTTGTAATAGCGCCCGCTCGTCGACGCGTCCTTCTTGCCGCCGCTGGCGCCCGCGTTCGCGCCTGCCGTTCCAGCGCTTGCTCCCGCAGCAGCGGTGACTGCGACTGCGCTGGCATCAGCTCCGAACTCGAAATTGCCGTTGGTGAATTCATCGAATGCCCGTTGATCTTCGAAAAAGACGATCTGACTATAAGCCTGGCCACCGGCCTGCAGACCAATGCTCAACTGTGTCATTGACGTATCGCCCATGTACTGTTCGTGCACGTATACGCGGCCCCTGCCGTGGGCCGCACCCACAATGAAACCACCCTTCCCGATCGTGGGGAAAACAGCGTAGCCGTAGCAATTCTGAAAGAAGGTGGCGCTGTCGCCGGCATTCTTAAACAGGGTGACCGTATTGCCGTAGGAGTCTGCCCACGCGTCGACACCCCATAGCAGAGGCATTGCACTCAACAGAAACACAATCGACCGCTTCATAGCGTTCTCCTCCATCGCAGCGTTGCCTTGAGCGTTTCGATGCAAACCCAGCCAGTATCATTCAGTTCACTGTAGCGGCTTTGATACCCGGGCCTTGGGGACCGGTGAGCGCGATAGATGACGATACGCGCGAAAGGGACCCACAGCCGAATGCGTCGAAGCGGACTGCCGGACGCTTCAGGAGCTCGCGAGCTGATCGCCGATGGGCATCGTGTTTGACCGCGGCCAGGAGGATGACTGGTTTGCCTCCCAATCCATCACGGCGCTTACGATCGCCGCGGCCGTATCCTTCGTCCTGCTCCTCTGGCGCGGTCCTCCGCACTCCCTCAGGCTACTCCTCTGGCTCCTTCAGGCCATAGCCATACGCCGTGTGCAGACTCATTGCCGGTCGGCCGGCGCGGGTCAGAACGACATCGTCCAGGAGTTCGATGCTCCTGAAATGCGGCTCGGCTATTTGCAGCCAATCCGGGCGCCCGCCAGCGGCGACGATGAGCGCGTTGCTCCCGCGCAGAGCGTGTGGGTCAATCATCAAGCCGAATTGACGCGGATCCCGTGAGACGCACAGCACCGGCACGGCGCCGCCGAGCGCATAGTCGGCTTTTCCGCCGTCGATCCAACTGACCGTGGCGACTATCATGCCCCGCTCGTGCAGATGGAGCGCGGCCACAGATGACCTCAGGTCACGCCAATCCAACAGATCGAGCGTTGGGTCATCGGCTGCAAAAGCGGGCGCCAGGCGCTCGAGCCAACCCGTATCCGCCTGACTCGTAGCCAGCAGTACGACGCAGAAGACGAAACCCGCCGTCGCGGCTGCAGTCCGGTGCACAGCGCGCGGTCGCCTCTGCTCGATCTCTGCGAGCAGCTGTCCCAACAGCGGAAAAGCGAACAACCAACCGATTGCCGGCCAGTGTGGCAGCACCTTGGTCCAAAGGCCCACGAGCGAGAAGAACACGATGGGGACAACGGCCAAGCACGCGAATAGCCAACCCACCTCATCCCATGGACCACGGCGTAAGGCGCGCACGAGCGCATACAGCAGGGCCACGGCAATCCACGGCAGCAGATAAAGCAATTGCCCACCGAAATCCACTGCCATCAGCTGCAGATTGAGGTCGGCAGGCAGGGCACGACTGCCTTGGAACGCAAACGAGGCCCACCCGTGCTCGTAGTTCCAGACGAGCACTGGCGCGAACAGTGTGAGGGTGAGGAGCGCCGCGAGCCAAGCGTCCGGTCTTCTGAGCAAACACCGCCGACAGCTGAGCGTATAGAGTCCCAGCGAGAGAATGGTGAATATCGCCATGTACTTGGACAGCAACGCGAGACCCGCTGTGGCGCCCGCGCCCAACATCCATCTCTGCCTGCGTGGGTCCGGTAGACGTGCGTGCGCTGCACGATGGAAACACCAGACCGCGAGTAGCGAGAAGTACACCAGCGGTCCGTCTGGAAGGATCCCGCCCGCTGCGTTGAGCGTGAGCACGGGCGCGAAATTGAGGGCCAACGCGGCCCACAGACCCGCGCGATCACCATAGACCGACGCAGTCAACCGATACATCAGCCACGTCGATCCCGCGAACATGATGATGTCAGGCAAACGCAACAGAAACGGCTGCTCAGTACCGACCAGTCTCGCCCAGGCACCTACCAACCAGACGTGCAGCGGTGGATGATCGAAGTAGCTGAGGGCGACCTGGCGACTGATCGCCACCGTATATGACTCGTCCACCGACAGTCCGAGCAGAGACGCCAGTGCGATGCGTAAGAGGCCCGTGAGTGCAATGATCAGCAGCACCGCGCGCGCGGCGTCAGGGTCTCCCGGACGGTCTGATCCCGGACCCGCCAGGTTCTTGCACATACCCCTTCCCAATCTACAGGTCGAAATGGAGCCGGCCACTCCGAGTCACGCCGTCACGGGTCGCATCGGTCATCTTGATATTACCGTGCTCGACCCGAACCACGATCTGCTCCAACCCGCCTACCGCTACACGGACGGAAGCCTGGCCCATACGTTGCCCGTGCGTCGCCGGGGCTACGGTGTCGAGCCCTTGCTGTTCTGGGAATGACCGCAAGCTTGCTCGCCGTCACGCTTGTAGGAATGCAAGCAGCGGGCGGCAATCACCGCCATCGGCGGCTCGAAGGGCGGCAATGTAGCGGGTTCGAAGCTCACTCGCGGCGATCAACGAACCGCGACCCCATTCGAACCGTTTGCCGGTCAGTTGAGTGACGCAAGTCGGCCATTAGGCGAGCGTGGCGACCATTGCCGTTGGGGTAAACGTGGACTGCGACGAGGCGATGACGATAGCGGGCAGCTGCTGATTTTATATATCGAGGCTGCCGCGGGGTGTCTACGTCCAGCTCTGCGCAATCGTCGTCGAAAGAGGCTTAGCGTTGAAGCGTGAAACGCGTCTGCAGTGACGCGGACTCGTTGCGGGCGGCGCCCGACAGGGG
>JAQGOG010000176.1 GCA_028293765.1 Gammaproteobacteria bacterium
GCCATGGGGGGCAGGAAAGTGCGTCGTTTCGGTGCGCCGGGATACGGCGCTGGCGCGGCTCGATCCCTCTGAACCGTTTCGATCACGGAAGGGCAGGCGGTGAGGATAGCCGGTAGAAATGCCACAGGGCGTATGCTGCGAAAACTGCGTACAGCAATCCGACCGAAGCCAACGCCCGACCCGTCATGGCGCCGCGCCGAAAAAGCAGCCACAGCAGAACGATAGCGGTAGCCGTGACGAGACCCGCAACCAACAAGGGCTCATCGAACATCCAGGGTGTGAAATACAAGCCCAGTGCGCTGGGGATGGTGGCTTGAATCATCATCGCACCGGAGATGTTGGCGAGAGCGAGGCGTTCCTTGCCTTGCCGCACCCAGATCAGCGCGTTCAGGGTTTCGGGAAGCTCCGTGGCCACCGGGCTGAGCAGCAAGGCGACCACATGAGGCGCCATGCCCAGCGCGGCGCCAATATGCTCGAGCTGCCCCACGAAGACGCGCGAGGCGACCGCGATCACGGCTAGCGCCGCGATGGTCTGCGCAACAACCCAACCCAAGGAGGGTTCCAGCGTACGCGGGCGAAACTTCAGCGGCTCCAGGTCGTGCTCCTCGGGAGCGGTCTCACCACCGCGAAGTTCCCGCCACACATAGGCAGCGTATGCAAGCACGAGTAGCACCGCGAGCCACGGTTTCAGCGCGAAGCTCACGAGCCCTAGGCCCACCGTGCACGCGAAGATGATCGCAAACCATTCCTGATCGCGGCTCAGTCGGCGCTGATCGATGGCGACTCTTGCGTCCCCACGCGGCACTCGATTGCGATTTGCAAGCAGCGTAAAGCCCACCACCGCATACGCGACGGTCGCCAGAACCAAAGGTCCGCCGACGGCAGCTCCGACGCCGAGATCCCGCTCCTCCGGAGAGCGGCCCAAGACGACGGCGGTGAAGGTCACGGCGCTTTCCGGCAGCGCGGTCCCAAACGCGGCCAACACGGTGCCCGTAGCCGTCGCCGCCAGATTCAGCCGCTTGCCAAGCCACTCGACAGCGTTGACGAAGAATTCACAGGCCAGATAGATCGCGCCTGCGGAAGCAAGAAACAGGACCACCGTGAGGATCATCAGGTTCCAACAGCCGGGCGAGCAGAAAGCCAATGGCGCGCCGATTCGGCTCGCCCGGCTAGGGTGAGCGGATCGCGGCCAAAGGTCTCGCCGGGCGCGCCCCGGAGCCGGGACAGGCTCCTGAAGGCTCACTACTCACGCCACGAGATCGGTCGATCTCGAGTCTGTTGACGTGAGCTCCTCCTTTGAGAACAGGAGGTTAGCTACTCCCCAATGACGGAAGCGCACAGGGTACCCAATCGGCAGGCGTGAGTGCAACCCGTTCGGCCGCCCACGTTGTGCCGAGCATCCATTCAGCTGAACGAGTATATGCTGGAGGCGCTACTTATCCGCTTTGGAGCAGGAACCTGTGACAAACCCTGAGAAAACGAGCGGGCGCACGCTTGCCGGAAAATGTGGTTGCCGCACTGTCCACTACGCCGTGGCGGACGAATTTCTCTACGCCGCGAACTGCCACTGCTCGGACTGCCGACGGACGACGGGTTCGGCCTTTAAGCCGTTCGCCGGTATAGAGCGCGACAAGCTGGTGGTCACCGAGGGCGGGGACAACCTGATGATCTTTGGCGACGAAAATGCCCACGACGCGCACTGTAAAGCGTGCGGCTCGCTCCTCTATTCGCTTGTCCGCGACGGCGCGTTCGTTCACGTAGCCATGGGGACTCTTGTCGACGATCCGACCATCCGCCCGACCAAGCACATTTTCGTCGGTTCCAAGGCACCGTGGTTTACGATCACCGACGACCTGCCCCAATACGAAGAGCACGTGGTCGCCGGACCTGTCGGCGCATAGACGCGTTGACATTCCGCAGCAGCGCCGGCAGTCGAGCGTCGCTTGCACGAGGAGGCTCGGGAGCTACGCCGCCTGTCCCAGCGTCACATCCAGACCTGGGAATGTGAGGCGCTGGAACACGGCATTGATTCTTTCCGGGGGCAGCGTCGAGGCGCTGTCCATCCACCAGACAATGGTCGACCACAATGCGCCAACGACGTAGTGCGTGGCCAGGTCAACGGAAGCATCGTCCCGACCGGCGCAACGACGCGTCGCCAGATCGTCTCGCACCAGGTCGCGAAGCATCCGTCTGAAGTGCTGCTGCACCGAGACCTCGCTCTCGGGGACGACGGTCATCAGATAAATGCTTCGAAGACTCGCCATGTGTTGAAAGAGAGGTAGCGTAAATCCCATACGTTGGCCCGGTCTCGTCTGCCGCGCCTGCTCCAGCGTTCCTCGCAATCGTGCGACGCTGCTGGCCAGTAGATCGTCCTTGCTCTTGAAATGGGCGTAGAAGGTGGCGCGTCCCACGCCAGACCGGTCGAGCAGATCCTGGATCGTCAAACGCTCGTAGCCGCGCTTGATCATCAGAGCGAACAAAGCATCCAACAGCAGCTCCCGGGTTCTCTGGACCCGGCGATCCGGCTTGCTCTTCGTGGCGCACATGCGAAGTTCCCGAACAATTGAGGGAGGGTTATTCGGAAACGAACAACTTTGCCGAGCTTGTGTTCGCTCTTTCCGATGCTGAACCGTATGTTCGGTATGAGTATATCGGACCAGGAGACAGGCGCCATGACGAGCTCGATCGGCAATCCGTTGATCCGCTTGCGAGACGTCTCAAAGTGCTACGAACTAGGCGCTCGTCGCTTCACCGCGCTTCGTCATATAAGCCTCGATGTGGATCACGGCGAGCGCGTCGCCTTCGTCGGCAAATCCGGGAGCGGGAAGACGACACTGATCAACCTGCTGACCGGCATCGACAGCCCCACGGCCGGCGAGATCCACGTAGCGGGGCATGCGATTCATCAGATGTCCCAGGAGGAGCTGACAGTCTGGCGCGGCCGCAACGTCGGCATCGTCTTTCAGTTCTTCCAGCTGCTGCCTACGCTGACAATCGTGGAGAACGTCATGCTGCCCATGGACTTCTGCGACATGTTCGAACAATCGCAGCGTCGCCCACGCGCGCTCGCATTGCTTCGTCGGCTCGGCATCCCAGACCAGGCAGACAAGTTGCCGGCAGACCTCTCCGGCGGGCAACAGCAGCGGGCAGCGATCGCTCGGGCTCTCGCGAACGATCCACCCATCGTCGTCGCCGATGAGCCCACGGGAAACCTAGACGCATCGACGTCGGATGAAGTCATGAGTCTCCTCGGGTCGCTGGCGAACGACGGAAAGACCGTGCTTACGGTCACCCATGAGCGCGATGTCGATCGCTTCTTCACCAGGAAACTCACGCTGCGTGACG
The DNA here is from genome assembly GCA_028293765.1 of Gammaproteobacteria bacterium. Taxonomy (GTDB): domain Bacteria; phylum Pseudomonadota; class Gammaproteobacteria; order Steroidobacterales; family Steroidobacteraceae; genus 13-2-20CM-66-19. The sequence continues at coordinate 3,346 of JAQGOG010000176.1, forward strand.
GAATGGTGGACGGGGACTCCGCAGGTGTGCTGAAGGTCTGCGCTTGAGCCCGCGATGGACAAAGATGCTGCGTGACAGCTACGCGGCGCGCGGACGCCTGGTCATGGTCGTAGTTGCGTTGGCCGTCAGTATTGCTGCGGTTACAACGATGCTGGCTGCGTACAACGTTTTGATGCGCGAAGTGCCCCGCAATTACCTCAGCACGAATCCGGCCTCTGCGCAGCTGGAGATGGATGGGGCCGTGAGCGACGAACTGCTGAGCCAGGTTCGCAATCGTCCGAACATCGCGGGGGCGGAGGCAGCCGCCACAGTGCTTGCTCGCATCAAAGTCGGTCCCAACGAGTGGCTGCCCCTCCTGCTGTTCGTAGTGCCAAACTTTGAATCCCTGCAGATCAACACGCTGGAGCATGAGTCGGGTGCGTGGCCACCGCCATCTGGTGCCATGCTCGTCGAGCGAAGCGCGTTGCCACTGACACGAGCCGCGCGGAATCGCATGATAAGCATCGAGTTGCCACAGGCCGGCCGGCGCTCGATATTGATTGCCGGAACCGTGCACGACCCGGGCCTTGCGCCGGCGTGGCAGGAGCAGACTATCTACGGCTACGTCACGCCGCAGAGCCTGGCCGACCTCGGCGAACCGACGAAGTTGGATTTGCTAAAGATCGTCGTCGGTCACGGTGCTGGAGACGCCAATGCCATCGGATCCACCGTGCGAGACCTCGCGTCATGGCTGAACGCCCAAGGCCATCATGTCCTCGAGGCGCGCATTCCGCCGCCTAAGCGACATCCACATCAAGCCCAGATGTCAGCGGTGCTCGTGATGCTGCTGATCTTCAGTCTGCTCGCGCTGTTCCTAGGCGCGGTGCTCACGGCTAGCGTCGTCGGCGGTCTGCTCGCACAGCACGTGCGACAGATCGCAATAATGAAAGCAATTGGGGCACGTTCGCGCCAGGTAGCGCGCCTGTACATGGGTTTGGTCTGCTCCCTCGGTATCGCTGCAGTGGCGATCGGCCTGCCGCTCGGTCTGATGGCGGCTCGCGGCTTCATCGCAATCGTTGCCGAGCTCCTGAACTTGCAGATAGACAGTCTCGCGCTGCCTTGGTGGGTGTTCGTTGTAACGCTGCTGCTCGGGATTGTCGCACCTGCCGTCGCCGCACTGGTTCCTGTCATGGTCGCCGCACGCCGAACGGTGAGGCATGCCATCGATGATTACGGCGTGAGTGCCGGCGGGCAGGGCTCGTCCTGGACTCGGCGAGCCCTAGCAAGAATTCGCGTGACCGACGCCGCCTCGAATCTTGTCGTCCGCAACCTGTTTCGACGCCGCACCCGACTTGTCTTGACTCTTTCGCTTCTGGCTGGCGCGGGCGCAATGTTCATCACCAGCCTCAATCTCAAGGCCGCGTGGGAGCACGCTATCACGCAGGCGGTCAGCGACAGGCATTTTGATCTGGAGCTCGGACTTCAGAAGATCGCCTCGCTGGAGCGCGTCCTTGCAGTCACCACTGCAGTGCCGGGCGTGGTCAATGTCGAGCCGTGGAACGTAGCGGCCGCCTCTATCGGAAACAAGGATGGACTCGATGTGGTTCGCCGTTATCCCGATGGCGCACACGGGGGGATTGTCTTGCGTGGCGCACCGCCGAATACGCAGCTTATCGCCCACACTATGATCGAAGGGCGGTGGTTGCGACAGCAGGATAACGATGCTGTCGTCATCAACACGCTGGCGCGAACGAGCGCCCTTCGGGGGGCGAAATTGGGCGACTGGGTATCCCTTAGCGTGGATCATCGCCCGTTGAAGCTGCGAATCGTCGGTGTGGTACGCGAACTGCTAACGCCCGGCGCGGCTTACGTCACGCCCGGCACCTTTGCTCGGGCAATGCGCGCTGTCGGGCTCGTCAACGCCGTGCGGATCGTGCTCGCGGATCGTGAGCAGGCGGACGGGGTGGCCGGCGCAATCGTCCAAGCGCTCGAACGGGAGCACATCGGCGTGAAATCCGTGCTCACCGACAAGCGCCTCACGGCTGCGCAGGGCGGCCACGTCTACATCCTGGTCCTCGCTCTGGGCTTCATCGCGGCCATGATGGCGGTGGTCGGCATGTTGGGGCTGGCGTCGTCGCTTGGAACTTCCGTAATCGAGCGCACCCGCGAATTCGGCGTAATGCGCGCCATCGGTGCTCGCTCTGGGACGGTCATCAGGACAGTCGTGGGCGAGGGCCTGCTGATAGGTGTGTTGAGTTGGATCGTTGCACTGCTGTTGTCTTTGCCGCTATCAGCACAAGTCGGTGAGGTGCTGGCATCCATATCAACCCAGGAGCTGTCGTTGGAATTGTCGGTGTCCGGCGCCGGGTGGTGGCTGGCGATCGTGCTTTTCGGTTCGACTGCAGTCAGCTTCTGCCCGGCGAGGCAGGCATCGAAACTGACGGTCAGGCAAACACTCGTTGCGCTATAGACCGCGGAGGGTTCCATGAAGAGACAGATTGCCATCCTCGCGGGGATCGCGCTGCTGCTGGTCGGCACTTTGTGGCTTGCACACCATGTCGATTTAATCGCTTGCCTGAAGCACTTGCACGGCGGCTAGCCGGGCCTGAGCAAGCATTCATGCATCCGCTACCTCGCTTACCGGCCGAACCCTTCCATTCTCTTTAGCGGACGGCCGGAGCGTCGCACTGGCCGGAGCCAAGAACTTCGGCGCCCGTCTTGTGATCGTCGCCAGCTAGAATACAGGCCCGCCTCGCGTGACGACTGGATCGAGATCTATGGCAAGTTCCCCCGACCTCCCTGTCCATCGTTTCCTGGGCCGCGACGGCGCGAAGCTCGCCTATCGCGAGATGGGGGACGGCCGGCCCCTGGTACTGGTTCACGGCTACTTCTCGACCGCGACGGTTAACTGGGTACGCTACCGCCATGCCGCAGAGATCGCGGCGCGCGGTTATCGCGTCATCATGCCGGACCTTCGGGGCCACGGTGACAGCGCCAAGCCACACGATGCTGCCGCCTATCCTCCCGATGTGCTTGCCGACGACGGTTTCGCGCTGGTCGAGCAACTCGGACTTACTGACTATGATTTAGGTGGCTACTCGCTCGGGGCACGGACGACGGTGCGAATGCTGGCGCGCGGCGCGAGCCCGGGCCGTGCGATTTTGGCGGGGATGGGGCTGGAAGGGATCATCCACACGGCTGGGCGCGGCGCTCACTTCCGCCGCATCCTAACCAACCTCGGCACGTTCGAGCCCGGTTCGGTGGAATGGATGGCGGAGGCATTCCTGAAGACCGTCGGCGGCGATCCGGTGGCGCTGCTCCACATTCTCGACACCTTCGTCGATACGCCTCGCGAAGCGCTGGCGCGGATCGGGATGCCGACGCTAGTGTTGATGGGTGCCGAGGACGACGACAATGGCTCTGCCGAGGCATTGTCCGCCGCGCTGCCGGATGGCCGGTACGCCGTAGTGCCCGGCAACCACATGAGCGCAGTCACCAAGCCGGAGCTTGGTGTGGCGATTGCCGAGTTTCTTGACGGCGGCACAAAGAGTTGATCGGTTTCGTGAGGCGCTGCCGCCACTGTGTTGGGCGTGCCCCGGCTGAATTGCCGCGGGCAATTTGAGAAGCACGGCGGGGAAATCGCGGCAGCGAGCGCCCGCGGCAAATTGGGCCACCGCAAGCGTGCGGCGCGAATGCCCGCGGTCAAGGTTGCTCCGGTGGCGTGCGTCGGTCAAAAAGTGACCGGTGCCGAAATTGGATACTATTGAGCCGCACTTGCGGGCAGCGACCTTTCCCATTCAAGTAAAGGAATCAGCGCGCATGACCAAGATCACCTATGAGATCGTTGAACATGACGGCGGTTGGGCTTACCGTGTCGCCGGAACGTACTCCGAGACCTTTCCATCGCACGATGCCGCCCGGAAAGCAGCGGAACGTGCGGCGCGGGAACAGGGAGTTCCCGGAGATTCGACGCCTATCTCATATGAAGACGCCAAGGGTCGATGGCACGACGAGGTCTCCCCCGGGGACGATCGCCCGGAAACGGACGTTGAGGGTTGACGGCCACGTGCGGAAAAGTGATGAGCCGAGAGTGACGCGGCGAGCTCTTTGCAGATAGCCCGCACCTGCTTGTCCGTCATGGGAGGCAATATGCCCTGCCATGCGGATGAGGTGGCGTCGTATGGCGATTGCCCCATGCGGCGGCGCATTGTGAAGGGTGTTGTTTGTCTAGCTGGACTGGCGCTTGCCGCCGGTCATCAGCCCTTGGCGTTGTCCAGATGCCAGTCGCGCAGGGTGGCCGCCTCTTTCTGTGGCTCGAGGCCGGCATGCAGCTTCGCCTGCCGGTCCGCCGGCAGCGATTGAAACCAAGCGAGAGTGTCGCGGACGGTCTCCTGCAAAGGACGGCAGCGAAGACCGGTCTTGATCGCCGGCTTTGCCGACGTGAGCGAGGCGGCTGCCATCTCGCCTTTCATCGGTGACCACGGCGGCAGGTCCAGCTCTGCGGCTTTCCAGTGGGCGGCAAGAAAATCTTCCGGTACCCAGGTGACTGCGGTGCCGGCCTTCGGCGTCGCGCGTTGGCTCGCCGTGATTAGGTCGCCCATCGTGAAGGCCCCGGGAGGTGACACGGCATTGAAATAACCGGTGCTGCGCGAGTCCACGAGCTTCATCATCCAGGCCGCGAGATCGCGCACGTCGATAATCTGAACCGGATCGCGCGGCGTCCCGGGTGCCAGCATCTCACCGCCCTTGGACGCGCGGACGGGCCAGTACGTGAACCGATCGGTGGAGTCCAATGGCCCCACGATATAACCGGGTCGGACGATACTGATGCGCCCTTTGAACGCTTCCGCCGAGTACTGCTCGCACGAGGCCTTCATGGGGCCGTACGTGTCGTTCGTGACTTCTTCGATGTCGGGATTCGATAATTTCCCAGTCGGGGAGCGTTCGTCGTTCGGCTTCGCGAAGCTCGCGTAGGCAGAGATGCTCGAGATGAACAGGCAATAGCCGACGTTCGGCGCCAGCAGATCGGCAGACATCTTCACGAACTTTGGAATGTAGCCGGTGTCGTCGATCACCACGTCCCACTTGCGTCCGCGCAGCGCGTCGAGTTGACCTTTCCGATCGCCGAGCAGCGTTTCAACATCCGCAACCCCGTCCGCGGAGCGTTTGCCGCGGTTGAAATGCGTCACCTTCCAGCCGCGGCGCAGCGCTTCCTGTGTCAGATGAGGGCCGATGAAGCCCGTGCCGCCGAGAATCAGAATCGTTTTCGTCTTTGAGGCGGTGGCGCGGACAGCCGGCATCGCGGCGCTCGCTGCCAGACAGGCACCGATCTGTAACACCTCACGACGGGTCGTCATGCTCGTTCTCCCGGATCAATTGCTCAAGCCAGAACTGTGTCGATCCAGTCTGCCAGCGTTGCCGACAACTCGCTTAGGACCTGCGCGTCGGTTCGTCCGCTGCGCGCCGGTACATGGAAGGAATGGTTGGCGCCGTCGAAGAGTTTCAGGGTGGCGCCTGTGCCGATCCTCTGCGCCAACGGCTCGAGCAAGCTGAGCTCGGCAAGCTCGTCCCGAGTACCCTGGAGAAACAGCATCGGGATGTGTACCTGGAACAGGTGCTGCGCCCGATCTTCCGAGGGCTTCTTGGCGGGGTGGAGCGGAAACCCGAGAAAAGCGAGGCCGCGGACGGCCGCTAACGGGGTTTCAGCTTGAGTCTGCGAGGTCATTCGCCCGCCAAAGGAACGACCTCCGGCAATGAGCGGAACCGAGGTGCGCCGTGATGCTTCGGCCACCGCGGCACGAACAGTTGCATGACACACCTTCGGCGGATCCGGCCGTTTCGAACCGCGGTCCATGTACGGAAACTGGTAACGCAGGCTCGCGATTCTCAGCGCCGCCAACTCGGCGGCGACGGATTCGAGGAAGGGGTGGCGCATGCCGGCACCGGCTCCGTGTGCCATCACAAAGCAAGCTTTGGCGCGCGTGGCTGGTTGCCACAGCGCCGAGACGCCGAGGGCGCCGTCCACCGTGAACGTCACGGGCGCGGCGACTGTGGATGAAGTCACTCGCCGTGCCTCTCCTGACTGGCTTTTTCCTGTGCGTCGAGCTCGCGGGCATGTTGAGTGGCGCGTTTCAGCACCTCCTCCGAGGGCATACCGGTTTTGGCACTGCTGCGCAGGCTCATGATGATGCCGATGAGCAGGCTGAGCACGATGACGACGACGATTATGGCTGTGGACATGAGTTCCCCTCGTGCGCGCCCAGATCATGCGCGTTCCAGGCGGCGGCGAATTTTCGACAGATGTGCTGTACGTTCGAAAGCTCGGCAGTCGACATGGTGGCCCCCCTCGTTCGCCTCGGCCGTGACGCTTGCCTCCTTATACTCCTTACGAGACGGTCGGCTGAATCGACGGGGGCAGGGCGATTCGGTCCGCCGGCCGCCGTCAGGGAATAAAATAGAGGTATCGTGAGTCTTACCTCTTATTAGCGGGCTGCAGGCACGGTGAAGGCAGTGTTCGGGCGCATTTGTGGATGAGAGGCGCCGTCGCTTCGAGGCGGAGGTATTGCCACACCTGGACGCCGCCTATCGCTTTGCGCGCTGGTTGGCACGTTCCCCTGCCGAAGCCGACGATGTCGTGCAAGACGCGATCCTGCGTGCATTTCGGGGCTTCGCCGCGCTGCGAGGCGGTGACGCAAAAGCCTGGCTGCTGGCGATCGTGAGAAATTGTCATTCGACGGCCGTAAAAAATGACCGGCGGCGAGCCTTTGTGCCTCTGCCTGAAGAACACGACGAGCAGGATGGTCACGCGATGATTGCGACGACGGCCGACCCCGAAAGTGCGTCGATCCTGTCTGACGAGCAACGTACGTTGGATGATCTCCTATTGGCTTTATCCGAAGACTACCGCGAGGCCCTGGTCCTGAGGGAAATAGAGGGTATGGGCTATCGTGAGATGGCCACAGTGATGGAGGTGCCGATAGGTACTGTGATGTCACGCCTTGCGCGCGCGCGGGCAGCACTTAAAAGGCAATGGCTCCTAGCCGAGCGAGGAACGCGTGTCGCACCCTGAGCCGCTGCTTCTGCAGGCGTACTTCGATGGAGAAGTAGACGCCCTGCGCGCGTCAGAGATCGAGCAGCACGTCGACGCGTGCGCGGATTGCAGGGCGTTGCTTGAAGATCTCGAACAGACGCGCATCGCTCTGCGTCGGAATCTATCGTACTTGTCTGCGCCTGCGGAACTGCGCTCGCGGCTGACGCGAGCACTCGATCGGGAGAGCGTCTCTCAGGTTCCGCAGCAAAGCGCTTGGGATCGATTGAGATCGCGCGCCCGGCCTTTCTGGTTCGGGGCTGTGAGCGGTGGCGTCGCCATGGCCGCCGTTGCGGTCCTGGCATTCGTGACATGGGCGCCAACGCTCGCCAATCCCTTGGTCGATGCTGTGGTCGGCGCCCACGTGCGCTCTCTGATGTCCTCGCATCCTATCGATGTCGTATCCACGGACCGGCATACGGTGAAACCGTGGTTCGCCGGCCACACGGATGTTTCACCGGTCGTCGCAGACTTCGAGGCCCGAGGCTTTAAGCTCATCGGTGGACGTGTTGACTACTTGAATCATCAGCGTGCCGCCGTCGTCGTCTACGAGCACGGACCGCATGTCATCAACGTGTTCAGCTGGGCAGAGAATCGACGCGCCTTGCCAAAAAGAGCCACAGTGGATGGCTATCATCAGATCTCCTGGCGCAGCAGCGGTATTCAATATTGCGCCATCTCCGACACCGGCGCCGACGAACTGCTGGAACTTGCCGGCCTCCTGCAGGATCTCGGTGCCCGCGACGTGCAGGGTTAGGAGTTGGCTCATCCTGCGGGAATAAAGCCGCTCACGCCGCAGTCATCTCTCCTGAACCCAACCTCAGGAGAGCGTCATTATCATGAGATTGTCTACAGTTCGGGCCGTGTTGGCCTCGGCCGGCGCAATGGCCCTCCTTTGTCTCATAGCTGATTGGCATGCGGCGACGGCGGCGGAGCCCGTCCCCGCGCGGATACAGGTGAAGGACTTCATGTTCGAGCCGACGTCGTTGACGGTCGCGGCCGGTTCTACGGTAACGTGGGCGAACCTGGACGAGGAGCCGCACACGGTGGTCAGCGACACCGGTCTGTTCAGATCCGGAGCCCTGGATACGGCCGGGACCTTTTCGTTCCGGTTCGATAAGCCGGGCACGTATCACTTCGCTTGTTCGCTTCATCCGCAGATGGTCGGAACGATTGTCGTTCGCTAGCTGGCGGGTGCTGAAGCGGGATTCATGGCGGAAAGCTCACATAGAGCAAAACCGCACCGGGTGTGTGATAGGATTCGCGCCCCGCGAGCGGCAGACGGTTGCCCGGATGCTTGAGGACGCGGGACCTGCAGGGATGACAACCCTTGATTTTTCAGTAGGTTACTGAAATCATGCGGTACATCGAAGGGCTCCAGTCCTTTGTCCCGCAGGCGATTTTCAGTTTTCCGCGCGCCCGTAGCTCAGTTGGATAGAGCGCCTGGCTACGAACCAGGAGGTCGGGAGTTCGAATCTCTCCGGGCGCGCCATTGGATCGAGCACGTACGTCCCGCCTCGAAATTCCAGAAAACAGAAGTGACCACGCGAGTGCCGTTTCCCGCGGTCTAAGGCGCCTCACGCCGGACTTACTCTTCTCATCGCCGATGGCTAGCGGAATACCTAGACCGGGATGCTGCGGGATCTGGCAGCGATTGCCCTGAATGAACGGGCTGGAGCCACCGCCGCTTTAAAGGGCTCCGAAAGTCATCGTTCTCCCGTTGTGGGCGATCCTACGAGCACGGCGGGGAAACATCGCCGATTCGGATCTCGCGAGGCTCGCTGGGGATGCACCTTGCGCAACCGAGGACCTGCGCCTCCTGCTAACGGAAGCGAAGGCACTGGCGTGGGGAATGTCCTACAAGAATTCCAGACCGCGACTCGTTTGCGGGCCAGGCGGATGAGTGCAAGCTGCAGCTACATTCTGTGGGAGCAGCGTCATGCGAAAAAACAATTCCGTTCAGCGGCCCGCACACAGTTCGGACGGACGACTCGAACAGCTGATGCACGCGGTGGCATTCGTGATTCTGCAGCGTCAGATGCGCGGCAAGTGGACGAGCCATATTCGGTCGTCCAGTCACCCCTGACATAGACGCTGTTCGTAGGCGCGTGCGACGCCACGCGAGGCGGAGCGCATCGTCGTCGGGGAGGCTCACTTCCCCCCAACGGAGTTGCGGCGTTCGCAGTGGGCGATGTCGGTCAAGTGCAGGCAAATACCACGCTTAGACTACTTGGCGCTGGCCGGCTTGGCCGGAATCGCATCCGGCCGCGGCTGTGTTGCTTCCCTGTCGAGGTCGGGCGCTCCACTCTGCGAACCCTGATTCGGGTGTGTCTGTTGGCGACTGCCCGAGTCTGTGGGCCTGCCGGGCGTTTGAGATCCTGGCGTCGTCGCAGGGCGGTTGCCAGGCAGTAAGCTACTAGGCATAAAAAATCCTCTCCTCGCCGTGATTTCTGCCAGCGGCAACTTGTGGGCGTTAGCGCCACCGCCGCGGCGGCAGCTCTCCCCACCGGGCCCTGCGCGTGGAGCGCATCCGCGCGCCCGCGCTCGGTCCGGCGACTGCGCGGATGGCCCGCCTCACGACGCGAGCGCTCGTAGCCTGTCGGTCATTTCTGGCTGTTGGCTTTTAACTGCTCCTTGCAGGTCTTCTTTGCATTGGCCATCGACATGCCGCTGTGGTCTGCCTGCTCTTTCGCAACGCAGTCTTTCATCGCGCGCTTATGGCTCACCGTCTGCTGCTGGTGCGGTGTGGAAGCGGCTGCCGGTTCGGCCCCGTTGGCGGGTGGGGCTTCAGGCGTATTTGTCTGAGTCGTAGCTCGCTGATGCGGAGTCGAGGCGGCATTCGGCGATGTGTCCGGCGGCGGCGGCGCCTGGGCGAATGCAAGTGTCACGGATGCGATCGATGTTGCCACCAGTATGGTGGCGGTTCGGCGGGAACTCATGGACCTCTCCTGGGGAATTTTCGAGATTGGAAAGGGTGATCTCTCTGGCTGCATCCAACCATCAGCGCGTCTCCCGCGTGCGCGTGGGACCGCTCCTACGCACGTTCGGGCCGTCGTGGCACCGCAGGCGCAAACGAATCAGCGGATCTGACTGTCCTTGCTGCCGCGCCTGTTATACCCGCTGAACTGTGCAGCTTCGCTGTCATGTGATTGCTGACAGGGCAGGCACAGACGTACGCCTTTGACGGCATTCCTGCGTGCGTCCGGAATTTCATGGCCGCATTCCGCGCAATGAGTGAGACCCGGGCCCTGAGTCAGCCGGCTTTGCACGCGGCTGATCCCGTCCTTTACCGTAGCGTCGATCTGATCTTGTACCGCACCGTCACCGGCCCAGCCTGTTGCCATGATTGTCTTCCGGAGGGCTATGTCTCGTAACTTTAGAAACGGTTGGCCCGGTAGAGTTCCGGGGCGCCACACGCGTAAGAGTTCTTCCGACATGCAGTCATGCTGGTGAACTACAGACGCGACTTTCACATAAGTTTACTCTCGCTCCGCACACGCCGCCAGCCGGCGGCTTGCCGCCGCAAACTATTGAATCAAATATACAAACGGAGCATTACATCATGGCTACTGCATCCGGCCACACCTCGGCCATCCGCGCGAAGAAGGTAATCGGGACGAGCGTTTACGACGGTTCGGGCCGCAAGATCGGCGCTATAGAGGACGTGGTCCTCGACAAGCAGTCCGACAGCATCATGTTCGCCGTAGTGGGTTTTGGAGGGTTTCTCGGAATCGGTGAGAAGTACCATCCGATCCCGTGGTCGAGCCTCGACTACAGCGAGTCTGACGGTGCGTACGTCGTGCCGTACACTGAAGCACAGTTGCGCGCCGCGCCCAACGGCTCGATCGATGAGCTCACCCGCGAAGGCGGTATCGCGGTAAGAGATACGACGTACGACTACTACAAGGCGCCGCGCTACTGGGAGTGACTCCACGCGCTTACAGGAGCGTTTACAGCGTGAGGGCCGCAGACGAGTTCGGCCGCTAACCACCGCCCCGGCGCTATCATGCGACGGGGGAGGCCACAACTCGCGAAGTCGAAAGCTAGGGCGTGGCGTGCAGACGGTGCGGCGGAGGGGCGGTTCAGCGCCGTCCCGGGCGCCAGCACGCTCACGAGGTTGCACGGCAAGTAGGTGGGACACAATACGGTCGCCAGCGGGTTACACTTGGGTGCGAAAAATAACGATTTGCTCGGAAATCCAGTCCTGTTTGCTCCTTCCCCGTTGAGGTTCGCACCTTAGGCGGAGCCGGGTCGAAGCGAGCGAGGTTAGACCCGATGACGCCAGACGAGAGACAGACCCAGGCACAGGAACCCGCCGCTCCATCCGATACCGTGGATGAAGTCTCCGCTCCGGTGGATTTCACTGTTAGGGCAAAGCTGCCCTTCCCGGTGGTCGGCATCGGTGCGTCGGCGGGCGGTGTCGATGCCTTGCGTAGTTTCTTCACCGTCAGCTCGGCCACAGGCGGCCTCGCCTATGTTGTCATACAGCATCTCTCGCCGGACCATGGAAGCCTGATGGCGGAGATTCTCGGTCGATGCACGGCAATGCCGGTACATCAGATCGAGGACGGCATGATCGTCGAGCCCGATCATGTGTACGTGATTCGCCCGGGCTATACCGTAACCCTCGAGGGGGGTGCTCTGCGTCTGGGCGAGCCGGTGGAGAAACGCGGCCATCGACGGCCAATAGACGATTTCTTTCGTTCGCTGGCGCGGGAGCAAAAGGAGAGCTCAATCGCCGTGGTGCTGTCCGGCACGGGCACCAACGGTAGCGCTGGCGCGCAAGCCATCAAAGCTGCCGGTGGCCTCTGCATCGCCCAGGATCCACAGACCGCGGATTTCCCGAGCATGCCGGAGAGCCTCATCTATTCCGGTTATGCCGACCAGATTCTCAAAGCGGAAGAGATCCCGGCCGTGCTGCAACGATACGTGCAGCACCCTTATCTGGAGACCAACCCTGCTGGACGCGCGCGCGCTGCCGCGGAGCTCGAGCGTCACCGTCAGCAACTTCACGAAATCACCTCGATCGTGCGCGATCGGACCAAGCACGACTTTGCCCCCTATAAGCCGCCTACAGTATTGCGGCGAATTCAACGCCGCATGGGACTTGCCGGGGTTGCCACGCTCGAAGACTACGCGGCGCACCTACGGGGGAAGTCCTCGGAAGTGGAGGCACTCGCCAACGATCTGATGATCAACGTGACGGGTTTTTTTCGCGATCCCGGAGCGTGGGAAGCATTGCGGGAGGCCGTCGTGCGACCCATGGTGGCGAAGTACGAGGGTGGCGATCCGATCCGTGCCTGGGTATGCGCCTGTGCGAGCGGTGAGGAGCCTTATTCGCTCGCCATGCTCATCGCAGAGGAGGCCGAGCGGATAGGGAAGGCAGTCGACGTCAAAATTTTCGCCACCGATACGGCGGATAAGTCTCTGGCCCTGGCGCGTGCCGGCGTCTACCCCGGCGGCATAGAGGGTGATCTGTCGCCCGAGCGGCTCGAGAGATTTTTCGACAAGGACGAGCACACGTACCGTATCAAGAAAGCACTGCGCGATCAGGTGGTTTTTGCCCCGCAGGACTTGCTGCGTGATCCGCCTTTTTCCCGCGTGGATATCGTCACTTGCCGCAATCTGCTGATCTATCTGGAGCCGGAGGCGCAGCGCCGGGCGCTCGTCCTGTTGCATTTTGCCTTGTGCGACGGAGGCTATCTCCTGTTGGGCAACACCGAAACGCTGGGTCACACCGAGACACTTTTCGAGGTTGTGAGCAAACGCTGGCGTATTTACCGTCGCACCGGGGCGGCGCAGCACCGCTTCGCCGACCTGGCGCCCATCGCGGCACGGCTTCCCGAAATGCGCTCGGCTGTTCGGGCGACGTCCACGCTGATCGGTCGACCCGCCGCGACAGCGACGATCCAGTCCGCCTTACTGGCCGATTTCGCTCCACCCACCGCGGTGGTCGATGCGAACGAGCGCGTCATCTATTTCCACGGCGACGCCGAGCCATACCTGCATCCGCCCTCGGGTGAGATCACGCAAAATCTTTTGCAAATGGTCCGCCCTGCTTTGCGCCCCGCCGTGCGGGCTGCCTTGCGTAAGGCTGTCGCCCAGAAGCGCGCCGTTGCGGTGGAGACCGAACTTCAGGACGGCGCGGGCCGCCTCACCGTTTCCGCAGCTCCTTTGAAGGACACCGGTGCCGGCGGGCACTTTCGCGTGAGCTTTCTACCGGCCTCTGAAATCCCGACAGGAGAGGGCGCCGGGGCGATCCCTCCGGTGTGGCGCTTCGGGCCGTTCGAGCGCGATACGGCTCTCGAGGAGGAGGTGAACGTTCTGCGGCGCGAGTTGCAAATGAGTATGGAGGCGTTCGAGGCTACGAACGAGGAGCTCAAAGCCTCGAACGAGGAGGTCACCTCGACCAACGAGGAGCTGCAGAGCACGAACGAGGAGCTCGAGACGGGCAAGGAAGAGCTGCAGTCATTGAATGAGGAGCTCCTCACCGTCAACTCACAGTTGCAGACGAAAGTGTTCGAGCTCGAGGCGTTGACGAATGATCTCGACAATCTCCTCAGCAGCACGGATATCGCAGTAGTGTTTCTCGATCCGCAACTGCGCGTGCGCCGCTTTACGCCCCCGGTCAGCGATCTGCTCGAGCTCATTCCCGAGGATGTCGGTCGACCGCTGGCGCATCTGGCGCAAAAGTTTACCGACGGTGACCTCATCGCCGACGCCGGGCGGGTGATGGCGAAGCTGGTGCCCCTCGAATCGGAGGTGCACAGCCATAGCGGTCGCTGGTATTTACGCCGCACACTTCCTTATCGCACTCAGGATGATCGCATCGCCGGCGTGGTCGTCACGTTCATCGAGATCACCGCGCGCAAGCAGGCCGAGCAGGCGATCCTGGCGGCGCAGGAACGTCTGCAGGCGGTGATCGAGCAGATGCCCGCCGCGGTGTTAATGGCGGAGGCGTCCACGGGCAGGCTGCTGTTGGCCAACCGTCAAGCGGCAACGCTTTTCAATCAGCCGTTTCCGCTGCCTTTCATCGGTCACAGCTGGGTAGTTGCGTACTCCTCGTTGCGAGGATTTCACACTGACGGGCGACCCTATGAGCCGGAGGAATGGCCGCTGGCGCGTTCGCTCGCAACGGGCGAGATCGTACTGGACGAAGAGTTCGACTTCATCAGGCCGAATAACACTCCGGCATCGATCTCCATGAGCGCCACGCCGGTACGAAATGCGGCCGGTGATGTGGTCGCCGCTGTCGCCGCCTTTTGGGATATTACGGCGCGTAAGCGGGCACGGGAAGCGCTGCGCGACAGCGAAGAGCATTTTCGGGTGTTGGTGGAAAGCGCGCACGACTACGCGATATTCATGCTCGATTCGCACGGGAACGTGGTGAGCTGGAATCAGGGCGCCGAGCGCGTCACGGGCTTTCCGGAGCGGGATATCCTGGGGCAGTCGGCCTCGATCGTTTTCACGCCGGAGGATCGAGCAGCAGGCATTCCGGAGCAGGAGATGCGCGCCGCGGCCAATTCCGAGCGCGCACTCGATGAGCGCTGGCATTTGCGTAAAGACGGCACGCGGTTCTGGGCGAGCGGCGTGATGACGGCCGCACGCGACGCGCATGGAAACATTCGCGGTTACGTCAAGATCATGCGTGATCAGACCGATCGCAAGTCGGTCGATGCGCAGTTACAGGAGGCGCTGCTGTCGGCGCAGCAGTTGCGTGCGCGGGCTGAGGGCGCCAACCGGGCCAAGGACGAATTCATCTCCACCGTCAGCCATGAGCTGCGCACGCCGCTGAATACGATTCGCCTGTGGTCGCGAATGTTCATCAGCGGCACGGTGCAGGGGAGAGACCTCACCGAGGGCGCCAAGTTCATCGACCGCGCCGCCCTGGCTCAACAGCAGTTGATCGATGATCTACTCGATGTCTCACGAATGGCGACGGGCCAGCTGCGCTTGACACTGCGTGACACACGCTTGATCCATGCGGTCGAGAACGCCATCGAATCGGTGCGGCCGCTCGCAGAGGGTCGTCGGATTGCCCTGAGTGCCCGGCTGAGTCCCGATGTGGCGACCGTGCGAGTGGATCCGGATCGTATCCAGCAGGTTGTCTGGAACCTGCTTGCCAACGCCGTCAAATTCACGCCGGACGGTGGGCAGGTCGATGTCGAGATGCGCCGGGAGAATGGCACGGTCGAGATCAGGGTGAAGGATACGGGCATCGGGATTCGGCCGGAGTTTCTTCCCAGTGTGTTCGATCGTTTCCGCCAGGGCGACGCCAGTACCACGAGGCGCTATGCCGGAATCGGACTGGGACTGGCGATCGCCAAGCAGTTGGTGGAGTTGCACAACGGCACGATCGTCGCTCACAGCGACGGGGAAGGGCGCGGCGCCACTTTTACGGTGTATTTACCGCTCGAAAGACGAAGCTCGCTGTCCGACGAGGATGACCGGGCGGACCACGACGTGCAGCCAGCCGACCTGCATGGCACAGAAGTGCTTCTGGTAGAGGATGAGACCATGGCCCGTGCGGCGACCCAGCGCCTGCTCGAGCAATGCGGCGCCCAAGTCCGCGCGGTGAACTCGGCGGAACGAGCGCGCGAAGCGTTCGAAATACGCCGACCGGATGTGATCGTCGCGGACATTGGCATGCCGGACGAAGATGGCAATGCTTTGTTGGTCAGTCTGCGCCGCATCGAGATCCAACAGCAAACGCCACGTGTGCCGGCTGTTGCCGTAACAGCGTTCGCGCGCAGCGAAGACCGTCAGCGTGCCTTGGATTCTGGGTTCGATGACCATCTGCCGAAGCCGGTAGATCCCGAGCGGCTCGTCACGCTACTCGCGGAGTTGGTCAAAAAGGCGAAAAATGGCTCTTGAGCGCTCGAGAGTTGCGGGCGCGAACGTAGCCTCCGGTGCCTGCCAGCCTCGCCAGCAGATCGGGGTTGATTCGCGTTCGCTCAAAGCATGGGGCGCCCGCCGGTAACGGGAAGTACGGCACCCGTGATGTAGCTCGCGTCGTCCGAGGCGAGAAACACGTATGCGGGGGCAAGTTCGGCCGGCTGTGCGGGGCGCCCCAGCGGCGTGTTGGCACCAAATTGTGACGCCTTCTCAGCAGGCATCGTCGACGGGATGAGGGGCGTCCAAACCGGGCCAGGCGCCACAGCGTTGACGCGGATTCCCTGCTTGGCCAGGAGCTGTGCGAGTCCTGCGGTGAAGTTCGCGATTGCCCCCTTGGTGGCGGCGTACGCCAGCAGTTCCGGAGAAGGGGCATCCGCCTGAATCGACGCGGTGTTGACGATCGAGCTCCCGGGCTGCATGTGGGGCGCAGCCGCCTTTGACAGGAAAAACATGCTTTCGATGT
The DNA here is from genome assembly GCA_028293765.1 of Gammaproteobacteria bacterium. Taxonomy (GTDB): domain Bacteria; phylum Pseudomonadota; class Gammaproteobacteria; order Steroidobacterales; family Steroidobacteraceae; genus 13-2-20CM-66-19. The sequence goes on from JAQGOG010000176.1 coordinate 19,770, forward strand.
TCGTGCGGAACGTACGCCGGACTTCTTCGGCGGAGAGCTCCTCCAACTGCTTGTGCGTGCGCTGAAATGCGGCGTTGTTGATGAGTACATCCAACCGTCCGAATTCTTTCATCGCCGTGTTTACGAGCGTTGCGCAGTGGCCGTCGTCCCCGACGTCCCCCGCCATGAGAGCGACGCGCCTGCCCGCGCGCTTAACCCATTCCGCCGTGTCGCGCGCATCCTCGTGTTCCTCGAGATACGAGACGAGCACATCTGCCCCTTCGCGGGCGAAGGCGATGGCCACCGCTCGGCCAATTCCCGAGTCGCCTCCCGTGATCAGAACCGAGCAGCCGGGAAATCGACCGGCTCCCCGGTAGGATTCCTCGCCGTGATCGGGTTTAGGATCGAGCGCCTGAGTCTTGCCCGGCGCGGGCTGCTGCTGGCGTGGAAATGGAGGCCGCGGTCCGGCCGAACGAGGGTCCCTGGGCATGTGATGCTCCCCTGGTTTCAGCGTCACTCAGATCCGAGCGAAGGTCCCACATCTGACGCAATAAGCGTTCCACAAAAGGACGGGATGCGAAATCCGCCCCCGGGCTTTTTTTAAGATTGGGACCTTGAAGGCAATCTCCGATGCCCTATATGGCGTCACGAGACCGAGCGGCACCGGCAGCCGGTCCGCTCGCCGAACAACCATCAAACCTACGGAGAACATGCAATGGCAACCGTACGTTACGAGCCTTGGGCGGTGATTTCGCAGCTGCAGAACGACATCAATCGCGTGTTTGGCAGCCTCAATGACGGGGAGAGCAGCAGTGCGACGGCTGAATGGATTCCGGCCGTCGATGTTGCCGAGCACACCGATCGCTTTGAATTGCTGGTCGATCTTCCGGGCGTCGATCCGAGGGCGGTAGAAATCACGTTAGACAATGGCGTGCTGACCCTTGCGGGGGAACGCCGCGATGAAAAGCGCGCCTCCGGCAGTAGCCAAGACGCTCCGTACCAGCAGCGGACTGAACGGCGTCAAGGCCGTTTTTACCGCCGCTTTATCCTGCCGGATACCGCGGACGCTGAGAATGTCGATGCCGTGGGACGCAATGGCGTTCTCGAAATCTCTATTGCCAAGCACGCAAGGGCACAACCTCGCCGTATCGTCGTCAAGTGAGGCTGTAGCCGGGCACTGACCATCAAACATCCCGCGCTTCAGACACTCGGGATGCAACATCCTGCCAAGCAAGGGGCCGCTCGAGACCCCTTGCTTGTGCAGGGACATCGGCTCCAAGCAGTGCACTACTTCGCGCGCTCCGATCCCGGGGCGGTGCCTGCGAAGCGGTCGCTGTCGAATTTCGCCGCACTCTCATCGCGGGTGCGCCCAACCGCTGGTGCAAATTCGCACCACTCCAGCCCTAGACCGTCAACGGTTTTGCGCACGACTTGAGCTTCAATGACTGTAGAGGCGCGTCGTCCGCCTCGTACACCGATGAATGACACCTCGAGCACGGAAAAGAGCGCAACTGGCAGCGGCGTGGTCAGGAAAGCTCCGCTGATGCTCACGTTTGTGATGTACGCCTGCGCGGCAATCCCTGCCCGGGTGCGCACATGTACCGATTTATGGACTGCTTTTCTTTGGCCCCAACGATGTTCCATCAAGTCCCCTTTTGGATGCCATGGCCGCCGTCTGGAAGAGCAACGTTTGAGATGACCGCAAGTTCTTGCGGTCGTCAGAGGGGCGGGCAGTGTAGGAGCGGTCGTACCCGCGATTCAGCATCTCGCTGTAGTCTTTACGCTCAGCTGCGCTCAGTCTAAAGACGCCCGTGCCGACACGTGGGCCAGGCAGTGTGAACCGCGATTCCCAAGGGGCTGCTGGCTGTCCAGGCTCGTGATTTGAGTTCGTGCCAAGGAGCTTTTTAATGACCGGTCCGCCGTCGTCGCTCGCCCCCGTACGTGGATCTACAACGTCGCTGCCGGACCGCCCCGACACGGTGGTGGGGTTGTTGCGGCGCCTGACGGAAGACGTCTCCAAACTGTTTCGCCAGGAGGTAGCACTGGCGACCGCCGAAATTACGCGTTCCCTGACTGGCGTGGTCCGAGGTGCGGCATGGCTGGCGATAGCGGGGGCTCTGTTGTTCGCCGGGCTTCTTGTCTTACTCGCGGCCGCCGTTCTCGCGCTGGCCCTGATCCTTCCTTCCTGGGCCGCCGCTCTCATCGTCGGATTTGGCGTCGGTGCCGCGGGATTCGGTCTGCTGCGCATCGGAGGGCGGAAGTTGGCCGGCACGACTATTGCGCCCAAGCACACCGCGGAATCACTTCGGATGGATAAGGCCGTCATAACGAGACAGACTCATGAGCCAGAAACTTGAAGAGGGTGGAGCCAACAGCGCGGCGGGTAATCTGCATGCACTGGAACACGACATAGAGGTCACGCGGCACGACTTGGATGCAACGCTTGAGGCACTACAGGCGAAACTATCCCCGCGGCGACGGCTGAAGGCAGTCGTATCTTCCGCACGAGAGAGCGGGATTTTGGGCGCGCAACGAATGGTCGACCTCGCGCGGCGCTATCCACGCCCGTTGGCGGTACTCGGTGGTTGCCTACTGCTGTTGATGGTCACTCGGCAGCCGCGCCGCTGACGCTAGCGGTTAGGAGGCTTCCGAAATCGTGTGACCCGGCGGAGGAAATCCGCGGTTCGCCTCTTGAGCTACACTTCGGCAGTCGTCTGCGCAGCAGTGCGATCCGCATCCACCGGCACCGCGCCGCCTTCGGCTTCCCAATCGCTGATCTCGGGTCGAGTTGACGTTCGGCGCTTGCGCCGCGGGTCGTCGAATGAAAGCGCGAGGCCGATGATTCCAAGGGCGAGCACGCCGATCAAGAAGCGGTTCATGAGTCCTCTCCCGCATTGTTGCCGGTAGATGTAACGCGCCAGCCTCTGCTGTGATACCACGCGAGCCCAGGAAACCTGGCGCAGGGCCCCCGTATCTGTCGATGTCGGACGACGCCCCGGCGGTTGGGGCCGCGATCCTGCCCTTCAGCGAGCGCTTCCTGCCGACCCGGCTCGCGCTGATGAAGACCACCGCGCGAAAGTGTTTCCGACCATCTCGAACTCAAACGAACTGAAAAAGAAATCGAATATGCCGCAGTCGCAGTGGCGCCGATTCGTCTCGCCGGGAAGTCTGCTCGTTGCAGGAGTGGCGTTGGGTTACGGCTTCCACGTAGCTCAGGATGCTCGTGCCGCCCCCGCCGCGCACCGGGTGTATGAGCTGCGAACGTACACAACCAATTCGGGAAAGCTCGAGGCGCTGAATGCGCGCTTTCGGGACAACACGCTGCGCCTGTTCGCGAAGCATCACATGAAGAGCGTGGCCTACTGGCTGCCGCAGGACGCTTCACTCGCCCGGACTACCCTCGTGTACGTCATATCTCACGACAGCCGGGAGGCCGCCGACCAGAAGTGGGGCGAGTTCACGGCCGATCCGGAGGTCAAGGATGTCATGTCCAGGTCTGAGGAAAACGGCAAGATCGTCACCAGAGTCGAGCGCGTGTTCATGGAGCCAACCCGTCTATTCGCCGTTGCAGTAGGCGGCGCTGCGGGGCTCGACTGCCCGCGCTGCGGCGGTGGCTGGGAACCACTGGGCGGAAGCGGCCCAAGCGGAACCCGGCCACGCCGTCAAATTGCCTAAAGCGGCGGGCCCCGGCGGCCGCGATAGCCGTACAGCAGGTAAACCACGACGATCACGAGAACGATGAGGCCGATCGGACCGACTCCCCAGCCCGCGCCCATTCCCCAGTACAGGCCCCCACCCCCGCCAAACAGCAGCAACAACAGAATCAAAACGAGCAGCAGATCCATGTTCTCTCCCCCTTCACATGCGCGATAGCGGTTGCATGTTTTGAGCGCAAGCGACGTACCCGAGGACGGCGAGCGGCTACGGAAAGCGGCGTCGTCTGACAGTCGTCAGCGCATCTCGCGGCGTCGGCTGCCTCGAGAGCTCGCGGGTGTGCCGCTAGAAAGGAAGTGCAATCCCGACGAGCCTTTATGGAACGATGCGTGGGCGTAGCCGTTACAATACGGCACGTGGCTACGTTCGAAAAGTGGGAGAGAGCTTATGACACCGTCGGATCCTGGGACTGACGCATCGACGGGCGCGGCAAGGTACTTGGTTCGAGCCTCCCGTGCGTTGGTCGTGCTGGCCACGGCAGCCGTGGCCGCGCTGCTCTATTTCGCGCGCGAAGTGTTTGTTCCCGTCGCTCTCGCACTCCTGTTTGCTTTGGTGCTCTCGAGTGCGGTCGAAGGCTTGCACCGCCACCGGCTGCCGCGCGTGGTGGGTGCCTTTCTCATGCTCTTGATCCTGGTGGCCGGGATCGGCGCCGCCACCGACGCGCTGATCGAGCCCGCGCAGCAATGGTTCGCAAACGCCCCGCGTACTTTGCAGATCGTCGAACGAAAGATACGTCCCGCGGAGCGGCTGATGCATCGCCTGGAGGGATTGACCCATCGCGCCGGGCAAATCGGCAACGCGAGTCCGCCTTCTGCGAACGCTGTGCCCGCCACACCTGCCGCTGCGGCGATCAGCGGATCCAATGTCGTGTCGGCGACCGGCGCAACCCTCGTGAGCAGCATGACCATCATCATCCTCGCCCTGTTCCTGCTTTCAGGCGGGCCGCCGATGCTGGCTCGCATGGCTGCCTCGGTGGCGTCCGACTTGCACGCGGCGCACGCGCTTCGAGTCATAGAGGCGATCCGCACCGAGTTGGGCCGGTATTACGGGACGATCGCGCTTATCAATCTCGGGCTCGGATTGGCCACCGCCCTGGCCATGCTGCTACTGGGGGTACCGAATCCGTATCTATGGGGAGCCGTCGCCGGCGTCCTCAACTTCATTCCCTATGTCGGTTCGGCGACGACGCTTCTGCTGCTGGCTGTCGTTGCGTTGGTCTCGTTCAACGACCTCACGCGCGTGTTCGCCGTCGTAGGCTGTTATCTCGCGCTGGCCACCATCGAAGGCCAGGTCGTACAGCCGCTGCTGGTCGGGCGGCGACTCGACCTCAACCCCATCCTGGTGTTTCTCGCGGTCTGGTTCGGCGGGTGGTTCTGGGGCGTCGCCGGCATCGTGATCGCGGTACCCAGCTTGGTTGCGCTGAAGGTGGCCGCCACGCACAGCGAACGGGCGGGCGCGGTGGTGGAGTTTCTGAGTCCCAGCGGCGGCAAGGCGCTGGAGTCGCTGCACGGCCGGGTTACGGGAGTGCGGGCCCGGATGCGGCCTGCATCGAGCCCGACGCCCGCGGAAGGCTAGAAAGCTGCGGCTGACGTCAGCTCACCGGCATTGTGAACGTGAAGCGGGTTTCGTCGGCCGTGGACGTGGCCGTCAACGTTCCGCCGTGTGCTCGGGCTATCTCACTGGCAATATAGAGTCCCAGGCCGAGGCCGTGTTGATTCGGTTGCGCGGCTGCGCGCACGAACGGCTGGAAGAGCTTGTCGATCAGCGCTGCCGGGATCATGTCGCCCGAGTTGGTCACCGCGAGCTCGAAGATTCCGCCGCGGGTCGCGGCCGTGACCGTGACGGGAGTGTTAGCTGCTCCGTGCGCGAGTGCATTCGAGATCAGGTTGGAGAGGAGCTGACCGATGCGCCCGCGGTCGCAGCTGACGGGGGTCGTCAGGTCGGCCGAGAACACCAGCAGCCGGTCCGGCCATGCGCTCTGCAACTCATCGACTACCTGCGCGAGCATGGGCTGCAGCGGCTCGTCGGAATTGCGATGTAACACGAGACCGCTGCCGAGCCGGCCGCGCGCGAAATCCAGTATGTTATCGATCAGTCCCGCCATCCGCTTGACGCTGTTTTGCAGCATGGCGACGATCGTGACGGCTTTCTCATCCAACGGCGTTTTCAGCAGCACGCGGCCGCCCGCGGCGATCGAGGAAAGCGGCGTTCGCAGGTCATGCCCGAGAACGGCGATGAACTGCTCACGCAGAGCCGCGGTCTCCCGTTCGCTCGTAAGGCTGGCCTGCGTCGTGGCCAGCCGTTGTTGCGCATCGAGATGGAACGCGATGAGATCGACGAAGAGCTGGAACATGCCGGTGATCTCCGGCGTATTCAGCCGTGCCGGTTGCGGGTCGAGCGCGCAGAGGGTGCCGAAGAAGGAGCCATCCTTGAGCATGATCGGCACCGAGATGTAGCTCTGAAAGCCGTAGCGCGCGGGCGTGGCGTGCGCACAAAACGTCTCATCCAGGGCCACATGGTCGATGACAACGGGCTTGCGGTGCTGCCGGATCTCGTTGCAGATCGTGGTCTGTATCTCCAACTCGCCACCGGTGCGCAGGCCGAAGTGGATGTCGTCGCGCACCGAGCAGGCGACCCACCGATCCTCGGTGACTCTGGCTACCGCTGCAAACCCCATCCCCGTGGTACGGCACACGACCTCCAGAATCCGGGGGATGGCGTCGATCCGGGCCACCGTGGCGATGTCGGCTTGCAGCGATCGTTCAATATCGGAAATATCCACCATCTTCCCCCGACATCTGTATCCGCCGCATGATACCAGCGTGTCAGGTGGCCGCCCGGCGGGGTGCCCTGCCGCGCGCGGCAAGTGCGCCGAGTGTCGAGGTGATCCGAAGCTCGAGCGCGGCCCTTTGCGATGGTTACTGCCAGGCTTTCAAGAGTGCGCGGGGAGGATGGCCTGCATTTGCAGCGTGCCAGGGTCAAACACGGCAAGCAGTGGCTGTGCGCCCCCTGTCAGGGCAATCGTGACAGCTCCATCCGTCGCGAACCCCAGTTGTGTCATGCGCTGTTTGAGTGCGAGCCGCTGTGCTTTGGAAAAATACCGCTGCTCATCCACCTTCTTGAGATGTTTGCGCAGCTCCGCCAGGCCTTGCGGCCACGCTTTGAAATAGCGCGGCATCTGTATGACGTCTTTGCCGCCCGAGATGGCCGCGGCAACGATGTCGGCACGTGCCTGCGGATCCTCCGGCAGCGGTGCCCAGATCCAGCGCGGCCGGCTGTACCAGTGTGGGGTGAGGTCGGGATTGCGCTTGCGCCCAAGCTCGATTTCCGCCGCGTCCAGGTCGGACGCCTGCACGATCTGTAACTGGTCAACGGAGAAGGCGTAATAGAGCGGCCGCCCTTGCCACAACGTCGTCGTGCCGTACACGAGTGCCGTCAATTGCACGATGACGATGATAACAATGTCGCGCGCCAGCACGCGATGGGCTTTGCCAGGACTTGCGACCACCAGTGTCAGGAGAGGGCCCAACGCCACGTCCACGCCCACAAGCAGCAGCAGGATGTGCAGCATGCCGGTCAGATACCAACCAGGCCAACGATACCAACCGAGGTAGAGCGTGCCGCAGACGAGCGCGAGCACGGTCGCGCTGCCCGCCAGATGCAAACCGAAGGCTTTGAGCCGGTGTTTCATGGAATGGATAGGCTGGTTGCGAGGCTGTGAAGGCATAGGGCGGATTATTTCCGGAAACGCGCCGCCAAGTTAAGAGGTAAGTCCCTTCCGCCGCGCCGTTCTGTGGAAGCGGTCACAGGTTGGAAGGCATGCGTGATATTCTCGAATTCCCCGTTCGCTCGAAAAAGGGCTCATCGTGCTCAACCGCGACGTCTCTGCCTGCTGCAGTCCGGTGGGCCCCTCCGTCCCGGCGCGTGCGAACTGGCTCACTCTGCTGTGCATCGGCGGCGTGGTGCTGGCGGCCGGTCTGCCAGCGTACGCGCAGGATGCGCACGGTGCGGTTTCTACGGCGGCCGGAGCTTGCCCGGACGATAACGGCGGCATCAAGCTGCCGCACGGTTTCTGTGCCACCGTGTTTGCGGATATGTTGGGCCATGCGCGTCACCTCGTAGTGGCGGCGAACGGAGTGGTTTACGTCAATACCTGGAGCGGCAGGTATTACGGCAACGACACGCCTCCGGACGGGGGCTTTCTCATCGCCCTGCGGGACACGACCGGCAAAGGCCATGCCGACGTCAACGTTCGCTTCGGTGACACCGTGAAAACCGGCAGTGCCGGCGGCACCGGGATCGCGCTATACAACGGTGCGCTGTTCGCTGAGATGAACGATCGCATCATACGTTTCGCTTTGCCCGCCGGGGCCGTCGCGCCTATGAGCAAGGCCGAGACTGTCGTTTCGGGTCTCCCGCTCACGGGCGACCATCCCATGCATCCCTTCGTGATCGACCCACAGGGTGGCTTGTACGTCGATCTCGGCACGGCGACAAACTCCTGTCAGAAGGAGAATCGTACTGCGAACACGCCGGGCGAAAAGCCGTGCACGGAGCTGGAGACGCGCGGCGGGATCTGGCGTTACGACGCGAACAAAACCGGCCAGGTGTTCTCGCCTGCCGATCGGTACGCCACCGGGATCCGCAATGCCGACGGCATTGCCCTGGATGCGACGGGCACCGTCCTCTACGCGACCCAACACGGCCGCGATCAGCTGGGCGACAACTGGTCGCGGCTCTACACTCCGCGGCAAGGCGCGGAGCTGCCGGCGGAGGAGTTGCTGAAGGTCGAGAAGGGTGCCGACTACGGTTGGCCCGAGTGTTATTACGACAATATGCAGAAGAAACTGGTGCTCGCTCCGGAGTACGGCGGTGATGGCGGCAAGGCGGTGGGCGAGTGCGCGCAGAAAGGACCGCCGATCGCGGCGTTTCCCGCACATTGGGCCCCGAACGCTGTGGCGATCTACGCCGGCAAGCAGTTTCCCGCCGCCTACCAGGGTGGGGCATTCATCGCGTTCCATGGCTCATGGAATCGCGCGCCATTTCCCCAGGCCGGCTACAACCTCGTTTTCCAGCCCCTGTCGGGTGCCAAGGCAGCGGGCAAATACGTGATTTTCGCTGACGGCTTCGCCGGCGCTAACAAGGAGCCGGGAAAGGCCGAGCACCGGCCTTCGGGGCTTGCGGTGGGCCCGGATGGCGCCCTGTACGTAACGGATGACCAGCACGGACGCATCTGGAAGGTCACTTACAGCGGGGAGGCGACTGCGAAACTCGAGTCGGTATCCCCGCCAAATCCCCCTGTCGGCAGTCCGGCTGGTACCAAGGCGATACCGCCTGAAGGCCTGCATAAGAATGCGGGGGCGGCGACGAACGCTTTGCCGGTGCCCCCGGGTGCGACTGCCAAGACCGTCGCTCTGGGACAGCGCGTGTTCGCCGGGCAGGTCGGCGGTGCTCCGTGTACCGGATGTCACGGTTCGGATGGATCAGGGTCGCCACTGGGCCCCGACCTTACGTCAGGCAAGTGGGTGTGGAGTGACGGCAGCCTGTCCGGCATCAAGAAAACGATCACCCAGGGTGTGCCGGCTCCGAAAAATTATCGCGCTCCCATGCCGCCCATGGGCGGGGCGCAGCTGACCCCGGCCCAGGTCTCGGCCGTGGCGGCTTATGTGTGGGCACTGGGGCACCAGCCGAAATGAGGGGCGCGCTGTGCGGATGAGATATAGTTTCATTTGAAACTATATCTCTCCGGGCTTACCATGACGCTTCGAGGAGCGCGCTGCCTGCGCCCTAGGAGTCGCATGATGAGCCGTGATCTGCTGGACAATCCCCTGGGCACCGATGGTTTCGAGTTCGTGGAATTCACGGGTCCGGATCCGCAGGCCATCGCCCGCCAATTCGCCGCCATGGGATTCACCGCCGTGGCGAAGCACAAGTCCAAAAACGTGCTCCGATACCGCCAGGGCGACATCAACTTCATCCTCAACATGGAGCCGCAGGGACCGGCCGCGAAGTTTCGGGAGGCGCACGGTCCATCGGCGAACGCGATGGCCTTTCGCGTGAAGGATGCCGGCAAAGCATTGCGGCTCGCGCTCGAGCGCGGCGCGCAGGAAGTGAAGGGCCCCGTCGGGCCAATGGAGCTCAACATTCCCGCAATCGAGGGCATCGGCGGTTCATATCTGTATCTCGTCGATCGGTACGGCGCGCAGGAGATTTACGAGATCGACTTCGTTCCCATCGAGGGCGCCGCTGCGTCGAGCCAGGCGAACGCCGTCGGCCTCACCTACCTCGATCATCTGACTCATAACGTCTCCCGCGGCAACATGCGGACCTGGGCGGATTTCTACGAGCGGGTGTTCAATTTCCGCGAGATCCGCTATTTCGACATCGAGGGCAAGATGACCGGCCTGTTCTCGAAGGCCATGACCAGTCCCTGCGGCAAGATCCGCATCCCGCTGAACGAGAGTCAGGACGACAAGTCGCAGATCGAGGAGTTTTTGCACGCCTACCGGGGCGAAGGCATCCAGCACCTGGCGCTCGGGACGGATGACATCTACGCCACGGTGCAAAAGATGCGCTCCCGGGGAATCCGTTTTCAGGACACGGTAGATACGTACTTCGACGGTATCGATGCGCGGGTGCCGGGGCACGGCGAGGACGTCGAGCGGCTGCGCGCGAATCGCGTTCTCATCGACGGCGCGCCCACCGAAGGCCAGGGCCTGCTGCTGCAGATCTTCACCGAGAACGCGATCGGTCCCATCTTCTTCGAGATCATCCAGCGCAAGGGCAACGAGGGCTTCGGCGAGGGCAATTTCAAGGCGCTGTTCGAATCTCTGGAACTCGATCAGATCCGCCGTGGCGTGCTGACCGTGGGTGAGAATGCCTAGCGGCGAAGCTGCGATTCCCCATTCGCCGGCTACCTTGAAGCTCGACGGCTATCTGCCGTACCGGTTGTCCGTCGCCTCGAATGCGGTCTCCCGCCTGATTGCCCGCGCCTACGAGGATCGTTTCGGGCTCACGATCCCGCAGTGGCGGCTCATCGCGGTGTTGGCCGAAGACGGTCCGCTTACGCAGCATGCCATAGGCTCCCGTACCGTCATGGACAAAGTAACGGTGAGTCGTGCGACCCAGGGACTCGTGAAGCGCAGCCTCGTGCAGCGGGCTCCCCACGACGTGGATGGCCGCTCGCATCGTCTGGCCCTCTCGAAGGCCGGCGCTCGCCTATATAAGGAAGTCGCACCGGTCGCGCTCGAATACGAAGCCAGGTTGCTGCAGGAGTTCGAGCCTGCGGCGGTCGCAGGCCTCAAGCAGCTCCTGCTGCATCTCGAGCGTATCGCGGCGGAGTTGGCCGCCGGCGACGGGGCTGCCGCCAGCGCTCCCTGACCCGCTTCGCCCGGGCCGGGGCCGCCGCTCATTGCCAGGATGTGCCGCGAGCTGCTTGAATCGCGGGCATGCAGACCACTCTCGCCGAAAACATCAGGGACACGCCGCAGGGGCGCGAAGCGGACGCCATTTTGCGCTCGTGCGTGCATTGCGGATTCTGCCTGGCCACCTGTCCCACGTATCAGTTGCTCGGAGACGAGCTGGATAGTCCGCGGGGTCGTATTTACCTCATGAAGCAGATGCTCGAGGGAGAGCCGGTCACCGCCCGCACGCAATTGCACCTCGATCGCTGTCTCACGTGTCGCGCGTGTGAAACCACCTGCCCTTCGGGAGTGAAGTACGGGAGGCTGTTGGACATCGGACGCGCGATGACCGAAGAGCGGGTGGAGCGGCCGCCGATATCGGCCCTGAAACGCTACGTACTGCGTAAGGTGTTGCCCCACAGGCGGCGATTCGCGACGCTGTTGGTCCTTGCGCGGGCGGTGCGTTGGATTCTGCCGCGCGAAATTCGGGCGAAAATCCCCGAGAGGCGCGCTACCTCGACATGGCAAGAGCAAGGGTGGCCGGCCGTGCGCCATGCGCGCAGGGTGGTCGTTCTGGGTGGCTGTGTTCAGTCGACATTGGAGCCCGGGATCGACATTGCCGCGGCGCAGGTGTTGGATAAAGTCGGTATTTCCGCGGTACGCGCGAGCGGCGCGGGGTGTTGTGGGGCTGTTGCTCATCACCTGTCTGCTCACGACGAGACGCTGCAACAGCTGAGGCGCAACATCGATGCATTGTGGCCTCATGTCGAGTCCGGCGTCGAAGCCGTGGTTGTAACCGCGAGTGCCTGTACGGCGATGGTGACTGACTATGGTCATCTGCTGCGGGACGATCCGCAGTATGCGGAGCGGGCTGCCCGCGTGAGTGCGCTCGTCAGGGACATCAGCCAGGTCGTGCTCGCCGAAGTCGGAGCGCTGCAAAAAGCGTTGCGTCGTGGCGCCGCCAGCGACGGGACGAGCATTGCTGCAGCGGGAGCTTCCATAGCAAAGGCAAAGGTCAAGGTCGCGTTCCACTCTCCTTGCACGCTGCAGCATGGTTTAAAAGTCAAGGGAGTCGTCGAGGCCCTGTTGACCGAGGCGGGGTTCTCGCTGACCGACGTCCCGGACAGCCACTTGTGTTGCGGCTCCGCGGGGACTTATTCGATACTGCAGCCGGGGTTGTCGTCGCGGTTGCTGACGGATAAAGTCGCCGCGTTGAGCCAGGGAAGTCCAGGTGTCATCGCGACCGCCAACATCGGATGCCTCGCCCACATTCGCGGCGGCACATCTGTGGCCGTACGGCACTGGATAGAGTTGGTCGCCGCACGACTGCAGGAGTCGCCGACTCCGGGAGAGTAATGGATACCGGGACGCCGACCCGACTGCTCATCATCGATGACGAGGCCGCCCAGGTCCAGGCCCTGTGCGAAACCCTGACGGCCGAGGGCTACTCCACAACCGGATTCACAGCGGTGGCGGAGGCTCTGGACGCATTGCGCGCCGGGAAATTCGACATCGTGCTGACCGATCTCACCATGCCGCAGATGGACGGCATTGCGTTCCTGCGGGCCGTGAACAGAATCGATCCCGACGTGGTGGGCATCGTAATGACCGGCCACGGGACGATCGCGACAGCGGTCGAAGCCATGAAGGCCGGTGCACTCGATTACATTCTCAAGCCTTTCAATCTCAGCGTCATCCTGCGAATGCTCGCGCGTACGCAGGCCATGCAACGCCTGCGCCGCGAAAATACGGCGCTGTTGCAGCGGCTTGCCGAGCGCACCGTGGAGCTCGAAGGGGCCAACCTGGAATTGCGGGCCGCGAATCGCGAGCTGGAAGCGTTCAGCCACTGCGTGTCTCACGATCTGCGCGCCCCCCTGCGAACGATCGTAGGGCTCGTCCAGGTGTTGCTGGAGGACTTCGGCTCCCGGATGCCGTCGGGCGCGCAGGCTCACGTGTCTACGATCTCAGGTCAGGCCCTGCGCATGGGGCATCTGATAGAAGACCTGCTGCGCCTGTCGCACCTGGGCCGCCAGCCGTTGAGCAAGGAACCGGTCGACGTGTCGAGTCTGGTTCGCGATGTGGTCGGGGAGCTGCGGCCGCTGCAGGGGGACCGGAAAGTCGAGATCCTCATAGGCGAGCTGCCGCAGGCGGCCGCCGACCCCTCCCTGTTGCGGCAGGTGTTCCTCAACCTCTTGGCCAACGCGCTCAAATTCACCCGGCAGCGGCCCAGCGCGGTCATCCGGATCGAGGGCTCGATGCAGGCGGGCGGCAGCACCTATCGCGTCGCAGACAACGGTGCCGGCTTCGATATGGGCCGCGCGGACCAGCTGTTTCGGATTTTTCAGCGCCTGCATCGGGCCGACGAATTCGAAGGCACCGGCGTCGGCCTGTCGATCGCGCAGCGTATCGTCGAGCGCCACGGCGGGAAGATCTGGGCGCAGGCGCAGGAGAACCGCGGCGCGACCTTCTCCTTCACTCTTCCGGATCAGGAGCGATCACCATTACTCTGACGCTCATTGCGTTGGCGCACTTTGTGCTAAGGAGTCCTGCTTGCCTGGGGAATTTCGAACACCACGCGCAGCCCGCGCCCGTCGGCGCCGCTCTCCGCAAGGATCCAGCCGTGGTGGAGCTCGATGATGCCGCGGCAGATCGCAAGGCCGAGCCCGCTGCCTGAGTCGGCCGCGCCCCCTCGCTCGCCGCGGTTATCCAGGCGCACGAAGCGCTCGAAGATGCGTTCGCGCTGTTCTGCCGGCACGCCAGCGCCCTGATCTTCGAGGCTCACGCGCCATACACCCGCGCCAATGGCCGAATGCAGCTTGATGAGACTTCCGCGCGGCGCGGCGTCGAGTGCGTTTGCCAGGAGATTCAACAGGACCTGCCGGATGCGGTGCGCCTCGAATGCCACCGTCCCGGCTCCTTCGCAGGTGAGAGTGAATTGCCGGCCATGATGTTCGGCCAGCACGAGAGCATCCTGAGCGAACACCTGCAGGAAGCGGACCGGGTCCTGGGGCTCGAGCGCGAGCGTAATGGCGCGCGCCTCGGCGCGCGACAGAAACAACAGCTCTTCGATGATCCGGCTCAGGCGCGCGACCTCCTCGAGCTGCATCTGCAACGCTTCTTCCTGAGCCGGCGCCAGATCGCCCCCCACGAGGAGCTTCTCCGCCTGCAGGCGCACCAGCGAAAGGGGGGTCTTCAGCTCGTGGGAGGCCTCCGCCGTGAAGCGGCGGATTTGATTGAACGAATATTCCAGCCGGTCGAACATCTGGTTCAGCAGGCGCGCCAGCTCGGATATCTCGTCGCGCACCTGGCCGACGGGGATGCGCTCGCCCAGGTTATCCGAGCCGATCCTTTTTGCGGTCTCGCGAATCAGGCGCACGGGCCGCAACGCGACCTGGCTCAACGCGAAGCCGATAGCGACGCTCACCACGAGCATCGCGGCCAGCAGCCACGAGCAGACTTCGACGTAACCGTCCATGACCTTGTGGACCTGCCGCAGGGGGGTCGCGATCGTCACATCGAAGGGCGGCAACGGAAATTCCGCGACCCGCAGCGCGCCGATCCCCTTCATCTTCGCGTTATACAAGGGCTTGCCCACGACGTCCGGGATCGGGCGCTGCTGCAGATTGTTGGAATAGAACAGGATGCCATCCTGCCGATGGCTGTCGATGTCGATGTAGAAGAGCACGGAGGCGTACTCCGTCGTTTCGCGGATCCGCTGGTCGATGATCGCGGCGTCGAGCGTCGCGTAGTCCGGACCGAGGCGCGCCCGGATCTGCTGGAATTCGGCTCTATTCAGCAGATCGAGGCCATGGACGAGGTACTTCTCCAGCAGCTGGTAGCCAACCACGAACAGACAGGCCAGGGTGACGGTTGCCGCGAGCGCGTACCACGCGGCCAGCCGTATGCTGATCGATTTCACAGCAACTGGTAGCCGACGCCGCGCACGGTCTTGAAGAGCGGCTTGTCGGCGGGCTTTTCGAGCTTCGCCCGCAGCCGGCTCATGTAGACGTCGAGCAGGTTCGTGTCGACGTCGAAGTGCGACGCCCAGATCTTTTCCGAAATGAGCGTGCGCGTGAGAATGCGGCCGGGATTCTGCATGAAGATCTCCAGTAGCGCGAACTCGCGCCGTGTGAGATCGACGGGCTGTCCGTTGAGACGCGCCGCCTGCTTCACTAGATCGAGACGCAGGACGCCATGCTCGAGCACCGTCTCCTTCACGTCGGATTGCCGCCGGAGCTGCGAACGCACTCGGGCGAGGAGCTCCTCCAGGCTGAAGGGTTTGGAGAGATAGTCATCGGCCCCCAGGTCCAGGCCCTTGACCCGATCCTGGACGGCATCGCGGGCGCTCAAGATCAGCACCGGCTCCTTGAAGCCGTTCTTGCGCCACTCGCGCAGCAGATCGAGTCCGTCGCCGTCCGGAAGCCCGAGATCGAGAATGATGAGGTCGTAGGATGTCTCACACAGGGCGTCCCGGGCGGCGGCGCAGGAGCGCGCCCAGGCCACAGTGTAGGAGCGCTCAGTGAGCCCTTGCTTCAAGAGCTGGGCGAGGCGCTGCTGGTCTTCGACTATCAGGACTTTCACGACACGAGGCGCTCCGGGGGGCCAACGCCGCGCCTGCGGGCCGGCCAGGGCCGCCCAGTATACGACCGCCGCTCCAAAGTACGAGCCCGCCCGCCGCGCTTCCTTAATTTCCATTCAGGATGACTTCAGGTTCGCGACAGGATCACCGTTTACTGTTGCACCCAGGATTGCCGTGGAAGGTCCGCGGCCGTGAGAGGTTATTGTGATAAATCGCTCTATTTTCATCGCGCTCGGCGCCGCCAGTGTGTTTGCAGCTTGCGGCGCGGCGTCTGCCGCCACGGCTCCTAACTATCATGTAATCACGCGTTATGCGGTAGGCGGACACGACACGGGTTACGACTACCTTCGCCTCGACCCGGCGTCGCATCGTCTTTTCGTGGCACATGGTACGCGCGTGGAAGTATTGGACGCGGACTCCGGCAAGAAGCTGGGTGAGATCGCGGATGTCGCGGGGGTACACGGAATCGCGTTCGTCCCGGAGCTCGGTCGCGGCTTTACCAGCAACGGGCTGGCACGCACCGTCACGATGTTTGATCTGGCGACCCTCAAGACGCTCAAGGTGATCAAGTACACCGGCGTCAAGCCTGACTCCATCGACTACGATCCCGAGACGCACCGCGTGTTCGTGGTGAACGGCGGGGAAAGCGGCGACGTTTCAGTGCTCGACCCCAGTACGGGCGCGATCGTCGCGACGGTGTCGCTCTCCGGCGGCAAGCTGGAGGAGCTCCAGCTCGACGGCCACGGCCATGGTTTCGTGAACGATGAAGACCAGAGCGTCGTGCACGTATTCGACACCCACAAGCTCGTGCAGCTCGCCACCTGGTCGGTCGCGCCGGGAGAGGGCGGCACCGGTCTTGCTTTCGACAAGCAGCGGCACCGGCTCTTCGCCGCCTGCGGTAACAGCAAACTGGTCGTGCTCGACAGCGACACGGGCAAGGTAGTGGGTACGGCGGCGATTGGTGAAGATCCGGATGGTGCGGTATTCGACCCTAAGACGAAACGGATCCTCGTTTCCAACCACGACGGTACGTTGAGTGTCGTGGACGGCGCCGCCGGGGATAACTATCCAACCCTGCAGACGGTGAAGACGGAGCCGTTCGCGCGCACCATCGCTCTCGATGAGCGCAACGGTCACGCGTACCTGCCGACCGCGAAGTTCGGGCCCGCACCGCAGCCCACCGCCCAAACGCCCAAGCCGCGGCCGGTGATGGTGCCTGAGAGCTTTGTCGTACTGGTCGTCGGCGAATAAACATGCGCGCCGCGATCATGGCTGTGCTCGTCAGCGCCCTCACCGGGTGCGCCTTCTATCACGCGATGCCTCTGAACGATGCCGCACGGGACAAGGCGCTGGCGCCCGTGCCCATCGATCGGGTGAAAGTGGCGGCCGCCAACCTCGAGCATCCCCTTGTGAAGCCGTTGGTAATCGACGGTAATGGCGGTTTCTCGCCCGACGAGATCGCGGTGATGGCGGTCATCGTGAGCCCCGCGCTGCGTGCTTTGCGCGATCAGCGTGGGGTGGCCCGCGCGCAGGTGATCCAAGCCGGAATTCTACCCAATCCGCAATTGAGCGAGAGCATCGACATTCCCCATGGCAATGCCGATCCCTCCTACGTGAGCGCCCACACCCTGGGCCTGAGTTGGGATGTGAGCGCCTTGCTCGCCCGGCACGACGAAATGGAGGCGGCCCGCGCGAGCGCCGAGGCAGTGGACCTGCAGGTGGCCTGGGAAGAATGGCAGGTCGCGCAGGACTCGCGGCTGCGGGCGTTCAGGCTGCTGGCGATGCGGGCGCAGCTGCCGCTCGCCCGTGCCATCGAAGGCGGACTCGAGGCCAACATCATCGCCCTGCGCCAAGGGCTGGCGGGCGGCCACAAGACCATGGTGGATCTCACGGGGGCCACCGACCTTCTCACGCAGGCGCGCAAAAATCGGCTGACGCTGGAGCAGTCCATCACGGCCGATCGGCTCGCGCTCGATATCGCGCTCGCGCAACCGGTCGACTACGACATACAGATCAAGCCCGGCACGACGTTTCCGGTACTGCCGGACGATTCGCGGGCCACCGACGAGTTGCTCGCCGGCATCGAGAATCGGCGCTTCGATCTCGTCGCGCTCGCCCTCGGCTACCGCAGCCAGGAGGCAACCCTGCGGGCCGCCGTCAAATCGCAGTTTCCCAAGATTGGCCTGAGCTTCTCGCGAGCGAGCGATACGAGCGATGTGAAGACGCTCGGCGGCGGTGTCAGCATCGAGCTACCTCTCTTCGATCGGCGGCAGGGCGTCATTGCGGGGGCGAAGGCGACGCGTCAGCAGCTCTTTGACGAGTATTACGCACGCCTCGCCGAAGCCCGCGCACAAGTGCAGCAGATCCTCGAAGACCTCACCGCCACCCGTGCGCAGCTCGAGGAAGCCACGCGCTCGCTGCCGGACCTCGAGCAACTCGCCGCCGCTTACGACAAGGCGTTTCAGAGTCACAACGCTGACGTGCTCGCTTACCGTGACGCGCAAGCCGCACTCGCGACTCGCCGCATGGAGGAAAGCAAGCTCCGTCAGGACGTGCTCGAGCTCAGCGTCGCTCTCGAGATCGCCACCGGCCGTCCACTTCTCGATCGCACTCCGCCGTCGTGATCCCTCACCGAGAGCGACTAAAAGCCTGCAGGAGCGGGCCGACTTACCTCTGCTTGCCTGACGCCGGAATCCATATATGAAGAACAAGCGAATTGTCATTGCTGTTGTGAGCACCGCTGCCGTGGCGGTACTGTTTTTTCTCTTCTCACGCCGAGCCACCCCGGAAGCTGAAGCGGAAGTAAAACCCGCCGCGCGTGTCGAGACGGCGCCGCTGCGGAGCCAGCCGATCGCGCGGACAATCGAGGCATTCGGAGTCGTCGAATCGGCGCCGATGTCTGAACGCACTACCCCCGCGACGTATGAGTCCGTTGTTGTGGCGATTCACGCCTCGCCGGGCTCCCGCGTCGCTGCGGGCGAAGTGATAATGGAGATCGCGCCGAGCCCCGATGCCAGGCTGCAGTTGGAATCGGCGCGCACTGCGGCGACTCTTGCCACGCAAGGTTTGACCGCCCTGCAGGAGCGCTATGACCTGAAGCTTGCCACCGGCCAGGAGCTGCTCACGGCTCGCCAGGCGGAGCGCGACGCGCGGGAAAAGCTCGCCAGTTACGAGGCGCGCGGCATGGGCGGCGACGGCAAGTTGCACGCCCCAGTCGCGGGGGTCATCAGCAAACTCGATCTCGTCGCGGGCTCACTCGTCGCTGTCGGCGCGCCGCTGTTTGCGGTAGCTGGGGGTTCCAATCTGGAAGCGCGGCTCTCGGTTGAGAGCGGTGCGCTTGCGCTGATGGCGCGGAATCAGAGCGTCAGCCTCGAATCGACGCAGCAGAATGACGACCCTATAAAGTCGAGCGTGCGAGTCGTAGGCGGTGCTCTGAACCCGACCTCTGGATCGGCCGACGTCCGCGTTTCCGTGCCTCCTGGCGGGCCGTTGCTGTTGGGAGAGCGAGTACGCGCCGTCATCGAGGTAGCCAGGAAGGAAGCGGCCCTCGTAGTGCCGCGCACTGCCGTTCTGCCGGATGAGGACGGCAAGCAGGTCCTTTTTACAGTCAAGGACGGCAAGGCCGTGCGGCACGAAGTCGACGTCGGGATCACAACAGACGATCTCGTGGAGGTCACAGCGTCCGACCTGCATGCCGGCGATGCGGTAGTGACCATGGGCAACTACGAATTGTCGGACGGAATGGAGATCCAGGCGGCCGCCGACAAGACAGATGAGCGGGCCGCGAAATCCAAGGGTGACGCGGCTGGCAAGAGTCCGCAAGGGGCCAAGGACGAAGCCGACGCGGACGACGCGAAGGACGACGCGGTCAAAGGTGAAGCCAAGGACTCCTCCAAGGCACCGGCGAAGACCGCCAGCAAGGGCGACCAGTCGTGACTTTCGTCGAGCGGCTGCAATCGCAGCGCCGGGCCGTCATCACTCTGATCGCGGTGCTGGCTATCGGCGGTATCGTCGCGGGCCTGACCTTGCCGGTTG
Organism: Gammaproteobacteria bacterium; assembly: GCA_028293765.1. GTDB lineage: Bacteria > Pseudomonadota > Gammaproteobacteria > Steroidobacterales > Steroidobacteraceae > 13-2-20CM-66-19. Next base: position 39,480 of record JAQGOG010000176.1, read on the forward strand.
CGCTCTTTCCGCACGTCGAGTTTCCGCGCATCGTCGTCAACATCGACGCGGGTGACCGCCCGGCCGAGCGCATGACCACCGAGGTGACCATGCTGGTGGAGGACGCCGTACGCTCGGTGCCGGGCCTGCTCAGCGTGCGCTCGAACTCCTCGCGCGGCACGGCGGATATCTCGATCAACTTCGATTGGGGCCAGGACATGATCGCGGCGCTGCTGCAGATCGAATCGGCGGTCAACAAAGTCCTGCCGACCCTGCCCCCCGGGACGACGTTCGACGTCCGGCGCATGGACCCGACGGTGTTTCCGGTCATCGCCTACAGCCTGACCTCGAAAGCGCATTCGCTGGTCGAGTTACGCGATATCGCGTATTACCAGCTGCGTCCCCTTCTCTCGACAGTGCCGGGGGTTGCCAAGGTTGCCGTGCTGGGCGGTGCCGAAGCCGAGTACCGGGTGACGATCGATCCAGGCCGCCTCGAGGCCCGCGGTCTCACTCTCGCGGATGTCGCCAAGGAGCTGTCCGCAGCCAACACGATCGGCTCGGTCGGCCGCCTCGAGGATCATTACAAACTGTATCTGGCCATCGTCGACAATCGAGCGCTCGATGAGCGGCAGATCGGTGAGACCGTGCTGCTCAAGACTCCTTCGGGACTCGTGCGCGTGTCGGATGTCGCGACCGTTACGCGCGACACCGTCCCGCAATGGATCCGCGTGACCGCCGATGCCCGTGATGCGGTGATTTTCCAGGTCTATCAGCAGCCGGACGCCAATACGGTGCAGATCTCCCGCGACGTGCAGGCAAAGCTGCGGGACTTCAAGAGTCAGCTGCCAGGCGGGTTGCAGATCGCCGACTGGTACGACCAGAGCGAGCTCATCGTCAATTCGGCCAACAGTGTCCGCGACGCCGTACTCATCGGCATGTGTCTCGCCGCCGGGGTGTTGTTGCTGTTTTTGCGCAATGGCAAAGTGACCTTGATTGCGGTCGCGACCGTGCCTGCGACGCTCGCCGCCACGGTGTTGCTGTTGAAGGTCCTGCACGGCAGTTTCAACATCATGACGCTCGGAGGCATGGCCGCGGCGGTCGGACTCATCATCGATGACGCCATCGTGATGGTCGAGCACGTCATCCGCCGCATGCGGGGAGCTTCCGGAGAGCGCCATGCGGTCGTGTGGCAGGCGGCCGGTGAATTCACCCTGCCACTGGTGGCCTCGTCACTGTCGACGATCATCATTTTTGCGCCGCTCGCGTTTCTGTCGGGGGTCACGGGTGCCTTCTTCAAGGCGCTCTCCCTGACGATGGCGGCGAGTCTGGTCATCTCGTTCGTGATCGCCTGGCTGGGTGTGCCGGTGATCGCGGATCACTTCCTGAACGACAAGGACGCGAGTCAGAAAGAGGGTGGGGCGTTCACCGAACGCGTTCACCACGGCTATGAGCGGCTCATGCGCCGCATTCTCGCGCGACCGGTGCTGTTGCTGTTTGGCGTGGTGCCGCTGCTGCTGTTGGCTTGGATCGGCTACCAGAGTATCGGCTCCGGCTTCATGCCGGCGATGGACGAGGGCGGCTTCATTCTCGATTACCGCGCCGAGGCGGGAACCTCACTGAGCGAGACCGATCGTCTGCTGCGACAGGTCGAGGAGATCCTGCGGTCGACACCGGAGGTCCAGACCTATTCCCGCCGCACCGGCCTGCAGCTCGGCGGCGGCATCACGGAGGCGAACGAAGGCGATTTCTTCATCCGCCTCAAGGACGCCCGCGACCGCCCCGCCGAAGAGATCATGGCTGACGTGCGCGGACGCGTCGAGAAGACGGTGCCCGGTCTCGAGATCGAAATGGCGCAGCTCATGGAGGACCTCATCGGCGATCTGACCGCCGTGCCGCAGCCGATCGAGATCAAGCTCTACAGCGACAATGCCGAGCTGTTGCAGTCGACGGCGAAGAGTATCGCCGCAAGGGTGGGAAAGATTCCCGGCGTCGTCGATGTGTTGAGCGGCATCGTGCTCGCGGGTGATGGCCTCACCATCCACGTGGACCGCGCGAAGGCCGGCGTGGAGGGCATGGATCCTGATGAGGTCAGCCAGCAGATCGCAGGCCTCCTCGCCGGTTCGACCGCCGTGACGCGGGTTGAAAGCGGACCGAAGCTCGTGGGCATCCGGGCTTGGATTCCATCGCGCCCCCGCGCAACGGCCGACGCCATCGGTAAGCTCCGGCTGCGGGCGCCCGACGGTCACTCCTTCCCAATCGAGCGGGTCGCGACGTTGACCACGCAGGTTGGTCAGCCCCAGATCGTCCGCGACGACCTCAAGCGCATGCTCGCGGTCACGGGTCGCATCAGCGGCCGCGACCTCGGCACGACGATCCGCGACGTACAGGCGGTCCTGGCGCAGCCAGGCGTGGTGCCGAGGGGTATCTACTTTCGGCTCGGGGGCACCTATGCGCAGCAGCGCGCCGCGTTCAGCGGACTCATTGCCGTCTTTGGGGCGGCCATCGCGCTGGTGTTTCTGCTGCTCCTGGTGTTGTACCGGAGCTTCCGGACGAGCATCGCGATGCTGGTGACCACGCTGCTGGCGCTCTCGGCCGTGACCATAGGGCTGTGGGTCACGCACACGGAGCTCAACATCTCCTCCATGATGGGCATGACGATGATTGTCGGCATCGCCACGGAAGTTGCGATTTTCTACGTCTCCGAGCTCGTCTCGCTGCCCGCGGAGCTGCCGCCGCACGAGGCTCTCATCCTGGCCGGTATCAACCGCATGCGCCCGATCGCAATGACCACGGTGGCGGCCATTCTCGCTCTCGCGCCGCTGGCTCTCGGCATCGGCGCCGGATCGGCCATGCAGCAGCCCCTGGCGATCGCCATCATCTCGGGGCTGATCCTGCAATTGCCGCTCGTGCTGCTCGTCCTGCCGGCGCTCCTCCTGTTCGGGAATGCGCGCGGGGGGCAGCCGGAGGGTGCGACGTATGCGCCGCACGCGTGATCTGGAGGGCCGCCCGGTCTGATTGTGAGCATGCAAAGCGTGCGCAGCTGGCGGCCGCCATCAGTCGTGCACCGGCTCCTGGCGCCGCGGTTGCATTTAGGGCTTCCGGTCCCGGCGGCTTGCTGGATAATGGGGCTATCTTAGTCAGCCGAGACGCACGGCATCCCCTTCACGAGCGTGCGGTGAATGACCCACCCATCCACATCCCCAGGCGCCGGACTGAAATCGCTCGCCCGGATGTCGGGGGCGATGGCGCTGAGTTGGGTCCTGCTGGCCTGTCTGCCGCCGCCGGCACGTGCGGCTGACGCCGCTGCAGTCAAAAGCCCCGCGCAGGTACTCATCGAGCACGGCCTGCTGGCCGTGCGTACCGATCCGGAAGCCAGCAAGCGCGACGCCGATAGTGCGCTCGAGCTCCTCAGGCGCACGCCGGACCCCGACCTCGAAGTCAGGGCCCACATGCTCCTGTGCGATTACCAGTCCGAGCGCGACTCGGCCGCGGCCCAGCGGGAGATCGCGGCGGCCACGGCACTGCTGCCACACGTCAGGCGCCAGGCCCTGCGCGCCGGCGTGCTGGATTGCCAGGGCGCGATCTTCGAGACCGGCGGCGACAACGCGAAAGCCATGGTCCAGTACCAGGAGGCCGTGTCCATCGCGGCCCGCGAGCACGACGACGAAATGCTGGCGCAGAGCTTGTTTTCGCGCGGCTACCTGCTGGGAGTGCAGGGGGACTATGCCACTGGCCTGTCCGAGCTGCGGCACGCGGACGCGCTGTTCGAAAGGATCAAAAAGCCGCTGCATGCCCAGACGACGCTCAACAGCATCGCCATTCTCTACAACCGCATGGGGGATTACGTCCAGGCGCGCCGCATCTATGCCCGCGCGCTGAAGGCCCAGCGCGAGGCGGGGCTGCAGCGCGAACAGGCGGTGACGCTCCATAATCTGGGGCGCGTGGACGAGAACCTCCACGACTGGGATGCGGCCCGCCAAGCATTTACCGGCTCGCTCGAGATCAGCCGGCGGATCAACTATACGCGCGGTGAAGCCTACGCACTGCGCGGGTTGGCTGCCGTAGAGAACGCTACGGGCAATCCGGTGGGAGCGCTGGAGACGCTCAAGAGCGCGCAAGTCCTGCAGCAACAGACTCCCGACGCCCGCCTGCGTGCGCAAATTCAACTCGCGCGGGGCATCGCCTTTCACAAACTCCTGCGTCTGCCTGAAAGTACCGCCGCGCTCGAGGATGCGGTGGAGGTGCTCAGGCAGGCCGACGCGCTCGGCGAATTGAATGCGACCTACTCCGAGCTCGCCGCGGTCTATGCGGAAACAGGCAACTGGCCTTCCGCCTACAAGCGGCAGACCGACGCGAAGCAGACCTCCGACAAGCTGCTCAAGAATCAGCTCGACCAGCGCTTCGCGGCGCTCAAAGTCGAATTCGACACCGCCGCGCAGGAGAAGGAGAACGCCGCGCTGAAGCGTCAGAACGAGGCCGACCAGAAGACTCTCGCGCAGGCGCGCAGTGTGCGGCACCTGCAGGCCGCGGTCATTCTCCTGGCCGTCCTGTTGGTGTTGCTGCTGGCGATGCTGGCTGTCTTCCAGCATCGCAGCACGCTGCAAATGCATATGCTGGCAATGACGGACGAGCTCACGGGAGTGCCGAACCGCCGTGCCGTGCTCGGCCGGCTGGACCCGCTGCTGCGGCGGAGCGACTCATCGGCCTGCGCGACGCTCATCATCGATATCGACCACTTCAAGGCGATCAACGATCAACACGGTCATCCGGCCGGCGATGAGGTGTTGAAGGTGGTGGCTGCGACGGTGCGGTCGGCCGTGCGGGAGTCCGCATTTTTCGGCCGGCTCGGCGGCGAGGAGTTTTTGATCGTCCTGCCCGGTGCCGACCTGCAAGAGGGGCGCCGGGTGGCGGAGGTCTTTCGCGAACGGATCGAGTCGATCGACACGTCACGTTGGTTTGCCGATCGGCGCCGCATCACCGCCAGTATCGGAGTGGCCGTTTCGGTACCCGGTAAGGATACGCCCAGCACCATGCTTCAGCGCGCCGACCTGGCTTTGTACGCGGCAAAGCGCAGCGGGCGCAATTGCGTGCAGACGGAGCCGACTCCCGAGCCTGATCTGGGTGCGGCGGTACTCGATGCCTGAAGCGAACCGTCCGGCCGCTCCCGGCAGCGACCCGTGGGGCGAGCGCATGCCGCGCACGGTCGGGTTGGTCGGCGCGGTCTCTGTATTGGTCGGTGTAACGATCGGAAGCGGGATCTTCAGGGTGCCCGCCACGGTCGCCGCGCAACTGCACACGCCCGGTGCGGTCATTCTGTGTTGGGTGTTGGGTGGCGTGATCGCGCTCTTTGGGGCGCTCACGATCGCGGAGCTCGCGGGCGCGTTGCCGCGCTCTGGTGGGATCTTCGCCTGGCTGCTCGAGGCGTTCGGTCCCTTGCCCGCCTTCCTGTTTGGCTGGACGGAGCTGGCGGTGATCAGGGCATCTTCGCTGGGAGCCATATCAACGATCTTCGCCGAATACCTCGGATACTTCGTGCCGCTCACGCCGCTGCAGGTGCGTTACGTCGCCGCGAGCGTCATCGTAGTCGTCGGCGCGATGAACTATCTCGGCGTACGGCGTGCGGCGGCGGTCATGAGCGTCGCAACCATCGCGAAGTACGCAGCCGTAATGGGCCTCGGATTGCTCGCATTTACCGCGAGCACGGCCGGCGCTTCCCATTTCAGGCCTGCATGGGGCGAAGGGGTGCACCTCTCGCTGCTGGCCACCGCGCTCATTCCCGTCATGTGGACTTATGACGGCTGGGCGGATCTGTCCTTCATGGGCGGAGAAGTGAAGAACCCGCAGCGAACCCTGCCGCTCGCGCTGATCTTCGGCACCGCCTGCGTCATGCTCGTCTATCTCGTCATCAACCTGGGGTTCATGTATCTGCTGCCGCTGCCCGAGATGGCCGCATCCAAGTTGATTGCCGCGGCTGCCGCGGAGCGCATTCCGCTGTTTGGCGGAATCGGTGCGGCAGTCATTACCGCGGTCGTGCTCTTATCCACGTTCAGCGGCCTCAACGGCACCATGATGACCGGGCCGCGCATCTTCTTCGCGATGGCCGACCGAGGGCTGTTCTTCCGCAGCGTGGCGCGTGTCTCGCCGCGGTTCCAGAGTCCGTCGGTGGCCATCTGGCTGGCAACGGGACTCGGTGTCCTCTATGTGTTGGAAAATGATTTTGCGCAGCTCGCGGACAAATTCATCCTCGGGATCTGGCCGTTCTATGCGCTGGCGGTCGCCGGTGTGTTCGTTCTGAGGCGTAAACGTCCGGATCTTCCCAGGCCTTACAGGGTGTGGGGGTACCCCTTCGTGCCCTTGCTGTTTCTGCTCGCATCCCTCTGGATGGTGGTGAATGCGCTGGTCACCGATCCGCTGAACACGGGTGTGACCCTGCTGATCATCGTTGCCGGGGTGCCGATGTTCTACCTCTGGCGACTGGGAACCCGGGACCGCCGCTAGTCGGGTAATTCATCACCAATTCATACGGCTGCTGAAATACACGTTGGCAAACGCCGTTCGCACGGCACAATATCCGCGGCCTTCCGGCCGTCTATCGGTACATGAGCGTGCGACGAGTTCTCCTTTTACCCATTGTAGTCGTGGTGCTCGCCGCGGGCGGTTGGTATTACTGGCGGGAGCGCTCCGCGAGCGACCCGCTGGCGGCGTTCGCGCTCTCCGGCAACGTGGACGTGCATCAGGTGGAACTCGCCTTCCGCGTCACCGGGAAGATAGCGGAGATGAAGGTGCAGGAGGGCGACCGCGTTGAAGCGGGGGCATTGCTCGCACAACTGGATCGTGTGCCGTTCGAGAACGACCTCGCGGCCGCTTCCGCTGATGTCGATCAGGCCCGAGCTCAGTTCAATAAGACCAGGCGCGGTTATCGTGTGGAGGAGATCGCTCAGGCACGCGCCACTGTCCGGCAGCGAGACGCCGATCTGGTCAATGCGCGCGTCACGCTCGAACGCCTGCAGAACCTCGTCGTCCAAGGCGTCGTCACTCGCCAGCAGATCGATGACGCGGAGGCGCGGGTGCGTCAAAGCGACGCACAGTTGGCCGGCGCCAAAGAGCAGTCGAATCTCATGGTTCACGGCTCGCGCGTGGAGGATATCGAATCGCAGAAAGCTGCTTTGGGCTCGGCCGAGGCACGTCTGGCGAAAGCAAAGACGGCGTTCCAAGACACCTCGCTGCTCGCTCCGAGCCGGGGGATCGTCTCAGTGAGAGCGCGTGAAGCCGGTGCCATCGTTCAGGCCGGCCAGACCGCCTACACGCTCGTGCTCAACGAGCCGGTCTGGATCCGGGCTTATGTGGCGCAGCCGCGCCTCGGCCTCATCAAGCCAGGCATGCCGGTGAAAATCGAGGTCGACTCGATGCCGGGCAAACAGTACGACGGTACGGTGGGATTCATCGCTCCGGATGCCGAATTCACCCCCAAGACGGTGCAGACGGAGCAGGTGCGGGACGATCTCGTCTACCGCATCCGGGTCATCGCCAACGATCCCGATAACGTCTTTCGTCAGGGGATGCCGGTCACGGTGCAGGTTCCTGCAGCGCAAGCCCAGGTAGCTTCCGTAAGTCATTAGGAGCCGGTCCGATGGCCGCGAACGCGCCGCCCGTTTTCGCCGAGTCGCGTGCCGCGGCGAAGGTCGTTGCGCTGCGCAAGGACTTCGGCTCCGTTCAGGCGCTGGCCGGTATCAGCGCGGAACTGCCCGTCGGACGGATTCTCGGCCTGCTGGGTCCGGACGGCGCGGGCAAGACGACATTGATCCGGCTCCTGGCCGGTTTGATGGAGCCCACCGGTGGGAGCGTCGAGGTGTTGGGCCGCAAGCCGAGCGCCGAAGGCGGCGCGACCCAGGCGGAAGTGGGTTACATGCCGCAGCGGTTCGGCTTGTACGAGGATCTCTCGGTGCTCGACAACCTGAGTCTCTATGCGAACCTGCGTGCCCTCGATCGGGAGACGCGGGCAGCACGCTTCGCCGAGCTGTTGAAGTTCACTGACCTCGCGCCTTTCACCGCGCGGCTCGCCGGCAAACTGTCCGGTGGCATGAAGCAGAAACTCGGTCTGGCCTGTGCGCTGCTGGGCCGACCGAAACTGCTGTTGCTCGATGAGCCGGGTGTCGGCGTGGATCCGCTGTCGCGACGGGAGTTGTGGGGCATGGTCACCGACCTGGTGACGTCCGGCGTCACGGTGTTGTGGTCGACGGCGTACCTCGAAGAGGCCGAGCGCTGCGCGCACATCTGGCTTCTCGATCGGGGGAAGCTGCTCTACCAGGGGCCGCCAGGCGAATTGAGCGCCCGGATGCAAGGGCGGGTATTTCGGCGCCGAGTCGCCGCCGGGAAAGCGCGGCCGACGGCCGAAGCGGAGCTCGAGCGCGATGTCGTGCTCGATGCGGTGATTCAGGGCGCAAGCGTGCGGGTCATCGCCAAAGCGGACGGTGTGCACGAGTTCTCGGGAAACGGCTACGAGGCGGTACCGCCGCGCCTGGAGGACGCCTACGTCGAGTTGCTTGGCGGGGCACGCAAGAGCGAAAGCCTGTTGGCTCGCGGTTGGCCTGCGGGAGTGGGAAGCGCTCGATCGCACGGGGCCCCCGCGCGCGAGCCGCCGGGGCACGGCGGCTCCGCGCATGAGGGCGCCACGCGCGAGGCGGCGATTCATGAAACTGCTGCCCACGACGGCGTGCTCGTTCGCGCCACGGGACTCACAAAGCATTTTGGCGACTTCGTCGCGGCGGATCATGTCGGCTTCGAAGTGCATGCCGGTGAGATATACGGACTCCTGGGTCCGAATGGCGCCGGTAAGTCGACGACCTTCCGCATGTTATGCGGGCTTCTCAAGCCCAGTGAGGGCGACGCCAGTGTCGCGGGCGTGAATCTCCTGCACTCCGCCAGCCGCGCGCGCGCGAGGCTCGGCTACATGGCACAGAAGTTTTCTCTCTACGGTGATCTGTCGGTGGCGCAGAACCTGGCGTACTTTGCCGACATCTACGGTCTGAACAGGCAACGCAAGCGCGAACGGATCAACGCCATGGTCGAAGCATTCGAGCTTGCGCCGCACCTGGGGTCCAACGCCTCGCTGTTGCCACTAGGGTTCAAACAGCGGTTGGCGCTCGCCTGCGCCACGCTACACGCTCCGGCGGTGTTGTTTCTCGACGAGCCCACGAGCGGCGTCGATCCGCTGATGCGGCGTGAGTTCTGGCATCACATCAACGCCTTGACCACGAAGGGGGTGGCGGTCGTCGTGACGACGCACTTCATGGAGGAGGCGGAGTATTGCGACCGGATCGGGCTCATCTGGCGCGGGAGGAAGATCGCGGAAGGTACGCCGGATGATCTGAAGGCAAGCGCGCGGAGCGCAACATTGACCGAGCCGACGCTGGAAGAGGCATTCATCACGTTGATCGAACGAGAAGCTGCGTGAGCGACTTGCCGCGTCAACCAGACGGCAGCTGGCGCTCGTGGACGCAGCAACTTGCGGCCGTGATGCTCAAGGAGGCCAAACAGGTCATCCGCGATCCCTCCAGCTGGATCATCGCCGTGGTGCTGCCGCTGACGTTTCTGTTTCTGTTCGGGTATGGCATCTCGCTCGATACGACGGTCGTCAAGATTGGACTGGTGCGGGAGGACGGCAGCCAGGACGGGCGTGATTTCGCGGCCTCGCTCGAGAGCTCGAAATGGTTCCTCGTGGTGCACGCGGCGGATCGTCTGGCCGGCAAACGTCTGCTGCAGGACCAGGTGGTGAAGGCCGTCGTCATCATCCCTGCGGAATTCAGCGAGCGCCTGCGTTCCGACGCGACGATGGCGCAGGTTCAGGTGCTGGTCGATGGCGCGGAACCGAATACGGCCAACTACGTGAGGGGTTACGTGAGTGCGATCTGGGCCGGATTCCTCACGGGGCGCGGGCTCCGGCAGGGGGCCGAGGCCAGCACGCCTATCACGGTCGAGCCCCGATACTGGTTCAATCCCAACGCCGAGAGCCGCTGGTTCCTGATTCCCGGATCGATGACCGTCATCATGACGCTGCTCGGAACATTGCTCACGGCACTCGTCATCGCGAGGGAATGGGAGCGAGGCACGCTGGAAGCGCTCTACGCAACTCCCCTGACGCGCGGGCAGATTCTGCTCGGCAAGACACTGCCTTACTTCGTGCTGGCCATGATCTCGATGGCCGTGTGCGTCATGACAGCTCTCCTGCTGTTCAAGCTTCCGCTAAGGGGCTCGCTCCTGACGCTCGGCCTCATTTCGGCCACTTTCCTCGTTCCGGCCCTCGGACAGGGGCTGTTGATCTCCGTGACGATGCGCACGCAACTCGCCGCGGCCCAACTCGGGCTCATGACGGGCTATCTGCCGGCAATGATGCTCTCAGGCTTCCTGTTCGACATCCATTCCATGCCACGCTGGCTGCAGCTCATCACGTTCATCGTCCCGGCGCGCTACATGAACGTCTCGCTGCAGACGGTGTTTCTCGCGGGCGACCTGTGGTCGGTGCTGATTCCAAACATGCTGTTCATGCTGGCCGTCGGAGCCCTGTACTTCGGCCTGACCTGGCGCAAACTCCACAAGCGGGTGGACTGAAAGGATCGACGCACATGCTGCAGCGACTACTCGCCATCGTCCGCAAGGAGCTCATCAACATGCTGCGCGACCCGCGTGCGCGCCTGTCCTTGATACTGCCGCCGGTGATCCAGCTGTTCATCTTCTCGGCGGCCGCGACGATGGAAGTGAAAAACATCGATCTGGGGGTCGTGGACCTGGATCGGGGGCCGGCGGCTCTCGAGGTGCTGCAGCGATTGCGCGGTTCGCCGAGCTTCGAGCGCCTGACACTCTATCCAAGCGTCGCGGCTGCGCGCAGCCCCATGGAGAAGGAGGATGTCATCGGGCTGTTGGTACTGCAAAGCGGCTTCTCGGCCGACGTAGCGGCAGGCCGGCCGACGGCCGTGCAGCTGCTGCTTGACGGCAGGCGTTCCAACGCCGCGCAGATCGCCGCCCAGTATGTCAGCACCATCGTCCAGGACGCCGGTACGTCAATGGCCGGCAACGTCGGCGGCGCGTCTGCGAAGCCACACGCGCAAGTCGTGATCGACAACTGGTTCAATCCCAACCTCGACTACAAATGGTTCATGCTGCCGAACCTCGTCGGCAATCTGAGCCTCGGCGTAGCTCTCATGCTCACTGCGCTCTCGGTCGCACGGGAACGCGAGCTGGGGACCTTCGATCAGACCCTCGTCTCGCCGGCCACACCGGTCGAGATCGCACTCGGCAAGCTTCTGCCGCCGCTGCTCGTCGCAGCCGTGCAAACCTCGCTCTACCTCGTGATCGTCACGCAGATCTACGGAGTGCCGTTCCGGGGCAGCATCCTGTTGTTCTATGCGGCTGTGTTGACGTTCGCCGCGGCATGCGCCGGAA